>CAWKIC010000016.1:0-109342 GCA_963849615.1 uncultured Bacteroidales bacterium
ATAAGGATCGGAATGTTAATGAAGGAATGAAACTCGTTGAAAGAGCATTGAAATTAGAATCTGATAACTTTTATTTTTTGGCTTGTAAGGGTTGGGGTTTATATAAGCAGGGTAAAAATAGGGAGGCTTTTCGAGTTCCTAAATAAAAGCTGGGAATTAAAACCTGTCTATGACCACACGACATATCTTCACCTCGAGGAAGTAAAAAAGGCTGTTGCCAGTCAAAAGAATAATTAACTTTTCTTTTTTAATTATGAAACTTATTTAATCCTTTTATAGTCATATTTAACCACTACCTTATCATTCATAATCCAGGTTTCTGTAAAAGAATCTGCTGAGTTTATTTCCCCTTCCACTTTAAAAAATGCTTTATCGGCTTTGGAGACATCAGTGAGGGATGTCAATAAATATTTATTCTTAGATGTGAACCAGAATGCCAGAAGCCAAATATCCTTGCTTGTTTCTAATGTGGCCACAACATACTTGTCAAGTCTGCTGTCGTACCCCCAAAGCTGTCTGCCTTCCAAAATAATTTTGTCCTTTCCTGCAATCTTATAGGTATAGTATGCCTCCAATCCTGAACCAAATGCTTTAGCTTCCCAGTGTAAAATTGTGTCTGCCCACTGTGCATGCCAATCACCGATGAATTGCTTAAAAAGTTCAACCTGATTGAGTTTTGGCTGAGTCGTCTGTGCCTGAATCTCAGATAATCCAATTGAAAGAAAGAAATCCAGCAATTACGAGAAATACATTTAATTTCTTCATATAATTTTGTATTAAGATGATACAAATAAAGTGCAAAAGCAGGTCTTATAAAACATATTATCGGCAGGTAGCCTTTTTTTGACGGTAAATAAGAAGAAAAAATACAAGTAGTAAGAAATCAATTGAATGGAGACTGCATGTTTTGTTAAGCTTTTTCAGACCTTTGTAAACGGTAAGTAACAATGTACATTTTTTGCAAATAGGAATGCACGAAAAACGGCAAATAGCGATGTATACTCTCTTTTGTGCGAGGAACGAAGTAGGATGAAAATAAGATCAGTCTTAATCGGATTACTTGCTGGTTTACTTTTTGGTGTGGCTACTCCATTAAGTAAAATCATATTATCTCAACTCAATAGTTTTCAATTAGCTGGGTTTTTATACCTTGGGGCAGCAATAGCCTTCCTTCCCTTTGTAATAAAAAACAGAAAAATTGAAGTTGAAGCATTAAGGCAAAGCGGTAAGAAGATGTACTTGGGCGGAGTTATCCTCTTAGGTGGAATATTGGGCCCTCTGTTTTTAATGATTGGGTTAAAAACAGCCAATGCAATGTCTGTCTCCATCTGGTTGAATATGGAACTGGTAGCTACAGCAATCTTAGGGGTATTGTTATTTAAAGATCATCTGGATCGTTACGCAATGATTGGAATTTTATTGACTCTCTGTGCGGGAATTATTATTTCCTCTCAGGAATCAACCAGTGGAATTGTTTCGCAATCTTTATCCTACTTGCCTGCATTTCATGGGGATTAGACAATCATTTCTCTGCAATAATAGATGGAGTATCACCTAGACTATCAAGCATTTTTTGTTAAAGGTGTTTTCGGAGGTATTACGAATCTGACTATTGGCATGGTCTTAAGTAATTGGCAAATTGAATTAGATTACATTCCAGCAGCTCTTTTAATCGGTGTCTTTTCATACGGTATCAGTATTGTTCTATATGTAACTTCAGCGCAAAACTTAGGAGCAACAAGAGGTCAGATACTATTTAGTACAGCTCCGTTCTGGGGGATTTTTGGGGCCTGGATCTTACTTGGAGAGCCTCTAAATCTGATAGTTCTGATCTCATTTTCGATCCTAGTATTAGGGATAGTTTTTACAAATTTATCTTCACACGGGCATGCACATTACCATAAGGGGATGGCTCACATTCATTTGCATAGTCATGATGATGGTCATCATAATCATATTCATGAGGGGGATAGTGATAAAAGTCTGAAACATTCACATCTTCATGAACACAAAGAAATTGAACACATGCATAAACATTATCCTGATTTGCATCATCGGCATGAACATTAACCTGTCTTTGACTTTTTCTCCCCGAGGAATTCCGAAATTGATCTCACTCAGCAATTTAAAAAGAAAGAATTTATATCACTGAGAACAACCTGGAAGATAAGTGCGATTGTCCAGAGCTTGAGAAAATATACTGGCTTTCCAGGACGCAGTTAAATCTTGGTTGTTTTATAGATATGTAAGTCTTTTCAGACCTTCTAATAAAGTGGTCAGAGAAGGATTCTTTAGATCAGCGAGAGCGAGCAATCTCACTCTTACTCCAATGCTTTATTAAGTTTGTCATATCTTCATTGTTTGGAATAAAACTGATACTGAAAAAATCAAATAGCCAATTATCAATGCCTTTCACGAGATGAAAAAATACGAACTGGCATATTCTGACTAAAAGATTTAAAAAGGTTTGTTCCAGGACGATTGCTGAATTACCATCCTTAGACACTCGAATTTCCACGTTTATCAATTGTATAATTCATATTCAAAGAGGTATCGGCAAATGTTTGAACCATCATATTTGGACCAGATCCACCTTGCTTAACAACTCCCTGGAGTCAGTTCCGAAATAAGACAATCATCAGTAAAAAGGGATGTTAAAGCATTTGCATCTTTGGATTTCATTCCAGAACTGAATTTATCCAATAATTCAGTGACAGCAACTTTTGCAGCAGCTAAATCAACAGGGGCAACTTTTGTTTTGGGCTGGCAGGAAGTAGTAATCATCCCTACAATGAATAAAACCGAACAAAACTTTTTTCATTTCTTTGGAGATTTTAGTGAAAAATAACTAAATACCTGTAAACAAATAACTTCAATGAAATATAACAATTTGAAAGTAAAGTCAAATTTAATTTCCCCACATTTTAACTAATGGTTATATCTGAAGAGATGTGATTCAGCAAACTGTTCTTTTAATAATAAACATAAGTTCTTTCAGCAACCAGTTTGAATTTCCCTTTATCAATATTATAGTAACTCTGTAACCAGTTGCCATGGTCATCTAACAGAGGATCTTGCATTTCCCAGGTAACAATGCTTTTTGGTATTTCAATATTGACTATTTGTGTTGCCAAAAACCCCTGTCATTATAAGTACTAATGTAAGTTTGCCCCCGGACAGTTATTTCCCGGACCTTTTCCACTAAAACAGTAGATGATAGTTATTCCCTGAAGGCTTAATCATTATTTGGTCTCTGATTTATCTGATTTTGACTTTATCAGGATATAATTTACAGTAACCCCTAATTTTATTCCATCCCACCCTGGTTTAATTGAATTTCCTGTTACCATATTAACAAGTGTCTGGTTCTTATCTTTCTCATTGTGAAAAATTCCTTTACCGATTTGAATCAGGTAGGCTACATTAAACTCAAATTCAAGTGAATTACATGGATAGGCTATTTTAAATTCAGGTTGAAAGTAATAGATTTTAGATTTGAAGTTGAAACAGTCGTTTATATTGTTAATATCGTTTACCACAAGATTTTCCTCAATATTTAGTGTGGTAAACATAAAGCCTCCTCCGGAACTGAGCCATAGACCAAAATTTTTTTCCGAGAATAAAAAATATTCAATGGATAATCCAGGTGATTTTTTGTTGATCCTCATATCAAGCCTATACTCTCCGGAATAGTCCTTGCCTGATATTCTTGAGCCGGTTGAGTTATAAGAGTACTCCATTCCCAAACAGAATTTTTTAGATGTGACTTTTAACATTGGCTGATAATACCAGTAACCAGGGAAGTCAGCCACCAGCTTTGTGCTGAAGGGTACAGCTTCTTTGAACTGGGTATTGAGGATCCGGAGATCCCTCATATTGGAAAATTCCAAACCTGTCTGAATTCTGATTTTAAGTCCTTGCGACCATAGAAAAACCGGTGAAAGCAGTATTATTAAACACAATAGAATCTTCTTCATATAATCAGTTAAGTTATAATCCTGCGGTGAAATACTGCAAACTTTCAAACCGGTAGTATTGATCGCCTGTTTTGTAAAGTAAATTCCCATCTTTAGGTATTACTCTGTAACCTTATTAATTTTGTATCTCCGGAATGTATATCCGGTAAATTTACTATTGTATCCTCCGGATTATTAAAGAATGTCGTCTATGCCCTGGTAAGGAGTTGAAATTTCTACATAATATTTTTCAACCGCATTGAAATATTTACACCTGTTCCAGGAGATAAAATAACCACTATCAGATGTGCCATAAAAGGGGGTGCCGGTAACACCGAATTAATGTTTGCCTCACCCCAATAGAGAATATCTCCTGAGAAAGTATTTACATGAATTTTATAACTACCTCCTTCTCCTACATATGTGCTGTCGGTAAACTCGGGAATTGTAACTCGTCCAACCACGACATAACCGTTACTTATAAACCGGCTAATCTCATATTCTTTGAAATCTGCATTCTTGTATCTGGGGAAAGATAATCTCAGGTAACCGTTTATGACTTCTTCATCTACATAACTATAGTAATCATTTATGACAATTAGAATCCATGTTTTTGTAAAAAGATACCCTTCATAACCAAGAAGATCTGCTATACTCGATGAACCTGAATGTGTAATCAGATCCATTTTCAGCATGTGCATGCCTGACGGCAGGAATCCGGTTCTATAACTGAATTGCCCGCCGTCTGATTGGACAAACAAACTATCCCCGCCGTCGACTGAGAAACCAACACCAATTATTTTTTGGTTACTGCTTTTAAAGCTGAAGTTAAAATTTGTACTGCCATATACGAACACCGTATCTCCGTTAATATGAAGTTCAGTAATCTCGATATCCGGGGCAGTCAGGTTTTTTTCCACATGCCTGTTATATATTTTATCTGTATCATATTCGCAGGAAAATACTAACACAGCAAAAAACATAAAATAAAAATAAACCTTAATCTTCACAACTGAATTTACCAGCAATTTTATCCCTCTTATAATTATCATGCAAGCAACAAAAACTAATAAATAAAAGTAGACATAATTTATTAACGCCTTACCTTATAACTTAGTATCACGCTCCATGAGGTTATAGTAAAGCATTTAGATGATGAAATTAATGAACCACTAAAACTTGGAGTTAAATCCTTGTTGGTTTGTTATGTATGTAAATTGTTTTCAGACCTCTTTATGGTAGTCAAAGAAGGACGGATTTTCAAAACATTTTTAATCTAATATTATTTCTGGGACGAAGAATCCAGAATAAAATGTAGGTAATTTTTCGAAATTCTTCAGAAGACTTTCAACAGTAATTATTTTAGAATCAAACTCGACCTCAATCAATGATATACCTTTTTTTACTGTTAAGGAGACCTCTTTAATCCCATTCCGGGCTTTTAAATTTATCCGAATTTCATCAATGCATCTGGGGCATTGGAAGCCACATTCTGGAATTATTGAATTACAGTCCAGATGAAAAAATGATTTTATAATCCTCACTATAAAGTAATAATTTGTTCACAAAAATATTACATCAAGAATTGAAAGTCAAGCGATGTTGAAAAATATCATTTCTCATTATATTAAAGTCAGTAAGACAATAGTTAATGAGTTCTGACCAGGACCTCTAAGTCATGAACCATGATCATTCCCGATCTAAGTGAGACCTGGCTTTTATCGTGATTGTGGCAGGTTCTGGCAGAACTTCCAATTTACTCAGAAGGAAACATTCGGTCTGTTTGAATGGTCCCTTAAACTTGCTCCACAGCAATGAATTTTTCGTATATTTGACATACGATTACCCTCTAACCAGTATAAATTTTATTCCTATAATTATGAAAAGAATATTCCTATTTCCATTTCTTTTAGCTGCAATAATGTTAACAAATTCATTATCAGCTCAAAACATAACCAAAAAAAGTACTATACCAGGCGCATGGTTTGGCAGGATATCAGCTGATGGCGAAGACCTCAGAATAGTTTTTCATTTGAAATTAATTGAGAAGGATAGTTTAATTGCTACTCTTGACAGTCCCGATCAGGGGGCAAAAGATATACCAGTAGGCCGTGTTATTCTCAATGAGAAAAAGCTTGTAATTCAGGCTCCTGATCTCAATGGAGAATATAACGGAACAATAACCGGTGATTCAACCATCGCAGGTACCTGGTCGCAGAACGGCACTAATTTTCCTCTGAATCTTAAGAAACTAAGCACAAGCTTAACTAATAACATACCAAAATAAAAATGCTTAAAGGTCTACAGGCATTGACATAATAATAGGTTCCAATACTGTGTGCCTGGCTTTCGCTATATCCTCCATTATTTGTGTATCTTTCATTATCGCTTCAAGTTTCTCCATATCGGTTACTTCTACAACCAAAACCACCGATTTTGGGTCATCTGTATCCTGAAATGTTTTAAATCCGGATATTGCAGGAGCAAATATTTTGACTCTGTCCTGATGGCCATTGAGCCATGCATTTATGTCTCTTACTTTGTGACGGACTACGATTGTTGGCATAATGTTGTTTTTTAACGTTATTTTTCCTACTCATATGGCTTTTCGGTTCCGCCCCGTTTTTTTATAGGTCTCTGGTCTCCGGATTTTTAACAATTTGAAATCGAATATGTTCATAGGTTTTCGCAGAGCTTCGATTCGATCCAAAAGTGCTAATCAGAGGCAGGGCAGAAGATGTATTGTGCTTCTTGTGTTTGATATTAGTATAATCTTGGAGATTCAGATCTGTTAATGTTCCCGATGCTATTGGGAGTTTTTCAGTTCATTCAGCAGTTCATTTAAATTAATAGAAGCGTAAGTAGATGCATAGTCTGACATGCCATAAGGAATAATCAGATTTCTATTGTGGATAAGAGAACCGCAAGAGTAAACGACATTGGGCACATAACCTTCCCTTTCTTCATTATTGGCAACCAATAAAGGTGTCTTTAGCCTGCCAATTTCTTTTTCAGGATTATCAAGTTCATATAATGATGCTCCTAAAACATATTCCCTCATGGGTCCTACTGCGTGAGTTATAACCAGCCAACCTTCTTCAGTTTCGAGGTGAGCCACCATTCCCTACCTGTATCACTTCCCAGATATATTTTGGTTTCTGAATGAGTTTGGCTTCGCGCCATATGTTGATATTATCTGAATAAGCTATATAATTATTTACCCCATCTATTCTGCACAGCATGGCATATTTGCCATTAATCTTCCTTGGAAACAAGGCCATTCCTTTGTTCTGTGCGAGTTCCCCATGAATGGGTAAACCTTTGAAATGATAGAAGTTTTTGGTTGAAAGTAACTTTGGTAATATGGACATGCCATCATAGGCAGTATAGGTAGCATAATAAGTTACTTCACCGGTTTCATCTGTGAATTTAACAAATCGTGCATCTTCCATACCATTTCTTTCAGTATCGGAGATTGGGAAAATGACTCTCTCGGAAATTGCTGAATCAATTGAAAATTCAATTTCATAATGTGATAGAGCCAGCCACATCATTTGATTAATGATTAATTCTTTATTTGGTGAAAGTTGATGCGTTTTTCTTGTTTCTTCAACGGCTTTTTTCAATTCGCCATAAGTAAAACTGTCAGCCAATTTTTCTAATACAAAGACCGGTGATATTTTATTGTTGAAAACACTCATTTCATCCAGCTTCCTTATAAAAGATTGTTTATTGTAAATATGTCTTTTGATTCGCTCTGCTTCAGCCAACATTTTGCCGATAGGTTCAACAATCAGATTATCATTCTTATCAATAATAGCTGAACGAAAAACAATGGATGAAATATGTCCTTCGCCAATTGCTCTGAAACTTAAAATCACTCTTTTCTCTTCCGGACCTAATTCCGACTGATCAGGATCTTCTACAATGGATGGATTAAAAAAAGATTATTGGCAACCAGTAAAGGTGTCTTTAGCCTGCCAATTTCTTTTTCAGGATTATCAAGTTCATATAATGATGCTCCTAAAACATATTCCCTCATGGGTCCTACTGCGTGTGTTATAACCAGCCAACCTTCTTCCGTTTCGATGGGTGAGCCACCATTCCCTACCTGTATCACTTCCCAGATATATTTTGGTTTCTGAATGAGTTTGGCTTCGCGCCATATATTGATATTATCTGAATAAGCTATATAATTATTTACCCCATCTATTCTGCACAGCATGGCATATTTACCCTTAATCTTCCTTGGAAACAATGCCATTCCTTTGTTATGTGCGAGTTCCCCATGAATGGGTAAACCTTTGAAATGATAGAAATTTTTGGTTGCAAGTAACTTTGGTAATATGGACATGCCATCATAGGCAGTATAGGTAGCATAATAAGTTACTTCACCGGTTTCATCAATGAATTTAACAAATCGGGCATCTTCCATACCATTTCTTTCAGTGTCGGAGATTGGGAAAATGACTCTCTCAGAAATTGATGAATCAATTGAAAAATCAATTTCATAATGTGATAGAGCCAGCCACATCATCTGATTGATGATTAATTCTTTATTTGGTGAAAGTTGATATGTTTTTCTTGTTTCTTCAACGGCCTTTTTCAATTCGCCATAAGTAAAACTGTCAGCCAATTTTTCTAATACAAAGACCGGTGATATTTTATTGTTGAAAACACTCATTTCATCCAGCTTCCTTATAAAAGATTGTTTATTGTAAATATGTCTTTTGATTCGCTCTGCTTCAGCCAACATTTTGCCGACAGGTTCAACAATCAGATTATCATTCTTATCAATAATAGCTGAACGAAAAACAATGGATGAAATATGTCCTTCGCCAATTGCTCTGAAACTTAAAATCACTCTTTTCTCATCCGGCCCTAATTCCGACTGATCAGGATCTTCTACAATGGATGGATTAAAAAAAGCTGTCGATTCAATGGAATATTCCATTGTAAAATACGAGCCTATAAGCGCCTTTCGGGATTGATTAACCTTGCCTGGCTTTATTCCCAACTCATCAAACAGGTAAGACAGTTTATTAAAATGCTTTTCAAATATTTTTGAGATATTTCTATGACGCATTGAATAATCCCTAAGAACCTGGCTTAATGCAAACGATGTCTCATTTTCAGACATATTTAGTACAGAACGTATAGCATTTAAAGCCCTTTCATCATTCATATAAATAAAACGCGCAATTACCCTGGTGGCATCCGGACGAAATATTATTTCCTTTCTGTTTACTGCAATTTGCATTAGTCAGTAGTTTTTTACATTATCTCTAAAGGTAATAGTAAAGTTTAATAAGCTGTTATATTTATATAGTTTGTACCGTACTCCTTCCTGGTGTGGCATTGCCAGTCCTTGAATCTCAGGCACTGGGTGGTCAATTTGTGCCGGCGGGAGATGGTCAGGGTCACTGGCTCAGGATGCTGACGCAACAATCCACCTTTAATCGGTATTTCATCCTGTTATACAGAATTATTAAGCCGGTAATCATATTATTACTATGCATCAAAGAATCTTAATTCTCGTCTATTTATAAATATCTCATGTAACTTTGTTTTAGAAACCTTCACTTATCAAAAAAACATAACATAATCTGCCTCAAATATGTTAAATAATATTATTAGACACAGTCTAAGATCATTTAAAAGACAACGGTCTTATATTATCATAAATTTAACAGGTCTTTCCATCGGACTTGCATGCAGCCTTCTAATCGCTCTTTATGTAATGTACGAAGCAAGCTATGACAGGTATAATGTCAGGAAGGACAGAATATTCGACATAGCGCTTAATTTCAAAATAGGCGGCCAGGAATTTACAGAAGCCTCATCCTCATATCCTGTCGGCGCTACTCTGCTCAGGGAATTTCCGGAGGTGGAGGATTTTCTTAGAATGAGGAAAATGTACGGAGCTGCAACAGTGACTTATAATAATCAGACTTATGATGAAGAGAACATCATTGAAGCAGATTCTTCTTTTTTTAATTTCTTTACTATCCCGGTATTGAAGGGTGACCCGGAAAACCTTCTTAATGCTCCCCGGAAAATCGTTCTCTCCAGTTCTCTGTCAAAGAAAATATTCGGAAGTGAGAATCCGGTTGATAAAATCCTTAAAATAGGGAAAGATACAGTAACCTATATCGTTTCAGGAGTTATGGGAGACATTCCGGGCAACTCGCACTTCAAGGCTGGTATGCTGGTGTCCATGCTTTCAGATTCTCAGGCAAATAGTCAGGAATGGGCGAGCAACAATCTGAACACCTATTTGCTATTGAAACCAAATGCAAACTATAAAAATGTCAATGACAAATTCCCGGCACTTATTCAAAAGTATGTCGGCCCTGAAATACAGCGCTTTCTGAACGTCTCCTTCGAAGAATTTCTTTCCAAGGGAAGCAAATACGGATATTACCTTCAGAAACTTACAGATATTCACCTTGATACCTCTATTAAGCCTTCATTTCTGGCACCGGGTGATCCTAAATTATTGAGAATTTTGGGAAGTATAGCCTTGCTTATCCTGCTTGTGGCCGTGTTCAATTTCACTAACCTTTCTACTGCACAGGCATCTGCAAGAGCAAAAGAGGTAGGAATAAAAAAACTTGCCGGCTCTACAAGAGGAATGCTTATCACCCAGTTCCTGACAGAGTCCGTTATTATGTCATTCGTCTCTACCATTGTTGCACTCATAATTATTAAACTGGTACTTCCCTTTTTCAATGATCTGCTCGGCACAAGCCTGACCCTGAGACTTTCAGATGCATTTTTTATGATACCGGTCATGATCCTTTTTGCAGTGCTGACAGGGGTCCTTGCGGGCAGCTATCCCGCTTTCTTTCTTTCTGCTTTCAGTCCCTACAGGGTGCTTAAAGGAGGCAAAAACAACGGAAGTCACAAAGGCGGGCTCAGGAAAGTGCTCGTCGTGCTGCAGTTTACTATCTCCATTTTCCTTATTGTGGGTACTCTGATAATGTACAGGCAGATAGTGTATATGATCGAAAGGGATCCTGGTTTTATAAAAGATCAATTGCTTGTACTTGAAAATGAAGGAGCACTCGGCGCAAATGCAAAGTCATTTAAAGAAACCATCAGCATGATACCCGGGGTCGCATCTGTCACAAGCTCCTCTTCTGTGCCCGGAAACAGCTACGGTTATAACGGGTATATGCTGGAGGGAAAAAAAGATGAGACTATAATGATGTATACGGATTTCGTGGATTATAGATTTCTTGAAACCTATAGCATTCAGCTTAAGTCAGGAAGATTTTTTAATAATGAGTTTCCCGCTGATGCCCAGGCTTGTCTCCTGAATGAATCTGCGCTAAAAAAATTCAATATAGATCCCGAAAAATTAAGAATAATGGGATATCGTGATTCCGGCAAAGTGGTTTATTACCCAATAATAGGAGTGGTAAAGGATTTTGTATTTGAGTCCCAGCGGAATCAGATTGCTCCCTTCATATTCCGGCTTAAATCAGAAAGTGACAGGTACGGATTATATAACTGTCAAAATTTCACCAAAAAATTACACGGAAACAATTAAAAAAATTGAAACCGCCTGGAAAGAGTTTGCAACCGATGATCCATTAAAGTACCACTTCATCGATGATATTATGAAACAGCTCTATGTAAAAGAGCGTCAGAACGCCCTTATTGCAGTCATATCTTCCATCCTTGCAATTTTTATCGCAGCACTGGGATTATACGGGCTCACCTCATATACCGTGGAACAACGTACCAAAGAGATCGGTGTGAGGAAAGCCATGGGTTCTTCGGTGTCAGGTATCTACTTTGCAATATCACGGGAGGTATATAATCCTGGTATCAATATCAGCGCTTCTCTCCTTTCCGGTGATTTACTATGTATCGGGTAAATGGCTTGAGAACTTTTATTACAGGATAAACCCGGGTCTCCTTACCTTCCTGGCAGGAATTATTATTGCAATAGGAATTGCAATTCTGACTATCAGCTACCGTACACTCAGGGCAGCATGGGTAAATCCAGCACAATCATTAAGGTATGAATAGGTCCTCTTCTTTCCAACCGGTAGCATATCACCTTTTTTTTCATCTAACGCACGGGTAGTGTTTCACTCTGAACTAATTTATCTTTACAAGAGTGCCTCTTAAGGGTGTCGGTGCTGGTCCGGGCATTCCCATCATAGGTCTTCCTGCTTTTTGTTCAATTGATACATTAATATTCCCAAAGACTTCTGAAAACTTACAAACAATTGTCTCCGAACCAAGACTTTCCTCAATAAAACGAGCTGTCAGTTCAAGTGTATTTTTGTCGGTCCAGGAATAGCTGGCTCGCTACCTTTATTATTGGCTGAAGAATTTTATAATTAGCATCAACCGATTTCGAAGCAGAACGAGGAGGAGCTAACAAAGAGGATGATAATGCATTAGATATTTTCCAACTGTCCTGTCCGGATTTAATAAAAGAAATGTTATCATCTCTTTTTAAAGCAAAACTGCATCCATCTTCATTAAAAGTAAAATACACTGACTGGATATTATTGTTGTTTTGTGGTAAATCGAACTCTTTACCTGAAATTTTTGATTCAAACTCTGATTTTGACAATCCTGCAGCAGTCGTTGGTTTCAGACTCAGAGCTGCCTGTTTTTTCTGCAGTTCATTATTAAGACCGGGATTCCCGGGAAGAGCCTTATCAGATTTTATTGCAGGAATAAGATAATTATGTATAAGGTTCAATTCATTTTGTGTATTTCTTGCATTGGCGGTCAGAACTACAAAAGCATCCTTATCAGGAAAAAGCATGACAAACTGGCCAGCCATTCCATCTAACCGGACACTGTTATTTCTGCCACGCCACATCTGATAGCAGTATCCCTGTGCCCAATCATTTAAATCTTTAGGACGTTTGTTACCCGGGTCGTTACTTTCAATTTTAAAAGAAGTTGCTTCTTTAATCCATTCTTTCGGAAGAAGCTGCTTACCGTTCCAAACTCCATTCTGCATTAATAATTGTCCGAATTTAGCCATATCCTCCGTGCGGAGTCTTAATCCTATCATACCCAGGTTTATTCCCTGCGGGTTAAGATCCCAATCGATTCCTCTGATTCCCAAAGGCTTGAAGATCCTTGGTTGCAGGTAATCAAAGATCGTCTGGCCCGTAACCTGCTGCACGATGGCTGAAAGCATAAAAGTTGCCATATTATTGTACTTGAAAACTGTTCCCGGTTTATTAATTGGTGCACTTTTGAGGAATGCAGTGATCCAGTCGCCACTGGTCCCCATAGCCCTTGGTTCAGGATCCTGTCCGACTGACATGGTTAAAAGATTTTGCACGGTCAGTTCTCTCATATAATCGCTTATTGAATCAGGCAGTGAATAAGGGAAAAAGGAAATAACCTTATCAGTTATCTTCAATCTGTTCTCTGAAACAGCAAGACCAACAGCAGTTGCAGTAAATGTTTTACTGGCAGAGTACAGGAGATGCTTATACTCCTGACCGTATGGGTTCCACCAACCTTCAGCTATCACTTTTCCATGTCGTATAAACATAAAACTATGTAATTCGACACTACCTGTATCAACTGCATTAAGAAAATCAATAATTCCTGCGGAGGATACTCCTTCCGCTTCAGGATTACTTCTTGGCAATTTATCAGCAATTTGTCCTGAAAGGTTAACTGCTAAACCAGAATTAACCATCATCAACAAGACGACAGCAAAATTTTTAATTGTTTTTTTCATATTATATCATAATTAAGTTCAAAATCATCTGTTCACCCACGCCTCTCCCTCCGGTGTCCGTCGCCATGCGAAATAGGCATCCAGTACCTTAAGTGATTCGGCGCCGGGTACCGGACCTGTGTGTGGCGTTGTAGCTGGATGCCCTACATTATGCAGCGGGCTGAGGGGTACGCCATCGGATTTCCCAAATTATCAGCGACTAATGGTTTACTTTTAATCAACTATTTTTTGTTCTCAGTATTCCATATAGAATTGAGTTCATGTACCTCCAACTTTTTGAGAATTAACTTACGATTACCACCGCCAAAGCCAGGACCACCAGGACCTCTGCCACCTGAAACTAATGCTTCGACCTTATTGGTTTTTGCCCCATTAAATGCTGTTACATAATACAATTCACCATCATTCACATAAAATTCCAGAATATTTTTATCAACTATTGCTTCGATTTTGAAAATGTCAGAACCAGGCACATATGTTACCGGAGTTGAGGCGGTAGGTGCAGGAAATGGTCCAGCCGGGGCTTCGATTTTTACTTTTCCATCATCCGGTGCTGTTGTTGCAAATATCCATTCATTGTCATGCCTGAGCTCATAACCCAGAATATTAAGGGTGATCGGAGCGTCACCTCTTTCAAATTCAGCAATAATGTGTATCGGATTATCTCCTTTTGTTGAAATACTCTCACTTTGTCCTGCCTGGATAACCTTGTCTGTGATTACCTGCGAGTTAAGGTGAAGAGTAGTAATCTCACGAATAGGAGTTGGACACAGACGATAACCATTAAGTGTTTTTCTGAGCTTCAGTTCACATGGAAACAGTTGTGCCTGATTGAAAGGCATTCCTGGATTTGTTATATTTCGTCCCCATCCCACCTGAATCCTCCTGCCATCAGGACTATTACTGAAAGTCTGGGATGCATAGAAATACCCGCCACCATTTTCATATCTCGTAAAATCCTGGTCAATTAAAAATTTCTTACCATTGAAATCACCTACTACATAACGGCCATTTGCATCATACATCACCCATTTTGACAATCCTGGTTCACCTTCAACGGGAAGTTTAAAGAGTTCCGGGCATTCATAGAACCCTGATATGCCCGACTGATAGGTCCAATTCTTTAAATCGGGAGAAGTAAAAATTGAGTGTTGTCGAAGCGACACTTCTTGTCCCAGACTGATCTTTTTGGTTACACCTGATTCCCAAACAACCATAACCCAATGTTTGCCAGGTTCATACCAGAAAACTTTCGGGTCACGGCCATTATGATTCAGAATTGGATTTCCTTCATAATCAACGAAACTTCGCCCCTTATCATAGCTGATTTTCAGGCATTCTCCCCTTCCCGTGCTGGTATAAATTGCAATAATGGGATCTATTCCATCCTTCCTGAAACCTGCAGTATTTTCCGGATCTGCAACAGCTGATCCGGAAAACGCAGCATCGCCCCGGCCGGAAGCGTTTTTATCAATAACAGGATAAATGGCTTCCCTTAATTGCTGCCAATGGATAAGATCATTGCTTACAGCATGACCCCAATGCATATTACCCCATTGCCAGCCATAGGGATTATGCTGAAAATACATATGATATTCTCCTTCGTCATATATAAGTCCGTTTGGATCATTAATCCATCCCCGTTGTGCAGAAAAATGAACCTGAGGTCTGCCCTTTTCAATGTAAAGACTATCCTGTCCGGGAAACTTTGAATCTGCAAAAATCATATTCAATCCTCTTGAATTTAAATTTGGTATCTCAGCAGGTTTGCTCGCGTTCTGAGTGTTCTGACCTGGAAATCCTACAGGTTCATCAGCTATCTCAATGGTTATTGTTTTTCCCTGATAATCAGAAACATCAAAAAATGTCCAGAACTCGGGATTCTTCTCTGCGAGGTTGATTGTAAAGAGATCAAGTGGTTTCCCGTCCACGCTGATTGTTGCTCTTACCATCCGGTCAGAACTGTTAACCGGGAGGTTTAAAAGAGTTTGTCCTTCAAGGATTTTTATTTCCCGTTTCATGAGGTTTCCTTTTGAGACCTGGCAATATACCTGCATGGCAGATAAAAGAAGAATCAACATAGCACAAAAACTGGCTAGTATTTTAGGTTTTAGTACGCTGTTCATATCCTATTAATTTTCTTTCCTAATATGCATCCTTATGGAGATGAGATAATTGTCTTAAACAGGTAATGACTTCCGGGCCTCCCTGTCCGGATCATTCTTTACCTCACAAATATCATCCAATATCATAGTTTCACCGTTTGCAGAAGTATATCCCGGCCACTCCGGCAATCCTCCTCCATTTGGATTTCCGGTCTTCATGAACTGGGCCAGCGAACCAGACATTTTTGCCGCTAAATTCCTGGGACGTGCTCCACCTCCGGTATGAGATATCTGAACATCGGTATTATAAAACCAGAACGAAATATCCATTGTATGGAAGGCTCTCAACCTGCCGTCAAATACAGGAGGGTTCCAGCCGAACCATCCCAGAAATACAGGGGCTGCCTGTCTGGCTTTTACATTGCATAATTCTATTGCGTTCTTTCTGTTACTCAATACCATTGCCAGAATTTCTATTGGCTTCCTGTCCGGAAAACTCTTTGCGTATGCTTCAATGATAGCAGGAGCATTGTCCCCCAGTGCAGGTCCGAACCCTCTCGTTGTTTTAGAAAGCTCTTTTGCTTTGTCAAGTGAGATGTTTTCAAGAGAAGAGTCAAATGCACTCGGAGATCTTTCATAGAATGTACTGCAAACTATCATTGGAATATCCGAGGCTAAATCCGAAGCCTCCGGAAAGAATGGATGCTGTTTTACATATATTCCGTCAGCGACAGGACCAAATCCTCCCATCATACCTGTTACTCCGGTTTCCTCCCTCAGTTTCATACCTGCTTTTCTGGTTAATCCGTAATAGTCCCTCCAGGGCATCTCCTGTAATTTATCTATCTGGGAAGGAGTTAAACCTGCTTCTTTTAAAACGTATGAGGCAAGCTTCTCAGAATTACTCTTCTCTCCCACTTTCAGGGCTGATCCGCTAAGGGCAACGGCTCTGTGAAACAGCCCTTTTGCAGAGGGCATAGCGGTAAGGGTACACACTTTTCCTCCCCCGCCTGACTGACCTATAATAGTTACATTATTTGGATCTCCGCCAAAATTTGATATGTTATCACGTATCCATTCCAGTGCGGTTACAATATCCAGCATACCAACGTTTCCTGATGCAGCATATTTCTCACCTCCTATACCGGAGAAATCTGAAAAGCCAAGGGGGCCCAGCCTGTGATTCAAAGAACAGAAAACCACATTCTCTTTCCGGCTCAAATTCTCACCATGATACTCAGGATGCTCAATGGAATTGCCACTTGTATATCCTCCTCCATGAATCCACAATATTACAGGCCGTTTTGTATTGTCACTGTAACCCGGTGTCCAGACGTTTATTCCAAGGCAGTTCTCACTTACATCGTCATAATGCCAGTAGTCTGCAAAAGCAAGATACCTGTTGGCATAGAAATTTTCAAGTAACTGAGGTGCAGCATTAGGCCAATAGACAGCAGGATAAATATCTGTCCATGGTTCAGGTTTTTGCGCAGGCATAAACCTGTTCTTTCCTTCGGTATTTGCCCCATAAGGTATTCCCAGAAAATTAAATATGTCTTTATGGATAAAACCTCTTACCTTCCCGGAAGTTGTTTCTGCAATGGCGATATTATCCCCGATAAAGACTACCTGTCCGTCTTCTTCAATTTTTTTGTTTGAAGAGGAGGTGCAGGATGAAACCGAAAGGGCAGTGCTCCCCAATGTAAGCCCGGCAGCCCCGGCACCCATAGTCTGGATGAATTTACGTCTGTCTGATTTCATTTTGGTAAGTTTTAATATTAATATTTCTCATTTGAATAATAAAGGAGCCATTTCAGAAAGATAGATGCGCCAGTTGGCCCACGTATGACCACCGGGGGTCTCACGAAATATATAATTAAATCCAACTTTTTTAAGCAACTCTGCCAGAGCCTTTGACCCCTGGTAAGCCAAAGGGTCGGTAACACCACATCCTACCCAGTATAGCTTTGGATTTTTAGATTTAAGTACTTTGAACTGATTCTCAAGTTCCTCAGTAACATTTCTGGTCCCGGCACTGAAAATCCCGATATATGCAAACATATCAGGGTTTGTAAGAGTTATTCTCTGTGTATGACCTCCACCCATCGATAAACCGGCAATAGCGCGATTATTTTTGTCTTTTAATACCCGATAATGGCTTTCAATATAAGGGACCACATCTTTTACCAGGCTTTCTTCAAATCTGCCCGTTGTTGTTATTCCGCCCGTTGCAGCCGGTGGTCTGACTTCCTGGGCCGGTAACACTGGCGAATCGCCCTGTGCTGCTGCCTGGTTGGCATTACCATTAGTCATTACAATGATCATGGGTTTTGCCTTACCCTGGCCTATCAGATTATCCAGAATTACAGGAGCCCTTCCAAGCGTTGTCCAGGCATCCTCATCTCCACCGCCGCCATGCAGAAGATACAATACCGGATACTTACTCTTACGTATTGCTCTCATAACCGGGAGGAGTATAAATGTACATTCTTCGGGTTAAGCTCAATGTTGGTGATTCGTACCAAACCTTGGATAATGTTCCATGTTGAATGTTTTTTACAGAGTATAGATCTGATTCTTTACCTGGAACCAGCAAGACACTGGCATTTCTTACTCCATCTCGTTTAATCTGAGGATTAGAGGGATCCAGAATAGTTACACCATCTACAAGGAAGGTGTATCCATAAAACTCCGGCAGGCAAAGGACCTAAGGTAGTGACCCATAAACCCGTATCATTTCTTACAAGGTTCTCTCTGGCTTCAGCACCGGACACCCAATCACCAATAATCGCTACACTGGCCGATTTGGGCGCATATATCCTGAAAGTCACCTTGTTATCAGATTGGACTTCAGGAGATATAATACGTCGACCTATTTGCCTTGCAGGTCCGGGGACAGCCTGGTTTGGCCTGTTTGGAATCGCCTGCCCACTAACTTGAAACGTTAAACATAAACACACCAGGATGACCCCGGTCAATCTTGATAGTTCATTAGTTCTTTTCATATTTACTTTCTGTTTGTAGACAATAATTTTACATAATAACCCAATAATATCTTAACAATAAAGCAATTAACCATTTAAATCTTCCACTTTAAATTTTCCTGACCGGGCAACTGCGGAAAATGAAATCATATTCAATAATAATAAAAAAAAGACCATTGAAAATGCTTTTAATCTTGATGAAATTTTCAATATCCGACTCTATACAATTGATCTGAATCGATTAATGATCTTTTACTAATTTCTCCTTTAAAGTTAAACATAAAAAATCAGAGACTTGACAGGCTTAATTGCCACCCCGATTTACTAATAAACTTTAGTTGCTGAAAATGATCACCACCCCTCGAACTACCCTATTCTTAATCCTCCTTTTTAAAAATTTAATAACTTGCAATAGGATTTCTGCTTTGATGCTAATGCTACTGAACTATAAATATTCTTTAAATATGAAAAAGGATAGCCTTATAACAGAAATGACAATCGTTTAAAAGATGACCACAATGACATGGCCCGCATATTGGACACGCTTGACCAGCGTCTTTTGGAAGTATCTTCGGGCGGAATTGGCAAGCTTCGCGAGGTTCTGGACGAGTTCGACAAGTTGTGGGGACCCCATATTAAAATTGAGGAGGAGAATTTTACCGCGGAAAAATTGCAGGCAGTCATAAGAATGAAGGAACAGGCGAATCTTGCAGAAAAGCTTGGCGAACACAGCACCAAAAACGCTGGGCGAGGACCCCTTACGCTTCCGTTCTTGTTTTATAACCTTGATGGTAAGGACAGAGAGGCTTTTATGAAGCGTATTCCATGGATTGCCAAAAAAGTCCTTGTACCTATTATTTGGAGAAGTCAATGGAAGCCAATGAGTTCGTTCCTTCTATAACAATCCAAATGCACACCTGTCAGAGTATTGAAAAGTAATCATAAGTGGCCGGATTATATTGACCACTAATAGCCATTGTTCTGGCGATTATTTTATCCGGTATACCATTAATACATTTCCATGCCTGATATAAAGGTTCCCTTTGCTTATTACCGGATGGGCCCAGAAAGGTCCTTCTCCTTTTGTTACCTGAAACTCGCTTACAATATCAAGTTTTGAAGCATCGGGCTTTGCAAGAGCAACATGACCTGACTTTTCTTCAAACAGGTACAACATTCCGTCGGCTGAAATTACAGATCCTCTTGAGTACCATCTGGCGGTCCACAGGGTTTTACCTGTCGTCCAGTCTACACAAGCCCACATATCCGGAGGCTTTGACATATGAGTTGATCCGAAAATATTATTCCCAAGAAGGAGTGTTCCTCCAAGCTGTGGATCAAAATTTCTGTTTTCCCAGACAATATCAACTGAATTCCCGTCTGTTGAAAGCTTAAGCTTTAATGCCACCCAGTTATATCCATTTGCAATCAGGATATTCCCATCCCTGTAGAGGGGTGTCATTGCATGATTTTTCATTACCCTTCCGGTTGCAGCATTAATTTCTGTGTAGTTTAATTTCCACATGATTTTACCATCTTTGGCATCGACTGCAAATATGTGAGTCCCCATTACAGTAACAATTATTTTCTTTCCGGCATAATCAATAAGTTTAGGATTTACATATTGTGGCTCCTGTCCAAGGGGTTCTGCCTCCCATACGACCTTGCCGTCAGATATATTGAAAGCGACCAGTGATGCTTTCTTCCCACCTGGTGATGCAATTACGATGTTATCGGTAACCAGCGGAGATTCTGAAATCCCGAATTGTATTGGTTTGCTTTCATATAAACTGTAATGATTTTTTGACCATTTTATCCTGCCGTCTTTTCCGATACAGACAATATCCCCGCTGCCGCTTATAAGGAATATATTTCCGTTATAATAGGTCGGGATGCATCTCGATCCGGTATGGTTTGCCATCCAGGCTTTGCCATACACTGTTTCCCATTTCTTTTTTCCATCAAGCGTGAGAGCAGTTAGTACATCGGAACTGTCTTTTCTTCCTGTTACATAAACAGCATCATCAGTAACAGTTGGTGAAGAATAACCATCACCCAAATTTTCAGCTTCCCATAAAAGGGAAGGACCGCCGGCGGGCCATTTTTTCAGCAATCCCGATTCATTATAAATTCCACTTCGGCCGGGTCCGCGCCATTCAAAAAGCTGACAATAACCTATGGTTGTGGAAACTGTACTTAATAGTATTGTTAAGAATAATTTTGAAAAAATTGATTTCATAAGAGTTAAATTTTTATTTGTGAGATTAATACTATGATATGAATAGGATATTTTTAAATTTCGAGCCGTATTCTCAAGGCTTCTTCACCTGTTTATAGATTTCGAACCATGTAATGCTGAACAGACCAGCCCCTGCGCATGCCATAAATTCCACAAGACGTATTTTTTCAAATAGAAAAAGATCCAGGAGTAAAGGGATGTTAAGAATCAGGATCAGGAAGATACTTGCCCCGCCAACAATCCATGTAACCGCTTTATTTGGAGTTGAAAGGATTGTTAAAAATCCGGATGTCCATGATCGGTTTGAAATGATGACAGCAATATTTGAAACTATTAATGTAACAAATGTAAGTGTTCTTACACTTTCCTCTGTATAGCCCATTTTAACACCAATAAAATATACAAGAAGACTGATAATTAAGATTCCGATACCCTGCATGCAGCTAAAAAATATTTTCCTCGCTCCAAAGAATGGCTCATTGATATCTTTTGGAGGTCTGGTCATTATATTTTTCTCCTCTTTTTCTGCTTCGAAAATCATCGTACAGGCCGGATCGATGATTAATTCAAGGAAAACGATATGAACAGGCCAGAGGATCAGAGGTAAATCAACGAACAATACAGGGATCAGGGATAATCCGGCAATTGGAACATGGATAGCAAAAATATATGCCAGGGCTTTTTGAAGGTTGTCGAATATTTTTCGACCCATTTTTACAGCACCTACGATCGATGCAAAATTATCGTCCATCAATACAAGGGAAGACGCCTCCCTGGCAACATCGGTACCCTTTTCACCCATTGCAATTCCTATATTCGAAGCTTTCAGAGCGGGAGCATCATTTATTCCATCTCCCGTCATAGCAACGATTTCACCATTCTTTTTAAGGGCATTTACAATTTTAAGTTTCTGATCCGGGACCACACGTGCGAAAATATTCACAGCTCTGATCTTTTCACAAAGTTCATACTCCGACATTTCGTTTAATTCCGGACCTGATATGAAAAGTTCAGGATTTCTGATGCCGATTTCTTTTCCTATGTTGGTTGCTGTTACGGGGTAATCGCCTGTAATCATTATTACCCTGATACCTGCATTGTAACATTCCTTTATAGCATCAGGCACATTTCCCCTGATTGGATCTGATAATCCGATCAATCCAACAAATTCAAAATCGAAATCGTGCTGATGTGTAGGTAATGCTCCTGAAACTAAGCTTGATCTGGCCACCCCTAAAACTCTTAATCCTTCAGAGGCCATTTTGGCTACGGCTTTTTCATAACCAGATATATTCTTATTGTTCAGGTGGCAAAGGTCAAAGATTGCTTCAGGAGCTCCTTTTACAGCAATTACCCGTTCTTTAGTCCCTGTATCTGAAAAAACCCTTGACATTGCCATAAGATCTTTAGATAGCGGATATTCTTTTTCCATTACCCAATCAGCATGTACATGTTCTGAGTTTTTAAGGAACTGATCACCGATATTTATTATGGCCTTTTCCATAGGGTCAAAAGGATTCACCTGACTCGCCAAAATTCCATATTCAATAATTTCATGGAAAGGCTCAGAGAAACCTTCGTCAGATACAATGCTTAAAAAATCAGAACCATTAAAGAGTTGTGTAACGGTCATTCTGTTATTAGTCAAAGTACCTGTTTTGTCAGTGCAAAGAACTGTAGCGGACCCCAGAGTTTCGATGGCCGCAGGTTTGCGGGTTAAGACTGATTTTTTCGACATTCTCCAGGCTCCAAGAGCCAGGAAAATGGTCAAAACCACCGGAAATTCCTCTGGCAACATAGCCATTGCAAGAGTAATTCCTGCCAGAATTCCTTTTATAAGATCACCCCTTGTAACTGAATACAGGGCAATTACCAGAATACATAAAAGTATACCTATTATCGCCAGACGTTTAACTAAAATCCCCATTTCTCTTTTTAGCCGGGTGGGTTCCTCTTTTACTGATTCGAGTGCTTTCCCGATTTTTCCAATTTCAGTATTTAAAGCTGTGGCAGTAACCTTTACTAATCCATTTCCCTGGACAATCATAGATCCTGAATATACAACCGGCAGATCATCACCTCCTGGTATGAACAAAATATCTCCTTCTCTCCGCTCCCTTTTTCTCACAGGTACCGGTTCTCCAGTTAAAAGAGACTCATCTGCAAGTAAATTATTATTCCTCAGCACGAAAGCATCAGCAGGGACTCTGTCTCCTTCCTGTAAAACCACAATATCTCCTTTTACTACTTCTCTTCCCGGTATTCTGATTGTTTCTCCGTCACGTCTAACCAATGCCCTTGGACTTGCAAGGTCTTTCAATGCATCCAGAGCCTTTTCAGTTTTTTTCTCCTGATAAAACTCGATCCCCATTATCACAAACACAAAACTAAGAAGCATTAATCCTTCCTGTAATTCTCCAAGTATTAAGTACAAGGTTCCACAAGCCACAAGCAGCAGGAACATGGGTTCTTTTATAACACTCAGGGCAATTTTAAATACACTTTTCGGCTTCGAGGAAGGCAGTTCATTATATCCTTCTTTTTGAAGTATCTCAGATGCTTCTCTTTGTGACAGCCCATTGAGATCTTCTCCTTGAAAAGGTGGGTACATTTAGATCAGAGTTATTTTATTTTTTATCAATAGTTTATTAAGAAGTGCTTAATAATAATTAAGACAGCGTTAATGCTAATTTATTGCAATAGCAATTTTCGAGGGAAATCTTAAGAAAGTGATTCTCCTTACACAAATTTTGGAGGTTGCCAAATTAATCTTGTAAAGTCTTCCGTCTTTCTGTTCTGATAAAAAGGAAATAAGAAAAGCTTTTCTGATGAGAATGAAAGTTCAAATGAATTTGAATTAATCCATATTTCATCATCATGAGATTTATTATGGTTATGTTGATGAGGAATTTCAAGGTCACTAGCTTGGTTATGAATCAGGTGGACTTGTATGTTATTACCAATAAGCAAAATAGTTTTACCCTCATCAACGAAAAAGAATGAGATAAAAACAATTAACAGCCTTATCAGAATATGTTCGATTTTATCCATAGTCTGACCAAATATAAGGTAAAAGTTTGTTTGTTTATATTATACGGTTTCGGATTAACTTTTATTAACCATAGCAACACCTTTACAACATAAGCGAATCACTATTAGCCAGGGTAGAATGGTTTACGATCACTCCACTTGATAATATGTCAGTCATAATCCTCCGGACCCGGTCCTCCCTGACCACCACCTCCTCCGAATCCGAACCTTGGATTAACAACATTATTGTAAATCGAACCAAATGTATATGTCAATCCTATCCCGCCTTCAATCCTGTACTGTGTTGACAATTCCCTGAGCTCTAAAAGCCTGTCAGCTTCTGAAATATCTCCCTTTTTCAGGTTTACCTGATCATTAATGTGGGCAACACCTCCTGAGATCTGCAACGACAAACCTTTAAAGATCCTTAGATTAAGTGAAGTATTCAGTTCAACACGGTTTTTTGAAAAATCATTGAGGTAGTTTGAAGCCAATAATGATAAATTCACAGATCCCCATTTTTTCTGGATCTGGAAAGCAATATTGAACTCCTGTTTAAAAAGAAACTCTTTAAGCTTATTATAAATAGTTGAGTCATTATAGTTATTATACTGCATCCCAGCACTATACAGAAATCTTAATTGTCTGTGGGTTGCTTCAGAATAAGGGAAAAGATCATATTCCACTGAGGGGAGAATATCAGTTCTGAAGCCGTAATTTTCTCTTGTGGACGTACCTATATTCCATTTTATACCAGCTGACCAATGTTCACCCAGGCTCTTTACAAATAGGTTATCCCCCTGAAATTCATTGGTTACATAGGTGGTATCAAAATCATCTTCTTCAATAACTCTTCTCCGGCTATAGTTTTGATCAAGTTCAAGTTCAAGCTTCATATCCGGTGTAACTTTTGTAATATTAAATGAGTTTCTTAATTGCAGTTGTCTGTCTGATTCTTCTGCCTGAAACTGAGGTTCAGTACCAAGCGAAAATACCCAGTTATTCCATTTATCAACTACCTGCTCCTGTTCAAGTTCTGAGTTGTAGTTGATTTCAATTTCATTGAACACAGGAGTTCTGGCAACATATTTCATTAAACCCATTTGAAGCATATTATTTTTTTTCTCTCTGACAATTGTACTTGTCTCATCCGGACTGCTTGTATAAACCAGAGTATCATTCATTCCATTGTAAATTCCAAGCCCCTGAAAAGTAAGAGTGTATTGTGTCCCTCCGCTTCCTGCATTCTGCTGTGTTATCAGAATAAAAACCTGGGCTTCTTTCACATCCCTGACAAAATTTACATAAGGGATTTGTTGCCGGGTGTAATTCATGTCACAACTTTGGCAGTCAAGAAATATTTTAACTGCTTCATTTCTTAGTGCATCTGATGTTGAACCTTGTTCCTGTGCATTTACAATCTGTGAAATAAATGCAATAAGAAAAAGGCATAATAGTGTTGTACGAATGTTCCTTTTCATTGTTTAGAATTGTTATAGAATTAAGTTTCTCTTTTTATTACCAGAGTAACTTTCGTATAAATTTAATTTCAAAATTTTTCAGTTTATGAAAAATAGTTGCGAAGCGGGAAAATACGGTGGTGAACCGGCAAATAGGAAAAATGAACTTTCCGTGGATTTTAAAATAGGTAAAAGCCATTAATATTGACCACATCTATATATTGTGTACTCGCCCATGAATCAGTATAATAAAAACATACATTCAGAATTAGCACATTGGCAAAAGGAAATGCTTCGTAATCCATCACTTTTGAACCGATTAGCGAAAACTGTACAGACCCGGATCAATAATTGGATACCGGAGAAAATCCATCTGGCAATAACAGCAACTTTAAAACAGATGATTCGGGCGGTATTGTTTGGCGCCACACATACCACAGTGAAACCTCTTTTAGAAAATTCATTGGAATTACGCGAAGCAGCTGTTTTGCAAAGAATTGATTTTTACAGAAATACTGCTGCTGTTGAAGGTGGAATAACCGGTGCTGGCGGTTTATTGTTAGGTCTTGCGGATTTTCCGGTTTTAATAGGCATTAAAATAAAATTGTTGTTTGATATTGCTTCAATATATGGTTTCAATATAGAGGATTATAAGGAAAGGGTATATCTCCTGCATATTTTTGAGCTGGCATTTTCGAGTGATGATCACAGAAAAAAAATTTATCTTGAAATGACAGATTGGGATAAGAAAAGTAAAGAACTTCCAAAAGATATAAACCAGTTCGACTGGAGAAATTTCCAGCAGGAATACAGAGACTATATTGACCTGGCAAAAATGGCTCAACTGGTGCCAATAATAGGTGCGCCTGTTGGAGTCGTAGTAAATTACAGGATGATAAAGAAATTAGGATCAACAGCGATGAATGCTTATCGCATGAGGTTATTAAGAAATTCACAATAGTTTTAATCGATCCGCAGGTTTGCACCAGGGTTTGAAGGAAAATGGGATTTTATCAGGCCGGATTAATTGGCCAAAGAGGCTTCGCTCTCGCTCTCACACTCACACTTTTATTATGTCAGGCTGGTACCAGGTCAAATAAAGCCTGATTTTATATTTCCCATTATTTTATTGAAGGAAGAGGAGGTGGTGGTGTAACCTTACCATCTTTAGGTTATCGGGAACTGTAAGATAGAAAGCTACAAATCTGAAGTAAATTTCCAGACGATTTATTATCTTTAATGTCATTGTCAGCTATCGAAAAATGTCTCATTAATCAAGGAATTATGGATCGTAGAAATTTCGCAAGAAGTATGATGCTTACGGCATTTGCAGGGCCTCAGGTTATTGTTAATCCGCCCCTAAATCAAGTAAATATTCTGGAGTTTAAGGAGGATATTAAAGGCTTATCCGTCAGAGAATTTGATGTTGTAGTCGCAGGAGGTGGTACGGCAGGTGTAATGGCAGCGGTAGCTTCTGCCAGACAGGGAGCAAAAACGGCTCTTATTGAAGCAAAAGGATATCCGGGAGGAACGGTTGTTGAGGGAGGGACAGCTCTTCATAGCTATTTTAACCTTTGGAAAGCATTCCCGGGAGTCGAAAAACGCCAGGTGGTAAAAGGTCTTGCACAGGAAATTATCGACCGCCTGTTGCCAGTTGGAGGTACAACAGGTCATTCTGATACGACATCAAGATATAATTATGATTCTGTTTGTACCGCTATTGATACGGAATTATATAAGCTTAAAGCATTTGAAATGCTTGTGGAATCCGGCGTTCTTATCTGTGTGAATACACTTTTGGCAGGGGCGGTAAAAAAAGGATCGAGATTAGAGGGTGTTATCACTCAAAGCCGGATGGGGAGAGAGTATTTCAAAGCCAGCTGTTTTGTTGATTGTACTGCCTATGGTGATCTTAGTGCTTATTCCGGAGCAGATTTTATAGAATTAAATGATCATCCGGTATGTAACAGTATGGGATTAGGTAATGTTAAGATTGAAAAACTTTACGATTTTCTCAAAGTGAACAACGCAGCAGGAGATATTGCACTTGGATTGCGATCTGGTAAGGAGGGCCAGATTATCAGGATGGGTGCAGAAGGTACAGGAGAATCGAAGAACACACTGCCTGTGGGGTTTATCGAGGGAATAAAGCAACTGGGATCAGGACTGATAACAACGACAGTTCATGATAATTATCTGATGTTTATTAAGGTCAATTACAAAATGGATAAAAGTCCTACCAACAGGGATGAAGTGGCGAAAGCTGAATTAATAATCAGGCAGAATCAATATAAAACACTTGAATTATTTAAGAAATATCTGCCGGGGTGTGAAAATGCTTTTATTGCCCGGACAAGTCCCTCTTTAAACATACGTCGCGGAAGAACAATAACATGCGACTATGATATCACTTCAGAAGATGTCCTTGAAGGGAGGCATTTTGATGATGATATTATGGCATATGGGTTTCATGATGAAGCTCCGCGTCTGCAAATCAGGAATGGAGGGACTTATGGTGTACCTTATAAAGCACTTATAGTGAAAGATATTGATAATTTATTGGCTGCAGGAATGCTTATCACATCAAATCATAGCGCACACATGTCAACAAGAAATACTGTATGCTGTATGGGGCAGGGACAGGCTGCCGGAACTGCTGCAGCCTTATGTGCAGTGAAAAAATATGGAACACGGGAACTAAATTACTCTGACCTTAGAAAAAAACTTGAAAAGGATAATGTTCATTTTGAAAACTAGGATTTTACGAACAGGACTCATTGTTCCACTATTTCCCAATGAGAATCCTTTCGGATGTCTTTGCCATTCCGAAATCCCAAAGGTCGCAACCACGTACCTTCATACTAACCCCTGAAGTTGTTGTGCCAGTGAGTGTCCATTGAGACACTCCCATATTGGACATAATTTGAAAAACAAATCAGGTCTGATTAAATTTGGGAACTTTGACAACTGGTAAGAACAAATCTGATTTATCCATGAAAAATCTATTCATTTTCCTTCTTCTTTGCTTATCTTATCCCAGCCCAGGACTTCAATCGATGGAGAGCGAACAATTACTGATCAGGGTGAAACCAGGGACCAGATTACCCATATTCAGGAAATTTACAAAACAATTGACTCACTAAAACTTAAGATTGATATTTTCTATACAAGCCAATCGTTTGAAAGAGAGAATAATACAGCTATTGTTTTCTTTCATGGAGGAGGTTGGGCCTTTGGCACGCCAGGTGAATTTTTTACAACCTGTGAACGATATGCGAAGATGGGGATTGTAACGTTTTCGGTTGATTATCGTTTGTCAAATGAAAATGGGATAACCCCCCATAAAACGATTAGCCCGATCGAATCAGTAATGGATGCAAAATCGGCCATGAGATGGGTTAGGGAGAACGCCGGGAAATTCCATGTTGACAGAAATAAAATTGTTGCTGCCGGTCAGTCTGCCGGGGGTCACCTGGCATTATGCACAGCCATGATTGATGATTACAATGAAGAATCAGATAACCTCAGCATTAGCTGCCACCCGGATGCAATTCTATTGTTTTCAGCATGTGTAAATGCTGTGGAAGGCTGGTGCGACAGGTTGCTGGCTGACCGCCGGAATAAAATATGGAGTATCTCTCCAGCCCATAATATTAAAAGAGGAATGCCGCCGATGATCGGGTTCCATGGCAAGTATGACGAACAGGTTCCTGTCTGGACTGTTCAATTCTTTGAGAGTGCCATGAAAAAAGAAGGCAATTATTTTGAACTGCATACGTATGAGGAAATGAGGCACTATCTGGGAGAGGGAAACCCAAAATATTCACGCTACTTTGATGATGAAATACTTAAGATTGCAGATGATTTTCTCCGAAAATATAATTTCCTGGATTAAGACTCTTTCAACTCTTTTAATTTTGCTATAATTAAAAGCATGATTCAGAAGCCTTAAATTTAAACCCATGAAAGTATTAAAGTGGATTGCATTTATTTCTGCTGGTATTGGAGCAATATTAATTTTAACCGGAGTTTTTTCTGCATTAACTCTTAAGCATAAACTTGATGCTATTTATATAGCAAGCTATTTTCTTGGTGCTAATAGCTTTTTACTTATAACAACTGTGATTCTTCTTTTTATTCATTTAATTAAGCATAAGAAAGAATAAATCATTACTTCTTCAGGTGGAATCATTAACCGTATTACTCTGTAAACCAGTCTTCAGTGGCCTGGAGGTCAAGGGACCTGGTTTGTGAATGAAATATGGATAGGTCCGTCATTGATAATACACGCAAAAAGCCTGATTAATTGAGCATCCTTAGCCGGAGTTAAATATTTGTTGTAGTTTTGCAGCCCTTTTGAAGGGGTGTTTTACATTAGCAATTATTCTTATCAATGATAACAGTTTCAAATCTAAGCATTCAGTTCGGGAAACGCATTTTATTTCAGGATGTTAATCAGATCTTTACTCCAGGCAATTGCTATGGGATAATCGGAGCAAATGGTGCCGGAAAATCAACTTTCCTGAAGATGCTTTACGGAGGCGTTGAATCACGCTCGGGGTCAGTAACTTTCGGCCCCGGTGAGAGAGTCTCTGTCTTAAAACAGGATCATTTTGAATTCGATCAATGCACCGTACTCGACACAGTGAAGATGGGTCATTCAACTTTATGGAATATAACAAAGGAAAAAGAAGATCTGTACCTGAAAACTGATTTTTCCGAGAAGGATGGAATGAAAGCCTCTGAGCTCGAGGAAAAATTCAATGAACTTGACGGATGGAATGCAGAAAACAATGCGGCAAGTCTTCTTAGCGGACTCGGAATAAAGGAAGTAAATCATTTTAAGCTCCTGAAAGAGCTGTCAGGAAAAGAAAAGGTAAAAGTACTTCTTGCCCAGGCGTTATTTGGGAAACCCGATAATCTTTTACTTGATGAGCCAACTAATGACCTTGACCTTGACTCTGTAAACTGGCTGGAAAACTATCTTTCAGAATTTGATAATACAGTACTGGTCGTTTCTCATGACAGGCATTTTCTTGATTCAATATGCACCCACATCATTGATATTGATTTCAGCAAGGCCCAACAGTTTTCGGGTAATTACAGCTTCTGGTATGAATCAAGTCAGCTTGCATTAAGGCAGCAGCTGGCACAGAATAAAAAAGCGGAGGAAAAAAAGAAGGAATTACAGGAATTTATTGCACGCTTCAGGGCTAATGTCAAGAAATCAAAGCAGACAACCAGCCGGAAGAAAATGATAGAGAAACTAAATATTGAGGAAATCAAGCCTTCGACAAGAAGATATCCCGGAATTATTTTCACTCCCGGCCGGGAACCCGGAAACAAAGTACTTTCAGTAAATGGGCTTACAGGAATTTTAGAGGGAAAGACGCTGTTCAAAGATCTTGCTTTCACTGTCAATAAAAATGATAAGATTGCATTTCTTTCCAGGGATACACGTGCAATGACAGTTTTATTTGAGATCCTGAAAGGTCATGACAAGCCTCAGAAAGGGTCCTTCGAATGGGGTCAGACAATTGTAAAGGCATATCTGCCTCTTGAGAATGAAAAATTCTTTGAAAAGGATATAACGCTTATTGACTGGCTGGCCCAATATTCTGAAGATACAAGTGAGATGTTCCTCCGGGGATTCCTTGGAAAAATGCTTTTTTCGGGGGAAGAGATATTTAAAAAGGTTAACGTGCTTTCAGGAGGGGAAAGGGTTCGATGCATGATTGCCAGAATGATGGTCCGTAATGCCAATGTTATGATTCTCGACAACCCGACAAATCATCTCGACCTTGAATCAATTCAGTCTTTCAACAATACTCTGATGAAGTTTAAGGGAAATATCCTGATGTCATCCCATGATCATGAGTTCATTCAAACCATATGCAACAGGATAATAGAGATTGGTCCGAATGGGATTATCGACAAGGAAATGCAGTATGATGACTATATCTCCGACGAAAATGTTATGATGAGACGGGAAAGTTTATATTAAGATCCATCCAGGGGAGCATCTATTTGGAGATTTTATATTCGTACGGCAGCTGATCCGCTATTCGTTGTTGTGCCATTTCCCCATCCCATGCCATACTTAATGGATCAAAATATCCGCTTTTATCAAAGAATGCCATATCCTTCAGAAAATTAATATAACCTGAAGGTATAACTGATTGATAGTAAATAACCAGTTTACCAGGATAGCAGAGGAATTTTGTCTGATTGTCTTCCTCCAATACAATATCATTATTGCTTAGTATCCTCTCTCCGGAGCCTCTGATCTCAAATCCGTCAGAATCCGATTCATCAGCCCAGAGCGATCTGAAAAAATGCATCTTTGATCCCAAATATGCGCGTCTGCGCTTTTCTTCATACTGGTGCGTTGATTTTGCGCCAGTTCCCAGATCCTTTTCGAAGAAAATATCACCTGTAAAGAAGAAGTTTTTGTTCTTTCTGTTAAGTTTAAATTCTTCCAGAAAGTAAGTCATATTATAACCTAATTCCCTGTTTTTAATCCGGATAGGTCCCGACGTATATGAACTTAAAGTGTCTCCTGTTGAATTATAAAATTGAATGTTCTTCTCGTTTAATATTTTAGTCCGGGATGCATTCTGAGTTACCCCAAGAAAAGCTTCTCTGAACAATTTCAAATTATTTCTTCTAACCTTTAAATATTCTTTACCGCGAATAGTCACCTGGGTCAATTCAAAAACTTTGGGACTCAGTTGTACTGATAGCGACACCAGGGATAAAAAATCAGTCAGGATAACCGGATAATATCCTAAAGCATTAATAGTCAACGGCATTGATTTGTATTCTGAAACATCCAGTTCAAAATACCCGTTCTGATCTGAATGAGTTCCTACGAATGTCCCGTTAATATAGATTGAAGCAAACTCAATGGCGTCATGAGTATTCTGGTCTGTAACAGTTCCTCTGATTATTTGATTATAAGCAACTATATTGGAACTGATAAAAAGAAACAGGAGAACGACCTTTCTCATGACAAGTATGCTATATTATCAATACTTCCTGGTAAGCTTCATAACAGAGCAGTGACCATGCTATGAGCCAGGTAAATAGCTCCACTGCAGGAGCGAAAGCAGGTTGATTCAATCAGACCGCTATATGGTTTATTACTATGGATAAAAGAATCAGCCGGTCTATTTTCTACTCTTTCCTGCTCGTGCTTAAACCAAACGGGAGGTAAAGCGGACAAAGACCAACAATGCTTGTAAGTACTAATATTCCTGCCAAAATCAGCAGAATAATTCCCAATGTACCCGTGATTACTTGCGTAAAATACAGTACTGCAACAACAACAGCAATCAGTATCCTGATTACCCTGTCATAAACACCCATGTTTTTTTTCATTTTATAAGTTTTTTAATAATACATCCATTATTTGAGGCCTTGTATGGACACCTGCCTGTTTATATTTAATTTCTCCGTTTTTGAATATCATAAGAGTGGGGACACCCTGTATATTGTACCGGCTTGCTATTTCAGGATTCTGATCCACATCAATCTTTATAATCTTGATCCGCTCACCCAGGTCAGTTGCAACCTCTTTTAATATTGGAGATTGTATCTTACAGGGTGCACACCAGAGTGCATGAAAATCGACGACAACCGGACGGACATCCTGAATTAAGGTATTGAAATTACCTTTCATAACCTGCTTATCATCAAATCCTGTTAATCTGCTGCAAAAGGAACTCCTTATTTTTTATGCCTACAAAACGGTTTACCTCTCTGCCGTTTTTTAAAAGAATCAAGGTAGGAATATTTCTTACCTGGAATCTCTGTGCAAGTAACTGGTATTGTTCAATATTTATCTTTCCCACATGTGAGTCACCTGTCAACTCGGCAGCAACATCATTTAATACCGGAGCCATCATTTTGCACGGTGCACACCAGCTTGCCCAGAAATCTATAAGTACAACTCTGTTTTTTGTCTGGTATTGAAAATTCTTGTCAGTCAGGGTAAGTATATTCTCATGATCTGCAACAACCGGAATGTTTTTAACCTTTTTCCGGACCATTAAAATTAGCCCGCTAAATATTAGTGCCAGAATACTTATTATCATAATTATCGTTTGCTTATTAAGTTGTAAAAAGTTGGGTTTGTATGGCTGGTAATCCTGCCGGTATTGCCCCCGGGTCGATTTCGTCAAAATGGTTATCTGCCATATATTCAGGTTGTAACCGTGATGGGAAGTTCTTTGTCCAGAATGGATATTATCTGGTCTTTGGTCTGAATACTGGTAGTAGCTTTAACCACTTTCCCATTTTTATAATAGATGGTAAATGGGATTCCCATAAAACCGCGGACTTCAGGTAAGGATCTGATAATATGTGATTCAGGATTGTCAAATTCCATGTCAAAGAACTTTACATGTCTGTATTCATCTTCAAGTTCTTCTGCAATCCCGTAAACAGGAATACACATCGGCCCCATCCGGCCGCAAATTACCATAACATTTTCGTTTTCGCTGATAGCTTTTTTAAGATCAGCAGCTGATTCAAGGTGTTTTAAGTTAGTGTATAGCATGACTTTTTATTTTAATGCTACAAAGTTACGGTACATTGTTTTATAAATATAAGAAATGAAGTTTTAACCTGACAACTTACCAGTTGAAACAGGTCAACTTTTTTATTGATTTAGGTCAACTTTGTCTTTTTTTATTAAACATTTCTTATGAAAACCATTGAATTGCCCCTTTCTGTTCCGGTGGCGGATTTTCTCCAGTGAAAAATAATATTGGATTAGCTTGCCTTTCTTAAAATATTACATTAAATTTGTTTGTTATTATAAGAGAACTATTCTCGTTTGATAATTACTAGTAATGAAAATAACCGATATAAGAAATAAACTAATTGAGAAAGGACTAAAAGTGACTCCTCAAAGGATTGCTATTTTGGAGGCTATTCTTAAACTTAATAATCATCCTTCCGCTGAAAACATAATTGATTATATCCGAATTAACCATCCGAACATTGCAACAGCAACCGTTTACAAAGTTCTTGATGCTTTAGTTGCTAATGAGTTAATTAAAAAAGTAAAAACAGAAAGGGATGTTATGAGATATGATGCAGTAATTGAAAGCCATCATCATTTATATTCCTCCGAATCCGATCGAATAGAGGATTTTGTTGATAAAGAACTTAATGCAATGATAGAGAAGCATTTCGAAAAAAAGAAGATACCAGATTTTAAGATTGAAGATGTAAGGCTTCAAATCATAGGTAGATTTTTGAATGATAATAAATGATCAAAAGAATTTATTAAAAGCGATAAACATAACAATAGACTTAATTATACCAGGATAAGTACTTCAAATAATAATCATAAAATCTAAAGCCTGGGGGGAAAAAAATACTAATTAAAAACTAAAATATTTTAAAAATGGAAAATGCTCAGAAGCACAGTGTTGGTACCAGCGGTACAAAAAACCGCGACTGGTGGCCTAATCAGTTAAAATTGAACATACTGCGACGACACTCTTCTTTATCTAATCCAATGGGTGAGGATTTTGACTATGCTAAAGAATTCAAGAGTCTGAATCTGGAAGCCATAAAAAAAGACCTTCACATGCTGATGACCGACTCTCAGGATTGGTGGCCTGCCGATTTTGGCCATTACGGACCATTATTCATACGTATGGCATGGCATAGTGCAGGCACATACCGCACAGGAGACGGTCGTGGAGGCGCAGGAAGCGGACAGCAACGCTTTGCCCCACTTAACAGTTGGCCCGATAATGTCAATCTTGACAAGGCAAGAAGACTGCTTTGGCCAATCAAGCAAAAGTATGGGCGAAAAATTTCCTGGGCTGACCTTATGGTCCTTGCAGGTAATGTAGCTTTGGAATCGATGGGATTCAAAACATTTGGATTTGGCGGCGGGAGAGAAGATGTTTGGGAGCCGGAAGAGGACATTTACTGGGGTTCCGAAACTAAATGGTTAGAAGGAGATAGCCGCTACTCCGGAGAACGCGACCTTGACAATCCACTTGCAGCTGTGCAAATGGGGTTAATCTACGTGAATCCGGAAGGACCAAACGGAAACCCTGATCCGATTGCTGCAGCTAAAGATATCCGGGAAACATTTGCCCGTATGGCCATGAATGATGAAGAAACCGTGGCACTTATCGCCGGCGGACATACCTTTGGCAAAACCCACGGAGCCGGAGATGTGGCACACGTAGGACCTGTACCCGAAGCCGCCGATATTGAAGAGCAAGGCTTAGGTTGGAAAAGCAAGTTTGGCTCAGGAATAGGAGGTGATACCATATCCAGCGGATTGGAAGTTACATGGACACAGACTCCGGCCAGGTGGAGTTATTACTTCTTCGAAAACCTGTTTAAATACGAATGGGAACTTACCAAAAGTCCGGCCGGTGCACATCAGTGGGTAGCAAAAAATTCCGATGGTGTCATTCCTGATGCCCACGACACTTCGAAAACGCATGCACCAACGATGCTTACTACGGATCTTACTTTGCGTTTCGATCCCGTTTATGAAAAAATTTCAAGACGTTACTATGAACATCCTCTTGAATTTGCAGAAGCTTTTGCCCGTGCATGGTTTAAGCTGACTCACCGGGATATGGGGCCACTTGCACGCTACTTAGGTGCTGAAGTGCCTGCAGAAGAACTGATCTGGCAAGATCCGATACCGGCTGTGAATCATACATTAATTGATGAGAAAGATATAACAGAATTAAAAGCCAGGGTGTTAGATTCCGGACTGACTGTATCTCAGCTGGTATCTACCGCGTGGGCTTCTGCCTCCACTTTCCGTGGATCCGACAAACGAGGCGGCGCCAATGGAGCCCGCATTCGGCTTGCTCCGCAAAAGGACTGGGCTGTCAATAACCCGGCTCAGCTATCGAAAGTACTGAATACGCTTGAAGGTATCCAAAAAGAATTTAATGGTCATTCTGAGCAGAATAAAGTTTCTCTTGCAGATCTTATTGTATTGGCTGGTTGTGCCGGTGTTGAAAAAGCTGCAAAAGACGCAGGTTCCGTTGTAACTGTTCCATTCTCTCCGGGTCGTATGGATGCATTGCAGGAGCAAACCGACGTGGATTCCTTCAAAGCGCTCGAGCCTGCAGCAGATGGGTTTCGCAACTTTTTAAAAATGAAATACACCATATCAACCGAAGAATTGCTGATTGATAAAGCTCAACTACTGACATTAACTGCTCCTGAAATGACAGTTCTCGTAGGCGGTATGCGCATGTTAAACACAAATTTTGACAACTCTGAATTTGGTGTTTTCACGAAACGTCCTGAAGTTCTTACCAACGATTTCTTTGTAAACCTGCTCGATATGAGTACAGCCTGGATGCCAACATCTGAGGCCAAAGAGACCTTTGAAGGACATGATCGCAAAACGGGTGCACTAAAATGGACAGGAACCCGGGTAGATCTTATCTTTGGTTCAAACTCAGAGCTTAGAGCTCTTGCCGAAGTGTACGGAAGCATAGACGCTCAGGAAAAATTTGTCAGGGATTTTGTTGCGGCATGGAACAAAGTAATGAACCTTGATCGCTTCGATCTGGCTTGATTTTTCAGTAATCCCTGGCTATTCTTCTATTTCCACAATCACTTCTATTTCAACAGCCATATCAGATGGTAATGCATACATACCAACTGCTGATCTGGCATGTTTTCCATTGTCACCAAAAATTTCTACCATCAGATCACTATAACCGTTAATTACTTTAGGCTGGTCCTTGAAATCTTCCGTACAATTTACCATACCTAATACTTTTACAAATTCGTTTAACCCTGTTTAAATAAAACCGAAGTTCGCTTTTTAAAACTGCCAGATGGTTTATAGCCGTTATACGGGCTGCTTAGATAACCCTGCTCAAGCGTCAGGTCTTTGCCGACTTTACCGGTTACATAAGTATTATCAGCTTTCAAGGGTCCTTTTCCTGCCAAGTAAAGCAATTTGCCAACACTTACAACATTTACATAATTTGCAATTGGGCTTGATGGTGGTACCAGTACAATTCCCTTTTCCTTTAGTTTTGTTTCTGCATCCTGTGCACTAAGAGCAAACGATAATACCAGTGCGGGAATGAATAATAAAATAAATTTCTTCATATTTACAATGTGATTGTCTGATTGTTTCCTCTAAGATAGCCAATAAGATTTGAATGAATGTTTAATTCGTACTGCATATTCTGACGACATGTCAGTAATTTCCTTATAGAGATTGTAATCAAAAAGGGTGAAAATTTCCGGGACTAAATCATTTCTGCATACTGAGGAAATTAAGAACCTCTTCAGAATCCTTTTCTGCATCGACAGTCTCATTTTTGTAAATGATCTTCCCGTCCTTTCCTGCAATAAAAGTCCATCTTTTTATAGTTATGTCACGAACAAGTTCATGTTCGATACCTCCGACAGTACGTTTTATGGATGCGCCTTCACCGACAGGAACCCCGAAGCTTTTGGCAATGTTGCCCTTTTTATCCGATAAAAGCGGAAAGTTCAGGTTTTCTGCCTGTTTGAATAGTTTAAGGTTCTCAATTTCATCACCACTGATACCAACGACTATTGCCTTAGCTGATGCCAGATCGTCCTGATGATCACGGTAAGAACATGCCTGCTTCGTACATCCGCTGGTCATTGCACCCGGGAAAAAGTAAATCACAATGTAATCTTTGCCAATAAATTTACTGATATCCCAGGTTGAACCATCATCAGCGGTAGCTTTGAACAGGGGAACCTTGTCGCCAACTGAAAGAGATTTTTGGCCGGACATGGAAAATGATGCTAACATAAAAATTGAGATTATACAGATCCGTTTTTTCATAATCAGTCTTTAATTTATCTTTTTAACAAAGATAAGCTGAAAATGTTGTCTTCTATTTTGCCGGAAACAACTGATCTGATAAAACAGAAAATCCTGAATCTTATGCGACTCCCTGGGAGCGTTGATTCATATTCCTGATTATAAAAATTTATTTAATTTTAGATTAACTAATTTGCACCTTTAAATGAAGAAGCCGATCAACCAACTTTTTATAACCAGCCTGCTGCTTTTCATACTCCCCTTATTCTTACAGGCTAATGTCAAACTTCCTGTACTGGTAAGTGACGGTATGGTCCTGCAGAGGGATACTAAATTAATTATCTGGGGCTGGGCATCTCCGGGAGAGAAGGTGCAGGTTAAATTCAATAAAAAAACATTCAGGACTATAACTGATTCTGAAGGAAACTGGAAAATCGCTTTGCCACCCATGAAAGCAGGTGGACCATATACCATGGAGGTGAAAGGGAACAATACTATCATTATAAATGACATTTTACTCGGCGATGTATGGTTCTGTTCAGGTCAGTCCAACATGGTTCTGAATATGGAAAGGGTAAAGGAAAAATATCCTGATGATATAGCCTCAGCAGATTTTCCTGAGATAAGGAATTTCTTCATCCCGACAGCATCAGATGTTACCTCAGTCCATAAAGAACTGCCGGCAGGAAAATGGATCTCAGCATCTCCTGAAAATGTACTTGGCTTTGGAGCTGTAACTTTTTTCTTCGCCAGAAGTATTTACAATGAGTATAAGGTTCCGATTGGAATTATCAATTCAAGTGTCGGAGGAACACCAATAGAAGCCTGGACCAGTGAGGAAGGACTTAAAGAGTTTCCTCAGCTGATATCCAGGATTGAAAAACTTAAGGATACGGCTTATCTAAATCCGATATTAAGATCAGCCAGAAGAAGACCCGGAACAGGTGAGGTAACAATGACCAATTCCAGGTCAGTGGATAAGGGTATAAGTGGTCCGATTTCCTGGTATGACATTTCCTATGTGCCGGAAGGCTGGCAAAAATACTGGCTCCCCGGATACTGGGATGATCAGGGTGTAAGGGGATTGAATGGCATTGTATGGTTCAGAAAGGAGATCAATGTCCCTGCATCAATGACCGGGAAGCCTGCAAAATTATTCATGGGACGTATAGTTGATGCTGATAATGTTTATGTGAATGGAGTCCTTTCAGGATCAATCACATATCAATATCCTCCCCGAAGGTATAATCTGCCTTCAGGTTTACTGAAACCGGGAAAAAATCTTATTGTAATCAGAGTAACCAACAATTCGGGAAAAGGAGGATTTGTACCCGACAAACCTTATTATCTTGTTGCAGGCAGGGACAGCATTGACTTGCGTGGTGAATGGTTGTACAAGGTTGGCCAGGTTTTCAGACCTGTTGCTCCGGGATCAGGAACACGCTCTCCGGTAATCTCTATGCAGAATGAACCAACAGGACTCTATAATACTATGGTTGCACCATTAATAAACTACCGGATAAAAGGTATTTTATGGTATCAGGGTGAAACAAATGCAGGCAAACCGCAGGAATATCGGAAAACTACTTCCTGCCCTTATTGCTGACTGGAGAGAATAAATGGCAGCAGGGTCCTCTACCCTTTCTGTTTGTGCAGCTGCCAAATTTCATGGAAGTCAGGTATCTGCCTTCCGAAAGTCAATGGGCCGAGTTAAGGTTCAGTCAGCTTAAATCTTTATCTGTACCAAATACAGCAATGGCAGTTACAATTGACGTGGGGGAATGGAACGATATCCATCCTCTTGAAAAGAAAGTTGTAGGTGAACGATTGGCCCTGGCTGCACGGAAACTGGCTTATGGAAATGAAAAGATCGTGTACTCCGGCCCTGTTTATAAATCATCTGTTAAAGAGGCGGACAGGATAATAATTGAATTTGACCATATCGGCAGTGGTCTGACGGTAAAAGGAGGTGGTGACTTAAATCATTTTGCAATTGCCGGAGCAGACAGAAAATTTGTCTGGGCAGAAGCGAAAATTGAAAACAATCATGTTATTGTGTGGAGTGATGAAATAAGAGACCCGGTATATGTAAGATATGCCTGGGCTGATAATCCGGAAGGTGCTAATTTGTATAATATTGAAGGATTACCTGCCTCTCCTTTTGAGGCAGGTCTGATCAAGTAGAATTATTAATCTAATTTAAAAACATGAAAAAATCGCTGTTATTGATAATGATTTTAATGTGCACCCGGCTTATTGCCCAGAATCCTGCTGGTACGTCCGGACATCCTCCTGTTCAGTTCACTGCAGCACAGGACCACCAGAATATGATGGATCAGCTTGGGATAAAAAGCCTCCGCCCTGGCCCGAGTGGTAACGAGTCAGCACCCAACCATGCCAATTATGATGAGTCCATCGCAAATCCATATCCCGACCTGCCTGATCTGCTGACATTGAAAAACGGGAAGAAAGTTACGACACCTGATACCTGGTGGAAACAACGTCGCCCTGAGATTGTGGAAGATATGGAAAAAGAAGTATATGGACGCCTGCCAAAAAAGATTCCTGCAGTTAAATGGACTGTAGATATTTCGGAAAGAGAGATGGTTGGTTTCATTCCTGTAATCGCCAAAAAGCTTACAGGGCATGTCGATAATTCAGAATATCCTCTGATTGATGTAAATATCTCTATGGTTCTTGTTTTACCGGCAGATGCTAAAGGGCCTGTACCTGTGCTTATGATGTTCGGAATGGCAAGTCTCCCGTCTCCCGCTCAACCAAACCGTGATGAACTGGAGGTTATTAACCAGGCATTCAGGAAACTTCTTTCGGAAAGTGATCCTGAAGTAAAAGCAATATTCGAAAAATATCAGGCATATAATCCCATAACCCGTGCAACAACTGCTTCCCCTTTCGGAGGTATGGGAGGTCAGGCAAATGCAAATGCCGATCCTCCTTCAACACAGCAGCTTCTTACGGCAGGCTGGGGTTATGCAATGATAGATCCCTCAAGTATTCAGGCCGACAATGGAGCCGGCCTGACAAAAGGTATTATCGGACTTGTAAATAAAGGTCAGCCACGTAAACCCGATGACTGGGGTTCACTTCGAGCCTGGGCCTGGGGTGCTGCACGCGGACTTGATTATCTTGAAACCGATCCTGCTGTTGATGCAAAGCATGTTGGTATTGAGGGTGTTTCACGCTATGGTAAAGCAGCTCTTGTCACGCTTGCTTTTGAGGACCGTTTTGCCCTGGCACTTGGTTGGTTCGTCAGGAAAAGGAGGAGCCACTCTTCATCGCCGCAATTTTGGTGAAGCTGTGGAAAGCCTGACAGGAACCGGTGAATACCACTGGATGGCCGGGAATTATTTGAAATATGGCGCTGCTGAATCAGCTTCGGGAGCTGGAAACGCAGGCCAGTTGCATGTTGACTCTCATAGCCTTATTGCAATGTGTGCACCAAGGCTTACTTTCATCAGCTATGGAATACCTGAAAAGGGCGATGCAAAATGGCTTGACCAGAAGGGAAGCTATATGGCAGTAGTTGCTGCCGGATCAGTATTTAAACTCCTGGGGGTAAAGGATATCGGCGTTTCAAATGATTACAAAACAGAAGCAATGCCTCCATATAATACAGGCATGCTTGACGGAGAGCTTGCCTGGCGTCAGCACGACGGAGGACATACCGATGCACCTAATATGAAATATTTTATTGAATGGGCTAACAAGAAAATTAATTATAATCCTGGAACACAAGGAAAAAGATAAAAATCAGAATGGTTGCAAAAAATCAATGATTTCGAAATATGCCGGTTTGGGATCAAGATTTACATCAAAAAGTAAAGGATAGTTTTTTCTCCCGGCTACCGGAAAATTATCAAGCCATGTGTAATCGTCAGCCAGTCCCCAGAAAGTAACTCCGGTAATAGCATCTTTGAAAGTCCTGAATGCCAGGAAATACCTTCCAAAGGCAGTTGTCTGTTGTTGTGCAAGTGCATCTGTATAAGCACTTTCAGGATCAGAATTGGAGGTATATACGGAAACATCCATCTCAGTGATCTGGATTTCCAGCCCAAGTGATCTATATTTATTTAATGCATCATTGATAAGGGAGTTTGAAGGATAGCTGATATTCCAGTGGCCCTGAAGACCCATGCCATCAACAAGATTCTGTGCCTTAAGCTTTGTCAGAAGATCATAGATTTTATCTCTTTTGACAGGATCTATAGCCGAATAATCATTATAAAACAGTTTTGCGTCAGGATCGGCTGCCCTGGCAGCTGTGAAGGCTTCGAAGATATAATCCTCGCCGCAGATGGTATACCATTTTGAAGCCCTGTAAGTTGAGCTGCCGTCATCAATGGCTTCATTGACGACATCCCAGGCATACACTTTACCTTTGAAGTGGCTGACAACTGCGGTTATGTGTGTACGAAGTCGCTGCAACACTATTTCTTTGGAAGCATCAGCAGTACCATCCTTGAAGATCCAGGCCGGAACCTGGTTGTGCCAACAGAGACAGTGGCCTCTTACCTTCATGCCATTTGCCTGCGCAAAGGCAACAATTTTATCAGCATTCGTAAATGTAAAGGTCCCTTCTGTTGGCTGCAGATTTGACCATTTCATGTCATTTTCAGCTGTAACACTGTTGAAATGACGCTTGATCAGGTTTACCTTTTCCTGGTTATCAATGAGTGATGAAGATAAAGCAACTCCCATATAAAAGTAATCATCGGGAGTATAGTAATCTTTTAATCCCTCATCACCCTTGTTATATTCATCTATTTTCTTCTGGAGTTCGGTTTCATCCACAGGAGGCTCATCCTTATTGCAGGAGATAACTCCGATAAAAGATACCAATAGCAGAAGTAACAAAATTACTTTTCTATTCTCTTTCAGCATAATAATATATGCGTCGTATTTCCAGTGAATATAGAAAAGTGTCCGCAGGCGAGCTGCGGACACTTTAAGCAATTTTTCCTCTTTTATACCATAAGATTAATATCCGGGATTTTGATAGGCATCTTTTTCTGCATCGGTCATTTCCATACCATCAAGCTGGGGACGCGGAATCGGTCGCAGATAGAGATAAGGTTGAATATTACGGGTAATTGTCTGTGCATTATGGTCTCCTTTGGTGCTTGAAGCTATTCTGTAAGTAGCAGCGATTTCGCCCCATTTTTGTGTGCGCACCAGATCGAACCAGCGAAAACCTTCGCCATAATATTCACGCGAACTTTCTGCCAGAATATAGTTTATATCTATTGTTGCCGGTGTGGCAGCAATCATGGCAGCGCTGTTATCTTCTACTTTTGCAACATTTTGAGCCCTGTCAAACTTCCACATGCCTGCACGGGCACGAATAACATTGATCAATTCAACTGCGCTTTTACCGGCTGTTGTAGTTGCACCCTTCACAGCTGCTTCAGCAGCAATGAAGTAGAATTCAGAGAATTTGGCTATGTTAAAAGGACGGGTAACTGGCAGCATTGGGTTGTCCCAATCCGCCGGCGTTATCGGTGCGGTAGGTGCTCATTTTCCATGTACCCGGATATGTTACCCTGCTTATTCCGGCTGGAGATATTACATAGTCAGCTCTTCCGGGTAAAGTCCCTCCGCCAACATTACTTGGACCTGCACCGGTAGGGTAAGTAATAGGCGTCCCCGGTTCATCGGGCAGGAAAGTCAGTATTGGATCACCCGGATTAACCTGTATGCCGTTTGCACCATAATAAAATGCAGTCTTGTCACCACCTTTAGGCCAGTTACCACGGTAAACGGTTGTAAAAGTACCATCGTACCGGGAATCATTTGTTTTGTCGGCAAAGGTGTTTTCAATTGCACCGATAGTGGGGCACATACGTGTCCAGGGACGACCCAGATCCTGAGATGCTTCACGCAGAACAGTACTTGTTGAACCAGTCCCGTCCGCATTTTTAGCACTTCTTATCTCAGTGTAGTTCCAGGTCATCATCCAGGCGGCAAAATTATCCGCGCCGCCACCACCGCCATACGTCAGGCTCGATCCGTTATATTTTTCACTGGACTGGGTATGATCGGCATACAACAGCATTTCTTTGTTGCGTTCGTTTCCTCCTGCATGTAATTCATAAAATGTCGGCATCAAGCCGTAAGGACCCGGATTGTCAATAGCAGTAGTTGCAACATCATAAGCCTGTTGGAAATACCAGTGGGCATCATGTCCGTCAGGATCAGTTCTTGCTGTCTCAGGATAGGTGGGAATGCTATTTGGGTTTTGCAGCCACCATGCGTAGGTCAGGTAAGCTTTTGACAAAAACAGACGTGCAACCGTTTTGGTTACTGTGCCCGTTAAACGTCCAATATCCGGCAAATCGGTTACTGCTGTCAACAGGTCAGGGAATATGGCTTTGGTGTAAACCTCAGGTACGGTATTGCGCACGGATATTCTTACCGGAGCCGTGTTAAACTTGAGTTCTCCGGCACCCATGTCCAACGGCACACCGCCATATGTTTGTACCAGCATAAAATAGTCGAATGCACGGAAGAACCGGGCTTCGGCAATCAGGGATGCAGCAAGACCAACCTCGGTAGCATTTTCAATGATTCCGCTGGCGGTGTTGATCGCCGGAAACGCATTGTTCCACAAAGTATTGGTACCCCCTGTAGCATCAGCAGTAATATCCCCCTGGCCACTAACGTCCATCACTTTGAAGTTTGCATCCGCACTCTGGGCGTATGTCGCTTCGTCAGTACCGGTAACACCTGAGTTATAGTAGTAGGCATTCCCGTATATGTAGCGCAGGTGGGCATATAACGATGTCAGTCCGCCATTAACACCCTGTTCGGTTTTGAAAAAACCGGGTTCAAAAATACTGCGTGGTTGTTCATCCAGAATTTTAGAGCACGCCCCCAGAAACAACGCCAATATAGTTGTTCCAATTATAGTTTTAATATTTATGTGTTTCATCTCTTCCTTTTTTAAAATGTCAAATTTACTCCAAATATCATAGTTTCGGGTTGAAGGTGCATTAAAACCTACAGTCAGAATACGACTATTGTAGCCACCTGTTGCAACATTCTGGTTACCGTATGAGTTGGTTTCAGGATCCAATCCCATTTCTTTGTTGAATTCTGAGAACATCACAAATGGGTTCTGTACGGTGAAATATAGACGCATTTTAACATCAGGGATTTTGATCAGGTATTGACTTAAGTCATAACCGAGTGAAATGTTACGCATCTTAAGGTAAGAACCGTTGAAGTATCCCATAGTGCTGAGATACTTCGGATTGTCGGCACTTAATACACCGCTTGGAGCAGGATACTTGGCGCCGGTGTTTTCGGGTGTCCAGTAATCAACCTTAATTTGTCCCCTGCGTCCTGTCATCAAATTGAGGTAGCTGCTCGGTCCGTTGAGGGTGCTGACAAGGATACCACCGCTCTGGAAGCTCCCAATAAGGCTCAGATCAAATCCTTTATAAGCAACGCGTGTGTTAAAACCTCCCTGAAAATCGGGATCAACATCTAAAATTTGCCTGTCGTCTCCTCCGATTGCTCTGGTCGGTATACCTTCAGCGTTGTAAGTCGCCGGCGTATATACACCTTGATCATACCAACATTACCGCCCGGTTCCAGGATAGTTCGATTAAGATCGCCTTCCTGCCATAAGCCTATCCGCTCGTAATCGTATATTGCATTGATATTATGGCCGACGAACCATCCATTACCTTCATCCCTGGTTTGTCCCGAAGCAAGGGCTACCAGTTTGTTTTTATTAGTATACAGGTTAATGCCGGCTTCCCATGTCCAGCCATTGAGATTGTTCAGGATCGTTCCGTTGAGTGAAATTTCAAAACCTTTGTTTTGAGTTTCCCCGATATTTGCCGTGTAACTGCTCACACCGGATGTCGGAGGTAAGCCAAGACTCAACAGAATATCCTTGGTGTTCGTTACATAATACTCTATGGTACCTGACAGGCGATTCTTAAATAAGCCAAAGTCCAGACCAAAGTTCCATGTTTCAGAGTACTCCCATCCTAAGTTTTCGTTAGGTAGTTGTGTTACATAGTAACCGGTTGCGTATGTAGTATTGCCGAAGTTGTAATCTCTGGAACTTAAACGGCCAAGGGTACTGTAAGCACCGACAGCCTGGTTGGAAGTCTGTCCGTAACCCACGCGAATCTTCAACATGTCTATCGCTGAGATGTTCTGCATAAACGACTCATTCTTGATATTCCATCCGGCCGATACGGCAGGATAAGTATGCCACTTATGCCCCTTTGCCAGCCTTGATGAGGCATCAGCACGGACGGTAGCCGTAAGCATATACTTGTTGCTGTATTCGTACATCACGCGTCCCATATACGAAATCAGGCCGGTTTGCGTATAACCGCCACTGCTGGTAGTAATTTCACCAACAGACTGCCCCAGGCTGAAGTATTGGAAATCAGACGAGGGAATACCCTTTGCTGACGTGCCTGAATTGAAATTGGTGTTTTGCTCAGCTGAGTAAAGCCCTACCGCATTCACCCGATGTTTCCGCAAAAACCCGGTCGTAATTAAGGGTATTTTCAATGATCCAGTGATAGGTATGTGAATTACTTATAGAAGCAGTTGATTCAGTAGTCGGATTATTACTTGTAATTCCCTCTGCGGTGTAGTTACCGTTGTTATCCTGCATTAAATCCAGGCCCATATTGACATTATACTTTAAACCCTTAATCCCCGGAATTTTCACTTCGCCATATATGGAGTTGTATGTTGAATATCCCCTGCTGTGGCTTAACCATTTATCCTTTAATCCTTCTGCGACAGATCTCGTGATGGTAAACTGGTCATCTAACGGCATTCTTATGGATCTTTTTAACGTACCGTCTTCGTTATACGGGTCGGAAATAGGCGACATGCTTAATACACCGTACAACCCTATCTGGTCACCTTCATTCATATTATAGTTGCTATTGGAATTAAAGCCGAAGCGGAAATACTTACCTACTTCCTGATCAATGGAACCTCGTAAACTATAGCGGGTGAATTTGTTTGTAGGGATTACACCCTGATCCTTGAGGTAGCCAAGGCCGAAGCTGTAGCTGCCATTGGCGGTCCCACCGTTAAGACCTATGTCATGGCTCGTCTGGCTACCGTCTCTGAAAAACAAGTCTTGCCAATCGGTATTTACATTATCGAATTCATCAGGCCCATTTGTGTACCTGCCTGAAGCTGCACGGAGAGCAACAAATTCCGGCCCGTCCATCATGGGGAATTTGGCAAAGATTTTGTTCACGCTTTGACGACCATTATAAGTAATTTTTGCCATTTGTCCTTTTTGTCCCCGGTTGGTGGTAATTAAAATAACACCGTTGGCACCACGTGAACCGTAAATGGCAGTTGCCGAAGCATCTTTCAATATATCAATGCTCTTGATGTCGTTGTTGTTGATTTCACTTATGGACCCTACAAAAGGAATCCCGTCAAGCACCACCAGCGGATCGTTGCTTGCGGTCAGCGAGCGCGCACCCCTGATGCGGATTTGTAAAGTCGCGCCTGGTCGGGTTGATGTTTGAGATAATTCCACCCCTGATATACGTCCTTGCAAGGACTGTGTGATATTAGACGATGGCACATCACGAATCGCATCTCCACGCATTGTAGAAACAGAACCTGTTACAGCTTCTCTCCGTTGGGTGCCATAACCAACAACCACAACTTCCTCAAGTCCTGTAACAGCCTCCGAAAGAGTAACATTAATCGCAGTCTGATTACCAACAGCTATATCCTGTGTGGTATATCCAATAAATGAAAAGCTCAGCACTGCCTGTCCTGAAGATACGGCAATCGAATATACTCCTTCAGGATTTGTCAATGCTCCGTTGGTAGTCCCTATTTCACGGACATTAACTCCCGGCAAAGGAATACCATCTGCATCGATTACACGACCTGTGATTGTCTTTTGCTGGTCAGCTGTTACAGGGATGACTCCTGAATTAACTGAAGCTTGAATTTTGACCGTCCCTGCCAGTAGCATGAGTGTACAGATACTTAATGGCAGGAGAATCTTCTTAAAGTACTTTTCCAATAAAATACTTTTGAAAGGTTTTTTAACCATAATTTAAGTTTTTGGGATTAATAAAGGAATTAAATGCTTTACTGAATCAATTGTAAACTTCTGGCAACAGGTGATGCAGTATCATCATCTGTTTGAGTATATTGGGGAAATAATATCTGATTTCTTTTATTATCATAGGCATTCATTTTTAAATTATTGCTGCTGAAAGCACAATGAACAAATTTTTATTTTTGATAATATCAGGTTAAAACAAAGGGCAATTTCAAATTTAGACTAATTTTTCAATTCTGCATCCGATTGCGGACTTTTTTTAACTAATCTCAGATATTTTGCCTTTTTGAAATATTGAGAGAACAAAGGGAGATGGTTTTTTATAATGGTAAAAGAAAAAACGAACGTCTAATTAGCCCCTGCTAACAGTTGACAGTGAGATATTAAACGCTTTTACCACATTGTATACAGTTACAAACCGGTTGGTTTTCATCTTAAGAAAACAAAACAAACAATTTTAGAATAAAAAGCTTCATTATACCTGAAAAAATATGCAATCGGTTGCATAATTCTTAAATTCTATTTGCTTTGAGGAATTTGTTAAGTATTTTTATATACTAAAATTAAAATACCTGGGTCATGTTTAGAAGCGTTTTTCTTAAGATCGTACTGTCGGCCATTTTATCGGGATGTATTTCAATGTTTTATATCAAGGGGCAGTCTACATTCGGTACCAGACAGTTCATTTCTTCAGAAAAGTCCAAAGGTGATTTTCCTGTTTCAGCCGGAAGTAAAAGCACTCCGCTTCTTGTAAGTTCAAAAGATTGGACTGGTGTATCAAGAGCCATGAGAGACCTGCAAACCGATATCGGAAAAGTAACATCATCTTTGCCTGTGCTCGCCCTGGATACTGTACCTGATTCACATGAATTAATTATAGCAGGTACAATCGGGAAATCCGAAATAATCGACCTTCTTATTAAAAATGGCAAAATTGATTCAGAAAAAATAGCTGGCAAATGGGAATCTTTCTTAATTCAGGTCGTTAACAGACCTTTTAAAGGTGTAAAAAGAGCACTTATCGTTGCTGGCAGCGATAAAAGGGGAACTATTTACGGCATCTATGAAATATCAAGGCAGATAGGAGTTTCCCCCTGGTACTGGTGGGCGGATGTACCTGTTAATAAGAAGAAGAACCTTTATGCAAACCCATTTACCTGTATTGAGGGTCCTCCCTCAGTAAAATACAGGGGAATATTTCTTAATGACGAAGCTCCCGATCTTACCAATTGGATAAGAACAAAATATGGCAATGTAACTCAATCAGCGAATCCTCCTGTTCCCTCCGGAGTAGCAAACTATGGTCGTGAATTCTATTCAAAACTTTTTGAGTTATTGCTCAGGCTTAAAGCCAATTATCTCTGGCCTGCAATGTGGAATAATGCTTTTAATGAAGATGATCCCGAAAATCCCCGACTTGCTGATGAATATGGTATTGTTATGGGGAATTCACACCAGGAACCGATGCTACGGGCTCAGAAAGAATGGGACCGCCGTTACCAGAGAACACTGGGAAGCTGGAACTATGCTAAAAATCCTGATGTTCTTGAATCATTCTGGAGGGAGGGAATCCGCAGAAATAATAAATTTGAGAGCATTATAACAATAGGACTACGTGGTGCAAATGATACACCGATGGCTCCGGGAGGACCTGAAGCCAACATGCATCTTCTTGAAGAAATCATCAAGGTGCAGCGCAACATAATCGCCGAAGAAATCAATCCCGACATAACAAAAGTTCCTCAGCTATGGTGTCTGTACAAAGAGGTACAGGAGTATTACAAGTCGGGTATGAGGGTCCCGGAAGATATTACGCTATTGTGGGCTGAAGATAACTGGGGTAATATCAGACGACTGCCAACCTCAGAAGAAAGAAACAGGGCCGGAGGTGCCGGAATCTACTATCATTTTGACTATCATGGCGGCCCCAGATCATATCAGTGGATAAATACAAATCCGATTCCAAAAATCTGGGATCAGATGTCACTTGCAAAACAGTATCAAGCAGACAGAATATGGATCGTCAATGTAGGGCATTTCAAAGGATACGAATTACCCATGGAGTATTTTCTCGATCTTGCCTGGAATACAGGCAGAATGACCGGTGAGAATAACAAAGAATACATAAGATACTGGGCTGCAAGAGAGTTCGCAGGAGAATTTGCTGATGAAATCGCAGATATTGTTTCGCTATATACAAAATATAACGGACGCCGTAAACCTGAACTCCTTGCTCCTGGCACTTTTAGCCTTATCAACTATGAAGAAGGGGAAAGAGTTGTAAATGACTTTAAATCAATTACAGTCAAAGCTGAAGATATTTTTAAGAAGCTTCCGGCTGAAAAACGCGATTCATTTTACCAGCTTGTTCTATTTCCTGTAAAAGCCAGCGCTCTGGTAAATGAATTATATCTGGCTGCAGGGAAAAATGATCTCTATTCAAAACAGGGACGGGCCAGTACAAATGCAATGGGTGATCAGGTACGCCTCCTTTTTCAAAAAGATACCAGTCTGATGGGCTATTTTAACAGATCTTTTGCCAATGGTAAATGGAACCATTTCATGGATCAGACACACCTGGGCTATACAAGTTGGGTCGACCCTCCGTCAAACAGTCTGAGGGCAATAAACCTGAAACAGGTGGAAATATTAACGGAAGCTGAAATGGGTGTTACAATAGAAGGTTCAGAGCTTGTTTGGCCAGAGGAACAATCTTTACCAGTTTTGCCTGAATTTGATATGTATAACCGGCAGACACATTATATTGAAATATTCAATAAAGGAACCGGACCTCTTGATTTTAAAGCAACAACAGATCATCCCTGGATAGTTGTTAACAAATTAAAAGGACCTTTCGATCTGGACTATCGCCTGTCGATATCTATTGAGTGGTCGAATTTACCGGAAGGTATAAACGAGGGAAATATTTTAATATCCGGTACAGGTAAAGAGGTTAATGTCAGAATATCAGCTTTTAAACCAAAGGATGTAATTGCTGATAATACCTCTTCATTTATCGAGGGGGAAGGTGTAGTATCAATTGAAGCTGAACATTTTACTAAAAATACTGATGCAGGTGATTCACAATGGGGAAAAATTGAAGATTATGGCCATACACTTTCAGCCATGAGAGCATTTGCTCCTGTAAATACCCTGTCGGCTACTCCGGGAAAAAACTCACCATGTCTTGAATATAAAATGTATCTTTTCAGGAAAGGTACTTTCGACGTAACAGCAATTTTTGCACCTACATTGAATTTTATTGAAGGAAGGGGATTGAAGTATGGCATATCGTTTGACGATCAGATACCTCAGGTTGTAACCCTGGTCCCCGAAAATTATGATGCCCGTAACGGTAATAGAGACTGGGAGAAAACGGTAAGCGATAATGCAAGGTTCAGTTACACTAACCATACTCTGTTGTCTCCAGGATATCATACCCTGAAAATCTGGATGGTGGATCCGGGAGTGGTACTTCAAAAAATAATCGTGAATACGGGCGGCCTGAGACCGAGTTATCTTGGTCCTCCTGAAAGTTACAGGACAAAATAAAGCAGCTGCCCTAACGGGATTGCTGGCCGGTCTGCTTGTTGGAAAAAGCAGTATAATCTTATCGTTTCAGGTACAATATATATTGTTATAGGTACATAATATATTGTAACACAATATATAAATTATACGTAAATACCTTTCAGGTATTCTTACTTCTACAGTTCCAGGTCTTAAAAAATTGATTACGAGTTTCGTGAAATCCGAATATTCTTCACTACCCACTTATTGCCCACTGCCTTGATGGTACGGAAATTCTGGCATCCCTGTTCCGGAAGACACTTTCAATCAAATGATAGTTGTCATACCTTGTTTTACTAATCGGATTACCCTCCATTACCGCCATGATAATATAACTGGAATCGAAATCAATCTCATATTCATCCCTGCCAAAATGCTTTGCATAATATTTTGAGGGTTTACCAATTCCCGTATGAATGCATTTAAAAGCGATTCCCTCAGCATGATTTTCAAAGTAGACTGTCTTACCTGAGCAAATTTCATTCAGGATTTTTTCTGATCTGATCTTTACCAGAATTCTCTTTATTGATGCTGTTATCATATTTTGTCTTAATAAGAACCTTTATAATCAGCGGTAAAGGTCTATTTTGTCTCATGATATATATTACACAATTCCATATATTTATTACATAGTTTACATGTACAGAAGCCTGACAATCTGATTTCATTTGGTCAGAATAATTCGTTTTTCCGGTTAATCATGTAAATTTTTTAAAGAATTGTGTAACACATATCCTGTCGAAGATGGCAACCTTTGTGTAGCGAATATTTATTCGCATTAAATTCTATGTGCATGAAAAAAATAATTCTTACCCTGGTTGTAACTACAATTCTAATAGCAGGAATCGTTTTACCTACAGTTGAATTCAAACTATAAACATAATATGAAATTAATCCGTTACAAACACGCTCTTCTTATTAATGCTATAATTGTCATGCAGGTATATTTATTTACTTCCTGTAATACAAATTCATTCAATTCAAAACATCCAGACGATAAAATTGGTTTTCTTGGGTTTTATCTTGATATGGACTATTCAAAAGTAAAAAGTAAAATGGATTCTTTGCTAAACCTTGGCGATTTATATTATTATGAAACAACAGATATGCTTGGGAATAAACAAAAAAACTTATACAGTGATTTTTCAGAAATAAGTCCATCTCTTAGTGCAAAAGTTAACCTGAGAGGGACTGTTATAATTGATGAAAGGTTAACCAGTATTCAATTAACTCTATGCAACAGATCAAAAAAGGGAGAACAAAGATTTTCTTATAGTTGTGACCAGAATGAGCTTAAAAGATTATTTGAATTATATAAAGAAAAATACGGAAAGCCGACCCTCCTTGGCCAGGGAGAAGAATATGACTGGTTGTCAAAAAAAATATCAAATGTTTATTTCCCGGGTCCCAGGGGAAGATGGTTAATGGATAAGATATATTACTGGGAGAGGGGTAATTATATAATATATTTTGATTTTGGGTATCCGGAAAGTTTGACCGGCTCAGAAAGTCCGGTTATGGAATCTCCTGATCCTGATTTGCCTGATTCGACAAGTGCTCCGATAATATACTATGACTTTACACCGGAATATATAGATAAGCTGCTTGAAAAAGCAAGCATGTAATCGCATGCCTGCCGGGCAGTTCATTTAAGTACAGCTATTCTGCAAAAGGTTTGTTCAGATCTTCCAGCAGTTCATTGCCCAATACCCCTTTTGCGATTTCCCTCACTTCACCGGTCATCCGGATATTCCATTCGTTGTCAATTTGTATTTTCAACGACCCGCCCTGCATATGCATGGTCAGGTCACCTTTTACCAGGCCTCTTTTCACAAGGATACAGGAAGCTGCACAGGATGAGCTTCCTGAAGCCAGTGTATAGCCGGCTCCCCGCTCCCAAATAAGCATCTGTGCATCGTGATCGGACAGGGGTTTTACAAATTGAACATTGATACGGTTGGGAAACAATGGATGGTTTTCTAATAATGGTCCGTATTTCCGGATTTCTTCCTCATCCAGATCCTGTTTAATCACAACACAATGGGGGTTCCCCACCGACACGCAATTCACTTCAAATTCCCTGTCTCCGGCTTTAATCTTTTGTGCGATGAATTCCGGTTTATCCGAATCAACCGGTATATTGGCCGATGAAAAAATTGCTTTCCCCATATCCACCCTTATAAGCATGGCTTTGCCTTTAACTTCCTCAACGATATTGGCATGGACAATATCAGTAAGTGTTTCCAAAGAAAACGTCCGGTTTTTTGTAAGACCGTAATCAAACAGGTACTTGGATAAAATGCGGAGTCCGTTTCCGCTTTTCTCTGCTTCAGAGCCATCAGGATTGTAAACCCTGAAACCAAAATCGGCTTTTGCCGATGGTACCTTCATCACAATGCCATCGGAACCGATCCCGAAATGGATGTTGCATAATCGCTTGATGGCTTTACTTGTGAGCTGGAAGTCAATATTAGCAAAATCCAGGACAATGTATTCATTGCCCAGGCCGTGCATCTTTACAAAGCTGTTCTTTTGCATTATTAACGAATTGAATATATTTGAGTCAAAAATAAGCAATGGCCCAGATTAACGAAAATTATTTTAAACTTCAGGCTGGATATCTTTTCCCTGAAATTGGCAGGCGGGTTCGTGAATATCAGAAAAAGAATCCGGAGGTCGACATAATAAGCATGGGCATCGGGGATGTCACACAGCCACTTGCCCCTACAGTCATCCGTTCCTTTCATGAAGGTGTTGAAGAGATGTCGAAAGCCTTAACTTTTAAAGGATACGGTCCTGAACAAGGTTATGATTTTCTGCGCGAAGCCATTGCAAAAAACGACTTTCAGGACCGTGGCGCTGATATTCATGCCGATGAGATTTTTGTTTCTGACGGCTCGAAATGCGATACCGGCAATATCTTAGAGATTTTCGGAGACAATAATATTATCGCAGTTCAGGATCCAGCATACCCGGTATACGTGGATACAAGTGTGATGTTAGGCCGAACCGGTGGCTATCTGGGGAACGGGTATTATGACAGACTTGTCTATCTGCCCTGTACTGCCGAAAACGGTTTTATCCCGGAAATACCAAAAAAGAAAGTGGATATTGTATTTCTTTGTTATCCCAACAATCCCACAGGCACGACTGCAGGGAAACAGGAGTTAAAGAAATGGGTTGACTATGCGATCAGAAATAAAGTTATCATTCTTTTTGATGCTGCTTATGAATCATACATTTCTGATCCCGAGATCCCTCACAGCATTTATGAAATTACCGGAGCCAGAGAAGTGGCAATAGAATTCCGCAGTTTTTCAAAAACTGCCGGATTTACCGGAACCCGTTGCGCGTATACAGTTATCCCAAAAAGCCTTGTCGCCTCAACTTCGGATGGTTCAGAAAAACCTTTGCACCCGCTCTGGCTCAGAAGGAATACCACCAAATTCAACGGGGTATCTTACCCGGTGCAGAAAGCCGCCGCCGCTATCTATACTCCGGAAGGAAAAAAAGAAGTGAAATCCACGATAAGCTACTACATGAACAATGCCGTAATTCTGCGTCAAAATCTATCTGAAATGGGACTTCAGGTTTTCGGAGGGATTAATGCCCCTTATGTCTGGGTCAACTCAGGAAGGGGTATTAAGTCGTGGGACTTGTTTGATAAGTTGCTCCATGAAGCTCATGTGGTGTGTACTCCCGGGTTAGGCTTTGGTCCTTCGGGTGAAGGATATTTCAGGTTTTCTTCCTTCGCTACCCATGAAAATGTTCTTAAAGCTATTGAGAGACTTAAGAATATGAAGTGGGATAACTAAATAACCTAAGTTGCCAGTTACTTGTTGCTGGTTGCTAGTTATTTGATAATTAGCATCATGATTAATGCAAAAATATTAAATACATTTTAACAAAATCGCTTATTGTTCTGTTAATCAACAACTAACCAGTAACAAGGAAGCCAGACATGAGTTAAATACAAAGAAATGAAATTAGAACACCGCAGACAAAAAGTTGTTCCCTTTCCTCAATTCTTATTAAGGGTGGGACGTTATGCATTGGTTTCAGCAATGCTGATTATCTTTTCAGTGTGTATCGGGACCATAGGTTATCATCATTTTGGACATTTGAACTGGCTGGACAGTTTTCATATGTCATGTATGATTTTAACCGGAATGGGGCCTGTGGCAGAGATGGAAACAAATGGTGCTAAAATATTTTCTTCATTTTTTGCCTTATACAGCGGCGTGGCATTTTTAAGTATAACAGCAGTTTTCTTTGCCCCCATTGTTCACAGGTTTTTACACATATTACATGTTGAAAGCGATAAAGAATTAACGAAAGGGGAGCAAGAAAAATGTATTGTCAGAAAAAGTATTGAATTCCCAAAGATCTACTCATGCCTTATCGATTCAATTGGCTTGAGATCCGCTGCTCTTTTTGCCGGGAGGTATCCAAAGGTGATTCCAACGATTACTGAAAAGCCGAAGGCTATAAAGATCGAGTAGAGGGTGAGACTTGTTTTAACTTCAGTAAAAAGTGCAATTCCCAGCGAAAGGAAAATACCCAGGAAATACCCCGATCAGACCTCCGGTTATGCTGATTGCCATTGCTTCAGTGACAAACTGGCCCAGGATGTCGGATCTTCGTCCCCCGACTGCCCGTCTGATTCCTATCTCCTGTGTTCGCTCCAGGACAGAAGCAAGCATGATATTCATTATACCTATTCCACCTACAATGAGTGAGATTGCTGCAATTGATGCCAGCAGCAGGTTGTAAATCCGGCTTTCACGTTTCTCCTGCTCCATCAGCTCATAAGGAATAATAATGCTGAAATCATCATTGTTGAAATGGCGCCGTGAGATAATACTTCTGATAATAGCAGCAGACTCTATAAGCCTTTCAGAACTTTCAAGTTTAACCGTTACCTGCTTCAATTCGCTTGTAAGTATGTTCGTCTTTGGTATCCTTTTCCCGAATGTCGAAAGAGGGATATAGACATCATTGTTAAGGTCGCGGGCAGCCAGCTCCCCGACAGTCTCTGTAAAAAGAGCCTTTGTCTGCAGTACTCCGGCAACTTCAAACCACTGGTCTCCGAGTTTGATATTTTTACCCAGCGGATCTTCATAACTGAAAAGCTCCAGTGCAATATTTGCTCCGAGAACACAGACCTTCAAATGCCTGTTATAATGATCCTGGTCTATGAATATCCCCTTTCCCATCCTGTAGTTCAGGATATTTGTTACCTCAGGAGTTACTCCGATAACTGTGGCTTTAGAGGATTTGTCCCCGTACATCGCTTCGAGCTTAACCTCTGATTGCGGTGCTATTCCTTTCACTCCGGGAACAATTTCAGTTATTGCCTTTGTATCGTCAAGGGACAAGACCCTGGGAAAATTTTATCCGCATCTGTTCAAGATCGGTATCAGTAAGGTCTTTGTCACGGATAATGATATTGCTTACCCCAAGGTCCTGGTATTTGGCCATGGCCTGCTTTTTCGCACCTTCACCGATCGATATCATCGCAATGACCGAGGCTGTTCCGAATATTATCCCCAGCATTGTAAGAAATGACCTGAATTTATGGTCGCGAAGTCCATAGATAGCAACCCTTATGTTTTCTTCAATCTGCATAGTAAGACTTTTTACCTGGTTAAAATATTTTCCGGAAGTTCAAGAGCCTGTCCCGGCTTCAGATCGCCTGAGACAATTGTAGACATGTTGTTTGAGGGGCCTGTCTTTACTTCAGTCTTTCTGATCTTTCCTCTCTTCCTGACAAAAAGATAGAAGTGTTTATTTTCCTCGAGGAGACAGTTGTTGGGGACATACATTTCATCTTCACCTTCATAGGTGATGTATTCGCAGCTGACTGTCATACCGGGTTTTAGTCTCAAATCAGATTCAGATATCATAACTTCAGTCAGGAATACATTTTTATCATCCCGTTCAATGCACACCTTGCTTATACTATTTATCTTTCCATGAAAGGGGACAGATGGGAGGGCATCAAGTCTGATTATTACATTCAAACCTGGTTTTATTTTACTTATATCGTTTTCCATCACAAATCCCTTTACCTTCATTGTCCGGATATCAGGGATCCTTGCAACCGGGGCACCCAGGTAAACTTCATCGCCGACTTTGATTGTCTGACCTGTTCTCCAGTTCTGTTCAACCACAAAAACTCCATTCAAGCGGACTACTGACAATCAGCTTAGCCAGGTCATTCTGTGCAGCTTTCAGCTCATTCTCTTTCTGGATTACCTTTATCTGCTGGATCCGGAAGTCGAGGCTGTCAAGCTTTGGTCTCAGTTCAAGGTTTCTTTTTATTTTGTTTAGTCTTATTTCAGCCTGACGGAATTCAAGTTCTATCACTTTTCTTATACTCTGCCGATTCAAAACTTGACCTCTCTTTCTCAAGCTTTTTTATATCGAATGCGGCCTGTTCATTTCTGAGTTGTGCCTTAAGTTCCTGCAGGTTGTTTGTGATCTGAGCCTTAAGTTTGTTAGCCGAAGCAATTTCATTTTCAAGAAATTCTCCCCTTTCTATAATATATTTCTGAACCGAAGAGGGATCTACTTTTATGACCGGTTCACCCTTAAGTACATCTTTGCCATGTTCAGCAAGCCCGATAATCTTGAAATTGTATCCATATATAAAGTTAATCCTTGGCATGCTCAGGAAAGAGGCATTCACAGCCTGCAATTCTCCGGTTTCAATAACCGATTGACTGAATGGTCCATGTCATTACCGAGTATCCGCTGCCCTGCTTTCTGTTACATGAAATTGACAAAAGGAATAGAACTGTCATTAACAGATATGGTAAAAGTTATATTATTCAGGATTTTGAAATAAATATTCATTCTTTTCATTTTATGTTTTCCTGATGGTTTAGGTTTATCTGGATCCTGTTACTGTTATCGTTCCCAGTCACTTTCTTTTCCTTAACCTCCAGATCTTTCAGGAACGGATCGGAAAGCGCAATTATATCATTCTCATCAAGACCTTCGGTAACAATTGCAAAATCTGTATTAATGGCTCCGGTTTTAATATCGCGTCGTTTAAATCCTGACCCTGATTTTAAATAGACATATTCTATCCCCTGCTCTTTGAAAAGCGACTCAAGAGGAATATAAAGCACATCGGCAATTTCACTGACGATTATCTTACAACTGACAGAAAGTCCGGGCAGGAGTGTTTTACTTTGTCCGGAGATCCTTATCTGAACAGGGAAGATCTTTATTTTTGATTTGTAATCTTTGTTCTGGGCGAGGTTAGCTACCGATTCAACATTCCCCGTGTATACTGAATCTGAATAGGCATCAGGTCTTATTTCAACTCTCTGACCGGGAATAACCTTCGAAACATCCACCTCATTAATATTGACCTCAGCCCTCATCTCCGACAGATCAGGAAGCTCAATGATCTTTGATCCGGAATAAGGCTGGTCACCGACAGCCCATTTCTGGCCGGTGTTCCAGTTTTCTTCCTTGATTGTGATCCCTTTATCAGGACTCACAACAAAAAGATTGTTCATGGAGGTGTTTGCATCTAGCAGTGTTGATGTCAGTTGTTTGATAGTCAGTGATTTCTGAAGGAGATCTTCCCGATGGATTACCTTCTTGTTTTCTATCTGTTCCATTGCCCTGTTGAGTGCAATGGTAGCAGATTCGAGCTTCAGTTTTATCTCTTTTTTAGTAACTTCCGGTTCATAAATCGCTGTTTCGGAATTTATCTTTGATATCTCCTGAGAAATACGGGCCAGCTCAAGGTCGGCCTCAAGGTCCTCTATTTCCGATTGCTGGGTCGATTTCAGCTTCTCATACTCTGCCTTCGCAATCTCAAGTTGCTGTTCAGCCTGAATGATGGCCCTCCTGATCTCTGAAGGATCGAAGATCATAATAGTGTCACCTTTTTCAACCTCCTCTCCGTCATCCACAATTTTAGCAATTTTCAAAGCACCGTAGCGATAGGAGATAGCAGGAGCAGAAACGGTAATTGAGTTTACAGCCTCAACGGTACCCTGCTCGGTAAGCTCCTCAATAAAGGCGCCTTTTTTTACATCTGTCACCTGGATATCAGATGCCTCCTTTCCCTTGCATGCTGCCAGGGTTAATAAAAACAGGAAAATGATTCTAATTATCATAGGGTTTGGATTCTATTTGGGATTATGACTTTCATCTGTTTCGGACCTGCCAGTTTTTTTCTCAACAGAGATAAGACTGTTTGGTGGTTCAGATAGTGCAATTATTTCATCACCTTTCAGCCCCCGTGTTATTATGGTATGAGAACTTCCGGATAAGCCTGTCTCTACATTTACAGGGGTAAAGTTGTTTTTTCCCTTTACATAAACTACCCTTGCGCTATCCCTTTCAAATATAGCCAGTGTAGGAACAAAGAGGGTATCCCTTGCTTCTCTCAGGGTGATCTCACAATCAGCGCTAAGGCCCGGTTTCATTTTTGAATGGCAACTGTCGATATCCATTATTACCTCATAAAACTTAACTTTTGAATCTGAATACCTCTGAGCTGTACGGCCCATAAGACTCTTCCTGTTTATCTTACCGGTAGTTGTCAGTTTTTCTGCCGCATCGACAACTACAAGCACTTTCTGGCCCTTTTCTATCTTTTTAAAGTCTGCCTCCAAAACTTCAGCAGAGATCTGCATTTTGCTAAGATCAGGGAACTGAAGTACAGGAGTATTTATAAAAAGAACGCTTCCTACTCCGATTGGGCCACCCATTTTTCCTATTCCCTGGGGGCCCATTATTGAAAATACGGGTGATTCGGTCCGCATTACTATACCGTCGCGTTGTGCTATTATGGTCAGGGATTTAACCTGGTCTGACATCGTCTGTGCCTTTGCCTTCTCCCCCATGATCCTTGCATTCATCTGCCTGATTTCTGTCTCACCGATCATCCTGGTTGCTTTCAGTTTTTTCTCTGTCTTCTGTTTTTCGATAAGAGCCTTTCGCATTTCGAGCTTAAGCAGCTTCTGGTTCACTTCAGGTACAAACGTCATTCGCGCTGAATCAAGCGAGGATATTTTCAGCTGTGCTTCACTTGTGGCAAGCTGGGCTTCAAGAAGGGCAATATTAAGCTTGTTGTCAGCCTCTGTTTTTTTCAGCCCTGCCGCCAGGGTCTCGATGGTGTTCACTGTTTGATTATACATGGATTCCAGCTCAGGCACAGAAAGGACACATATCGTATCTCCCGTTTTTACAAATGCTCCGTCTGCAGAAAGTCGTGCAACAGTCACCTGCCCCGTCAGCCTGGCGGGTGGTATGACAGGTAAATTTACCACAGCCTGAACTGTTCCTGTGACACTGATCTTTTCGACATAATTTGATTTACTTAGCTGAAAGGTTATTATCCTGTTATCTTTTTTACTTGTGCAGGATAAAAGCAAATGGGTGAAAAGCAGGGTTGCAAATAAAATAACCTTCATCGGGAGATGTTTCAGAATGTTCTGTTCATCTATTCTAAAACGAATTCAGAAAGATATATGTTAAATTAAATAACAGAAAAATATTCTGCTAATAATCAAATAAATACAATTCAATGCAGAAGCACTGACGGTTCATTACATAAAGTCAGGATTAAAATTAAACCAAAAAAATGGTTTTTACTATTTTATTTTGTACAATTAATGCAAAGAAATTAAGAACTTACACAAGTTCCACTGAGCCCTCCTTCGCCAGGCGGCCGTAGGCGGGGTTAAGAATCCGGATTTTACGATTTTAGAAGTGATCTGAAATTAAAAAATACATTTACATACATTACTATCGCGATGCAATTTTTATGTAAAGGATGTTAAATTTTATTTAATGGTTTTTTAATCTATTTAAGCATTATGAGAAAATTTTTATGTTTGGTTATTGCGGCAGTTCTTATCCTGTCAGTTGTAATTCAGGCTCAAACCGGAACCGGTACGAAAAAGCACCTTGGAATAGCCACATATTCAGTAAAAGGACTTGAATCAGACATCGAAGGCGCCTTCAGGGCTCTTGCCGACGATGGCTATGTTGTAATGGAGATTTCCAATTACAATGCCGGCAGTGGCACTGTTGCCGGTTACAAACCAGCTGACTATGCCGCACTTGCGGAAAAGTACGGTATTGATATTATTTCGAGTCACGCCCGTGCAAAATTTGATGTGAAGGATGTTGAAGGAACTTTGACAGCCTGGGGAAAGGTATTGGACGACCACAAAGCAATGGGTTGTAAATATGTAGTTTTTCCGATGTATACATGGGCTGGCACTGTTGAGGGAGTAAAGGCAGAGTGTGATCTGATGAACAAAATCGGCGCAGAGGCAAACAAAAGAGGCATTAAATTCGGCTATCATAACCATAATTTTGAGTTCGCCACATTAGCCAATACAAACCAGCTGTATGAGGATTTCCTTATAGCCAATACAGATCCTGATAAAGTATTCTTCCAGATGGATGTTTACTGGATTACTGTTGGTGGTCAGGATCCGGTTGCTTATTTGAAGAAATATCCCAGCCGTTTCAAAGTGCTGCATATTAAAGATGAATATGTGGTGGGAGAGAGCGGCAAGCTTAATTATGAGGCAATTTTCAATCAGTTTTATAAGAATGGGTATGAGGATTGGTTCGTTGAGATGGAAGGTAAAATGACCAAAGAGCAACTGGAACAGAATCTGGCCAGAATGGAACAAATGAAACAGAGGCAGGCCCAGGGTGGTCAGCAGGCAGGCCCGCAGGGTGGTGCTCCCGGTCAGGGCAGACCGGCTGGTCAGCAGCAAGGTGCTCAGGCTGGGGCTCCGGGACAGGGAAGACCTGCTGGTCAGGGTGCTCCTCCGGCAGGGATGGGCCAGCGGGATCCCAAGATGCAGGCTGAACAGCTTAAAACATCCCTCGAAGGAATTAAACAAAGTGCTGATTATCTTTTGAAATCAACTTTTGTAAAATAGTATCTCGCAATAACCTGCCTTCATAGGCTCCTTTTGCTATTAGCCGTTTGTTCTACACTCTCTACGTGTTCGCGTTAGCGTCGCGTTCGGCGGAGCAAGCTGGGGTCGGGGTAAACGAAGAACCGGAGCAAATGCGGATTTGTTTTCTCGAGCGAAGCCAAAATCAACGAATTCATATCCCTGATTCCCGATACTCATATAAAACAAAATCAACTATGAATACCAGAATTACTGTTTTTTGTACAGGACTTTTAATTGTCATATCATTTATAAGACCACAATATCTTTTCTGTCAGAAAGGGAAAGCTGTTCAAATCGATTCATGGATAACCAATCCTGATCGTTCTGCCTTATTCGAAAAACAGTCTGACAGTCTGTTCTTCAGAAACAGCAACCAAGGAGGAGGAACCACAATTGTCATCGATGAAGCGTCAGCAGTTTCAGGGTATTGATGGTTTTGGCTTTGCCCTCACCGGGGGAAGCGCAGGGCTCATTATGAAAATGAGTCCCGATAAACGCAACACATTGTTACAAGAGCTTTTTTCTGAGAATGGCAATAGTGCAGGCATCAGCTATATCCGACTCAGTATCGGTGCTTCGGATCTTAACGACTTCGTTTTTTCTTATGACGATCTACCTGACGGGGAGACAGATTTTGAACTTAAGAAATTCAGCCTGGCGACAGGATCTTAAGGATGTGGTTCCGGTTATGAAGGAAATTCTGGCCATCAATCCGGCTATCAAAATACTCGGTTCACCCTGGTCGGCTCCCAAATGGATGAAAACAAACAATAACATCAGGGATGGCTCTCTTAAAAAGGAATGTTATGATGTATATGCACTTTATTTTGTGAAATATATTCAGGCTATGAAAAAGGAGGGCATTGCCATTGATGCGATTACTGTTCAGAATGAGCCGCTGAACTCCAATAACACACCAAGTATGCCATGGTTTGTTTCTGAACAGGCTTCCTTCATCAGGGACCATCTTGGTCCGGCCTTTAAAAAGGCAGGTCTGACAACCAAAATTATTCTTTTTGACCACAATTGCGACAGGCCTGATTATCCGCTTGCACTTCTGAGTGATCCGGAACTGGCCCAGTATGTCGATGGATCAGGATTTCACCATTATGGGGGAGATCTTAGTGCTATGAGCATGGTTCACCAGGCCCGTCCCGACAAGAACCTTTACTTTACAGAGCAAATGGTAACAGAAAGGCCCGGAAGTTCCACTATTAACATTACTGCCCCGGTGAAACGTCTCATTATAGGAGCCACCAGGAACTGGAGCAGGAATGTAATTCTCTGGAACCTGGCTGCAGATCCTCTGAACGATCCGCACACCGACAACGGAGGTTGTTCCATGTGCCAGGGCGCGGTTACTATCGATGGAGATAAGGTTATCCGTAACATCGCATTCTATACCGTAGCTCATGCTTCTAAATTTGTAAGACCGGGATCAGTACGGATTGCTTCCACCAATACAGGAGATAATACTATCAGCCTTACAGAAGATGAGGAGCGTCCGGGACTCATGCGTGCAACCGTGATCGAAAACACACAGGTATTGCCAAATGTGGCATTCAAAACTACCGGAGGCAGGATCGTATTAATTGTAGCCAATGACACATGGTCGGTTAATTCATTTAAGATCCAGTACAAAGGGCAGTATGCCAGAATTCAGCTCCAACCTGGAGCCGTTGGCACTTATGTATGGTAAAATTACTAGCCATTAAAATAGTCAAACCGATGAAATACTTGAAATTCTTATCAGGCAGTTTTTTATTTGTTGCTTTAATTGCAATATCCGGTTGTATCAACCACGATCCGGTTTCAATTGTTGCCTATCCCGCCCCGGTGGGATTGACTACCAGCCCTGATTTTACCATGCAGGCGAACGGGACAAATATATGGGTGGAAAGGGTTGGCGGCAGTACAATGGATCAGTCACGTGGGGATACATCCCTCTATCACGGGATCCTTGAAGACATGAATATTGCCAGTTTCTCCAGTTCAGGAGCCGCAGAAATTGTCATTACGGCCCCGGAGAACATTGGACAATACACTATTCGTCCGAAAAACCGGGGTATCAAAGCAGTTGCAGAGGGACGGGAACTAAGGTTTACAATACCCTATCCCCAGAAGCTTTATATTGAAATTGACAGTTTACCCCATCTGGCTGTTTTTGCAAACCATCCCGAGGTCAATCCACCGTCGAAAGACGATCGGGATGTTGTTTACTTTGAACCCGGGATCCACGATCCGGGACAGATTGACCTTCAGAGCAACCAGACAATTTATATTTCAGCCGGTGCAATTGTAAATGCAAATGTAAGAGGGAATAACCTGCAGAATGTAAAGATAACAGGGCGTGGTATCCTGCAGGGGAACATCAGGATCTCCAATACATCGAATCTGGCAGTGGACGGTATCTTTATCCGTAATACAAAGGGGTGGACCAACACTCTTACTGATTGCCGCAACAGTAGCTATCGTAATGTAAAGGTGTTCGGTTATGGAGACATTTATTCAGTTGACGGTATCAACCCCGTTTCATGCAGGAACTTTACTATTGATGATTGTTTTATGCGCTGCCGTGACGATTGCGTGGCAATCAAGTCGATGAATGAAAAATTAAGGGTCGATTCGGTATTTGTGACCAACAATGTAATGGTGGGATGGGCCTGCAGTGATGGGGTTACGCTTGGCTTTGAACTTAACGGAAGCCCGGTGGAGAATATACTTGTAAAAAATTGTGACATTCTTTATGCACGCAATAGTGGCAGGACAGGCGGACATTCAGGATTCAGCATTGTTTGTGACGGCCCTGCGTGGGTGCAGAATATAAGATTCGAAGATATCCGTGTGGAAGAAAAGGTCGACTTTAAAAACCTTGAACTGATCGTTACTTCCGGAAAATATTATGGAGAAGACCCTCCAGGCCACATAAAAGGGATCTATCTAAAGAATATATCGTGGGAAAACGTTGAAAAACCTTTTATAATCAATGGGTTTTCACCTGACAATCTGGTAGAGGATGTAACCTTTGACCATTGCACGGTGGGAGATAAGGTATTAACAGGTACGCCTGACGCTGATTTCAGGGTGAATGAATTTACATCCGGTATTAAATTCATTTATTAGGTCTGGCAGGTTGTTATCCTTCGCCCGACGGAGGTGAGATCACATTTACTTTATGATTGACTGGCTTTTGCTATCGCTCTCGACGTCGATTTTCTGGTCGAGTTTCTTAACATTCTTACCCTTGTTGAATTTGTAAGAATACATAAACTGGATGTAATTCGAAACATCAAATCCTATAATATTTGTGGAATTATAAGCAGTTGTTTCGGTTTCAGTTCTGTTTAATCTTACGTGCGTTGATAATGGCAGTACCCAAACCACCCCTAAACTGTGGTTCTTCATCTGTTTTTGAACACCTGGTCCATAAAAGGGGATGTTGTATGTTTTGGATTGTGCATTTATATTTACTCCCTCATAGCTCAAAAAAGCAAATGCAGTTAAGGTCTTTTTTTTGTCAAGACTACCATACGCAGTGCTGGTAATACTCCATGAGAAATAATCCCTTGAAGGTATGAAAACTGATTGCCCTGTATACTCGTTGAAATGTCCCTTATAGATCCTCGCATTGATATTTATATACCATAACATGGCATTTATACCGCCCCCGAGCTCATAGCCGCTAAGCAGGTTAAAGGGTTTTGTAAATGTGGTCAGTGCATTGTCGACAGGAGAATTAATTACCCGGTACTCATTTCCTATCTTATTTGAAAAATATTCCTTGTAAACATAAGGTGAAAAATAGTTGCTGCCAAAGTTCCAGGTATAGGTAAGCTGAAGCCGGTCACGATAATCTGGTTTCAGATCGGGATTTCCCTGAGAAATATTATAATTCTGGTCTATCTTGTAATAGGGATTCATTTCGTAAATTCCGGGACGGTTGATTCTTCGGTTATATGTAAATTTCAGATTATGTGATGCGGAAAATTTATATTGAAGATTGACGGAAGGCAGAAGACAGGAATAATTCGGCTCGGTAACCGAATCAGCTTTAATCTGACTGTTTTCTACCCTGAGCATAGCCTGGAATCCGATTTTCTTCAGATTATAGGTAATTCCGCCATAAACTGAATTTCGAAACTCCGCATATTCAAACAGATTATTTGATTCCTGATTATTTATTTTGAAATCGTAGCTCATCTGCTGGTAATACAATTGATAGCCTGTTTCAATTTTCGCAGACAATCCTATCGGCTGAACATAATTCAATTTGGTTGAATAATAATTCCGTTCGTTCAGATTATCTTCCAGCCGTGATATAAGTATTGAGTACTGAATCTGTATTATAAAGGTACCGGGTATTCGTAAAATCATTCTCCTTCATCTGATTTAAAATTATAATAATTGTCTTCAGCCGTGAATTCCTGAATCGGATTTTTAAACGTCTTTTTGTAAAACAGGGATACTGATTTTTCATCACTTTCAAAGCCATTATTTGTCAGCGATGAAATCGTGTTCAGGGGATTATTGTTTTTGTACAGGAAAGTTTCACTTAACATATCCACATTCTGATTTATCGGTTTATAACTGACATTAAAACTCAGGTTGTTTTTATCATTCATGTAATAATCGAATCCGCCGTTGATTGTCGACATTGTCACTTTTATGCCTCCGTTCCCCGACAGGCTGCTCGTTGAATCGATCATTGTGAAACGGCTTTCATTCGTTGAATTTATATCAAGACTCTGTGAAAAATTGAAGGCAGTCACATAAAATGTTATTTTACCGAGTGCATAATCGAGACTGCCGGTTGCCTGACTGGTGATCTTATTAAATGGTTTAATATTGAGACCAACATTACCGTTCATTCCATATCTGGCTTCTTTTTTCAGGATGATGTTTATTACCCCATCGATATTGCCTTCGTATTTACCGGACGGATTGCTGATAATTTCAATGGTTTCGATATCAGATGGAAGAAGTTCGGGCAAGGAATTCCTTGTCGCGTTGCCTTCCATCAACCTGGATTATAAAATTGCTGCTGCCGTTAAGCGTTACATTGTTCTGAAAATCAACATTTACCTGTGGTATTTTTTTTAAGAGATCGTACCCGTTAATTGGCGATTTGGATACAACTGCCGGAATGGCATAAACAGTCCGGTCAACCATTTCCTTGCCCTTCAGACGCTCACCTACAACTGTAACTTCATTTAAAGCTTGCAGTGGTTTCAGTTAAAAAAATGGTATCAACAGCAATTTCGATTCGACCTGCCTCAACAACAACTTTTTTCCCATTGGTTTTATAACCAACGAAACTTACCCTGATAAAATAATTGCCCGGTTTTACTTTTTCAAGTAGGTAGCCTCCGTCGGTTAAAGTAATAACCCCGGTAATCATTGTTGAATCAGGCAATTGAACCAGTCCGACAGAGGCAAACTGTACAGGTGATTTATCTTTCTCAAGACATACTTTTCCCCTGATGTTTTGAGCCTGAGCAGTAATGGAGGTTATAAGAAGTAACAGACTATATATTTTTTCATTTTACCTGTTATCCACTTCACTGTAATGCAATAACTTTCGATTCTCCGTTAATATCCATGGGTATTTGCATACTAAAGCCGGGAGCGCTGATGCCCAGATTTCCGGTAATATGTGTTTTTGCTTTATCTTCAACTATCAGGCCGGTACGGATATCAATCACCATAGTTGATTTGCTCAATCCTTTCAGATCGTCATAGGTCACTTTAGCTCCGCCCGATTCAATAGGATCTGCATTCTGCTGCCGCCTTAATATTTGATTCGACAGTAATATTTGCATTATTCCCATTTAATCCGTCCAGATGATAAGTTGTAATTATATCGAGCATCATTCCGCCGGAATTCATCTGTTGTGTCACATTCCAGTTATCACCTGTGGAAACCTGTTTGCCCGGTAAGACAATATGTAAACATTCCGATCATTGTTTTTAAAGAATTGTCGCTGACCATATTTATTATCTGCTTTTTAACAGCCGTCAGCTGTTTGACCGGTAAGGGTAATCGAACTGGTATCTTTCATAACTAAGTCAGACAGCATTTTTAAATTCACAATTTCAAATGGTTTTCCTGTAAAATCCATTTTAACATACAGGGCATTTTTACTTAACCGGTTCATTATGCATGACATAACATCAGCCGTTTCTGCCGATTTGATATCCCCTTCACTGACAGAACTCATATTGACCATTTTCCCCATTGTATTGGTATTGGTAATCAGGGTATCAAAATGTACTTCAGTGATCATAAAATCGGCTGTCGCATCAATCATTTTCAGCGAAAGTGTATAATCAACTTTGGATTCTGTGGTCTGTTGAACCCCGTTTATCGTTTGCGTAATAGTCTGCTCCGAAACAGACTTTAACCGGTAAACCTTGTTTTTCTCCAGGTTCATTTTAAGGTTGGCGGTGTTTTGTGCCAGTATCGAAAGCGCAGAACAGAACTACGGTAACAATGATAACAAAATCTTTTTCATCATGGATGGTTTTAAAGGTTAATGGATCATATACAAATATAAGACTGCGATAGTGTATTATAAATGCTTTATCGGTAAATGGATGAATTTCACGGGTGAATAACCGGTTTGACCGGCAATCCTAAATTTCTCGCATAGGTGACTGCTATATCGTGCCTGACGGCTACCTATATCAGGTCCCTGACGGGACCGGGGTCTGCAAAATAATGTCCCTGACGGGTCCGGTATTGCGGACTATTTAAACCCATTGTGGGACTATTTCGTGTCTGACGGCTACCTATATCAAGTCCCTGACGGGACCGGTTGGGCATCAATGGAGACAATAAAAATATTAAATAAAAATTAGGAACAGAATAAATTTATGTTTTACTTTGTCTCTCAAAGTACTTTTAAAGAAATGAAAAATGACTCCAAATCCATCGAGGATATAAAGACTATCAGGAAAATAATGGAAGAATCTTCCAGATTCCTTTCGCTTAGCGGCCTTTCAGGAATATTTGCAGGGATTACAGCAATAGCCGGAGCGCTGGTCGCCTATTTTTTTATTCTGAACAACGGGAGCATTCATTATGATGAATATTTCAGAAGTCTTTCGGTGAAAGAGACTACTGTTCTCAGATGGCAGCTTATTGCAGATGCAGGCTTAGTGCTGGTTTTTTCTGTCCTGTTTGCTCTCTATTTCTCATTAAAAAAGGCCAGGCATGATGGAAAGATCTTCTGGACCCCTGTCTCCAGGAGGCTGCTTATAAACCTTTTGATTCCCCTGGCAACCGGAGGTATTTTTATAATTGTACTCCTGTTCCAGAATCACATTCAGCTTATAGTCCCGGGTTTTCTTATTTTTTACGGACTGGCGCTCGTAAATGCAGGAAAGTTTACTTATGGTGAGATTTTTTATCTGGGAATACTTGAAATAATTATTGGACTTGTATCAGCATTTTTACCGGGCTGGGGCTTGATATTCTGGATATTCGGTTTTGGCATCCTCCATATAATCTACGGACTTGTAATGTACAGAAAATACGAAGCATGAAAGATCTTATTTCCAACTTAAACAAAGTTTTTGAAAGCAGGATCAGGTTGGGGATAATGTCTGTCCTGATGGTAAATGAAACCTATGATTTTAACAGTTTGAAAGATACCCTGAATGTAACTGACGGGAATCTTGCCAGTCATCTGAAAGCCCTTGAGGAAAAAGGGATGATAAAGGTTAATAAAAAATTTATCGGGCGTAAACCAAATACAAGCTACTCCGCCACTGAATCAGGCATCGCTGATTTCCAGCAACATATAAAAGCTCTTGAGAATCTTATAAAAGAACAGTAATTTTTTTATTCTTCCGCTTTGCAATTCAAAGTACTTTTTAAACCAAGTTAAATTAAATGCTATGAAAATTGAAATTACAAACCAGAACAAATGGCACCAGTCCCTGACTATAAAACTCGCATTACTTGCATTTTTGGGGCTGCTCTTCCTGGCGCCTCTCCAGATGATCAAGGAAATTATCACGGAAAGGCAGCTGAATGCTGAAAAGGTGAAAAAGGAAATATCAGATCAATGGGCTGCCAAACAATGCTTTTCAGGCCCGGTGATCAATATCCCCGTTCGTACCGTTCCTTCTGAAAAGGATGAGAGATCCGTAACAAAAATATGGCATATCTTACCCGAAAGTCTCAATATTACGGGAAAATCAAGCCCGAAATAAGATACGGGGGATTTACAAGTCTGTTGTTTATGAATCAGACCTGAAAATAACCGGATATTTTATTCTTCCGGTGGCGGATATACTGAAAAACTATGAAGTCCTTTGGAATGAGGCATATTATACTGTCGGTATTTCAGATAACAGAGGCCTGAAGGGCAAGATCATTCTGAAAACTGATTCAACAGCGCTCGAAGCAGAACCGGGAGTCAGGGATAATGATATCTTTCAGTCCGGCATTTCATTTATCAGTCCTGTTCTCGTACCCGGCAAAAAAATTAGTCTTGATCTGAATATCAACCTGTCAGGGTCTGAAGGTTTGCTGCTGACTCCCCTTGGGAAGTCCACTTTTGCACATCTTGAATCAGAATGGACCTCTCCAAGTTTTAACGGTAGTTTCCTGCCGTTAAACAGAAATGTTGATGAAACAGGATTTACTGCAGATTGGGAAGTGACCCATCTGAACAGAAATTTTCCTCAAAACTGGATTGGAAATGTATTTCATCCGCTGGAAAGTTCATTTGGACTGGATCTTTTTCAACCTGTTGATCATTATCAGAAGTCATACAGGAGCTCCAGATATGGATTACTTTTCATTGCCCTCACATTTCTTGTTCTGATTTTTCTTGAAATTACCAGGAAGGAAGTGATTCATATTTTCCACTATTTCCTGGTCTCGCTTGGTCTGGTCCTCTTTTTCTCGCTTCTGAATTCTCTCAGTGAGCAGGTTGGCTTCAATATAGCATACCTGATTTCATCAGTCGCAACAATTTTAATGATCTCATTTTTTACCGGCACTCTATTCAGGGAAAAAAAGACAGCATTTATTGTATTTGGAATGCTGGTGATTTTATACTCATTTATTTTCGTCCTGCTGACCCTGAATGATTATGCATACCTTGCCGGGAATATTGGTCTGTTCCTGTTGCTGGCTGTTATAATGAAACTCGCAAGCAATCTGGACCTTTTCAAAAGGGGGACATTATTTGAGTCAGTCGGGGAAAAGGAAGCTTAAGATGTGGCGATGGCTTTTGGTCTGATCTGCGTAAAGGGGCTGTTTAAAAAGTCCTTTTTAACCGCAAAGAACGCAAAGATGTCGCAAAGAACGCAAAGCTAAAACACATAAATTCAGCTCTTTGCGAACTTTGCGTCTTCCCTTTGCGCCCTCAGCGCCTGCCTGCCGGTAGGCAGGGTTAAGGGATTTTGACTTTTTCTACAGCCCCTACACATGATCTGGTTTATCCAAACATTATTAACAGATATCTGTTAATTAGGGAAAAGTTGACTTATTTGTTAACCTATGAATTCTTCTGTCCTCGATGTTATTGTAATTGGTGCAGGGCATGCAGGGCTGAGCATAAGTTACTTCCTGAAGAAACTTCGGTTAAACCATCTGGTTTTTGAGGAGGGTAAAATTGGGAATACGTGGCGCAACCAGCGATGGAATTCATTTAAGCTTAACACCCCGAACAAAATGAACTTATTACCGGGGCAGGAAAATATCCTCTCTGATCCGGAAGGATTCTGTTCTGCGTCAGATCTTATCTTTTTTCTTGAAGGTTATTCAGAAAAATATCAGTTGCCAGTAATAGAATGTTGCAAAGTTACTTCAGTTGAAAAAATTCATGATTCAACTGATTTTTCTGTTGCTGTCTCAGAAAATGGGTATGAAAAAAATTACAGGAGTAAACAAGTTGTAGTAGCTTCAGGTGGGCAGAATATTAAGAATATTCCAACATTTTCAAAGAATATAACACCCAATATCCTTCAGTTGCATGCCGCTGAATACAGAAATGCTTCGTTGCTGCCTGATGGCGCAGTTCTCATTGTTGGCAGCGCTCAATCGGGCATTCAGATCGCTGAAGATCTCATTGATACGGGAAGGAAAGTTTTTATCTCGACCAGCCGGGTAAGCAGGGTTCCGAGAAGGTATCGCAGCAGGGATATAACGGATTGGCTTACGCTGACAGGATTTTTTGATTTGAGAGCTACTGACGTTACCGATCCGGGTATTCTGAATATGAAACAACCACAGATATCAACGGCTGGTCCACGGGGGCACACTATTAGTTTACAGGCACTTGCAAGAAATGGTGCTGTTATCCTCGGAAGAATGGAATTTACCGATGCCACAAACATCTTTCTCCGTCCTGATGCAGCATCTAATATAAGATTCGCTGATGAATCCTCGAAGAAGTTGAAAGAGATTATAAATGAGTATATTCAGAATTCACAACTGAACGCTCCGCCACCTGAAGAGGATCCTGAGGATGAACCTGATAAATCAGCTGCTTCTGCATCATCCGTTACGAAACTCAACCTCGCAGAAAACCATATAACATCGATTATCTGGACAACAGGATTTACCGGTGATTTCAGCTACCTGAAGCTTCCAGTCTTCAACGGTTCGGGAATTTTAAACCACTATGAGGGAATTTCGGATATTGAAGGCTTATACTTCCTGGGCCTTCCATGGCTGCGAAAAAGAAAATCGGCTATCATCTTTGGGATAAAGGAAGATGCGGAATTATTAGCAGATTCAATATTGGCATATTCCGTAACGGCGACCTGATACTCTTTAAAGGGGAACATGCTCACTAATTTTACTTAAGTTAGCAGATAATTGATGTTTAAAATTTGTGGAAGGACTTTTTGATTACAGCCTTTGGGGATTATTTCTTGCCAGTTTCCTGGCAGCTACGGTTATACCTTTCAGTTCCGAAGCACTGCTTACATTCCTGATCATCAATGGCACCGATGCCTTATACTGCTGTTCTGGTTGCCTCAGCCGGAAACTGGCTCGGTGGAATGAGCAGCTATGCTATTGGATATCTGGGTAAATGGGACTGGATTGAAAAGTACCTTCGGATAAAACGTGAAACCATTGAAAAGTGGCATAACCGCCTTTATAAAAGAGGAGCAATATTTGCATTTCTTTCCTGGGTTCCGGCAGTAGGAGATATATTCGCCGTCGGGCTTGGCATTTTACGCGCCAATATCCTGGTCACCGCCATTGCAATGCTGGCCGGGAAATTCTTACGTTATGTGATCTGGGGATGGCTGACAGGGCTGGTATTCTGATTTGTCACATGCGATGTCCCAACATGTGATCATTGCTTATAATAATAGTTCCCTCCTTCCGGAATTGTCAGCAATTTCTTCTCTGCCAAAATATTAGTGGCACTTGTATATATAAAATGATACCACCAGATAAAAAATTCTTCAAAAGCAATCTGGTCTGAATAGCCTGACTTGTTATATACTTTATGAGAATAATCTGAGTTTTCCTCCAGTATTTTCAATAGTGTTGGTTTGTAGTCCGCTGCTATCTTATCATAAAAGTTATAGAGTTCGGGTGTAAGCTTAAGAGCGACATTCAAAATGGAATCAGCATATGCAGGATCATTCTGTAATCTTGCGTTTACAATTATCCTGTTGTTCCCATAAATACTCAGGGAAGTACTGTCATTGATTCTTCCATATTGATTTCCGTAAATTCCAAAAGGCTCATAATCAGTATTAGTGTGTTCCATTATGGAGGCATAATAGAATTTGCCATGCCTTTCGGGACGATTTTCTTTCTTCAAATATGATGCTTCCATTTCCATTAACTGCCAATTATCAAGCAATGCATCACTTAACATTAAAAAAGACATTGAATCAAAATCATATTTATCCGATAAACCGGTTGCTTTAAGCTTCTCTTTAATAGAAGGAATTTCCTTTTCTATGGATTGAGCAATTTCTGTAGCCAGAGGTTTTCCATACTCGTAAAGCTCTTTCCCCTGTTCATCGGATGCTATAAATATGGTTGCCCTGAGGCCTTTATTATCACTGACCAGCCATCCCTTTTCTATCAGCAACTGAGTTTTTTCCTTCATCAGTTCATCGGACCAGCCAGCTCTCTTCTGAAATTCCCTTGGTTCAATTCTTTGATGTAAAGCAACAAGGAACAGGTTAATGCTGTCCTTCCTTCTGTCAAAATCCGGAAGATTATCTCCCTTTGAAATGATACTGTGCCTGTATTGGGTACTGAAGATGTGATTAAGCAAATCTTGTGATGATTTTACATTATTACAACCACCCGCTGACAGGATGCATAGCAATAGAACAAAATACGCTTTCATACTTAATTAATTTTTTTGTTACACTATTACAAATTCTGTGCTTCTTCAGTTACAAAGACGGCAAATTTCCCTTTTTGTCTCCTTAATGCTGAAAAAAATGTGGATCAGTAAAAACCGCTCTTAGCGAAAATTTTATGGTCAATTATGTTTACTTTGTATTCACATAAACAATGTTGCTGGTCAGGGAAAAGGAGATGCAAAACTGTCCAAAAGCAGATAGGAACATGAGCATTAATTTTGTAACCAATGAACAACTATACAAGCAGGCTATCGGGTCCGTTGCCGGTGCAACATCTTTTGTGTGGATAGGTACGGCCGATATAAAGGATCTGCATGTTCACCACAAAGGAACAGTACAATCTTTTCTGGCCGTACTTGATAGTCTGGCAAAAAGGAAAGTAGCCATTCGGCTTTTGCATGCAAAAGACCCTGGCGTTAACTTTAGAAAAAGTTTTGACAAATACCCTTTGTTATGGAAAAATATGGAGAGGCAGCTATGCCCGAGGGTTCATTTCAAACACATTATTATTGACGGCAAATTTGCCTATTCTGGTTCTGCAAATCTCACCGGAGCCGGATTAGGTATGAAAGGCGCAAATACCCGTAACTTTGAATCAGGTTTCATTACAACTGATCCCGGGATGATAGAAGCCATTATGAATCAGTTTGATGAAGTCTGGATGGGAAAATACTGCAAAAATTGTAAACGAACCGAATTTTGTAATGACCCTATTTTATAGGGCTCTCCCCACCTTCTCAAAGACTCGAAAACCTGCCCACCGGCAGTGTAATTCTTCACAATAATGGTAACTGTTAATTCATAAGGTCTTTCTGGTCGGTAAAAGGCTCCCAGTCTGTTGAGAAAACAAGTATTACACGGCAGGCAGGTCTACGAAATCAGCTGGAAATTCTTTTGTTTTCCCGCAGATCGTGCGGATTTTTATTTAAAATAGTATGTCAAACCAGCTCTCAGGTCAACCGACTCCAGTTCACTAAATTGGCCGATTACATAATATCCATAGTACTGTGAAACGAAGATCCCGAATTTGTCTTGAAATCTTTAAGGTTTCTATAAGTCCAAAATCCAGTGCTGTAGAGAAGGTAGTTCCTTTCTCTCTGTGTTCTTTCCCATCATAACCCGGATTCCTGTAGTCGTTGTAGAAGTAGAAGGTTTCTTTAGGCCCTGTGCTTATCAGAATCTTAAACGGCCTGGTATTTAATAACTTATAATTAATGTGAAGCGGGATGTCCAGATAAATATCCCTGTATTCATGATGAATGGGGCCAGAATAACCCCCAAATTCGCTGATAATGAAGGAGTCTATGGTTCTCTTTCCGGTAGTTCTGAGTTCAATTCCAATATTAGTTGAAAACCTTTTACTTAGATTATAAGTCAGTTCCAATCCAAGCCCAAAGGGTATCAGGGTTTCATTTCTTCGAAAATGTTCACCTCCGGCACTCATGGATGAAATATCGTAAGAAAATTTAATGTCTGAAAATCCTCTTACTACTTGCGGAGTCTGGGATCTTACAGGCAATAGAACTAATCAGGATAAGAAAAATAACAGCAGATTTTGTTTTCATGATTTAAGTTATTAGGATTATTATCCGGGATATTAGTCATCAGGTATTTTAATGTGAAAATTATTGATTAACAGATGTTAGGTAATCAATAAGTTACAAAAATCATGCCGGTGTCAATATTACTGCGCATCGATTTAACTGAACTTAGTGCCTTGAAAATCTGTTTATACTTTTGTGAGTCAAAAGGCAACAAACTAAAATTAAAGTATATGAAACGTACGGCAAATGCACATTGGAAAGGTAGTCTCAAAGAGGGAAGTGGTACATTAACCACTCAAAGTGGTACTTTAAGCAACACAAATTACAGTCACAAGGCCCGGTTCGTGGAAGGCGAAAACGGCACCAACCCCGAAGAGCTGCTAGCCGCTGCCCATGCAGGGTGTTTCACCATGTGGGTTGCCTCGATTCTGACTCAAAAAGGTTTTACTGAGGCAAATTTGAAGACGACTGCAACAGTAACTCTTGAAAATGTAACAATTACAGGGGTCCATCTGTCAATTTCAGGGTCTGTCCCCGGGATAAATGCTGAAGAGTTTAAATCCATTACGGAGGAGGCAGAAAAAAATTGTATTATTTCAAAAGCATTAAGCGTGGCTATAACATCTGAAGCTCATTTTGTCGGGTAAATAAATCTTTGCCCGCTGCATGCAGGCTCTGTCCTTCGGTCGCCACCTTCGCCGGCCGAAGGCAGCCTTGTTGAATTTGTTTTCGCTTTAAATTAATCCTTCTTTGAAAATTCAATATTTCGAAGCCTGCCGACGTCTTGAATTACAAAACCGGTAATTTCCCCTTTTTTGTCTCTTTTAAATTCAACCTTTGAAAGACTTCCAAAAAATTTATCTCCCTCAATACGCTTTAATTTCAGGTTGGGATCAATATTAACAGATCTGAAAGTCTTTGGCAATAATATTGTTACCTCATTATCCTTTACAGAAACCTGATAAGTGACTTTCAGTTCGGGAATTTCATATCTTCCGGCAAAATCCAGCAGTTCATTTTGGGTAAAAGGTTTTGGCTCAGTATATCGTACAGCCCTGGGACTCTGGCCATTCTGGTGCCAGATAATTTCATTAACCATTCCTTTGCTGTCTTTCACAAAAGTACATTGAGCATCAAAGTCCTTTAAAAAGAACTCATTTTCTTTCTCCGGATACAATGCGAATTTTGGAGCTCCCGGAATAATAAGCTTCAGCGTATCATTTACTATATCGAATTGAAGGACCACTCCATCAGGGAGTTGATAGCTTCCTTTATATACTTTATACAAATCTTTATTGATAGATATTTCCTTACGCTCCTGCTTTGCTTCCGGTTTCAGAATGTCTTTAAGGCACCATTCAACAATTTGTGTTGCTATATTCCAGGGTTCTGTGTTTTCATTGTTAGAAAGAACAAAGACTGAAAAACCAGCTTCCGGGAAATGCATGATCTGGGTTTTAAAACCTACTGTGAAACCACTATGCTCCACAATCTTGATTCCCTTGTACTTCCTGACGTTGAAACCAAAAGTATAGTTAATCGTATCGCCATTGTTCAGTGTATCAGCCGGATTAAACAGCCGGTCAACTAATTGTTTTCCGCCCAGGGACTTTGTGGTCAGATTAACAGACCACTTAATCAGGTCGTTTACTGAAGCATACAGGTTTGTGGAACCAATGTAGGATTCTCCTTCAGTGTTTGTTTTTAAGAAATTTCCCCCGGCTTTTCTATAGCCTGAAGCACGATTAAATATTACTTTCCCCGGCGTATCGTAAATAATGGCATTTCCCATTTGCAATGGGTTAAATATTTTCTCCGCCATGCATTGGGGAAAAGACTTCCCGGTTGATTTTTCAATTATGTGCGTAAGCAGAACATATCCGGCATTTGAATAGTTATGTTCTTCATTGGGTTTAAAGTTCAACTTTTGATATGACTGGATCATTTCAAATTCATCATCAATATCCCAGGGCATCTCAAGCGAAAGACCGGCAAAAAGTCGCAGATTGTCCGTGGAAGGAATACCTGATGTGTGATGTAATAAATGTCTTATGGTTATTGGATACCCATAGTTCTTAAGCTCAGGAATATACTTCTGAATCTCATCGTCTAAGCTTAGTATTCCTTCCTTTTCAAGCAACAGAACCAGGAATGCAGTAAATTGTTTTGAAACTGAAGCAAGGTTAAAAACGGTAGAATCAGTTATGGGAATTCTATAATCCAGATTGGCTGACCCGTAAATTTGCTTAAACTGAATTTCCCCATCTTTAACAATCCCCACTACGCAACCGGGAGTCGCTTTTGTAACATTTATACCCACCAGCGAATCAATTTTAAATGCAAGATTGAATGACTGGGCTCCCAGGCTGAACGCGCCGATAACTAAACAAAATAGGATTAATGCTTTTTTCATGAATACAGTAATTTTAAAAAAAGACGTTTGTCAATTCGAAATAACCGATGTTAATACAATCAGTATAATTGTGTCTGTTCTTTAATCCAGGAGGTAATGATATCGAGTACTATCGGGGAGATCGTTTCTTCTATATCCCCGGAACTTTCATATTTTACTGTTTGAAAATGATGATTCAGGTTATCTAATTCATGTACTGAATAATTTTTGTTCCCGCCAACTTTAAATGAAATTTCCATAGCCTTTAATGTCGCTTTGGTAGGACCGCTTGTATCTTTATTTCCCATCAGAGCCAGAACAGGACATTGGACTTTTTTTAAAAAATCATCAGGATTTAATGTTAGAAAATATTGAAAATGAGGCGTGAGTGCATAGTCGATATTTAATGTTCCTCCACCCACACCTGTCCTTTCAAAAGCTTCTTTTTCTTCGTTAGTCCTGTATTCGTACAATTTTTGCATTTTTATTCTGGCACTATCCTTATCCTTTTCATTTAATGCAAAATCATAAAACCTTTTGCACCAGTTTGCAATTAAAAGTACTTCATCATCATTGGCTCCCCTGGCCCGGGCCTCGACACTGTCCTGTCTGACTATCCCATCATGGAAACTACCGCCTGCAGGAGATGCCATCAGGACTATATAAGAGACGTCGGGTAGATTCACAAGCCACCATCGAAGCAATCAGGCCTCCTTCGCTATGTCCTATCAGGCCAATCTTTTGGGGATTAATCTCTTTTCTTGTTTTAAGATATTCGCACACCTGCAAGTACGTCACCTGCTAAATCCTTAGTTGTGGAATTGAAAAAAAATCCCGGGCGGGTTGTGCCGCCAATTCCACGGTCATCAACCCGAAGGACCGCTATACCTCTGCGGGTCAGATAATCGGCTATTACTAAAAACGGATGATGAAATGCGGTTTCTCCATCCCGGTTTTGTTGTCCTGAGCCAGTAATAAGAAGCACACATGGGAACGGGCCATTTCCGGTCGGTATAGTCAGCGACCCGGCAATGTTAATGCCGGCAGATTCATTTTCGTACACCACATCATCTTCAGTATAAGGATAGGGTTTTTTTGGGGTCTGTGGTCTGGGAGGCAGCATTAATGAATCTACCCGGTGAAGATTCAGGGGCCAGGAACTGCCAATGTTCAGGTTGGTATATTTCCCTCTGATGGACAGGCTGTCTCTATTCAAAATGCCGACAAAACGCTGATTGGATTCCAATTCCTCAAAGCGAACAGTATCCTGATTTAAACTTATAATCTCGACCGGACCCCCCGATAGCTTAAACTCGATAATTCCATTGTATCCCATCAGTGAGCCATCCCATTTTTCGGATATTTCATAAAAAATATGGACCTCATCGTTAACAGCTCCAAGCCAGTTTCCAATAAGTATATTATCTGAACGGTCACCCGGATGACACGATATTACACTTAATAAAACAAGCGTTGGAAGGATTAATAATGTGCTTTTGAATTTTATACCAGGAATCCTTTTCATTTTAATGAATATTAATCTGTAGCCAGATTATTTATGGCATTACCTTCACGATATTTTTATCGTCTGATGAATAATGCCAGATGTATTAATAATATGATTTCCCCCTTTATTCAGATAAATGCGGTTTTAGCATTGGTTCTACGTTATCAAAGTTACTCAATGCAATATTTAAAATCAATATTATTTTTTGATTTATGACTCTCAGGGGCAACAGGCAGTAACAGGAGCACCTCTTTAATCATCCAGTGTGCTCAGATCTCCTTCAGGCAATCCGAGTGCTTTCGCTTTAAGTACCCTGCGCATGATTTTGCCGCTTCGCGTTTTTGGCAATATGTCAGCAAACAAAATTGCTTCCGGGCGGGCAATCGGACCCAGATGTTCAACCATATGTACAATCAATTCATGTTCAAGTTCTTTACTTGCATTATAACCCGGACGTAAAACACATGTAATATGAATGGCATTCCCTTTTAGCTGATGTGGCAAAGCTATCGCAGCTGATTCCGCAATTGCCGGATGCCTTGCCATAACACTCTCAATTTCAGCGCTGCCTAACCGGTAGCCGCTTACTTTGATCACATCGTCTGTTCGACCGATTATCCAGTAATAACCATCTTTATCCCTTTTGGCCGAATCACCTGTCAGATACCAGCCTTGTTCCTTATATTTCTTCCAGTATGTGTCAATAAATCGATCCGGATCATTTAAAACACCGGCAGTCATCCCGGGCCATGGGGTTTTTATCACCAGGTTACCTTCCTCCTCATCCTTAACCGGATTTCCATGTTCATCGACAACATCGACTACATTACCAAAAAAGGGCTTAGTGGCTGATCCGGGTTTCAAAGGCGTTATGGGTAAGGGTGTTATCATAAATCCGCCAGTCTCAGTTTGCCACCAGGTATCTATTACCGGACACTTCCCCTTTCCGATTACTTTATGAAACCACTGCCAGGCTTCAGGATTTATTGGTTCCCCAACCGACCCTAATAAACGCAATGATCCGATATTATTCCTGTTTGGCCAGGAATCTCCGTAACGCATTAATCCCCTTATTGCAGTTGGGGAAGTATACAGTATGTTCACTCCGTATTTTTCGATCATCTTCCACCATCTGTCGGGATATGGATGATTGGGTGCACCCTCATACAGCATTATCGTTGAACCGTTGATCAGAGGACCATAGACGATATAACTATGTCCGGTAATCCATCCCGGATCGGCTGCGCACCAGAAACGATCCTCAGGCTTAATATCAAATACCATACGATGGGTGGTAGCGGTATAAACACTGTATCCTCCGTGGGTATGAATAAGTGCCTTCGGTTTACCAGTGGAGCCCGAGGTATAAAGGAGAAAAAGCATATCCGAGGAATCCATCTGCTCAGTATCGCATTTGCTGAAAGTTACAGGCAAGGGCTTTTAAATCGTGATACCAGTAATCACGGCCACTTTCCATATATACGTCACCACCAGTCCGTTTTACAGTAATGCAGATCTCCATGGTAGGCGATAATTCCATGGCCTTGTTGACAACACTTTTCATCTCGACAACCTTTCCACGCCTGTACCCGCCATCAGCTGTAATAACAACCCTGCTATTGGCATCATTAATACGGTCGGCCAGAGCCTCATGACTGAAACCTCCGTATACAACGCTGTGTGCAGCTCCTATTTTTGCGCAGGCAAGCATTGCAAAGATCTGTTCGGGAATCTGGGGCATGTAAATTGTTACTACATCCCCTTTCTTCACTCCCATGCTTTTTAATATAACTGCAAAATGGCATACCTCGCGATGCAATGCATGATAGGAAAAAGTCCGGGTATCGCCCGGTTCGCCCTCCCAGATTAATGCCAGCTTATTCCTGTTTGGGGTATTCTGATGCCGGTCAATGGCATTTAAGATAATGTTGGTTTTACCTCCGGGAAACCATTTAAAAAATGGTGGATTGCTTTTATCCAGAACATAATCCCATTTTTTGTACCATTCAAGATGCTCAGCCTGTTCTTCCCAGAACTTTTCAGGATTTTCGACAGAATACTTATACATCACATCATATTCCTTAATGTTAGCATTGTCTATTACCATCCGGGAGGGATAATAGATGATTTCTTCGTTATTACTTTCCATTTGTCCGTGGTTATGTTTTAATTTTAATCCTTTTAGTAATGCCACTCTGAAGATGTGTCAAAGGATTATCAACCAGATATTTTCTTACGAAAACCCTGCTTATTTTAAACAATTCAAACCTGAATAAGTTAAAAAACCCACACGGAAAATTCGATACGTTTATATGGCGGATAAGCCTGTGAACCTGACTTCAGATGCAAGGCTTCCGGTGTGTGCCGGGCTAAACTTTGAAGCTTTTGGCTTTCTTCATCATCACAGAGATTACAAGCTCCACAATTTCTGATGGCAGCTGTTGTAATTGTATCTTCTGCCAATCTCTTTCTTCATCGATTGATTTACCAGCATACTTTACTGCTTTCAATGCATATAATGCTGCCCCGGGTGAATGATCAGCCATGTGAGCGGTGGCCACTGCATGGCCAACGGACCGGGCTACCGCTATTTTAACCGGATCAGATGTTTCCCTTGCTGCGGCATGAGCGTCAAGCGAAGCTTTCATTGCTGCTCCGGTGGATGCATTGCCTTTTTCCCATTCTCCGGCTACATGCAAAGCATGAATGAGCGATCCGTCCGGATCTTCACCAATGAGCGGCAATACGTGTTCTGAGCACTCTATGGCCCATTTGATTAACTTACGATGATTTTCTTTTGTGAGCGGTCCGTCCCGATGTTCAGCAACAAATCTTTTGTCCCGCATTTTGATACAGGAGCTTTTTTATGGTGTCTGGTAAATCTATTCACATTTTAAATTTGTTCTCTGTGCTTTTGATGCCGCGGCGAAAGGTCCGTACAAGGCATTCTTAAACGAAGCGCAGGCCTCAGCGGTCTGTCCCTTGCCTGCCTGGGCAACTGCAAGCTGATAGTAAAATTTTGCTTTGGCTTCGGCATTACCTGTTTCAAGGGCCAGGCCTTTTTGAGCATTTTCAGCTCCGCTATCGAAGTTCTTTTGTTTGTTATACACATCGGCAAAGTAATAGAAAAGGTCTTTGTCGGCTCCGTATTTTGCAGCTTTATTCAACAAGGCAAGCGCTTCGTCAAGTTTCTCTCCCTGGTTTGCCTGTGATCCTGCGGCGCGAAAATATTCAAGGGCTGAGGCAGATGCCTGTTTTATTCTTTCATCATCCTTGCCGGCTTCCAGCTTTCCAAGGAAGAGATCCATTGTTTCCTCAAAAGCAACGGCATTATTCTGAGCTCTGTAAATTAAAGCCTTGTTGTATATTGCATTAACATAACCGGGATTTATTAACAGAAGGCTGTCAAATGTAAGCAGGGCATTTTCATAATCTTTCTTTGTAAAAAAATCGGTACCCATTGCGTTATAGCCCTGTACCAGGACCTTCCCTGCATTTTCCTTAGCAGAAGCGTTTCCATATTTTTCCGCAACAGCAGCAGCTTTCCTGGCAGCCTGAATTATTTCCGGACCCGGCTTGCTTTCCTTCAGAGCCGTATTTGCAATCTTGACATACAATCCCGGCAGAATCTGAATGGCTTTTTGTTTGAGGTCATTAGCAGTCTCACCAACCTGATCGGACAGGGTAATTACCTTTTCAAATGACGAGATAGCAACCTGAGTATCCGTTTGAACCGCTTTCGCCCCTTCATTATAAGCCTTTATCACATCATTCCGTTCCTGTGCTTCAAGGTTTGTACCCGTTATAAAAGAGACGACCAGGATCCATGCAAACTTTCTCATTAATTTCATATTCATTTTAATTCAGATTATCAGGTTATTACAACTTCATTCTTTTTTAATTCCCGTAAATTTAAAAATTATTTTTGATTTACCTAATTGTGTAACAAACTCAGTTTGTTTCTGTTCACTAAATCAGGGTTATTACAACATTGCCTGTTTTTTGTCCGGTTTCAACATACCTGTAAGCCTCAACAATTTGCTCCAGTGGATATCGCCTGTCTGTTAAGGGCTTATATTTTGCTGTTTCCACAAGTTCTTTCAAAAAAATAACATCTTCCTTACTAATTGTCGGAATGGGGAATAATACCTTTTTACCGCCAAGAACCGGAGTCATCACAGCTAAAAAAATATTCTCAGAATTTTTACCGAGTTCTGTGGAGATGTATATGCCTTTATTTCCAAGCAGGGGTTTGCACTTTCCAAATGAACTCTTGCCAACAGCATCGAAAATGAAGTCAAAAATCTGATTTGTTTTTGTAAAGTCCTGCCTGGTATAATCAACTACAATGTCAGCCCCCAATGATTTAACAAGATCCACATTTTGAGTATTGCAAACTGCAGTAACTCTTGCACCAAAGTATTTTACCAGCTGCACAGCTGCTGAGCCAATAGCACCGGTTGCACCATAGATCAGAACATTTTGTCCGGTTTTAACTTTTGCCGCCCTGATATCGCACAGAGCATAGTGTGCACCTTCACATATGGGGGCAGCTTCCTCGAAAGTTATATTATCCGGTATTGTTGCAATAGCCCCGTTTTCATCAATGGTCATATACTCGGCATGCGCCCCGAATTTTGAGTCGTTGTAACCGAAGACCCTGTCGCCTTTTTTAAATAACGTTACCGCTTTCCCAGTTGCTTCAACTTCACCGGCAAATTCATTTCCAAGGATCTTTAATTTGGGTTTTAAAAGACCGCTGAAAAACCGGGTAATGAAATAATCAGCGCTCCGGAATCCACAGTCGGTACGGTTTACAGTTGTGGCATAAACCTTTATAAGAATGTCATTGTCTTTTACTGCGGGTTTATCGACTTCCTCTAATTTGACAACTTCGGGTGGCCCGTATTCAGTGTTTACCATTGCTCTCATCTGCAAAACCGGATTTAAGTGTTTATATTTTAATAGTAAAGGGGATAAAATTTGAACTGGCCTTTTGTATTTATTTCTATAGCCGGGAAAGGGACTTTAATCATAAACATGCCATTAAAAAGCCTTTTAAGAGTCTTGTTTCTGACAGGTATTTTACAGAAATCAATATCCAACGAAAACAGGAATTGCCGGAAGCGTTCCGTTGGGGGTATTAAAACCCCTCCGTATTGAGTTTCGTTTTCAAATTCCCCAAACATTCCTCCGGCGCTGTAACCAATTGCAAAGTTAACCCAATCGGGGATTATATTGTTCTTAATCACCCTGTTAATGCCTGTGCTAAGCCAGTAAGTGTGACCATTGTAGTCATAAAAGAATTCGTTAAACCCATCTCCAAGGTAACCATTAGCCTGAGGGGCGTAGGGAGAATGACTAAAAGTAAGCTTGTACTTGACGATCTGGTCATGAAATGCCAGCTCCTGCCCTATGACAAATATTGAGCCTAAAGTATTAGCTCCCACATCGCTCCATGAAAATCCCCATCCTTCATACATTCCATCCCATATTTCAATAGGCAGCTGCATTATGAAACCAAGGCTCCCGCCATAGAAAACTGCTTTTTTTCTTGAAACGCCAGCCCATAGTAAAGAATGAAAGCCGATATAACTTTCCAGATAGGAGCCAAAAATATGGCCAAATTTGTCTATCTGATTGTAACCCCCCAGATCATTATAAAATTCGAATGGAACCCGGTCGTGATCTTTATACCAGACATACTGAAGATAAGCCATGGATCCTATGTAAAGTGCTGACGCACTTGAGGCAACCACTAAAAGCCTGGCTTTGTTCAATGACATTGTATCCTGCGCGACAGGCTTTCTTTCACCTTCAGAAAATCCTCTAATGCAAGCATATGAAGGAATATTAATTGAAAGTGTTATCAGTAGTCCAATAATAAGAAGTAATTCTTTTTTCATCAGAACCTCCTTTCTTTTACCGGGGATTTCAATACTCAGGTCTTAAAAAACCTGCGTAAATGATGCACTTTATCGCAATTTAATTGTTTAAAGTGTATTAAGCACAGATAATCGGGGAAAAAACTTAAAATCAGAATATCATGAGAAAACTTATTATTTTATCCTTTATTACTCTAGACGGCGTAATGCAGGCCCCCGGAGGGCCGGAGGAAGATACTTCAGGAGGATTCAAATACGGTGGATGGTCTTTCCCTTTCTTTGATGACTTTATGGGGAATATCATGTTTGGCCAGATGAACCACGACTTTGACCTGTTGCTTGGCAGGAAAACGTATGATATTTTTGCTTCTTACTGGCCTTTCCAGGATACGGGAAAAGATCCTATTGCCGCCGGCCTGAATAAAGCCAGAAAATATGTAGTTTCAGAGTCACTGGTAAAAGCTGAGTGGAGTAATTCCATTATCATTAATGGTGATGTGCCTGAAGAAATCAGAAAAATCAAAGAATCAGATGGTCCTGAGATACAGGTTCACGGAAGCGGCAACCTGATCCAGACTCTGTGGAAATACAATCTGGCTGACGAGCTCTGGTTAAAAATCTTCCCGGTGGCACTTGGTTCTGGTAAGCGCCTGTTTACCGATGGGAACCTGGCAGGAGGTTTTGAACTTTTTGAAAGTAAGACTTCCCCGTCCGGAGTCATTATCGCCAATTACAAAAAATCCGGAGAAATCAAAACAGGGTCATTTGGAAATTGAACACCAGAGGCTGTATTAAAAGTACCTCGTTCGCCAGACTTTTAATACAACCTCTGGAAGTAAGGGTAACAAATCACAATTTTTTGATCGCAGCCAGTATTCTCTCAGGTGTCATAGGCAACTGATACAACCTGGCGCCTGTGGCATCAAAAACTGCATTGGCAATAACAGCGCCCATGCAGATGATTGCAGGTTCCCCTCCTCCGTGTGGCGCCTGGTCTTTACTTTCCATAATGACAGTGTCAATTTTCGGAACCCATGAAAAACGGGGAATATCATACGTATCGAAGGACCGGTTTTTTATTTCGCCTCCCTTAAATATTATCTCCTCCGTCAATGCATATCCCATTCCCATGGTAATACACCCCTCCATCTGTATCGTTGTACCCTGCGGGTTAACGCACAGGCCCATATCCTGTGCACAGGCCACACGAATGACCTGAACATGACCGGTGTTTCTATCCACCTTTACTTCAGCAATATTAGCCACCCAGGTTCCCACATCTGTCCCACAGGCAATTCCAAAGCCCCTGCCACTGGGGTTTTTTGCGGGTGTATAACCGAATTTATCAGCTGCTGCTTTTAGTACAGCTATCATCTTCTCATCCTTAAGGTTTTTAAGACGGAAATCCAATGGATCAATTCCTGCTTTGGAAGCCATAATGTTTATCTGCGACTCCCTTGCAAAAGTATTTGTGTTGTTACCAGGGGCGCGCCATGCGCCTGTGCCAAATGGATGAACATTTCCCCTGCCGTAATCTGTCGTCCTGGCATTGGGAACATCATATATAGTTTCAGAGCCCCTTGATCCGGCATAATAAGTATTAAAATCCCACAGAGTGATCCTGCCTGATTTATCAATACCTGATGTTATCTTCACAACAGCTGCCGGCCTGAATGTATCATAAAAAAATTCTTCCTGACGTGTCCAGGCAACCACTACAGGCTTACCAGTTATCTTTGCCAGTTTTACAGCCTCTACTGCCTGTGCGTGTGGTGACTTGCCACCGAAACCACCTCCCACGAAAGGGGTTTGTACCCTTACTGCTTCAAGCGGAACCTTCATTTCACGGGCAATGGTATCCTGAACACGAAAAGGGGCTTGTGTAGAAACCCATACATTAATCTTATCGCCTTGTATCATAGCCGTGGCAGCATGTGGCTCCATTGGTGAATGTGCGACGTAACTGTTATGATATTCCGACTCCGTCAGAGTATCGGAGATTTTCTTCCCGGAATCAAGATCCCCCTCACTTCTAAGTTCATTGGCAACTGAGTCAGCTTTCAGAATGCGGTCAAAAATAGATTTATCATCAACATTTATCTCATTAAACGAGTACCCGGCTTTTACCCTGGTGATCGCCTCGTCCACCTTATCACGGTCATCACTCAGTACAGCAATCAGATCTCCATCGCGGACTACCCGGATGCCTTGTATTTTTTCAGCTTCCGAAACATCGGCGGTTAATAATTTTGCGCCGTGCGAAGGAGGTCGCAGTATACGTGCATGCAATAGTCCCGGCAATTGAATATCAGCAGCATATTTGGCTTCTCCGGTGACCTTGACCCGGGAATCCTGATGAAGATAGGGTTTCCCGACAAATTTGAATTTTTTATAGTCCTTTAATTCTGGTTTTCCGTCAAGATGTTTTTCAATTTTTTTGCCTTTGGCCAGTTCCCCATAGCTGACCTTATTCTTATCGTTCTTAATGTCAAAGATGATACCATCCTTTACATCCAATTGTGATACCGGCAAATGCAGGTAATCCGAACCAAGTTGTAACAATACTGTTTTTGCTTCTGCAGCTGCAGCCCGCATTCGCACACTGAATGTACGGATTGTATTGGAACCGGAAGTTCCGCCATCCCACGGACACAGGTCGGTATCCCCCATAACCATCTTAACACTCCCGAACGGGACCTCAATTTCATCGGCCATTATCTGGGCAAGGGATGTAATGGCTCCCTGTCCCATTTCGATTTTACCGGTATAACAATTAACCATACCATCACCCGATATCTGAAGGAAAGCATTGAATTCCGTTGGCAGAGATCTACCTTGCTGGGCCTGTAAATCAAGAAGTTCGGAAGGATCCCAGGGTTGGAAAAAAACGAAAATCCCTCCACCAAGAAGTTTAAAAAAGTCCCTTCTCTTCATCCCCGAAAGTTCCTGTAACCTCACTGATCCTTTCTTTATTGTGACTCTTTTTTTCATAATTATTTACCTCCTTTCATTTCTTTGGCAGCAGTCTGAATAGCATCAATAATCCGTACATGAGCTCCGCACCGGCACAGATTATCTTCCATCCCATTTATGATCTCCTGCCGGGATGGTTCAGGATTTTTCAACAACAAACCCACGATATTCATGATCATACCGGGAGTACAGTATCCGCATTGCAATGCATCATGCTCTATAAAGGCTTTTTGCACGGGATGCAGATTACCGTTACGGGCAAGTCCCTCGATTGTGACAATCTTTTTGTTGGCTGTATCACCTACAGGCAACATACACGACCTGACAGCTTCCTGTTCTACAAGAACAGTACAGGCGCCGCAAAATCCCATGCCACATCCATACTTGGTCCCGGTTAATCCGAATTTGTTACGTAAAACCCATAACAGAGTCTGATTTGGATCAAGTATCATTTCTGTTTTTTTACCATTAAGTTCAAAACGTATTGTCTCTTCCATACAATTTGAATTTGATTCAGCTATTTAACCTAAGTTGCTAGTTACTTGTTGCTGGTTGCTAGTTATTTGATAATGAGCATCATGATTAATGCAAAAATATTAAATACATTTTAACAAAATCGTCTATTGTTCTGTTAATCAACAACTAACCAGTAACAAGGAACCAGCAACCAGCAACTTGAGTTATTTAATAATTGATCTTCCAGCCACAAGTTAGGTAAAATCAGGTAAACCGGTGAGTAATTTTAGATAATATTAAACAGCTATGATTTTGCTAATCCCAAACACCTATTAAAATTAAGTCATCAGGGTTTTTTACTTAATTATTAACGTGGAAAACAATTTAAATTAATATGAATTAAAAATGAAACTTCAAAATTAATATCTCTCTGAAAATCATGCTGGCACAAAATGAGTTATACCCTTTGTGTACCTTAGTGCTGAACTTTGTGATCCTTTGTGGTTAATGGATTTTTTTTTACCACTAAGTACACAAAGGTCCTCACAAAGGGGCACGAAGGAGAATCCGCGAAGATCTGCGCGATCTGCGGGAAAACAAAAAATTCCTTGCTGATTTCGCGGGGAGAGAGTAGAGGGGGAAAGAGGGGTAAATCGCTCAGGAAAAAACCTTATCTCCCCAATCTGCAGAGACAGCATAATTCATACACTTCTCGAAAATCTCATAACTTAGATCTGGCGGCAGTGAACCGCCTACAGTCCTGTCAGTATTTTCCCTTATAAAAATCCTTTTATCCGAAATATAAGGCTGGTATGGTTTAATAAAATGATCCAGAAGCTCTTCAGGTGGATTTCTTACTTCATCCGGGGCCATGGCACCAACTACAATCTCAGTGCCGGTAATGTTGAGAAAACGTTTGGTATGAGCAGCCAGACTCACCATTTTTTCAGGATTATTGCTGGTTATGTGATAGTATGATCCGCTGACAGGTTTCTCTACTATTGCAAGAAGTGTCTCTTTAAAATAATTAACCGGAATAAGATTTATATTACCATCATTCGGAATGAATATCCTGATCGGAAGGTGAAGGCCACCGTCATTATTAATATAAATACCGCACTCCGCCGATTTTCTGCCTCCGTTGTTCCTAATATCGTTCAGATATATATCCCTGATATACTTCACAGACCTGAGAACATAATAAAGTGCGTTGAATTTGAGAGACTTCCCTGTTACCGAATCTCCATAGACAATTGACGGGCGTATTATGGTATACGGGATCTTGCCCTCGCTGCATCTGTCTGTTACTTTAAATTCTGCAAGCGCTTTGCTTTCTTCATAAACATTGGTAAAATGCGTTGAACCCGCCAGATCTTCCTGACATTCCAAACTGTCGGTACCTGCTGCATATGCCGAGCTGACAAAGTGAAAGAAGGCAGCCCTGCTTTTAATTGTGAAATTCAGGATCTCTGAAAGATTATCAACATTGGATTTCATCACTCTTTCCCGGTTCCTTTCAGCAAAGCTCGTATCAGACGCACAGTGAATTATGGTAAATCTCCGGCTGCATAGTTTCTCATAGTCCTCCACACTGAGTCCCAGCCGCTTTTTTTGGAAGTCGGCCTCATAAAATTCAAGCAGCTCCGCGGAGTCTGCAATACCAAACCAATTAAGCAGCTTTGTGATCCTTTCCTTAAGTGATTCACCACCCGATGACCTTCCAAAAATGGCAACACTTTTACCCTTTAACAGCAGCTCTGCCATGATATGGCTGCCGAGGAAGCCTGTGGCACCGGTAAGAAGGTACAGGTCCTTATCACCTTTTGTTCCAGCTGTCATACATCAATACCGCGTGAATTATAAAGAAAGCTCTCTTTTCTGCTGAAACCCTGACAGAAGACATACCTTATCCAGGTTACAGTCCCTGTTGCAGCCGAATACTTCTCTATCATCATTCCGGCCTCTGTCAATGCCTGTTGCATCTTATTCCTTTCACCGGGATCGTTCTGGTCAAGGTAATAGTCATACTCAAACACGCAGCGTTTCCCATTATCAAGCGGGGTAATGAAGCCGAAATCATTCTTAAGCCCATGACTATCTGCGATTCTTTTGAACTCACTGTTCATCTCTGCTATAAGCCTGGTATCTATCGGCAGATATATTATCATCGCAAGGGCGTGCTTCTCCCGCCCCATTCGTGAACTGACTATCCTGAACATATTAAGCCATACAGGGTCGGTCATTTCAGGCTTTGAATACAGTTTCTCAAAAAAAGGCCGGAGTTCAGGGTCTATATCGCTAACAAGCTGGGCAGGTGAGGGCGCAAGCGCCGCCTCAGCCAGGTCGGGGAAGTGCTTAAGTCGCAGGTAGGAGAATGGTTCCCCGTCGTTAAGCTCATCAATGAGACCTAACCATTCAGCGGACGTAAGTGAAGGAAGACCCAGATTCAGGATCCTGAACATGCGGTTGTCAAAGTAATTATGCCCCATCTCTTTTATCGACCTTAGTGCATACTTGTCTCCGATAATAAGGACAAGGTATTCAATCTTTAATTTATCCCTGAATGTCTCTTTTACTCTGGCTGCAAGATTTTTCGTCGGAGATAGGAAAACCGACATATATTCTCCTCCCAGCACACCTATTGCAAGACCTATTCGCCGCATGGCACACTCCCTGGCAAAATTAAGGGCTCTTTCGAGCGACTCAAATGGGACAAAAGCTGCCCCTTCATCAGAAGTAACAGGGTGGAGCCTTATATATGCAGCGGAGCATATCCCCGGGATCTTCGAATCCTCCTTTTTGAAAGCAAAGAGGTTAGGAGCAGATTTATCACTAAGCCTGAACACCTCACCGTCGCGTCCGACAAATTCAGCGTCAATGTAATTATCAGCAGCCGTACCATAGCTTGCCGAGAATAAAGAGAAAATCCCGGAACACATGATATTTGCACAGACAAGCGCCGAAGGCTCTGCGACATTTACCCGGAAGCCCCGGCTCATGGCAGCTTTCTGGAGATCGAAAGCAGAAACACCGGGACCTGCCTTAACCAGCCAGTTTTTCTCATCAAAGGCGATCGTCTTCATTCTGCCCAGATCAATAACAGCTCCCCTGCTCATGACAAGGCCCATAACACTCGATCCGTTTCCCCTTACAGCATAGGGAATCTGATGATTGTTCAGATGTTTAATTACCTCCGAAATTTCTCCGGTTGTTGCAGGCATAATAACATAATCCGGCATACACGGTTCTGCAACAGGACACGGATCGTGCGAATATGTAAGCGAAATTGCCCTGTCGTTTGTAGCCCAATAGTCCCCAACAATTTCTTTAAGTCCATCAAGGATGCTGTCATTTTTAACCTGGAGTACTGCTCCGCCATTATTCAGATGAAGACTAACAAGCTCTTTTAGTGCCTTCATAACAGCAGATGGTTTCATCTCTGTGACAAAATAGCACTGGTAATCGCATCTTCCGCAGAGGTCACAACTCTCCGCAATCTCAATACACTTTTCAGTTACAGGGATCCTGTTCTCTGCCAGGGCAGCATAGAGATCCATCCTTCCCTGGGGATAAAAGCTTACATAGTGATTCCTTACACCCGATTCGCATAATCCCGTATCCAGGAAATCTATCTTACACATTGCATAGTGCCTGCAGCTCTTTGCTGTTTTTAACACATCATTCATCCTGCAATCCTCATTTTAAGGTTATGAAAAAACCTGTAGTCCGGAAACTGGTTAATTTTTCCCCCAGGTACACTGAAATTGGCAACAGAGAGGCCTTGTTTTGCATTAACAGGAAGGTAAAGATATAGAAATAAAATTTGTCTGACCGCCGGTCAGACAGAAAATGATCCCGGTGAAAAAGGAATATTAGTCAGACTTGTCAAAAGTTGCCCTTCATCCTGAAAATTTCATATCTTGGAGATCATTAATTTCACATAAATGAAAAATTATCTTCTGATAATTATTATTGCAATCCTGGGCACTTTGTTACCGGCTTGCCAGTCAAAAAAGTATCCTGCCGATATTGAGGAAAAAATCAGACTCGTTGAAACCAGTCTTGCAGGCTGGATTCAGACAGGTGAAAATGATACCTGGACGCTGTCTGAAAGGATGAAAAAATACAATGTAAATGGCCTCAGCATTGCCGTAATTCATAATTATCAGATTGAATGGGCAAAAGGATACGGCTTTGCAGATGTTTCGGAAAAACGCCCGGTGACAGAGAAGACCCTCTTCCAGGCAGCTTCCATCAGCAAATCCCTGAATAGTGTGGGGGTATTAAAACTTGTGCAGGATAAAAGACTCGATCTGAACAGCGATATCAATAATTACCTTGTATCGTGGAAGTTCCCTTATGATGAAAAATCAAATAACAAAGTCATTACTCTGACCAACCTGTTAAGTCATACCGGGGGATTGACCGTTTCCGGATTCTCCGGGTATGCAAGAGGAGAAGCCTTGCCCTCCGTACCCCAGATACTCGACGGGTCAGAAGCCTGCCAATACGCCCCCGGTAAGGTCGTCAATGGAACCCGGGAAGAGCTATAACTATTCTGGCGGAGGTGTTACTGTATCACAATTGATTGTAATGGATGTTACAAATCAGCCATATGAGATTTTTATGAAGGAGAACGTCCTGGAACCTCTAGGCATGACAAGCAGCTCATTTACCCAGCCTCCCCCGGCATCAAGGGAGAAATTGCTTGCAACCGGTTACAGGGTTGACGGCAGCGAAGTAACAGGCAAATATCACATCTACCCCGAACAGGCTGCTGCAGGATTATGGACAAATCCGACCGACCTTTGCAGGTATATCATTGAAACCCAGCTCTCATTTACAGGGAAATCAGCAAAGGTGCTTTCTCCTGAAATGACAAAGCTGAGATTGACACCGGTTCTGGAGGATTCGGGGCTTGGTACATTTATTAATTCAAGGGTTACCGGTTCTTTTAAATACTTCAATCATAACGGAGGGAATGAAGGGTTTTGCTGTACCTCTATCGGGTGCCTGAATGCAGGTGAAGGAGTTGTGATCATGACCAATACAGACCACGAAAACAGTTCAATCCTTGAAGAAATAGCCAACAGCGTTGCAACTGTGTACAAATGGAAAGACTATTATCTTCCTGAAATAAAGAAAGTTGTTGAGGTAGATGCTTCAATTCTCGATAAATACACAGGTAAATATGACATGGACGGAAGAATCATAACATTCAGAAGGAGCGATAAAGGATTAGAGGTAAGTATATCCGATGATCTTTTCTGGAACGTATATTTCATCTCCGACACCGAATTCTTTGCCAGAGAGTCCAGGGGTTTTATCAGGTTTCAGACTGATAACGATAACAATGTTACCGGTTTCATTGCTAATGGAATTACAGCGAAAAAAGTTGTTGAGTAAGTCCGGAATGTGAGTCTTCTGGTCTGGGAGTCTTCTGGTCTCCTGGTAGTTTATTTAAACTACATATCTTATCTGCGTAAATCTGCTGATCTGCGGGAAGTCAGTCTTATTTATCTACAGGTCTTATCTGCGCTAAATCTGCGCGATCTGCGGGAAAACTTTTAGTTGCTCCTGGTTCAGAGAAGTCACCCGGTGATCATCCCTGCAGCAATGGTCTCATTTGTTCCTTCTTCAATAAAAATCAGGCTGCCTGTAATATTGTTTTTTATGTAGGGATCGAAAATAAGTGGTCTGGATGTTTTGATGCTCAGGTGAGCAATATCATTTTTCTTAACTTCCTTGTCCGTTTCGTCTTTCTGAAGAGTGTTAATATTCATTTTGTAATTGACCGATTTTAAGATACAGCTGGTCTCGTTACTGTTATTCCGGATCAGGTATCTCCCTCCTGTCTTTAAAGGTTTCTCGCTGAACCAACAGGAGAAAAGACTTAGATCCTGACTAACCTGCGGTAAATTATTCGCTCTGACAAGCATATTTCCTCTGCTGATATCTATTTGATCTTCAAGGGTGATGAGAACAGAATCCCCGGTGGATGCCTCCCTTATACTGTTTTCAAAGGTATCGATGCTTTTAATTCTTGATTTAAGAAATGACGGCAGTATCGTAACTTCATCACCCGGATTAAACGTTCCTCCGGCCACTCTCCCTGCATATCCTCTGTAATCATGGAATTCATGCGATTGCGGCCTGATTACCGACTGGACAGGGAATCGGGAGTCGGCAGAATTCTTATTCTTTTTAATCTCAATCGTTTCAATGAGTCGCAGGAATGTCTTCCCAAAGTACCATCCCATATTAACTGACCTGTCTACAACATTATCCCCGTACCTTGCGCTTATTGGAATATAATGTGAATCTTCAATCTGCAATTTCCTGACTAACCGTTCGAGGTCATTCTTAATACCTGAAAATACATCTTCTTCATAATTCACCAGATCCATTTTGTTTATACAGAAAATAATATGCCGTATATCAAGCAACGAGGCCAGATAGGTGTGCCTGATGGTCTGTTCAAGAACACCGTTCCGGGCATCTATCAGTATGACAGCCAGATCAGCGGTGCTTGCTCCGGTCACCATGTTCCTTGTATACTGGATATGTCCGGGGGTATCCGCAATAATGAATTTTCTTGCGGGTGTTGCAAAGTACCTGTATGCCACGTCTATTGTAATTCCCTGTTCACGTTCTGCCCTCAATCCGTCCGTAAGGAGGGAGAGGTCAACCTCCTCCCTGCCGAGCCGTTTGCTTGACTGGACTATGTGGTCCATCTGGTCCTCGAAGATCGACTTGCTGTCGTAAAGGAGCCGGCCGATAAGTGTACTTTTCCCGTCGTCTACACTTCCGGCAGTTGTAAATCTGAGCAGGCCCTTGTTTTCACTTTTACCGTTTATTTTCATCCTTTTTTATTTCTCGTTTCCTGTTTATTGATCCCGTGTCCCAGGCTAAATGCCTTTAACCCACGCCCCACTCCCTGAGCCCTGTGCTCTGAGCCCTGAGCTTCTCATGTACTCACCCCCCCTGCCCCCTCTCTACTTCGTATAGAGGGGGTGATGCCCCCCGCTTTCTTACCCAGCCCTCCTCAAAAATACCCTTCCTTCTTGCGGTCTTCCATTGCTGCTTCCGACCGCTTATCATCATACCTTCCTCCTCTTTCAGTGACCCTTGTAGCCGCAATCTCCGAAATAATTTCCTCGAGTGACCGTGCTCCCGACAGGGTAACTCCGGTACACGTTATGTCCCCGATAGTCCGGCACCGGACATCAGTCTCAAAAACTTCTTCATTTGGTTTTAGTTGCATGAACGGAGCCCAGGCGAGATATACACCATTCCGTCTGAATACTTTGCGTTTGTGGGTATAATATAGTACAGGAAGTTTAATTCTCTCTGTCAGGATATATTGCCACACATCAAGTTCCGTCCAGTTGCTGATCGGGAATACCCTGAAGTGTTCACCGGTATTCTTATGCCCGTTAAAAATATTCCAGAGTTCAGGCCTCTGGTTTTTCGGATCCCACTGCCCGAACTCGTTCCTGTGTGAGAAAAACCTCTCTTTGGCTCTTGCTTTCTCCTCGTCTCTGCGTCCTCCCCCGATGGCAACATCGATATTCAATTCTTCGATACCATCGAGCAAAGTAACTGATTGGGCTTTATTGCGGCTTGCATTTACACCTCTCTCTTCGGCGACTCTTCCCCTGTCGATTGAATCCTGAACGTATTTCACAATTAATTCTACTCCGAGCTCCCTGGCCAGATTGTCGCGGAATTCAAGCGTCTCTTTAAAATTATGACCGGTATCAATATGCAACAGGCTGAATGGCATGCGTGCCGGCCAGAAAGCTTTTTTCGCAAGATGGACCAGAACTATGGAGTCTTTGCCACCTGAAAAAAGAATAACCTTCTTTTCAAACTGGGCTGCAACTTCCCTCATCACAAAAATAGCCTCATCTTCAAGTTCTTTGAGATGCGCATCGTTTATTTTCATCTTTTCTTCTGTATTTTAATAATTAATCTTCTACTTATTTTATGTGACATCCGCATTCCTTCGGGCCATCTGTCTCCCACCACCACCGGCCAGCCCGGAAATCTTCGCCCTGTTCTACAGCTCTGGTGCAGGGTTCGCACCCAATACTGATATAACCTTTATCATGAAGAAAATTATAAGGAACCTGATTTAGCTTTACAAATTCCTTCACTTCTTCGAATGACCAGTCAAAGAGTGGGTAAAACTTAAATAACCTTTTATCCTCATCGTATTCCAGAAAATCCATTAGGCTCCTGTTGTCGGATTGGGCAGCCCTTATACCTGAAATCCAAATTTTCATACCCTCAAGCGCTCTGTTCAGCGGAATTACTTTTCTTAGGCGGCAACATTCCATCCTGTTTTCTTTTGAATAAAAGAAGCTGTAGGGTCCTTTTAGTGTTACCATAGTTTCCACTGCTTCATGGTCAGGATAATAGACAAAAATCTTTTTCTGATATTTCTTTAAAGTCACATTAAAAGCCTTGTAAGTCTCCGGGAATAGTCTTCCGGTATCAAGAGTTACAACTTTGACAGGTGTGTTATTATCAAAAATAATATGTGTTAAAACCTGATCTTCCATACCAAAACTTGTCGTAAATACCACCTTGTCCGGAAACAGGTCGGCCAGACTCCTGAGCTGATCTCCGATTGATTTCCCGGTAAGCAGATCCTTTAGTTCGACTAATGTCATTTTCATTTTATAAAATCCATGATTATTATACATCATTTTAATACAATCAGCTGAAGCTCCCCGAAAGATATTCTCTGGTCAGCTGTTTTTTCGGGTTATTAAAAAACTCTTCTGTGGGACCCGATTCCACGATTTTTCCCAGGTACATAAAAACTATAAAGTCTGCAATTCGTCTTGCCTGCCTGAGAGTATGTGTTACAAGAATAACAGTATATTTTTCTTTAAGCTTAATAAATAACTCTTCGATTATTTTTGTTGAGAGCGGATCGAGAGCGGAAGTAGCCTCATCTCCAAGTATATATTCAGGTTCAATGGCAAGGCCTCTTGCCAGACACAACCTTTGTTGCTGTCCGATTGACAGCCTGGATGCTGATGAACGCACCCTCCCTCTTACTTCGTCCCATAATCCCACATACTGAAGATACTGTATGACAGTCTGATTGATAGCTTTCCTCTTTTTAATGCCATGAATTCTCGGTCCGTAGGCAACATTGTCAAATATCGACATAGGAAGAGGACATGGACGTTGAGCCAGCAATCCCATTTTTTTCCTTGTATCAATAACATTAATACCCTTGTCATAGATATTGATATCATCCACGAATACTCTACCTTTTATTTTAACCTCAGGGGTTTCGTCATGCATACGGTTAAGTGTTTTCAGAAATGTTGTCTTCCCGCAACCTGAGGGACCAATGATGCAGGTAATGCTTTTCTCTGGTATGGCAAGGTTAATGTCTTTCAGAATATGCTGGTCCTCGATGTAAACATCAAGGTTCTCTATTCTGACAGCGTTATTAGAGATCAGTTTTTTTAGGGGAGATGGCCTTTCCAATTCTATCGGAAAAGCAGACAAGGTTTGCAATTGATGGTTAGCAGTGATCATGATTTGTTTTTTGAAAATTTCGAACTGAAATATCGTGCTGAAAAGCTGAGTATTAATATAATAACCGTCAGGATTATTGCAGAAGCATATGCACGGTTCTGAACCTCTTCAACCGGACTGCCTAGCTGGAAAAAAATAGAAAGGGGCAAGGTGGCGGCAGGTTGACCCAGTGAAGCAGGGATATTGTCGGTGTAACCGGCAGTGAAGAGGACTGTTGCGGCGTCTCCGATCCCCCTGCCTACTGCCAGAAGAACTGCTGTCATCAGTCCGGGCATCAGCTGCCTTAGCAGAACCTTTGTCATTTCATATTTTGTTGAGCCAAGGGATAATAATGCATCCGGGAGATCCCGTGGCAGAAGCCTTGTAATTTCATCAAGTGAACGCATCATTATAGGCATTATAAGCATTGCCACTGTAATGATACCGCCCAGAAGGGATGCCCTGATACCCATATATACCATCAAAGCAAATCCGAATGCCCCGTATACAATTGAGGGAACCCCGAAAAGTATGTCAAGCGAAAAACGGATTATAGCCGAGAATATCGATCTGGCCGGAAGGTAGAAATTTATATACATCACCAGAGGTACACTTAAAAGTGTGCTTATCACAAGCGCACCTGCAATAATGAAGACCGATCCGGCAATCGCATTTAAAACACCGCCCTCTTTGCCAAGATAAAAGCCCCCGCCCGGGATTTTCGTTATCATTTCCCATGTGAGGGAAGGCAATCCTTTATAAAACACCGTGCCTAAAATATAAATCAATATCCCCATTATGACCAGTGCAGCTCCTATCATGATGACTTTAAATATCTTTTCTTCAAGGTATTTCATATTGGGCTGATAATCATTTTAGTATTCATGCAAACTGATATTTCTTCTCTATCTGGTTAAGCGTAAACCTTGAAACCCCGTTAAACAGGACCACAATTATGAACAGCATCAAATGGCCTGCGTTCTTCTTTTCAGGAGCAGAATAAGGAGGTTTATAAGGCGATAATTTTGGGAAGCACATATAGTCGATTAGGAATAGAAGTGGTATTTCAGAAAATGACCACAATCGATTTGTGGCCGATGCAAATTCAACCCTATCTCTATGACAAGGAGGAAGCATGAGCCGCAACATGAGTCGTCGAGCATTTCTGAAAACCGGATTGCTGGCCGGGGCTGCGGGAGTGACCATCCTTTCCGGTTGCGCTCCAAATAGCACCCCTGCCCCTGCGCCACGCCGTGCCGCCAACCGCCGTGCCGCCAACCGCCGTGCCCGCAGCTACACAAGTAGCAACGGCGCGCAGTTGCATGCAAACCGTCAACTGGAGTCCAAATTTCGACAATTGGGCTTGGTGTCTCTGTCCAGGACCGCTTCTTGCGCGAATTTGAGTGTGACACCGGACATAAGATCGATGGTACCGCTGGCGGATATCCTGAATTTACTACCAAGTGGATCACAGGTGGTTACAAGACTGGTTTTGTTGATGAACCAAATGCCGCCTACAGTGTACCCATCTTCGGAGCGGGATCCATTCAGCCAATTCCAATATCCAAGGTGAAAAAATGGAATACCCTGCGGCCGCTGTTTACCGATCCAAACGATCCGAGTGCTGATAAAAGCGGCGCTGGTTGGCCTACGAAACCAATATATACTCCAGACGCGATCAAATCGGGTAAATATGATGAGGTCGTGGGAGTTCCACACTTCTTTGGAATGGATTCAATCGGTTTCCGCCGTGACCTTCTCAAAGAAAATATTGACAGCTATGGTGCTTTGTATGACGCGCAGTATTTAGGCAAGACTGCTATCTGGAATGATCCAATCATCCCCGTGCAGCAGTGTGCCAACTACCTGGTCCATGCGGGCAAGCTGAAACCCAAAGATCGGCCCGCCAACTTGCAGACTGACGAAATTGACCAGGTCATTGAGTTTCTCATCGAGCGCAAGAAGGCCGGCCAATTCCGCGTGATATGGGAGGACTATGGACAGGCGGTGAACTTGCTGGCGACTGGTGAAGTTCTGATCATCGATGCCTGGAGCCCAATCATTTTTGATGTAATCAAGCAAGGCAAGGACGCGGTATATGCGAAGGTTAAGGAGGGCTACCCACTCTGGTTCCATATGATGTGCATTTCTTCGGCGGTCAAGCCCGACTCTCCAGAATACAATGCTTGCCTGGATTATATCGATTACTGGCTGGGTGGCAAACCAGGCGCAGCGATCGCTGCCCAGGGGTACTATTCGCCTTCTACCACTTGCGAGCCCATTCTCAAGGAGATGCACAGTTTCGGCACCTCTATGAGTGATTATGACGCATGGTATCTGGGCAAAATTGGTTGGCCAGTTGGTGGAATTGCAGACCGCATGGCGAATATCGGCATATGTGAAGAATATCCCGACAACGCCGATTATCACATCAAACGCTGGAAGGATTTTCTGGCTGCGTAGGAATGTCTCAGACAACAGGTTAACCGTCACATTGCAATGGTGCCTGAGGAAATTCCTTCCTCAGGCACATTCTCAAAAAGGGAACTATGAACACATCACAAGAGGCAAGGCCACTTTTGCATGAAAAGCCGGTTGCTCGACACAAACGTACACTCGATGTGGTAACCGACGCGATTGTTCAACCGTTGCATAAGCGCCCTCGGATGAGCCAAATGCTTCTCTTTGTACCATCCGTCTTGTGGATACTGCTCTTTGTACTGGTACCTTTGGCTGTAATCTTTGTGATAAGTTTTTGGAAAACGAAAGCATGGACATTGATCAAAGGCTTCTACCTGGATAATTACCGTAAGCATGATCAATGATCCGACCTATCTCCACATCATTCCATGGACATTGTTGATTGTTCTAGTCATGGTCGTTCTGTGTGGTGTCCTCGGTTATGCAGTAGCGTTGTTTCTCTCGCGATCAATATCTTCAGAAAGGTTGCGCACGGTCATTTTGCTCCTGTTGGTGATCCCTTTCTGGACCAATTATCTTATCCGTATGACCACTTGGCTGCCTTTGCTAGGACGTAATGGTTTGGTAAATACTGTTCTGGTGGGATTGGGCGTGTTAAAAAGTGCCATCGGATGCTCTGCTTTACAATGTGCCTTCAATGCTGTGGGTAATGGTTTTGCTTTATTCGCTGTTTGTTGTTGGCCCGTCGGCATTTATGATCCAGAAAATTGATAATGATCTAGTTTGGGCAGCATACATTCTTGGCGCAAATCCCTGGCAGGCTTTTCGCCGCGTAATTTTCCCTTTATCTTTTCCAGGGCTGGCAGCCGGCTGTCTCTTTGTTTCAGTTATGGTTATCGGCGAATATGCGACCGAACTTACCATTGGCGGTGGCAAAAGCCCGTTGTTAGCTGGCGATATTTACCGGTATATCCAATACCTACAATGGCCTCAAGCGAGTGTTGTCGCAATTGTGCTTGTGCTCCTCAGCCTCCTACTGGTGTATGCTTTTGCCAGAATAGTGGATATCTCCCGAGAGGTGTAGCATGCAAACAACGTGGGTTAAGGTACTTGCTTGGATCGTGGGAATTATCACCGGACTACTACTGTTACTTAGTTACACACCTTTTTTGACGATGATAGTCCTGTCATTTCAAGGACCACGCGGGTCAGCTTTTTTCCCTCTTACACAATGGCCCAATATAATCTGGTATTACAAGGTATTTTTTCCTGGGAAGATCATGCCCGGTATGGAGAAATATTATGACGTTGGTGAGTTTCTGGGCAATTATTGGCGTGGGTTCTGGCTTTCTATTCGCCTAGCGTTGGTGACGATGATTGTCTCGACCGTTCTAGGCTTATTGGCTGCTCTAGGGCTGCGCACAGTTAATCGCGGGCGGCAACTTCTTTTCCATTTCCTCACTCTGGGACTGGTTATCCCTGGTATCACATTGAGCTTGGGTTTGGCCCTGTTCTTTGACCAATTTCTTGGTCCTTATTTGGGCATTTCTCCTAGCCCTTGGACTTCCGGGCTTGCCGCACATGTCGTGTGGACATTCCCGTTTTGTTTCATCATTTTCTTTGTCTTCATGGGACGTTTGGACCCGGGACTTGAGGAGGTGCAAGAAATCTTGGCGCCAATCCAATCGTAGCTTTTCTCACCATTACCCTGCCACAACTTCAACCGGCGATTATGTCTTCTATGCTTTTTGGCTTCACTTTGTCGCTAGACGAATATGCTCGAAGTGTGCTTTTGATGGGTAAAGAACAAACGCTGCCATTGTTAATTCTGGCTACGCTAAATCTGCGCGTCACGCCCACTCTATATGCTCTTGGTACGGTTCTAACACTTGGCTCTTTTAGCATTATCGCTCTATTTTTGCTTGGATATAGACTATCCGAAATCAGAAAGCCAGAAACCCGCTGGCAGGAGGATGTTCGTTGACAAACGCTATGATTGAGAAAACAACTGTCGACGTCAAACTTGAAAGCCTGACCAAGCACTTTGGCAAAATTGAAGCTGTCAATGGGCTGTACATGGATATCATGGCTGGTGAGTATATCGCCCTTGTTGGGCCAAGTGGATGCGGTAAAACGACCACGCTGCACATGATTGCAGGGTTTGTCAAGCCAACTTCGGGTAGTGTTTACATTAAAGGGTTTCGGGTGGATCAACTTCCCCCTTATAAGCGCGGTCTAGGATTGGTGTTCCAGCAGTTTGCCATCTTCCCGCATCTTTCAGTGTTTGAAAATGTGGCTTTCGGCTTAAGAGTTCGTCACATGGTATAATGCAAAAATAGCCGAGACTGTGACGAGAACTTTGTCAATGGTTGGCTTAAATAGTCTGGGAGAAGCGGGGTCAAAGATCTCAGCTCTGGAGAGAAGCAGCGCATTGGGTTGGCACGCGCTCTGGCCGTAAGCCCGGCCGTGTTGCTGCTGGACGAGCCGCTTGGTTCTTTGGATGCACAATTACTCACTCGAACGTGCGCGAGTTACTCCGCGAATTGCACCAAAAGCTTGGTTTGACCTTCATTCACGTGACCCATGACCAGGATGAAGCATTTTCGCTGGCTGATCGAGTTGTGGTCATGAACGCAGGTCGGATTGAGCAAGTTGACTTTCCTCACAAAACCTATTACGAACCACGCACTCGTTTCGTAGCTGAATTTGTTGGCAGTAACAATGTACTTGATGCTGAGGTGGTTTCGGTTGACGAGTTGACCATGATTGCAAAGACAAGCCTTGGTTACATAAAATCTGTAGCGCCAGAGCACAACAAACCAACCCCTGGGCAGAAAGTGACAATTGTTGTCCGCGCGGCTGATATTCACTTTATTGAACTGAACGAGGTTGAGCAAATTAGCAACCATGTCGCATGCACAATCGTTGGCTGGCAGATGAGAGGAAACCAGAAAACGGTTCTGCTTGAAACAGACGATGGCGTACGTATGTGGATGGAGGAACGTGGGACCTTAAAGAAAGGTTCTGCTTTTATGCTCGGTCAAAAGATTGTGGTGGGTTGGCGGTCGGAAGACGCTTATATGATTGGATCATGAGATTGCATCCTGGGAGTTCGTCTTGAAGCCGACCGGGTGCACCGAATGGAATGATGATAGCCGAGCATAGTGATATCCAAGTTCCTCATGGCGAGATCTGTGAGCGGGCAACATATCCACCAGAAAATCTTTGGATAGCCAGAGAATTCAAACATATTACTCGGGCAATGAAGTTGGCTGTGACCTCGGAAGAACACAGTATTGTCGGGGGACTAGGCAGCGCTATCGCAGGAATTTTAGCCGATATGAAGAGCATGCAAAATTTAATGGATGGAGACAATGACCATGACAAAAGAATCGACTGAGCTTGAGCCCTACTTGATGGCTGTGCTGGCGGCCAGGGTGGATAGTATCTCGCGGCAGATGACCTTTGTCTTTCAGCGGAGTGCACGGTCGGCGGTTATGGCCACGGCCAGAGATCTCTCGACAGCCATCTGCGATGCAAACGGCGATGTGCTGGCCCTGCCCAACGGCTTCCCGGTTCACGCGGCGGGGATAGGCCTAACGGCCAAAGCGGTGATGGAACTGCACGGGGACGATTTCCGGGAAGGGGATGCGTACCTCAACAACTCACCTTATCACGGCAACACCCATCCGGCCGATCATACGACGGTCGTGCCCGTGTTCTACGAAGGGGAGCTGATGTTCTTCTGTCTGTGCCGGGGACATCAAGCAGATATTGGGAACAGCCAGCCGACGACGTATCACGCCTACGCCAGGGACATCTACGAGGAAGGGGCATTGATCTTCCCTGGGGTGAGGGTGCAGCGGGACTACAAGGACGTGGACGACATCATTCGGATGTGCCGGATGAGGATCCGGGTACCCGAGCAGTGGTACGGCGACTATCTGGCCGGGATCGGAGCGGCAAGGATCGGGGAGCGGCTCCTGAAGGAACTGATCGGGAAGTATGGGAAAGAGACGATCAAGACGTTCATTCGAGAGTGGCAGGAGTATGGGAGGAGGCGAATGACGGAGGCCATCAAGAAGCTGCCGGCCGGGACATGGTACAACGAATCGACCCACGATGGGTTGCCAGGGCTGGTGCCGAATGGAATCACCGTGAAGGTGAAGATGACGATTGACCCTGAGGAAGGGTGCATTACGCTTGACTTCCTGGAGAATGAAGACTCGCAACCGTGCGGTCTGAACCTGTGTGAGGGGACGCTCACGGCAGCGGCTAAGACGGGAGTGCTGAATCACATGCCGCCGGATATGCCGCTATGCGAAGGGGCGCTGAGTCCGGATCATCGTGAAGATGCGGGAGGGGAGCGTCGTCGGCAAGGCTAAGCATCCCTTCTCCTCGTCCGTCGCCACGACGAATGTGAATGATCGGGCGATACTGGCTGTGCAGTGCGCGTTCAATCAAGTGAAGGATACGATGGCGATGGCCGAGGCCTGCCTGTCTCAGCCGGCATCGGTGGCGGTGATCTCCGGGTTTGACAGCCGCTACAACCGTCCGTTTGTGAGCCAGATCCTATCGGGGCATAGCGGCGGGGGCGGGGTCTACGGGCATGACGGGTATGTGCGGGCCTTCATCAGCAACGCGGGGATGGCGGACTGGAATCCGTTGGAGGTCGTCGAGCAGAAGTATCCCGTGCTATACCTGCAGCAAGAGCTGATCACGGATCTTGGGGGGGGCGGCCGCTGGGATGGGGCGCCGGCGTGCAGGACGGTGATCGCGACGAGGAAGGACCCGGTGACGTTCATATACCTTTGTGATGGGAAGGACAACCCGCCCAAAGGAGCGATCGGCGGGCAGGGTGGCCGGCCGGCGCGAGTGGCGATGCGGGACCTGAACGAGGCTGACTCGGCCGAAGTGGAGTTGCCGATGTTCCACCGCGCGGACCTGGGGCCGGATCAGGCGCTCATCTCGGAGATTAGCGCAGGCGGCGGGGCGGGTGATCCGTTGGAGCGCGACCCAGAGAGGGTGAAGTATCGAGCGCGGGAGGAGTGGATTACCGTGGAGAAAGCGCGAGACGTGTACGGGGTGGTGCTGGACACCAGCGTCGAGGAGTACGCGGTGGACTACGAGGCCACACAGAAGTTGCGGGCCGAACTTCGCAAACAGAGAGGAGCAGTGCGATGACGATCAAAATCTGCACCGATGTCGGAGGCACGTTCAGCGACGTGGTCGTGGCCAACGACAAGGGCCAGGTTGAGGTCTTCAAGGCCTTGACGACGCATGCAGATCGGGTCCAAGGGGTGATCGATGGCCTGAAGGTGGCGGCTGAACACTACGGGTTACCGCTTGAGAAGCTGATGGCTGAGTGCACCTTCTTCAGTCATGGAACGACGACGGCCACGAACGCGCTGATCGAGAAGAAGACCGCGAAGGTCGGCCTGATCTGCACCAAGGGGCATCGGGACATCCTGTTGTGGCGCGAGCTAGGGAAGACGGAGCCGTTCAATTGGGACGTGGACTATCCCCAGAGCCGTACGTGCGGCGGTACCTGACATTTGCGGTGAGGGGGCGCATGACGGCGGAGGGGGGGGTCTACCTGCCGCTGGACGAAGGCGAAGTGCGGGAGGCGATTAGGAAGCTGAAGAGCTACCGGGTGCAGGTGATCGCGGTCGCGTTGATGTGGTCGATCGCAAATCCGAGCCACGAGAAGCGGATCGGGGAGATCATCGAAGAGGAATGGCCGGGGATACCGTACGCGCTGAGCCACGAGGTGAATCCAAGCATCAGGGAGTACCGGCGGACGGTGTGCACGGCGATCGATGCGTCGCTGAAGCCGCTGATTGGCTACTACGTAAGTCATTTTGAGAAGAGCCTGAGAGAGGCTGGGTACAAGGATAAGTTCTACCTGTTAACGTCGTCGGGAGGGATGGCCTCGCCAGAAGAGATCGTGAAGAAACCGCTCAGCGTAATCGATTCGGGACCGGCGATGGGGCCGGTGGCGGGGCGATACTACGCCGAGACCGAGCTAGGGATGAATAGCGTCATCACCTGTGATATGGGGGGGACGAGTTTCGACGTCAGTCGAGTCACGGATGGAGTGATCACGATCACCCGGGATGTGAAGATAGGCGACGAGAACCTGAACATTGCCAAGGTGGACAGCAAGTCGATCGGAGCTGGCGGAGGCAGTATCGCCTGGGTAGATACGGGCGGGTTGCTGCACGTCGGACCGAAGGGAGCGGGGTCAGAGCCAGGGCCAGCTTGTTACCGACGAGGCGGGACAAATCCGACGGTGACCGACGCTAACGTGGTGCTGGGGTATCTGGACCCCGAGTACTTCCTGGGGGGGACGATAAAGCTGGACAAGGCTCTCGCGGAAGAGGCTATAGCCAGGGAAGTCGGCCAGCCGTTGGGACTGGATGCCTTGGAGGCAGCGTTTGCCATCTGGAACACGGTGTGTGTGAACATGACCGAGGCCATTAGAGACATCACCGTCTGGGCAGGGATCGATCCCCGGGAGTATGTCGTTGTCTCGGGCGGTGGAGCGAGTGGAATGCACATCCTGTCGATCGTGGCGCAGATCGGTGGGCGAAAGGTAGTGATTCCGAAGACAGCGGCAGGGTTGAGCGCGTTTGGCGGACTGATCGCGAACGTGGTGAGAGAGCTGCAGTGGAGCCATTTCACGACGACGAACAGCTTCGACTATGAGGGCGTGTACGGGTTCTTGGGCAACTGGAAGCTGAGGCGCGAGCCTTCCTGAAGGCCGCGGAGATACCGGAAGCGAGGGCAGAAGGTCGAGTTCTACGTCGAGGCGCGGTATCCGTTCCAAGAGCGAGAGCTGACGGTTATGCTAGACAGCGGCGCTTTCAGGGGCCAGAGGCCGTAGCGAAGCTGGTGGCGGACTTCCACGACACACACGATCGGGTGTTGGGATCCAGGGAACTCGACCAATTACTTAGAGTGTGTGATGTGGCGGGCGAGGGCGATTGGGTTGCATACCCGAGCTAGGGTTCAACGAGAGGGCGCGAGGCGGGGTAGAGCCGGCCGCCAGGGCGCTAAAGGGGAGGCGGGCAGCCTACTTCAAGGATCTCGGGGGGATGGTAGCGACGCCGGTCTATGAGGGCGACGAGCTGGAGGCGGGAAATCGGATAGAGGGGCCGGCGATCGTGGAAGAGAAGACCACGACGGTTGTGGTGTTCCCTGGCAGCACGGCCACTGTCTCCCGCTTCGGCAACTACCTGATTGATATTGGGTGATATTCCAATCAAAAGGGAGAGTCAGATGAAGCTAAAGGGAAAAGTAGCCATTGT
>CAWKIC010000017.1:0-15195 GCA_963849615.1 uncultured Bacteroidales bacterium
GCCACAAATAAAATCAGACACTTATAAAAGTGTTTTTTTCGCCAGAAATGATGGTCAGTCATAAATAAGTAGTACTTTGGACTTTACCTTAACTGTCCAACTGAATTTCTCTGTTCCTGATCATGTTACGGATAAAGATGATATATTAATTTGTTCCTTTGTAATAAAAAGGTATGATATGCGAACTATATCGGTTTTAGCCTTTATCCTGCTTTTCTCTGCCTGCAAAAACAAAGCTCCTGAAAGCTTGCCTTCTGTCAGGCCGGATTCTCTTTTTATTACCAGGAAAAATATCGTCCTCAATATCATTTTTCACCCGAAGCCAACTGGATGAATGATCCGAATGGCCTGGTTTTTCTTGATGGGGAATATCATCTTTTTTATCAGTACTATCCCGACAGTACAGTCTGGGGACCAATGCACTGGGGACATGCTGTGAGCAGCGATCTTGTTCATTGGAAGCATCTTCCGGTTGCATTGTATCCCGATTCACTTGGTTATATTTTCTCAGGAAGCGCCGTCGTCGATACAGCCTTCACCTCCGGTTTCGGATCAAAAGAAAATCCTGCGATGGTTGCAATATTCACCTCCCACGATCCTGTTCTGGAGAAAAAGGGAAGCAAATTGTTTCAGAATCAGGGTATTGCATACAGTATCGACAAAGGCAGGACCTGGACTAAATTTGAAGGGAATCCGGTTCTAAGAAATCCGGGAATACGCGATTTCCGCGATCCGAAAGTATTCTGGAACGAACAATACGGTAAATGGGAGCTCATCATGGCTGTTTTCGACAGGGTTCATATTTACTCCTCACCTGATTTAAAAAACTGGACATTCGAAAGTGAATTTGGCGCAACAGCCGGGGCTCACAGCGGGGTATGGGAATGCCCTGACCTTTTCCCGCTGAAGGTTGAAGGAACTGGCAAAACCAGATGGGCTATGATTGTAAGTATAAATCCTGGTGGTCCCAACAAAGGATCGGCAACACAATACTTTACTGGTAATTTCGACGGGCACAAATTCATTCCGGATGACACAGCTGCAAAATGGGTTGATTGGGGCAGGGATAATTATGCCGGAGTGACCTGGTCAAATATTCCTGATGATGATGGCAGAAGGATTTTCATTGGATGGATGAGCAACTGGCAATATGCAACTGTTGTCCCGACTGAGGTATGGAGGAGTGCCAGTACAAACCCCAGGGAACTGGGATTGAAAAATGAATCAGGACATTACATTCTCACATCGAAGCCTGTCAGGGAGCTGATTGATCTTCGGCGGAAAGCCGACACGACTTCAGCAAAGAATCTTATAATCACCGGGGAAAAAGTGATTTCTGCAGGGAAAGTGGATATTATGCAAAGCGAGATCCTTGCTGAATTTGACCTCTCAGGTTCAAAAGCAGATACAATAGGATTGATCCTTGAGAATGCACTCAATGAGAAACTTATTATTGGCTATTCACCACTGAAAAAGCAATTTTATGTTGACAGGAGAAAGTCAGGCCGGTCAGATTTTTCAAAAGATTTTGCATCAGTAATCACTGCTCCATATAAAGCAGGCAAGATCCTGAAGCTTCACATTTATATCGATGCCTCTTCAGTAGAATTATTCGTTGATGATTGCAGCCTTGTGATGACCAACCTCGTATTTCCTTCAGAAAAATTCTCAGGGGTCAGGATTTTTTCAAGAGGCGGAGAAACAGTTCTCACGAAGGCGCTGTTTTATGGAATTGACAGGATATGGAGTCAATAACTTCCTGCAGGATGTCAGAATGCTGACTGTAAGCGTCAGCATTCGTTCCCAACTGGGTCCACATAAAAAAGAGCGAGAGTGAGAGCGAGAGCGAGCACCTCGCTCTTTTTTCTCATAACTCGCTCTCACACTCACACTTAATCTATCCATTTTTATCCCAGCGAGAGCGAGCGAACTCACTCTTTTTTCTCACTACTCGCTCTCACACTCACACTTATACAGGTATTACAATAGCGGGAGCCAGTGAGGCTGCGAACACTCTAGTTCTGTTTTCTCAAAACTCACACTCACACTCACACTTTTTCCAATACGCCAGGTTTACGCCAGGTTTTGGGGAAAAGTGAGGAGTTTTTGATCCAGATAACAAGATCGAAGGAATGGCTAGCCTATACATTACGCCGTTTGTAACCCGACAAGAAGGAGGAACAGGTGAACGGGCCCAAATTGAAAATGAGTCGGATTTTAAACCAGAGATTACCAACTTAATTTTTTACCCGGTTGAAAGTATCGGTTTTGACGATTTTATTATTTACTACCGATTTCTGTGTAAACAAATCAGGTGATTTGAATTCCGATTCAAGTTTAAAAGATGCTTTTTCGGGATTGGAAATATCACTTAATGGTACAATAATAAATTTACTTTTTGATGTGAACCATAGGCCATGAGTCCCGGAATCCATTCCGGTCATAGAAGATAAAATGAATTTATCAGCTTTTTTGTCATACCCCCAAAGTTGTTTTCCTTCCATGACCATTTTGTCTTTTGTGACAAACTTAAAATTACATTCAAGTCCCACATTACTATATATTATCTCCCAAAATGCAGTTGTATCTTTCCCTACATCCCCCTTCCAATTGCCTGTAAGCTGTTTAATCAATTCTACCTGATTGAGTTTTGTCAAAGTGGTCTGTGCCTCCAATCTGGTTGACCAGATTAAAAGGGAAACAGAAATAATTGCTGTTAAAAAAATTCTTTTCATATGATTAATTTTTTTAATAGTGCAGAAACAAAACAGTAAAACATTTGAGAGAGGAAAGTGTTAAAATAAGGATGCCTTCACAGATGGAAATGGTCAGGACTAAAAATAAGTATTTATTTCGCTGGAATATCTGTGTTTTTTGTTATCAGACCGTCGTTTGAAGTGGTCAAAGAAGGACGGATTTTGAAGAAATTCAAATGTTTGGGGTTCGTTGTTTCATCGGTTTAGAGTATAATGCAATGCTGTCACACCACAAGGAAATACTTTAGTCATCAAAGGCCTTAAATCTATTCTTTCTATTATCCTGGCAAACAAGGGAATGCCTTGCCCCAGAAGAACTGGATTTACAAATAACCAATAATCATCAATGAGATTGTGTTCCATTAACGAATGAGCAGCTGTCGGGCTGCCAAAAATTAAAATATTCTTACCAGTCTGTTGCTTTAATCCGCTATTTCACTGAAAATATTATCACTTATAAATGTAGTGTTGTTTGTTTCCTTACTGCGCAAGGTTCTGGATAAAATTACCTTATTAACCTTGTTATACCATTGAGAATGTTCAAAATCATGCTTGGTCGCATTCGGTTTGTCTGCTGCAGTCGGCCAATAATTTTCCATCATTTGATAGGTTTTGCGTCCATTTAATGCTGTATCAGCCTCATCTGTGAATTTGCTAACAAGATCAAACATCTCATCGTCAATCTTAATCCAGTCCATTTCACCTTTCGATCCAGCAACAAAACCATCAAGAGATGTGTGAATTGATAATATTATTTTCTCATGAAAGAGTTGTAATGCTTCCAGCATCTAATGGAACCGTTATTGACTGAATGGAATATCGAACAACGGTAAAGATATCCAATTACTCTGGACAAATTCGTGATTACCACAAAATGAATTCAGCGGCTTATAACTGGACATTATGATAAGTTGACTGGTCACCTTCGATAACAGGCAGGTCATAGAGGATACGATCAGAAAGCATCAGGAAAGAAAAGATGGTTACCGAAAGCTGGAGCAAACTGAAAAATATCAGAGATCGCTCTGTTTTCCAGATTTGGATTGAATCGGGACGATCAGATAATGCTCCTTGCAAAATTTTATATTCAGGTGACGGATCATTGATATATGTTACTTACACAAGAAGCATTCAAATCAGAAATTCAGACGATTTCAGCATTGTAAAAAGTTATCCGCTCCTATATGGATATTTTCAAAGTGCAGATCTTAAGAATGACCGGTTCCTGTGGAATTTTGTGGGTACTGAAAATTATATTGTGGGGGATCTGAGTACAGGTATAACTGTAAGATCTCTGGCTATAGGTTATGAAGGCGCTTTGAATCTGTTTGACAATTATGTTATTGCCTCATTCGGATATCAGCTTACTATTGCGGAATTTTAATAAAGATGAAAATATATCTAAAATTCTTCTTTACTCTTTTTCTGCTTTCACAACTTTCTGTCAATGCGCAGGTTAGCCCGGGTCGACTGAGTTTTTCAGTTAGTACTGGTTACGCATGTTTTAACATGCATCATCTGAAAGAATTAAACGATGAAATTGAAAGTCAATTACCGTTTAGTGTAAAAAGTGTTGATAATTTTGATCCCGGATTTTATTTTGGCGGATCCATTCAAACCATATTTTTCTCGAAGGTACTTGTAGGTATAATTTACCAGTATTATACCACTGGCTCACGCATCGGACAAAAGGACTATTCAGGCTATTATGCGTTGATCAGATAGCAAATGGACATTTTGTTGGACTCGAACCCGGTATGATTGTTTTTAATAAAAAAGTTATTTGTATTGCTGCTTTTGTTCAGGGTGGTGCCCTCTTTTCAGGAATTAAAATGAATGAAGATTTAATAGTTGGGGAAATTAACAATACTGATTCCCGGAATCTAAGAGCATTCTCGATTGCCATCACTCCCACAGTTAAAGCATCAATCCCAATCATTCATCCTCTCCGATGCTCTTTATCCTTGGGAAGAATGATCGATACAGGCGGTGAAGTACATCTCCCTAAAAACAAGGATGCTGTTCTTATGTAAATAATTCGAAGGTCAAAACAGGTTGGTCAGGATGGAGGATGGCAATTGAGCTGAATATTAACCTTATGAATCATTGATTTTCCTTACTGAAACTAAATTTCATATTTTCCGTCAGAGGTTTGCAAAAGAGCTGCAATTTTGCCAACACACTTGTATTTGCTACGGCACCGGACCCCGGGTAGTTAAATCATCACCCTTGCATTCAAAGTATGAAAGCGCTCCATGCTTCATCCATGAATTTCTTCCTTCTTCTGCCATTTTCGTATATTCAGCTACCTTGCTGTCCGGTACTACAGGGACAAATCCATCTACATATTTTGCCATATTAATATCCTCCTTTCATTTAATCGATCGTTTGAGCAATAATATTGTTTTTAAGATAAAAGTAAAAAAACATAAAATTGTTCTGGTTTCACTCACCTGCAGTACCGGTCAATCAATTGCTGCTCGACACCTGAATCCTTTGCTTTCTTAGCAACACGTTTCAGTAAAGGAGAAATGAAGGTAAAAAATCCCGGTAAGTTCATGTCAGCCATAAACGAAATTATTGCGATGTGCTGAAGCCTTTTTGGAATACCCTTTTTATTCGCCAATCCATCTTCTGCCAATCCATACAAAATTCGCAAAGAATTTTCAAATCCTTCATGACCGGGTTTAAGCACTATCTTAAATTTAATCTCTCTGCCATTGGGGTTAAAAAAGTGATGAAGATATTTTGGTTCAACAGTATATGTCTCACTCGGTTTCAAAATCTTCTTCTTCCTTTTTGCCAAACCTAGTCCTAATTCACCGTCAATTGCAGTGAATGTTTCAGAATAACTCAAATGATAGTGTAAAGGATTCCCACCGCCTGGCATTAGTGTCAATTCCGCTTCAGTAAATTGTCCATTTGTTTCTACGGAAGTTTTAATGAATGTTACAGTATCCCTGAATATTGGATTAACGATTACTCTTTTCATATGGTCAGTTTTTAATTCGGTGAATGTGATTTACATATGACAATAATTTGTAAAAACAAATAATGTTTGATAATGTTTGATCTCTCTGAAATACTTCTTTAATGCCAGAGATATCAGACAGACCGCCGCTGAGACACGGGCCGGGGAGGCGTTGAGGCCTGTATATTCTTCATTTGTGCTGATCAAAGGAGAAGGGATAGTCAGTAAGAAAAATTAGCGTCTAAGCCTGTGAATATTAAAAATATAATTATGTTTGCCTAATAACGGGAAGAATTCTTACCCTAAAGGGGATCAAAAGTGTTTTTTTTAACCTGATAATAGAAAATGCTTAACGTAATTTACAGGTCAGATTGTGCATTTGATATTAATAAAAAATTATTCCTTTCATATTTAGTCAAAAACGGCGGCCCTGAACTTCGTGATTATGAAGAATTTACTTTCATTGTCAATACTTTGGATCCAAAGCATCTGAATGAGTTCAGGGAAGTATTAAACCCAATACTTAACATCAATACTCTGGTTGGCCGGTGTTACACAAAGCCATTTGGGTATCCGGGAGATTTTTATTTGATCGATAATATTTATTCACACCATGTTAATGGAAATAAAAAATACCGTAACTGGGATATTTGTTTTCAGAATCAGGCCGGATCCAGGGCAGTGAGGAACCGTAAAGATTATTTCCTTAATCAATGCAGAAATCTTGCTTTTAAAAAACATGGGGAAAAAAAGGTCCTGATACTAGGTTCCGGACCGGCAACAGATGTAAATGAATTTCTAAACATTTACACCGAAAACGATATCAGGTTTGACCTGGTGGATTTTGACCAGAATGCTATTGATTATTCCTCAAATAAGAACAAAAAATTTGAAAAACTGATTTCATATTACAAGGTCAATGTTTTAAGGTTTGAGCCTTATAAGAGGTATGACCTTATCTGGAGTGCCGGATTATTTGATTATTTCAGGGAGAAGCACTTTGTTTACCTGGTAAAAAAATACATCAATTACATGGCAGAAGGAGGGGAGCTTGTAATTGGCAATTTCAGCCCTGAAAATCCATCAAAAAACTTTATGGAGCACGTATCTGACTGGTACCTTAACTACAGAAACAGAGAGGATCTGCTAAGAATTGCGGGAGAGGCAGGTCTCCTGAAGGGGAAAGTTTCTATTGATGCTGAAGCCCTTGGGATAAATCTTTTCCTTAATATTCATTGAAACTTAACCTGTTTAATTCATAAATTTTCTTAATTTATTGTATTCCTTTGTGCTACCCTGGTGACAGCCTTTGTGACCCTTTGTGCCTGCCTGCCGGTAGGCAGGGTTAAATTCTTTTTACCAGTCCTTCCTGCTTGTCGACCTTCCTTCAAATACTTCCTGAGCAAAAAATCTGTAAGTCGGGTGAAGATATTTTTGCTTAAAATTGTTGTTACTCCATAATTTTAAAAAGCTATTGATAAAATCTAATGCCCACTCCTGACGTTTACTATAAAATCGATAGTCAGAAACTAATGAATATTTTCAAAAATATGCAGATTAATTTCCTGGGATTGAGCCCGGAAAGATCGGAATCAATGACTTTTAACAAATTAACCCTTTCATTTACAGGATACTTGTCGAGTTATGAATCTGAATTTATTAATGACTATTACCTTAAGGCTTTGAACCCGTTCAGGTTTTCACTCATCCTGGCGATGATTTTTTACGGTGCATTTGCACTTCTTGATGCCGCCACGGTACCGGAACTGAAAAAAATATTCTGGATTATAAGATTCGCTGTTGTATTTCCGGTTTTCATATCAGTATTTGCCTTTTCATATTTCAAAACATTCAGGAGATATATGCAATTGTTGATATCATGCATCATGTTTATTACCGGATCCGGAATTATAGTAATGATAATTCTTGGCGCCAGGGTATCCAACTATTCATATTATGCCGGCCTTATACTGATCTTCATTTTTGGATATACATTTGCCAAAGCGCGGTTTATTTATGCATCGTTAGCGGGCTGGCTGATTGTAATTGCTTACGAGATATCAGCTATATGGATCTCAGACACGCCTTTCACGATACTGGTCAATAACAATTTCTTCTTTATCAGTTCAAATATTATCGGAATGCTCATAGGGTATTCCCAGGAACTATCTGCACGGAGGGATTTTTATATGAGAAAACTACTTGAACTGGAACAGGACAAGGTCAAAGCAATTAACAGCACCCTGGAAAAAAGAGTAATTGAAAGGACCCGGCAGCTGACAAATACCAATTTAAAACTTAAGAAAGAGATAGAGGTTCGAGTAAGATCCGAAAAGGAGAGAAGCGAACTGGAAACTCAGCTTTTTCAGCTCAAAAAAATTGAGACGATCGGAACGCTGGCAGGGGGTATAGCACATGACTTCAACAATATCCTGACGCCGATCCTGGGTTACACAGATATGGCCCTGGAAGAACTTCCTGAGGAAAGCACTCTGCGTTTTGATATGGAACAGATAAATAATGCAGCAATAAGAGGGAAAGATCTGGTCCAGCAAATCCTTACATTCAGCCGGCAAGTGAACGTGGAGAGGAAGCCCGTAGAACTAAACCAGATTGTGGTCGAGGTGATAAACCTCATCAAGGCATCCCTCCCTCATGAAATTGAGATAAGGAGGAGTATTGATTCGGGAATAGGGATAATTCTTGCAGATCCGGTTCATATACACCAGATTATCATGAATTTATGTACAAATGCCATCCATGCGATGAAAAATACGGGAGGCATCCTTGACATAAAGGTCGATAGTGTAATGGTTGATCAGAAAACAGCGAAGAAAATCGAAAACCTTAAGATAGGGATTTATGTAAGAATCAGACTATCAGATACCGGTCATGGAATGGACAGGAGAACAAAGGAAAGGATTTTTGAGCCATTCTTTACCAGGAAAGAAGTGGGTTCAGGATCAGGACTCGGTCTTTCTGTAGTGCACGGTATAGTCAGCAACTATAATGGGGCAATAACTGTGGAAAGCACTCCGGGGAAAGGTACATTATTCACTGTTTATTTCCCATACAACATTTCAGGTCCCGTAAATGAAATCAATTCTCCGGATCTGCTTCCAAGGGGAGTCGAACACATTCTGTTTGTCGACGATGAACTGGACATAACTTTTATGGGCAAAAAGATGCTGGAAAACCTCGGATATAAAGTCACCACCAGGACCAACAGCAGTGAAGCATTGGAGGAGTTTAAAAGAAACCCCCGGAAATATTCATTACTCGTAACAGATCTGACTATGCCCAAAATGCTCGGCACAGAACTTGCCGGAGCAATGAGGAAAATAAATCCCGACCTGAAAGTCATTATAATAACCGGATACATCGACAAATTATCCGATGTGACAAAGTCAAAAAACGGTTCTTATGAAATAATCCTGAAACCTATCAAACTGAGTGAGTTCAGCAAGGTTATCAGAAAAGTCCTGGATGAAAACTAATCAACCCTGGCTATGGCGAAAATTCTGGTAATAGATGATGATCCTTCGATACTGACAATGCTTAAAAAGATGCTTGAAAAAGCCGGACACAAAGTTGATATTGCCAGCAACGGCAGTGAAGGATTGGACAAGATTGAATGCTGTCCTCCGGATCTTTTGATAACTGATATTGTGATGCCTGAAAAAGAAGGCCTTGAACTGATATTCTACCTGAGAAGAAAGAATCCGGGATTAAAGATCGTGGCAATTTCCGGTGGCGGAAGATTTAATTATGAGGGATATCTCACCAGCGCAAAACACCTGGGTGCTGATCTGATCTTTCAGAAACCATTGGTTCACAAAGAATTTGTACAGGCTATATCTGATCTTATTAATACTAAGATGTAACGGCTTTCTGAACTGAAGGCTGGACCCACCTTCGCCCACCATAGCTTTCTTTGACCTCCGTAGCTTCAGCGAAGGAAGTAGCGACGGCGGGGTGTCAGATCCTCGTTGTTTCCAATTGTATGTTAAGTCTTTTCAGACCTTCTTCTGAAGTGGTCAACGATGGACGGATTTTACACTTCGTTTCAGGTTACAGGATGTTTGTGTTCAATGCAAGGATAATTCAGGGGGTCGTTGGTTCGATTCCAACTGGTCCCACTTTAAAAATAAGACACTTACAAAAAGTGTCTTATTTTTTACGCCAGGTCTAGGCCAGGTTTTGGATAATCAGTATGCCTTTAAAGAATCATATACTCCACAATAGTGTATATAATTGGTCAATTTAATAGGGGCTGAATTCTATTTTATATATGGGTAATCGTCATAGACAGTATTATTGGTAAGACGCACAGGATTGCCTCCATCGCCATTCATTATGTATATTTCCTGATTACCACTTCTAGCACTTATAAAAACAATAAAATTACCTTTTCTTGACCAGGAAGGACGAGCATCCATACCTGGAGAATTTGTTAAATTGATCTGCCCTGATCCATCTGCATTCATCTTAAATATCTCAGAATTAGTACCTAATGCTCTCATGAATGCTATCTCTAATCCATCCGTTGACCAGGTCGGCATTTGATCAAATCCATCTCTATCGGTAAGCTGGTTTATATCGCTGCCATCTGCATTCATAATAAATATTTCAGTCCTTTTGGTTCCCCCTAATTCAGATTGAAAAACAATCTTACTGCCATCAGGCGAATATGATGGCCATTTATCATCCTGTGTCCTATTTGTTAACCTTGTTAGTTCAGTGCCATCCAGATTTACACTGTATATTTCATGATTACCATCACGATTACTTGAAAAAATAATAGTATTACCTGATGGTGACCATTCGGGCCAATCCTCATCGGCGGTAGTATTTGTCAGATTGATGAGTCCGTGACCATTAGCATTCATAACAAAAATGTCACGAGAACCTGCTACTCCTGATGCAAAGGCTATATGCTGCCCGTTTGCCGACCAGGTAGCCCGACCATCTGCAACTGTATTATTAGTCAACCGTACAAGATTTAAACCATCTGCATTCATGGCATAGATTTCATCAGTCTCTCCATCTCTTTTGCTTATAAACAAAATCTTACGGGCCTGTTTATCACTGCTAATTGTACTCTGAACTGTTCTATTCGACAATGCTGATTGCCCTAAATCTGACAGATTTTGATCATCCTTCTGACAAGAGCCAGTAGTCAAGAGAAGTACAGATAAACCTGCAACTCCTGAGTTTAATAGAAATTTTTTTGTTCTCATTTTGAGTGTTTGTTAAGTTTTCCTACTCTATTAAAGGATTTTCGGATACTTCCATTTAATTATGACAAAAAAAATGTTAGAATAATTGTTTCTTAATTTAATTCCAAGAGCTGATATAGCTGCCCCACATGAAAATAATCGTAACTATTTGACTTTATTAAATTTATATTCTCCTGCTTTAGAACCATCTGTGTTAAAATTAATCCAGGTCATTTTTGCAGTAGTTTCAAATAATAGTTCAATTTTTCTGTAAATTGTTTCTGGTTTAAAGTTTTGGACCACATCTATACTAAGTTTTTTTTCAGTAGTCCATAAACCAATAAATGTGCGGTAATCTCCTTCAGGCAAAAGTGTGAAACCTTTAATATTACTCTCTTTTGAATCGATCCATATGTAATTAATATATTCAGGCGACTTATTACCCTTTATATTGTAATATACATTTGTTGTAAATGCTTTTCCATATTGTTGGGTCTCCCTGACTTCAACAGTATCTTTACCAATGGTTGCTTCCCAGGTCCCAAGCGCCTGTTGCATTAATTTAAATTGGTCAAGGCTAGACTTGGTAGTTTGAGCATGTGTCGCAAGGGAACTAATTATAAGGAATACAAACACTAGTGTAGTTAAAAAGAATGTTTTTGTTTTCATGATACATACTTTAAATCTTATTAATTTCCCTACTCGGTTAAAGGATTTTCGGGTACCTCCTCATGTTGATCATTTTTTTGGAAAAATATTGTTCGGAGAGAATGTCAATACATTATAAAAGAGTTCGTTGGATACATATTTTCTGTACTGACAAATTCATATATTTGTAAATATATATTTTATTTTTTGTTTAAATCAACATTTATCAAAATAATTTTCTGAAAATCATACTGTTAATAAATTAACAGCAAAATATTACGGGTGATTATTCCTTATTCATTGTTGGAAGTTGCTGTTTAGATTACATTAGCTGAATACTTTAAATAGGGAAACCAATGCTGAGGATTTATATCTTTGATTTTCAACAAGCATCAGAATATTTTATATTTATGTGAAAATAAATTTGAGAATTGAATAAAATCATGGAAAATAACTCAGTGGCAAGTACTACTCCAGTTTATACTCTTAGTGTTACAGCAGTTCTTTCAGGAATCCCTGTTCATTCAATAAGACAATACATTGATAAGGGGTTGATGATTCCGTTCAAAAAAGAATCAAACCGAAATTTATTCTCTATGGTAGATATTTTAAGACTAAAATATATTCATAAATTGCTGGAAAAGGATGGTTTAAACATTGCTGGCATAAGAACTTTACTGGCTCTTATTCCCTGCTGGGCAATAAGGCAATGCACCAATGAGGAGCGTGTAAATTGTCAGGCTTACAGTACTGAAACTTATCCCTGCTGGGAAGCTTCAGAAAAAGGAACACTTTGTAAGAATACTAATTGCAGGGAATGTGAAGTTTATCGTAGTGTTGAGACTTACCCTGATCTAAAATCTTTCCTTAAAACAATTGTACCTTAAATTGAATCTGATAATTTCAGAAAGGAATAAACCGCAGAAGTTGAGTTCCCAGGCTGGAAGTCTCCATATTTCTTTCATGATCAATTTCGACATAAAAAAGTCAACCGTCTCGATTATAGAAGGTTGAAATATATTTCTCATTTCTTCCCAATGTAAAATATTAGTTGTTTTTAATTTATGTCAAGTTTTTTCAGACCTTCTTATAGTGGTCAAAGAAGGACGGATTTTGAACTCAGGGTTGGTGGTAATTCCCACCAAACACCACCAGTTTGATTCTGGGAGAATCTGGTCGATTCTGGGACATTTTTTCGGGTTGGCAAAGCAAAAGGTCGGCAAATGATGATCTCTCAGATAAAGGCTTTAAAACGTATTCCAGGATAATTAGAATCTATATAGTCCTGATAAACGCCCCGCTTTCTTTCCTTAATTCAGTATTGCCCTTGTTGGTTGTTACCAGAATATCTATTCCGCTAAATCGTGCTGTTATTGCGTCACCATTTCCAATGGCTCTAATATATGAGCCAGATTCTTTACGCAATTCAACTTTACCTCTGACTGTTGTTATTAAAATCAGAGAGCCATCATCATTGATATCGGAATTAATAGCATCACCGTTTCCAACTAATCTGATAAATGAGCCGTCGTCTTTTCGTAATTCAACTTTACCGTTATTAATTTTCAAGATATTCATTTCGATATCATTTATTACCTTAATAACGTCTTTATCAGCATATTATTCTCAGATTGGATACTCCTTAATCTATAATTTTCGTTTAGGAATAAAAAAATCATCTTTTGTTAACCCACATTCCTTTGCCATATTAATTGACCAGGTTATATCACCTGCACCAAGCCCATGTGTGTTTGACCCAAATGTAAAATGTGCTCCAGCAGCTTTAGCCATTTTAATAAATTTAGCATTTGGGATTTTAAATGTGGAATTTATCTCAATAGCAACATTATTTTTTATTGCAGCATCAATCAGGCTTTTCATTCGAGCATCTGTCCATAATTCATCATACCTGGATTTTAGTGCATCGGGGAGATAAGTCGGATTAGCCCAGATATTGATAGGTTCTGCCAGAACTTTTAGATTATGAGCAACATAGAGTTCCATGAATTCTTGTGGTTCACCCAATTGAGTGTTTGGAACCCATATTCGCATCATTCTCCCATCTTTGTCAGGGAATATCATTGCATCGGCAAGGATATAATCAACCTTCTTTAAGACCTCTTTTGAAAAGATATTAAGCCAATCCCGCCGACTTACCTGTAAAGCTAAATAGAGAGAGTTTTTCTTAGCTAATGTAATACGATCAAGGATTAGACTGTCATTGATTTTGATATTGTCATTAACGAATTCTTCTGCAATTCCTAAAATAACACCTTTTTCTTTTGAGAGAGCAGAAGCCTTTTCATAAACCAGGGCGGCGTTAGCCAATGATTGTCCTTCATAATTTAAATGAAAGTGAAGATCCATTTTGGGTAATTCCGTGTTTTGAGGATTCATCTTGAGAAAATCATTTTTATAGCTGTTTAATAACAAACCAACTATAATTAAACCAGAGAACATAGATAATTTCTTCATGATGCTTGGTATTGATTTATTTTTATGATGATAAGAGATCTTAATCTAAAGGTAGAAAATTTCTGGAATCTTAATAAGACTACCAACTATCGGAGTTAAATCCTTGTTGTTTCCAAATGTATGTTATGAGTTTTCAGACCTTCTTATAAGTGGTCAAAGAAGGACGGATTTTGAAGAAAATAAAACAAATTCAGTTCCTGTTCTGTTTGACATTATTAAGATAACGGCAATGCTAATTGATGATTAACATATAAACAAAAACAGTATGATAAAAATAGCCTCTATATGTTCATGGATATCAGGACTGGGGTTTGGGATTCCAGGCATCTATGGAATTTGGAGCATGTTGAAAGGAAAAGGTATTGCATATGTTATGGGTTTTCCGACTTATGGTAATGGCCCATTTGAGAAAATTGGCGTCCATACAACTATACCTTTACTTATCGGATTTCTTTTTGTGTGCGCCCTGGAATGTATTGCAGGCTGGGGATTATGGAGTGGTGATAAAGGTGTTGCAATCCTGTCTTTTGCAATTATCCCTGTTGAAATGGTTTTCTATATTGGTTTCGCACTCCCGTTCGGTCCTCCTTTCCTGCTTATACGATCTATCCTTTTGTTAATCAGTTGGTCATCCATCAATTGAACATGAGATTCCACAATGGAAAAACCGGTACGCCGGATATTATTGACCGCCTGATGCCGAAGTTAATCCATTGATAAATAAACAAATATTAAAATGTTACATTACCGGCTGGATGTGGTCAAGGCTTCCGGCTGTTGCAATGAGAATAAGGAACCACTAAAGTATTTCACTTAATATCGGTCAATTTAAGAGAATTTATCTTTTTATAGATTCCACGAGTCAAAGGGTAGATATCGCGATATATCATTATTAGATCCTGATATCGCTTCACATTTTGAGCTATCGGTTCAGTTATGTCGTTAACATGGGTCATGGTTATTGCAGCCTCTTCAAATGAGGAAAACCACCCGGCGGCCACAGCTGCTGAGATTCCTGCACCCAGGGAGGATGCTTCTTCAGAATCCATATGCATGATACTTTTATTGCAGGCGTCTGCAATAATCTGACGCCACAGAATACTTTTTGCTCCGCCACCAATAAGAG
>CAWKIC010000018.1:0-4743 GCA_963849615.1 uncultured Bacteroidales bacterium
CAGTAGAGAGGGGGCAGGGGGGGTGAGTACATGGGGGAAGGGTTTTCCGCGAAAGGGTATTAAGGAGAAGGAATAGATTCCTGATCGAGTGTCATTCCTGAATAGATATTCATTATTTCATCCCTGAATTCCGAGGGAGCTTCGAGGTGGCCCCAGCCCGATTGTGCCTGCCATAAGCCATCCATAACCGAATCGTGATATGAACGTATCAGATGGGGGATATCCCTCTCCCTTAAAAGCCCGTCGAGAAGATTTGCTTCCACTTCATTGTTCAGGATCAGGATCTTTACTGCTTTGTCCATCTGAATTCTATTTGAATACAAAGGTAATAATATCAAATGAATCATTTTATAAATTCCTGACACTACAGGGATATTTGGTTTCCGGAAAACCCGCTTTACTGAAACAGGATTTCAAAACTCCCCTTACTGGCCAGGGGGTGAAACAACCCTGAATTCTGTCACAACCCTTTTAGTACTATCACTCTCCGACTGAACTGTCAGCCTGACTTTCGCCTTACGTGATGCCTTCATGTCATGTGACAGGTAAATTGGGACCATCTCTGAACCTCCGGTTTCAACCGATACCAATCCGTTGACCAGTTCCCCACTCCATCCTTTGCCTTCAACGGTAACATTCAGGCGGTATATGTCGTTGTTCAGCCAGGGTACCGTGTTTTGAAAATGGAGGGAGCCATCGGCTATAAATGGTTCACCCGTATTCTTTAGTGTAAAGAGAGTGTATCCGGCATTTCCCTTCAGCTTCTTCACAGCCGGGGGTACCACCTCAAAGTGACTTTCATTAAACACTGAACTTTCAAGCGATCTTACACCAATTTTATACGAAAGGATCCCTTCTTCATTTTTTGTAACATCAATAACATAAATATGCAGCTTGTTTGGTGCATCCTCCCATTCGCACTGACTTCCTGAATTAAGGCCTGCGTGAAAAAGAGCATCATTCAGCTGTCTGTAATCGGCAATGGTCCGCATTACCGGTGTGCCGTCAGGTTTAATGAAATCGACCTTATTAATATCTTCCGGGTGGGCATCAATAACCCAGTTAAAGCAGTTGAATCCGTTCGGACCGCCGTTACGACCCTCTTTCTCTTTATTTTTTGCGATAAGGACCCCATTGTCCGGACAAAAAGAATCATAGCCTATTCGTTGAACCGTTTCCACTGAATAAAAATCAAAATCAGGATTCCCGGGTGACAACGGATTGATGCCAGGATCGTCAACAGGGGTCCGGTCGCGGGGCTCGGGTCCATCCAGCTTGACAATAATGCCTGCAAAAGTACCTGGTATTGGTTCTACTGCCCTCGAGGTGATGGTTGCTACGACCGGCCCCGTTTTAACAAGGTCTTCACGGCTCAGGGTAAGTACTTGCTGCTGAGTAATAAAGCCATTCACCATCCTGTTCCTGAGCATCAGGCCTGCCGGCATGGCAGCTCCCATTGCCGGTGGAACAACCCATCGCATATGCGGACCACCCGGTCCATTAAATGATCCCCTGTCCATCATATCCCAGGGCCCCGAACCGACCCTCCGGTAAGGCTCCGCATAAGGATTATTATTGTTGTCGCCGGTTTTGAAAGCGTAGTGGCCAAGCTCATGGGTTATCGTTCCGGAGTTTTCACCCTGTCTGATAGAGGAGAGGCCCCACTGCATCTGCCCTGCCTTCCAGGAGGTCCAGGGCACATAACGGGTAGGGATCCATGCTGGTTTGGAGGTGTCGGGATTACCCCATTCAGCCGGTATATTATCCTTTGATAAAAACTTCATCTCTCCAAATTCCTGCCATACACCGGTCTCATCATATCCGGCATAGATGCGCAGTACGGCATCATATTCTGACCTGATATCACCTGCGTCTGCTTTCCAGAGACTGTCTACATGAGGCTCCATCCTGCTCTTTGCCCTGCTTCCGTCGGGAGTGGAGCTGTTCTGGTTATACTCATTCAGGCCATATTCCCACAGGTTTTTTGGCATCAGGTAAGGACCAAACGGATCGAGAGCTGTTATACCGAATTTTCCGCGCGACTGTTCCATCCAGTAGCCATTAATTGTTTGTCCGTGGTTAACAGATAAAGGATTAAGCCAGAAATCAGAATAGAACTTCGGGACATCTTCCCTTTTTACCGGATCGATCTGCGGATTTCCGAACAGGTCAGATTTTTTGGGAAGCGTTATAACGAAAGGCTGATCAGGAAAATCGACTGCCACCAGAGCCATTCTGAATTTACGGACTGGGATAAGTGAGGGATCGGCCCAGTTCTTTCCGGGGATTGGATGATAATCTTCCCACGTCATATCATCCTGATCCTGAATAACCTGCGGATCAATGGGCCTGGGAGGGACTGAAAGTTCATACTTTGATTTTCCGGATTCTGAAATCTCCTTCCGGAATTCCTGGGAGAATGAAATTAAAGGGTACAGAATAAGCAGGACAAGAGCGGAGAGTCTTTTCATTTTACGATCATTGATTGCGAAATCCGGGAAATATTTTGTTTTCCCGCAGATCACGCAGATTTACGCAGAAAAAATAAATGCAGGCCCTGGTGTCATAGTAATTTTATGACAAAGACGTGTGACAAATTAAGCATTTTACCACTATAAACTGCGCAGGTCACAAATCAGCGGGAAACTTTTTGTTTTCCCGCAGATCACTATAGCTGTCTACAAATTAAACATAATTTATCACAAAAATCTGCGCCAATCTGGTGCGCCACGAGGCGTGCGTAAATATACATAAATACCTTTAAGGATGAAAGAACCTTACAACCCAATTTGCCGTTCAGGTTGAAGTACACCTGACACACTGTTAGGAAACGAGCTTTGTGAAGCTCAGGTGTTACGGTTCCTGTAAGCTGCATCAGTTAGGCTTCGTTACACAAGTGGTATCGGTCAATCTTCCAGAGTATGATGAAACCTGCAATGTTGGATGAAGAAATGGCAAAAAGCAATCCAACAGATACCCGGAGTAGGATGATGTTGCGTGCAGGACGAAGGTAGCGCATGAACGTGGGAGACCCTAACGATACGGATTAGTCCACCGTAGGCGAGGGAGTCGGATATGCCCGTAGTAGTGAAGATACCCGAAAAGGTAAAAGCGGGAGGAGCGAAGGGGCATTACTATAAATAAAGTTTCAAAGAATATAGACCAGACAGAATTGATAGTAATGAATCAGGAAAGAGTTGGAGCAGAAGTACAAGGCGAGTTGTTCAAAAGACGACGAGGCGAAATACCGGATGCAGAAAGAGTGTCAATATTACAGGAGAAACTATATCAGAAAGCCAAACAAGAGCGAGAGTATAAATTTTATGTACTGTATGATAAGATGTTCATACCGTATATGCTACGAGAGGCATGGAAAAGCGTGAAATCGAATGATGGATCGCCCGGAGTTGATGGGATGACCATAGAGAAAGTAGAGGAATATGGAGTAGACACCTATCTGAAAGAACTTGGAGAAGAATTACGAAAGCAGACCTATCAGCCACAGGCAGTAAAACGAGTAATGATAGCCAAAGCGAATGGAGGGAAACGTCCACTGGGTATACCAACTGTCAGGGACAGGATAGCACAGACAGTATGTAAGATGATACTTGAACCGATATTTGAAGCAGATTTTGAGGATAGCTCTTATGGTTTTCGCCCGAATCGCAGTTCAAAAGATGCGATAACGGCGATAAAGGAGCATCTTGAAAGAAGGCAAGACAGAGGTGTATGATGCCGACCTGAGTAAGTACTTTGATACGATACCACACGACAAACTTCAAATAGCACTGAAGCAGCGTATAGCCGACCCAAGGATACTAAAGCTGATAAATAAATGGCTGAAAGTACCGGTTTACGAGGATGGGCAATACAAAAGTGGTAAAGGTAATCATATCGGAACACCACAGGGAGGAGTAATATCACCACTTCTTGCAAATATTTACTTTCATTTGATAGACAGGATAGTAAATAATTCCCAAAGTCTGTTTTGTAAGCACGGAGTAAAGATAGTACGCTATGCAGATGATTTTGTGTTAATGGGAAAGAACGTTACCAGAAGAAGTAATAGAAAAGCTCAAAAACCTGCTGCATCGAATGGGGTTAAGCCTCAATGAAGACAAAACCCGTCAGATAGATGCAAGAAAAGAGAGCTTTAACTTTCTTGGATTTACAATACGCTACGACAAAGATATAAAAGGCAGGAACACCCGATACTGGAATATCATGCCAAGTAAGAAGTCGGAACAGAAAATCCGGGATAAGGTAAAGGAATACCTAAAAACACATGGACATTACAAAGCGCAGGATGTTGCCAGTGGCTTAAACTCGATAATACGAGGATGGCTCAACTACTTAGATATAACAGGAGTAAGCTATCCGGCCATGAGCAAACGCCGACTTCGGGTTTACCTCTACACACGGTCTATATCGGTATTATAATCGCAAGAGCCAACGGAAAAGCAGGCTTTACGGACAAAATGCCTTTGAGGTCTTGACAACCAAATTTGGTTTGATAGACCCCACTAAATATGTATTTTCGTCAGCTCGCTTGTGAATGCTTATGATGAAGTTTATAGGAAAGCCGTATGCGGGAAAACCGCACGTACGGTTTGATGAGGGGGCAGGGAAGGTGTTTTATCCTTCCCGCTCTACTCTACCGGGAAAAAAAGAATTAACTTCCGGCAGATCACGCTGATTTTCGCAGATTATTTGAATTATTAAATCGCGTAAACTATTCAAAAG
>CAWKIC010000019.1:0-29690 GCA_963849615.1 uncultured Bacteroidales bacterium
ATCGGTTCATCACTCACACTCTCTGAGTCGTTCGCGCGGTCGGCCTCGGGTCCGCAACTCGTGAAGGACATCGTGCGGGAAAGGGCGGGTCCTTCCCGTGGTGGATCACGCACGCATCGGACTCGGTCTATTTCTCGGCATATGATCCCGAGCACGGGAGAGAGCTCTGGAGAAGCGACGGGACCACGACGGGGACCGTCCTCGTCAAGGACATCCGGCCGGGCTCGCATGGCTCATACCCCGAGTTGTTCACCGAGGTCGATGGGGTCGTCTACTTCAGAGCTCAGAACCGCTTCGGAGCCGAGTTATGGCGAACCGACGGGACGGGATCGGGGACCCCGTTGGTGAAGGACGTGGCTCCCGGCTCATCGGGCTATGTTGAGGAGTTGACCCATGTCGGCGAAACCTTGTTCTTCACGGAATGGGGGACGCGTGGGTTCTTGACACTCTGGAAGAGCGATGGAACCACGGCTGGGACGGTCCTCGTCAAGGGATGTCGTACGCCTCCTGGTGTCGTGCAGGCATCTGGGAACTCACTGCGTTGGGCGAAAGCCTGTTCTTCGTTGCTCAGAGCGACACCCACACCGGAGCCCCAGCCCTCTGGAGGTCCGACGGCACGAGAGCGGGAACGGTGTCGGTCGCGAGCTTCCTCGGCTCGCCACTCAAAAGCGTGCGATAGCTACTGGCGGCAGCCGCAGGACGTGACCGTGGTCGGCGACACGGTGTTCTTCAGCGCCTGCGACAGGGTGCACGGCCAAGAGCTGTGGATGAGCGACGGGACCGAGGCCGGGACCTCACTTGGTGAAGGACATCGCGCCGGGAGCGGCTTCGTCCCTCTTGTACGAGCTCATCGACGTCGGAGGGACGCTGATGTTCGACGCTTCTGACCCGACGAACGGCGATGAACTCTGGAGAAGCGATGGGACGGAGGCCGGAACACACCTGGTCAAAGACATCGCCCCAGGTGCGGATGCGTCGTTCCCCTCGAACCTCGTAGACGTCGGAGGGACGCTGATGTTCATCGCCGACGATGGGATGCACGGTGACGAGTTGTGGAAAAGCGACGGTACGGAGGCAGGCACGCTCCTCGTCAAGGACATCCTTGTTGGCAAGTCCACGCCGTTTCCGAACGTGGTCCCGTTCTACGACTTCTCATTCACCGCGGTAGGCGATGCGCTCTACTTCCTCGCCCTCGATCCCGACTCCGGGAAAGAGCTTTGGACAAGCGATGGGTCAGACGCGGGAACCGCAATCGTTCAGGACCTGTTCCCTGGATCTAGGGGCTCCGCGCCGAGGGAGCTCACCAACCTAGGCGGGACGCTCTTCTTCACCGCCACGGTAAGGCCGACCGGACGCGAGCTTTGGAGTCTGAACACCAAGACCGAACACCTCTGAATGATGTTAAGGAAGCGCCGTCCTGGGCAGCCTCGTTGTCACTCATCCTGGGTCTTATCGCGGCCGTTATCGGCGGCGTCCTGTTCTACGGCTCCCCTGCCTTCATCGTTCTGCTTCCCATCTCTCCCCTGAGCGCCATCGGCGGACTCATCCGTGCGCGGATCGCTCGGGGCTCGTACCCACGAGGCTTCCCGGTGCGCTGGCCTGGTCGCGGCATGGCATTCCTTGGAGCATTGCTCTCGGGGAGTGTTCTCGTGGCAGAAACACTCCTTCTCATCTTCTTCTTCATCGCTTTCGGCACCGGGGAACCGATGTCCGGTACCAACCTTCCCTAGCGATCGCTCCTTGGATCGGGCTTGTTCGGCCCAAGTCGTTGGGCTGTGGCTGCTTACGTTCGAGGCCGCACGGCTTGCCAGCTACCTTCCGCAGCGCCTCAACCTAGTGCCGCCGTGCCACTTCGTCCTCTTCCAGTTCGATCAGGACTTCCGCCAGCCACTCGGTGTCGGCTCGATGGTGAAGTCGTCCGATCAGCGCGGCGCGGTGGGCGTCGGGTCGGTAAGCATGTCCAGTTGCTCGCGGGGCTCCGGCCTCACCGACGGCTCCGACGACACGGGTTGCGAATCTCGCCGTGGTCAACGGGCTAATACTTAGTCCCCGAAGTTGGTCGCGGGTTTGTTGATGATGGTGGGCGCTGAGGGTCTCGAACCCCCGACCTTCGCCTTGTAAGGGCGAAGAGGAAGCTGCTGGTCAGGGGCTTGAGCAGGCGATTTCGCGTGTCACTGGAGTGCGTTCGTCTACCTTGGCGTGCTTCTGAGTTGTTACGCAAGGTGTTACGCAGAATCCCGCGTCCTGGTGGTGAGACCGGTCGACGCAGTCAGTTCAGCTCGTCGATCTCGAATACGAACATGAAGCACTTCTGCGGCACGGACGCGCCTTGAACCCCCAGAGGACGCCCCGCGTCGTGGTTCCATCCCGAGTGACCCCGAAGCGCCACGAGTGGATGGGAACGGTGGCGGAGAAGCCGGCTCCGGGGTCGTTCACGATCACGGTGCCGGACCACTTCTTCATTGCGTCGTTGAAGGCGATGTCGAACGTGACGGTGGCGTCGCCACTCACCGCCGAGGGGATCGTGCCTGTTCCCGTGATCGCTGTGGGCGATCCGGTGGCCGGGTTCACTTCGTAGTCACCGGAGATGAGCGTTCCGGTGTTGTTGTAGGCGAGGGTCCTGGCGTCTTTCGGGCCCCAGAACACGTCGAGCCTCAGGTTGTCGAGCGACGAGGACGCAAGCATGATCCGCCCGATCCTGCCTGCGCCGGGTTCCGTGAACCACATGTTGCCGTCGGATCCCGCTGCCATGCCGGTCGGCCCGTTGCCAACCGGGATCGTCGGCACGGTGAACTCCGTGATCGTTCCTGCCGTCGTCATCCGACCGACACGGTTGCCCTGGATCTCGGTGAACCACAGGTTCCCGTCCGGACCCGGAGCGATCCCGGCCGGCCCGCTCCCGAGCGCCGGCAGCGTGAACTCCGTGACCGAGCCCGACGTCGTCATGCGCGCGATCCGGTCGCAGCACCACTCGGTGAACCACAGGTTCCCGTCCGGGCCCGTGGTGATCGTGTGGGCGCCCCCGCCAGAGGGGATAGGGAACCCGCTCACCACCCCCGAGGTGGTGATCTGCCCGATCTCGTTCGCGTCGGTCGCGTACCACATGTTCCCGTCCGGACCGGCGGTGATGCTGAACCCGCCGGATGTCGGAACCGGGAACTCCGTGATCGTCCCCGAAGGGGTGATCCGCCCGATGGTGGTGGCTGCCGTCTCGGTGAACCACAGGTTCCCGTCCGGGCCCGTGGCGATCCCGCCGGGGGAGCTGTTGGCGGTTGGGATCGCGAACTCCGTGACCGTGCCGGAGGGCGTCACCCGTCCGATCATGTTCCCGGAGCTCTCCGTGAACCACACGTTGCCATCCGGACCTTTCGTGATGATCTGAGCGAGCGCGCTCGGGGTCGGGATCGGGAACTCCGTGACCACCCCCGCGGTCGAGATGCGGCCGATCGTCGTTCCGTTCATCGCGGTGTACCACAGGTTCGCGTCGGGACCGGCGGTGATGAAGCGCGGCGCATGCGGAACCGGGAACTCCGTGATGTCGCCGACCGCCGCTCGTGCGGCCGGCGCGACCCCTAAGAGGACCAGTGTCAGGATGGTCGTAACCCACCAGGCCCGCCGCACTTTGGTTCTCATCGTTCCCTCCTTAGATCGGCGATGAGAGGCCCAGAGGTGTCCGCCTTGGCGGCAGGAGCCAATGCGAGTGTGGCGAGGCGAGAGCGAGAAAGCACGATGGCCCGGCGAACCATGGCGCACCACCTTTCCGGAGGTCGCGGTCCGTGCGGGCCCTGACGTGGACGATGGTGCGTTCACGAAGTCTAGTCAATAGGCAGAAAGACCAAGCGCGGTCGGCTCGCATCAGGGTTGCCTCCTCAAGCACCCGCAGGGGACTAGACCTTGTCCCCCACGACGAGGCCGCCTGTCGCCAGCGAACGGTGCGACTGTCAGCGTGCAAGGCGAAGACCTTCCTCGATCCGCCCGGACGGACAGGAACTTCCTGGTGGGCGCTGAGGGGCTCGAACCCCCGTCCTTCGCCTTGTAAGGGCGAAGAGGAAGTGCTGGTCAGAGGCTTGACCAGCGCAAAGACCTAGAACCATCGTTAGGTCGTGGCAGATCACGAATCCGTGGTTCCAAAGGACCGATTGACCAAGACGACCAGCTGCGCGTAGCCTCGCGCCAGGTATCCAGTGCCCGCCGAAGCCCGTCTCGGGTTGCGTTGGCCAGCAAGGGGGGAATGATGGAGACCGTCGCGAGACATTGGCACCGACGACCCGTATCACTCCTGGTGATTCTCGTCCTGGTCGTTGGAGTGAGCACGATTCAGGGTCAGGCGGCAAGCGCAGCCCAGACCGGCTGCAGGGCGAGGAACCTTTCCCAGCACTCCAGCTGGACATCGAACCTTCAAACCCTGATCGACGAAGCGGGGGCGGGCGAACACTCTCTTGATTCGAGGGGTTTGCTCGAACGAGGGGAACTTCACCATCTCCAACAAGCTAAGACTCGTGGGGTGGCGCTCTGGTGCCACCCTCGACGGGGGCGGCGCAGGTACGGTCCTTTCCGTTGAACCCGGCGCCGTCGTCATCCTCACCAACCTGCTCATCACCAACGGATTGAGCACTCTGGGGGTGGTGGCCTCCGCAATCAGGGGATCATCATCCTCAACTCATCCTCGATCAGCGGGAACTCATCGGGAGCAGACGGGGGTGGGATCTTCAACTCGGGCGGTGTCGTCATCCTCAGGGGCTCCTCCTCGGTCAGCGGCAACGTTGCTGCGGCGTTCGGCGGTGGCATCCTCAACACCGACGGCGCGAGGCTGTTCATGACTGACTCCTCGATGGTGTCTCAGAATACGGGCGCTCTCGGTGGTGGGGTCCTCGCTTGTGGACAGCCTCGTCGTCATGAACGACGCTTCGTCCGTGAACGGCAACCATGCGCAATTCGCGGGAGGGGGGATCTACAACAACAGCAAGCTCGTGATCAACGATTCGTCTTCGGTCACAGGGAACACCGCCCAGCGCGGTGCCGGAATCGTGAACGAAGGAACGAACGCCTCCGTCAGCTGAACGGGTCATCAACGGTCGCTGGGAACCAGGCAGAGACCGTCAGCGGTGGGATCGAGAACCGAAGCGGGACATTGACCCTCACTGACTCGTCATCCGTGACCGGGAATGTCGCGCCCGCAGGGGCGGAGGATCTTCGCCTTCCCGGGCGCAATCGTTCCTTCGCAGCGAGCTGGGACGGGACCGTATGCGGTAACGACCCGGACGACTGGCCCACTTGTTCAACCTCATCGACGAGGCTTCCCTAGCGAGCAGCAGATTCGGTGTTCCCAACAGCGTCTCAGCCGGGCTGTGGCAGAAGGAGTTGCCAAGAAGACTTCGTCAAGGCGGCCGCGCATTGGCCACTTGAACTGGCGTTTTGTGGTGGGCGCTGAGGGTCTCGAACCCCCGACCTTCGCCTTGTAAGGGCGAAGAAGAAGTGCTGGTCAGGGGCTTGAGCAGGGCAATTCGCGTGTCACTGGAGTGCGTTGGTAATGTTTGTTCTTCGTTTCGCGTATTGCTATCAGCGGAATATGAAGCCTGGTCTCTTCAACCGCTGTTTTCTGAAGAGTTCTTACAAAATCAACTGTATAGGCGTTAAAGACTGCACCTGTTTTACCCTGCCGGATAAGATCAACATAATCGCTCCGGATTGAAGGCCCCGTTGAAGACCAGTCACTGGTGAACAGTGAAAGCTGGCCTATCTTTTCTTCCATCGTCATTTTATCAATCAGGTCCGCGACAAAAGCATCCATTTTCGCTGAAGCCGGTTCCTGTTTCTCATTACAGGAAGAGAGAAGGTTAATTGAAAAAACGCACAAAAGGACGAATCTTATTGTTTTCATATTATTTCTGTTAGTGTATCTCATCTATTCCCTGTTTATTTGTTCGGGAATGTATAGCCCAGTTTATTGAGGCCATTCCTGATATCAGGCGACTTCATAAAAAGTTCCCATAAAAGACCGCTGCGATAGTTTTCAATCATAACGACGGCAGGCCCCTGGTCAATGGCAAGGTAACGTTCAGGGTACCAGTTGAACTGCTCGCTGAAGGCATCATAAAAGCCGTATTTTCCCCATATCTTGTCCCCAAGGTTAAAGTAGAAATACCGGATAGCATCCATCGACTGCTCAGGAGTATAAGGAATAGATGAAATAGCCGCTGTAGGCGAAATTACACCCAGATCATTTTTCTTCCCCGGAGCATGGGCAGCGTATCCGTTGACCGAATAGCTGGCAGTCAGACCCCAGCACTTCTCCGAGTAACCTTTGTATTTCTCAGGATTTTCTGAGCACCATTTCCAGTTAATAAGTGTCTGGTTTCTGTTTTCAAGCCAGTAGTCGGCATATTTGTCTTTCAGATTCCTGGGATCCAGGCCAAGGTATGAATAGTGAGCCCAGAATAGAGGTCCGCCATATTCCTCTGCCCCGTTATGCTTCAGGCGAAGTTCATATCCATATTTACCGCCCCTGGTCACTATTGCTCCCGATCGCGCCCATCCCTCATGATAAGTTTCCGGAGGAACAGGGTAGGTTGGCGAAGACGCCGCCAGAACATAAAGGATGAGACATTCGTTATAACCTTCCACCGGAAAGTTCATCTCCCACCCATAATCGGGAGACCAGTGCCAGTAAATTACTTTTTCTCCGCCTTTTGTAAACCAGTTCCATTCCACTTCCTGCCAGAGAGTAACAATATCCTCAGCAAGCTTTTTTTTCCTTGTCATTGCCATTTTCAAAGTATTCTTTAACAGTCAGTAATCCCTGAATCAGATAAGCTGTTTCTACAATGTCGGCGCCATCATCCTTTGGAGAAAAAGGTTTTACTTTTCCTGTTTCACCGTAAATCCAGTGGGGCCAGGCACCGTGGAACCTATCGGCTCTCTTTAGGAAATCAACAATTTTCTGCAGCCTCACCATCCCTTCTTCTCTTGTGACAAATCCCCTTTCAATTCCTGCAAGGATTGCCATGACTCCAAAACCAGAACCTCCTGATGTGACAACATTCATATCATTCTCGGGGTATACACCGTCAACATGATAACGTTCTCTTGCCATGCCCGACACAGGTTCAGCCCCATCCCAGAAATACTGGAATGTCCGGTATTGAACCAGTGTGAGAAGGGAGTCATCTGTCAGATTCTCAGGTGGTATTTTTTTGTTTTTCCTGTCTGCTCTGTCAGAGGTTCCTGTCGAACATGAAATCACAGCAGCTACTATTATAAATATGAGTAGTTTAATGATGTTTTTCATACTATCACCAGGTAAATCCAAGTTTTGTCAGACCGTTCTGTATATCCGGATCAGACATGAAAAGATCCCACAGTAAACCTGATCTGTAGTTTTCGATCATGCAAATGACAGGGCCCTGGTCAATGGCAATATAGGAATTTGAAAACCAGAGGGTAGTAAGGTTGAATGAATCATAAAAGCCAAATTCTGCCCAAATCTTATCGCCGAGCGTATAGTAATAAAACTTCAGAGCTTTCATACTTTCGGCAGGCGTGAAGGGAAATGAAGTCAGAGCAGCAGTTGGTGCAATAACTCCGAGGTCATTGGTTGGTGAACTGGCGCTGTAACCATTCTGGATGTCACTGGCTGTCAGACCCCAGCAATTTTCTCCATAACCTGCGTATCTTTTAGGGTTATTGATGCAGTAGGCAAGATTTATCTTCGTTTGTGCAACATTCTGTGTCCAGTAGCTGGCATACTGGTCAGAAAGGTTGCGTGGATCAAGACCCAGGAATGAGTAGTGGGCGAAGAAAAGCGGTCCTCCATAATCTGGCCCAAGGGGGAGAGTAATACCATAAAAGGTTTTGTTGTTGCGCATAGGGTAAGCGCCGTTGCGGGCCCAGCCATTGGTGTAGACCTGCAGAGGTACAGGGTGTGATGGAGAGGAAGCCGCAAGTACATAAACTATCAGCGCTTCATTCCAGCCGGATATTCCCATATTGATTATCCAGCCATGATCGGGCGACCAGTGCCAGTACAGAATATCCTGGTCATCGTGTCTGTACCAGGTCCAGTCAACATCTTTCCAGAGCTCTGTTATTGAATCACAAATCATTTTCTCTTCTGAATTTCCGTCTTTAAAGTATGCACGGACAGTCAGCAATCCTTCCAGAAGGAAAGCCGTTTCCACAAGGTCTCCCCCATTGTCATTGGTACTGAATGGCACTGCTTTACCTGTCGAGCCGTTCATCCAATGCGGAAAAGCGCCATGAAACCTGTCGGTTCCGGGATCAGATAAGAAATTTACGATTTTTTTTATTCTGTTGAACGCTTCGGCCCGTGAAATAAAACCTCTTTTTATTCCCGCAATTATTGCCATCAGTCCGAATCCGCTTCCTCCGGTGGTTACAATATCACCCGAGCCATACCGTTCACGGGCAAGACCGGAGACAGGATGAGCATAATCCCAGAAATATCCGAAAGTCTTCTTCTGAACCAACGTAAGCAGAGAATCATCTGATATTAAAGGGAACTTTGGTAATGTGTCAATCCTGGTTATGAATTTAAATGAGAATCCTTTCAGAAATAAACCTCCGAGATTTGAGCCAACATCCATCACCATTCTGTATAATGTAAGTGACTTAATCTTTTTTATGAAGGACTACTAAAGTTGTTGAACTTTTGTCAAATTTATGGGCATATAACGTATCTATATTACCTGTAAAGAACAGTCTGCTTTTATTAAATAGAGTCGTGTCGACTTTAGTTTTGAATTTAATCTTTACTAAAACCTTGTCGAAATCTATATTATTAATTGTTCCTTCATTTGAGACTAAAAAATTATTAATCAGAACAGAATCAATCAGAATTTCACTTTCATGAATATTATTGTTGTTCTCCTTTCTGCAGGAATACAACAACAAGATGAACATGAACAGTAAATTGCAAACTTTCATATCCCGGAAATAAAGAATACTTATGATAAAAAGTGAAGGGGGCGTTAAAAAAGCCTTTTTCAACCCTGCCTACCTGCAGGCAGGGTTAATGGATTTAGGCTTTTTAAACAGCCCCTTCAGGTGCAATCTTACGGATTGACCTGTGTAACTTCAGCTTCATATAAAGCTAATACTTCAGCATCTGATAAAGCTTTGTCGTAAACGCGAAGTTCGTCCAGATTACCTTTAAACCAGCCCATCCATGCATCAGTAGCTGTCCCTTCAGTTTTTGGACGCCAGGCTCCTATATTGATTACATCAGCGTTTGCAAATCCCAGATCACCAAGGGGAACTCCTCCTGGTGCTGGTCCCGTTTTGCGATCTTCAACACCTGTATTTGTAACCACCTGAACACCGTCTTTATATATTTTGTACTTTGAAGTTGTGGCATCATATTCAAAAATCATATGCATCCATTTATTAATAACGAAAGATTTATTTGAATATCCGACATTTTGACCTGACCATTCCACACCAGTTTTGAGGAAAAATGCTTTAAACTGCAAGGAGTCAGCTGTTGCACTCAAACGATTTAAAACGAGCGTAAAATTACCCCAAAACAGATCATCTGATTTACCGATTTGGAAAAAAATAGGTTCAGGGTCACCAGTTACAAGAGGAGATTTAAACCATAAACCAATTGAAAATGATTTTAAAGTTTTCATCTTACTTGCAGCTGGCAAAGTATAAAGTAAATGAGCAAGATCCGCCCCCTGATAGGCTTGTCCACGACGTCCGGCTACATAAGTAACACCTGTTTGAACAGCAGGTGTAAGTGCAGCAATGGATTCAGTTGCGTTCCCATCAAAAGGGAAATAGGCGATCAGATTTGTTGTTGCTATTGTGCTGGGGTCAATTTTCCCATCGTCAGGGACATTTTCATCTTTTTTGCAGGATGAAAAAACCATCCCGGTTACGAGCATTGTAATAAATAATGCTCCGCTGATTTTTAAATACTTTTTCATTATTAATTGATTTAGTTAAACATAAATTATAATTATTATCATTAGTTGTATCCATTATTCTGAGTCAGGTTAGAATTCAGTTGCATCTGGGCTGAAGGAATCGGAAATACTTCATGTTTACCAACAGTAAATCCTTTCCCTTCAAGAACTGTAGCTGCCTGATTGGTACGGACCAGATCAAAGAATCTGTCCTCCTCCAATGCAAGCTCGGCTCTGCGCTCATCCCATATTTGATGATCCGTAACTCCAATCAGAACGGGTAATCCGGCTCTTGTCCTGACAAGGTTTACTGCGTCATCAGCAGTAATTCCGGTTACGGTCGGAACAGATGCCCCATTTACCTTTGCTTCCGCATACATCAGCAGAACTTCTGCGTAGCGCAATATCCTTACATTATAATCAAATCCATAACCATTGTAATTCCAGTTGTTATAAGCTAGAGGAACATAAACTTTACCATTATAAACCGGGTTGCTGCAAGTTGTTATTATGCTGTCGCCTTCAGGAGTTTTTGTTCCGCGATATAGCAGGGTTGTTGCAGGACGAATTATTTCTCCCCGTTCAGTATAAAAATTTATCAGATCCTGACTGGGAGTACAAAAACCCCATCCCTGCATTCCGCTGGGGTAATTGCCCCGGGGACCCTGCACAAAAGCATATTCCATAAAAGTCTGATCCCCTGTTGTCTTGCCCAGAGTGGAGCTTTGGATCTCGAACAATGATTCCCTGCTGTTTTCCCCATCAATACTAAAAACATCCCTGAAAACCGGCAGAAGGCTAAATCTGCCTGATGCTATTATTTTATCGGTAAGGCTGGCAACCGAATCCCACTCCTGCTGATACAAATGGACTTTTGCTTTCAGTCCCATAGCAGTATATTTTGTAATTCTTCCTGCCCATTCTTTTGTATAACTATCCGGAAGCACTGCAATCGCTTCAGAAAGATCTTTCTCAATGAAACTATAAAGCTGTGATGTTGTCGACTGAGAAACTGAAGCCAGCTGTTCTGAAGTAAGAGTTGTATCAACGATAGGAACTCTGCCAAAAAGACGGGTCAGATTAAAATAGGCATAAGCCCGGATGGTCTTCGCTTCTCCCTGGCATTCAAGGGCATACTGTTTATCAGTATTATTTTGCATGGCAGCTACGAACAAAGGCATTTGATGAATAGCATAATTTGCTCCGCTTACAATATCGAAATATGCAATCCACAGATCATTTACCAGTCCGTTATTAGACTGATATGTAAGGTTATCCATCTCTTTCATTGGCGGATTATCTTCCGGCGTGCTCCCCTTGTCAGCATTATCAGATGTTATTTCAAATGCGCCGATATATGGAAAGACATGAGCTCCATAGTTTCTTAGCTTAGCATATGAAGCGCTGACTGAAAGGAATATGTTTTCTGACTTGGAATAATCTACTCCTGTTGATGGGATAGTACCCTCTGGTCGCATGTTGAGAAAATCCTCACAGTTGGTAAGGAGAACTATTATTATTAAAGTTGCAACTAATCGTGAAATAGTCTCATGGTTTTTAAAGAGTTAGAAGTTCATTTTCAGTCCTAACGTGTAAATAGCCTGCATAGGATATACCGAGTTGTCAATTCCGCTGCTGATAGGTGTCCCGCCTATTTCCGGAGTAAATCCTTTATAGATAAAAAAGGTATACGGCCGTTGAGAAGAGATATAAATTCTCAGTTTCGGAATGAACTTAATTTTCTCTGTTGTATATCCTATCTGTACGTTCTGAATCCGTACATAAGAACCGCTTTCCACAAAGAAATCATTTGCCTGCTGAGTAAAAGAATAGTTATAAGCTTCTGCAGAAGGGTATTTTGTTGAAATGTTATCAGATGTCCACCGGTTTTTGTAGAAATCCAGATCATAATTACCGTCAACAAAAACATCCCTGTTCATCCTTTTTGCGTTGAGGATCTTATTACCAACCTGGCCCTGGAATGCAAGACTAAAATCAAATTGGCTGTAATTAAGTCCAAAATCTATCCCGGCGATAAGCCATGGGATAGAGCTGCCCAGAAAAACCTTGTCAGATTCATTAATGATATTATCACCGTTCTGATCCTTGTACTTAAAGAAACCTTTGTCTTTAATTGTCTGGCTAACCGGATCCTGTAAAGCTTCACTTTCAGATTTATAGACGCCTGCTATTTCATATCCATAAAAAGACCCGATTGGATGTCCAACCTGGGTCCGTGTTGAATATCCGCCTCTGACAAATCCTGCAGGAATATAATCACGACCCTGCAGTTTTAATACCTTATTATGGATTGTAGTTACATTAAGACCTATGTTATAGCTTGTCCTGTCGGAAACCTTATCTTTCCAGTTCAGATTCAGTTCCAAACCGTCATTCAGAACACTTCCATTATTACCAAGAAGCTCCGCTGTCCCTCCCCCGGTGGCTATAGGTGCAAAAAATACCACATTATTTGTAACACGGTGGTAATAATCGGTTTCTCCGGATAACCTGCCACCCGAAAAAGTAAAATCAACTCCAATGTCAAATTCATTTACAACTTCCCATTTGAGATAATTCTGCACCACAGTCTGGGCTCCGACACCATCTACTATTTTATCACCGAAAATACCAGAACTTCCTGCACCTGTCTGCCCTAAAGTAACTGCTGAATTGGCGGGGACATTATCATTACCCAGCAAACCCCAGCTGGCTCTGATTTTAAGATAATCGAAAGTCTTTTGCTTTGCCATGAAATTCTCCTCGGATAGTACCCATCCAAAACCGACTGAGGGGAAAAAACCCCATTTCTGCTGGTACTTTGAACTTGCATCAGCTCTGAATGTAAATGTTGCGAGATATTTATCACTGTAATTATACGTCCCTCGTGTGAAAAAAGAGATACCATTATAAGAAGATGCCCCATCCCAGGCATATCTGTCTCTGAAAGAACCGGTGGCCAGGTATTTCGACTGTTCATCTATACCGGAAACATCCTGAGCCGAACCTGAAAGGGTTGCAAATTTTTCCATACGGGTTGATTGTCCGAGTAAAATCGTGTAACTCTGGTTATCAACTTTATTCCTGTAAGTTAACAGGTTATCAATTATCTGTTTAGATGAATTACCTGATGTTTTTGCGAGACTTGATTTCCTGACTCCCTGCGAACCTCCAACATTAAATTCAGGGGTGTAACTGCGTGCATCCCAGAAATTCAGATCTGTATTATAAGCTATCTTATAGGTAAATATATTCTTTACTATATCGAATTCTGCAAAAGTACTGAAGACCAGCTTAGTGCCTTTTTCAATATTGTCAACGTAATAGGCAGCAGCAACAGGATTACCGTACTGATTGCCAAACCCGTATTTCTGGGGTGATCCGAATTTTACAGGATATGCTAATGTATTGCTTTCATCATAAACCGGATAAACAGGAGGATTTACATAAGCACCAAAGAATGCTCCGTCATTGGGAATATTCCTGTCAGATTTTGATAAAACACTGTTAATTCCTATTTTAAACCGGTCAGTGACCCGCTGATCCAGCCTTCCACGAAAATTAAAACGTTGATAATCATTATTTATATCCATAATACCCTGTTGAAAGAAATAGCTGCCGCCAACCGAATAAGAAGTATTATCATTTGTACCGGATATGTCAACATTATGGCTGGTTGTATTGGCAATCCTTACAAGTTGCCGATACCAATCTGTTGATACCGGATAATTTGCGGGATCCTTCGGGATATAACCAGTGGAATTTACGTTTGCATCATTCAGCAGGGTAATATACTGATCTTTGTTAGCCAGAGGAAGAATGTTAACCGGGATCTGCAATCCGAAATAGCCCTCATAGCTTATTACAGGCTTTTGAGTTTTACCTTTCCTGGTAGTCACCAGGATAACTCCATTTGCAGCTCTGACCCCATAAATAGCAGCAGCAGAAGCATCCTTCAACACTGTAAGATCTTCAATGTCGCCGGCTCCGAGAAAGTCAATATTGTCGACGAAAACGCCATCAACAACATACAATGGATTTGCATAATCACCAATTGACCCTACCCCTCTTATCTTTACCGATGAACCGCCACCCGGAATTCCACTATTTATAATCTGCACCCCTGCTACTTTACCCTGTAAAGCCTGCATTGCATTCGAGGTTATCTGTTTTGTCAGATCTTCACCTTTAAGCGATACTATAGGAGCGGTAAGATCCTTTACTCTTTGCGTCCCATAACCAACAATCACCACCTCCTGAAGTCCTGTTTCTGAGATTAAAAGCTTAATGTCAATCGTGGTACTGGTACCGACTACAATTTTCTGACTTATCATCCCAACCATTGAGAATATAAGTGTATCAGTGGGGGAAGCAGAAATACTATAGCTGCCATTTATGTCTGAAAAAGTACCGCGAAAGGTATTCTTTACCTGGATTGAGACACCCGGAAGAGATTCGTTTTTCTCATCAGTTACCTTTCCGTTAATTGTTTCCTGGGCGTTTACCTGAATCAGGCAAAATAATGAAGAGATCAAAACTAAAACCCGCTTTTTCATTAACATATACATGTTTGTAAAAGACCCGTACAGATTATTCGGCAGCCAATAGTATCAAGGGCACCACCGCTTCAATGCAAAATATCAGATGATTCTTCCTGCAGGAAATACAACACAGGAATTACAATTTTGTTTGCAACAACGAAAACAAATGGAAGGACCGGGGATACCCACCCCCGACCCCTTACCCTGAATTCCGGGGTAAACACTGGAATTACAGGATTTTTTGTTATAGCTTTGGATAATTATAAGTCTGGCTGGACCCTACTGACTCCTGATGTGGACTATATTAATTGCTCAGCCCTGTCGGGCTGAAAATCTTTTATTTTGAAGATATAAAAACCTTAAAGAAATAATGTCTTATGGAAACCTCAGGTAACCCAAAAACAGATGCCAGAAAAGTTAAGAACTATAAAGACTATTTTTTTGATTTTTTTATGCTCTTTCTTGCTGTTACTTTAGGCTTCTTTGTTAATAATCTGAGCGAAGAACATTCAGACAGGCAAAGAGAAGAACAATATATGAAAAGTTTGATAAATGATTTAATAAGTGATACAGCTCAGGTACAGGAAGTTTATTCAGATATTAAAATCCGGATAGCTGGAATTGATTCCTTACTGCACGTATTGGAAAATCAACATCAGGAAAATTTCATAAGTAATTTTTACTATTTCGCAGTTAAATATTTAAATTCAGCTACGTTTTATTCCGGTTCTGACAGAACAATCAGTCAGTTAAAATCTACAGGAGGATTAAGGCTGGTTCGGAAAATTGCTATATCTGACAGTATAGTGAATTATTACAGTTCATCAGATAATGTTAAATATAACACCGGCTTTTGCCTGGATGAATTCAATAAGATATTGGATAGTGAAATAGAGATATTGTATTTTAAATATCTTAGAAGTTATAATATCGATTCAATACCACATCTGAAAGATTTAGAATTGCTGATCAATGAACCTGTTAAAATAAACCAATTCTATAATCAGGTGATCTTTTATCTCAGCTCATTAATAAACTACAATATTCTTATTACAGATTTAAAAAAAGAAGCAGAATCTTTAATGGGCTTAGTTAATAAATGCTATAATCTTAAAGATGCATCCTAAAGAGCCATGTCAGAGGGATATTATTTTACTTAAACAAGGAAAAATACTGAACAACAATACCCGGTCCACATTATTGATAATAATGCAACCTTATTCATAGTTATAAAAAGGTTGACTGCACAGAAATCTCAAACCTGAAATAAAAATGATATCAAACAGAAGAAATTTCATACTGACCGCCGCTGCATCGGCAGCTGCAGTTATGCTCCCTGGCTATAAAGCCATCTCTGAACAACAGAAGGAGGCTTTTACCCTGAACAGGAATCCTCTGAAACTGGGTCTTATGACCTACCTTGTTGGCCAGAAATGGGATATAGAAACAATTATCAGGAATTGCAGGGAAACTCAATTCGAGCACGTACAATTACGTACTACCCATGCCCACGGTGTTGAGGTCACCCTGACTCCTGCTCAGCGCACAGATGTAAAAAAGAAGTTTAAAGATGCAGGTATTGCTATCAGCCTTGCAAGTGCTTTCCAGTACCATTCTACAGATTCGGCTGAATTAAGAAAGAATATTGAAGGAACCAAGCAATACCTTCAGTTAGCAGCGGATGTGGGGGCACTTGGAATTCGTGTATTTCCCAACGCCGTACCGAATGAAGGTGATCAGACCAGGGAAAAGATCCTGGAGCAGATTGGAAAATCGGTTTCAGAATGTGCTGCAACAGGGTATAACCTTGGAGTGCAGGTCAGGGTTGAGGAACATGGACAGGGTACAGCAAACATTCCTGTTATCAGAAAAATACTGGACTATTCAGATAATCCCCACGTCTATATGATCTGGAATAATTCAGACAGCGACTATACCGGAGAGGGCCTCCCAAAGGGATATGGAGGTATGAGCCTTGAAGCCCAGTTCAACCTGGTTAAAGACAGGATCGGAAATGTTCATCTGCGTGAATTGTTTACTGTATATCCGTGGCGTCAGCTTTTCAGCCTTCTCAGTCAATCGGAATATAAAGGTTACTGCGATATAGAATTATCTGACGAAAGTTGTGAACCTGTGCGTATGATGAAGAATTATCGTGTTGCGTTCCTTGCTTTACAAAATGCTATATAATTATGTTTAGTTTCTTTTTATAGCATAGAAGTGTATTTATTAAGTTGAAATTCAAATAGTAACAATAATTTTTGTTAATTAACTATTGAAACGGGAGGATTAAATATGATAACATTTCTTAAAAACATCAAGGGCTTAACTCCCTGCGAAAAATGGGAGCCAAACTGCTGGGTAAATGTCGAAGACCCCAACAGTGATGTGAAACGCTATCTGATTCAAGACCTTCAAATACCTGAAGCATATTTAAATGACATCGAAGATGTTAATGAACGTCCGCGTATAGAACTGGACGAAGGATGGTTTCTAATATTGATGCAGATCCCTTTTAAAAGCAATGATAAAAAAGTTCCATTCTCAACTGTACCTCTCGGAATTATCTTTAAAAATGAAATTTACGTTTCTATCTGTTTCTTTAAGACTGAGATGATTACAGATTTTATTTCTTATGCTGCCAGAAAAGGGATCAATAAACAGAACAATTTTGATTTGACCCTGAGATTCTTTTTATCATCAAGTGTCTGGTACCTTAAATACCTGAAACAAATAAACCAAAACATCAAATTAGCAGAAGATAAACTGGAAAGATCAATTAGAAACGAGGATTTACAGACATTGCTTCAGATTGAAAAATGCCTGGTATTCTTCACCACCTCACTCAAAGGAAATGACGTATTGGTCAACAGGATAAAGAACATCAAAGAACACAAAGAAACTTACGACCCGGAATTAACAGAAGATGTTGATATTGAATTAAAGCAGGCGCTTGAAACCACAAATATTTACAGTGATATCCTTAGCAGTATGATGGACGCTTATGCTTCAGTAATATCTAACAACCTGAATATGATAATGAAGCAATTAACTGTCATTTCGATAATATTAATGATCCCGACACTCATAGCCAGTTTTTATGGGATGAATGTCCCGAATTCTTTTGAAAAAAATCCACTTGGGTTCTGGCTGATTCTGATAATCTCCTTTTCAATTTCTACTTTGGTTGTGATTTCATTCATTAAACGGAGATGGTTCTGAAGTGCCGTCATGCACCAGTAACAATATTCAATACAAACAAATATTTTCTCTTCAACCATGCCCCGTGCTGGTGCCAGTTAGCGCTGAGGAATTAAAGAACAGGGCCGTTATACGTCATGTGTGGTGTAACTTGTATATTTACTTCATAATAGAAAATATAAAATGGAACAAACTATTGATCCTGATGACAAAATCATCGGAGATCCATCAGATCATGAGCAAAGGAAAGATCCTGAACCAGAGACTCCAATTTCAGAAGCTGAAAAAATGGTTAAAAAACAGGAGTCTGAAAGTACGGGACTTCATTCAATTAATCAACCTCAAACACCGGGGAAAAAGATCAGGACATATTTATTTGAATTTTTAATGCTCTTCCTTGCCGTATTTTGTGGTTTTATTGCAGATAACTGGCGTGAGAAATCTGTCAGAGCGTCAACGCGAGAAAATATTTATAAACTCAATTGTTGAAGATATTAAATCAGATACACTGGAGTCAGATAAGATAATCGAAAGACTGAAATCAATGCATGAAGGAATTGACAGTGTTTTACTCGAATTATCGTCTCCGGATGTAATGTTGAATTCGAACAATTTATACCGGCTCTGGGGTAAAAACATGGGTCTGGAAGTTTTCATTTCAAATGATCGTACAATCCAGCAGCTTAAAAGCAGTGGCGAACTAAGACTTATAAGAAATATTTCAGTCTCTGACAGAATCATGAATTATGATCAAATCCTTAAAAAGATATTATACTCAATCCAATCTGATGTACAGTGCAATGGCTAATATGACGTACTATAGTCATCTCTTTGATTTTATGCTCCTTAATAAAAATCAGAATGTTCCTGTACCCTTGACAGAAGAGGGAAAGAAATCTTTGAACCAGGCCTATGGCAACCTGGATTTGTGGAACAGGGGTCTTACCGGATTGATAAGCTGGCTGGAAAATGTAAATAAAGAAGGTAAAAGCCTGGTGTTATTTATTAAAAAAGAATACCATCTCGAATGACCATAAAATATCATGATCAGGATTGAGAAAAGAAGTTTCTGCTATCGAAAAAGAGAGTCCGTAAAACGGAGTTTTGAATGAAAAGAATATTTATAGCTCTTTTATTTTACATAACCCTGTGTTTAAACATGTTGTCCCAGAGGATTGTCACTGACCGACCCGACCAGACTGAATCATCTACAACAATTCCTGATAAAAGTTTGCAAATTGAGACCGGCTTATTAACCGGAATGACCGATCATTACAATATTTCGGAAAGACAATGGTTAATACCGACTACTCTTTTCAGGTATGGAGTAACCAGGATCATTGAGTTAAGGATAACTGAACAGTTGGAAAGGTTGAAGACCGGACAACCTTTAAATGTCAATTTTGGTTTGAGTGATTTAGAGTTAGGCTCCAAGATTCAATTATTAAAAAAGGAAGGTATAAATACACAGATCGCTTTTATTTCACATATCATCTTACCAACCGGTTCAGGTGGATTGTCCTCCAGCTCATTTGGAATAATAACTAAAATTGCTATTTCTCATTCTTTAAATGATTTTTTGGATATCGGTTATAATTTGGGATATAACTTTCCAGGACATTGGAATGGAGACCTGACATACTCAGGCACTGCTGGGGTCAGGATATCCGAAAAGGTTGGAGTTTATGCCGAAATTTACGGGGAAGTATATGAATTTAATAGTCTTATTTCCAACTTTGATTCGGGACTAACATTCTTAATTCAAAATAACTTACAACTTGATTTGTCGTCCGGTATCGGATTAAATCAGAAAATGAGCTTCTTTTCGATTGGCTGCAGTTGGAACATTTACAAAAAAGTGCGCGCACACCCAGCCTTCGCTTCCCTTCGGTCAGCTATGGCTGGCAAAGCCTGAGCCATAAGCTATCCCCAGCTTTTGATATTTGCTCTTCGCCAGTGGATTATAATTCAGGTGTTCAATCCGGATCCCGCCGTTTAAACCATGAACAAAATCTGCAATACTGTTCAGATTGGTGACACTATCGGTGATCCCCTCAATAAGCGGAATCCTTACAATAATCTCTTTGCCGGTCCCGGACAGGTATTCCAGATTATCCTTAATTATATTATTTGACCTGCCAGTGTACTTCTCATGCTGTACCTCATCAAATATCTTCATATCAACAATAAACAAATCAACGTAATTCAAAAGAGTTTCAACCACTTCCCTGTCACAATAAAGGCAGGTTTCAATTGCTGTACTTATATTTTCAGCCTTACAGGCTTTTAATATCCCAAGGCAGAATTCAGATTGAAAAGCCGGTTCTCCGCCTGAGATAGTGACACCCCCTCCGGATTTCTGGTAAAAAAGAATATCTTTCCTTATTTCATTCATAATTTCATCTATACCGGTAACGATACCCGTAAACTCTATCGCACCAGTCGGACAAGTTTTTACACAATCGCCTGTAAGTTTACAAAGGCTTCTGTCAATTTCAATAAAATTATTTTCTGAGGGATGGACGCTAAGGGCCTTGTTCGGACAGATCTCAGCACATTGTCCGCACGAAATACAAATATTCCGGTTATACCAGATTGTAATATCAGATTCTATTCCTTCAGGGTTATGACACCAGACACATTTCAGCGGGCAGCCTTTAAGAAAGATGCTTGTCCTGATTCCCGGACCATCATGGACCGAAAATCTCTTTATGTTAAAAATAGCTCCTTTATCAGTCTTCTCCATGAGTAGTCCGCTGGATTATTTCGTTTTGCAGGTCTTCGGCCAGTTCTGTAAAATAAGCAGTATATCCTGCAACCCTGACTGTCAGTCCGCGATATGAATCAGGATCAGATTTTGCTTTTAAAAGTTCCTCCGGTGTTACAACATTAAACTGGACGTGGTGTATTTTAAGCTCCACGAAAGCCCTGAGCATCGATGAAAATTTACTTCTGACACTCTCAGTATTGAAAAAGGACGGAAGAAATTTCATATTCAGAAGGGATCCATTCGAAGCCAGGTTGAACGGCAGGCGTGATACTGAATTAAGGACAGCTGTGGGTCCCGTTTTATCCCTTCCATACATCGGAGAGATGCCACCATCGGCAAGAGGTGACTGCGAGAGCCGTCCATCAGGGGTAGCTCCCACATTCCTTCCCATTGGCACATGGGCTGAAACAGTGTAAAGCCCCATGTGGTAATCTCCGTGTCTGTAATTTTTGTATTTCTTCAGTTCTCCGGCGAAAAAGGTTAACCATTTAGCTCCTTCATTATCAACCGACTCAACATCATTGCCATATTTCGGTACTTTATTGATGCATATTTGTCTTAAGGTTTCATTCCCCTCAAAGTTGCTGTGTAAAGCTTCGAGCATCTTCTCCCTGCTTACCAGTTTCCGTTCAAATACCAACTGTTTCAGCGCCGACAGGCTGTCAGCAATATTTGCTATCTGGATTGCCTGAATACCTGAGAAATTATATTTTGCACCACCTGCAGTTACATCGAGACCATTATCAAGACAATCGTCAACAACAGAAGAGAGTAAAGGGGAAGGAAGATGCAGCTGATGAATTGTTTCGACCACTTCGCACGCTTTTGTCATTCTCCTGATAAAGAAATCAATCTGATTTGCGAAGGCATTCTCAAGGTCTGCATAATTTTCATAATCGGACAGATAACCGGTCTTTAATCCAACCTGTTCTCCGGTGAGCATGCAAATACCATTATTCAGTGTAAGTTCCAGGACCTTGACAAGATTGAACATTGCCGCATCGCTCCATCCCAGGAAGTTGCCTGATCCGGATAGTTCGACGCAACCTACTACAGCATAATCCATTGCATCTTTATGGCTTACACCTGATGATTCCAGGGCCGGAACGATGCTCTCATCATTAACGATCTGCGGCATCCCTGTACCCAGGCCAATAATCCGTGTACACTCTTCAATGAAATCAGGGGAGGAAGACTTATGCAACCGCGCCGTAAGGTTAGGCTGCGGAAGTCTTATATGATCCTGGGCTTTAAGGAACAAATAAGAGAGTTCGTTAACCGCATCTTCTTTTAGTTCATTCTGTCCTCCAACCGTCACATTAAAACCAATTGGAAATCCTGCAAAATACCTGGCGCTGTTGGCGTTACGAAGATAAATAATTTGGTTGAACTTTATAAACAAAGCATCGATCAGCTCTAAAGCAGAAGCGGGACTTATTTTCCCCGATTTAAGGTCGCTTTGAAAGAAATGATAGAGGTATTGATCCATCCTTCCCGGGGAAAAGGAAGAAGCATTTGATTCCATATGAAGGATCACAAAAAGGAACCAGACCGATTGCAATGCCTCCCTGAAACCCGATGGGGGATTTTGTGAAATATTTGCACAAATAACTGACATTTCTTTCAGATTCCGGGCCAGTACCGGCTCCGGCTGTTCATCGGCAAGTTCTTGTGCCAGTTTTGAATACCTTTGAATGAAATCACACGAAGCTTCAAGGGAGATTATCACACTCTTATAGAAATCTGCCTTTGAGGAATCATCTTTTTCAAGTCTCTCCCGTGCAATCCGGAGCAATCCTGCCGGCCCATATTCGAGCCATTTTTTTACATTCGGGCAAATATGTCCCTGGGCGTGATCCTTCTGATTTATCTTAACTACTTTTTCAAGCAATGGTAAATCCTCTCCAAGTTCTGAATAAATATGATCCTCAAGAGTTTTTCCTTTCCAGAATGGTTCTATGACCTCCCTGAAATAAGAAATATCTTCATTATTCACAAAGAATTGATCCTGCGGTCTTGTATTTAGTGTTTCAATCTCCGTTCCCAGCCATGAGATCCCTGCTTCCGGAAAGACAACCCCTGATCTTATACCCGGAGTCCGGTTTCCTGTAATCAGCTCTTCAGGGTCAATGACGAGGGGCATTTCCCTCAGGGATGCAGCCAGAGCTGCAGCGCGTTTCAGACAAACCGGGAGGTTTTCATTTTCAGTATAGACACGTGTAATTATTTTCGCCTGCTCCAGGGAAAGAGACCTTTTTGCGGATAAGGTTTTTTGTCTGAGCGACCTTATCCGTTCTGACATTCTCTGGTTTATGAATTCTTCTCAATTGTCACTTTTTCAATGCCGCCTTGGTAAAAATATATTCAGGAATATCCTGGTCAAATTTAACATTTGTTATTCTGAATTCTGTTCCTTCTCCATCTTTGAGCACATCTTTATAATTAACCGTCATGGGGAACCATCTACCCTGCACCTGTTTCACATCCGAAAGGATTGTTCGTTTGAGCAGCTGACCACCCTTTGCAAACATCTCCTGTTTTAGCGGGACAAATCGCTCTGTATCAATCCAGACTTTCTGAGAATAATAAGTAGCGTCATCAACTTTTGCAGTCAATTCCAGAATATATGTATTTCTACCGTCAATAGTCTCATTACCTGCGACTTTAGCCGAATAAATGTCAGTAAGTTTTCTGTCGTCCATCATATCCTCGTAGGACAAATCTGAACCCATAACCGACTGGCGCAGCATATGACCTGAGATCTGAATTATCCGATCGGTCGATGGTGAGTATATCCAAAGCTGATTTTCGAGCTTCAGCATCTTGGTCCCCTGTTCACGGGCGGGTGACAAATATTCAGTAAAAGACTGCTTTGTACCTGCCGAATATGATTTTGAGGCAATTGTCCGGCTGATGCGTCGTCCGTGAATTATCATTTCAGATTCAAAGACCCTGTTTTTCGACGACATGTTCTTGTCCACCCTGTTCAGTATCTCGTTTGCATCCGGGCCGATGAAACTCATAAATAATATACATAATGCAATAAGGAGCGATATTTTTTTCATTTTATTTCAATAATTTGATTTTAAATCCATTAACCGCAAAGTCCCCCTTCTATAAAAATAAAGGAACATCAAAAATAATAACTTTTAGAATAAAATATAATTATAAATGCATATAAATGAAGAACTTACACAGAGTTCCACTGAGAAGTCGGCCCCTAAATCCCCTGAAGGGGACTTATAGCCCCCTTGGGGACCGAGCGTTAAAAAATTGCCCGGTGGGCAATTTTAGCGAAGGGCAGCCTCAGGGTAGACCTGTGGTGGGGGTCGGGGGTGATTTTACTGTGTACCTGCGGACCACTGTGTAATTCATAAATATTCTTAATTTATTGTATTCCTTTGTGTTACCTTAGTGACAACCTTAGTGACCCTTTGTGGTTATTTTTTTTCCACAAAGTCACACAAAGGACACGAAGGGTTCACAAAGTACTTGAATTTTAAAAGCTAATTAATCCTACACCTCCAGTTCATGAAACAATTGCGATGTTCTTCTTTTATAAATTGCAAAACCTGCCAGGGCGCTTCCCAAAACAGTCGCAATTAATCCCGGGAAGAAACCAATATAGAATAATGATGGTGTTACTTCAGCCCTGTAGACTGCGGGTAACATCATACCAACATTGCTGGTTACAGATGACATGTCGATACCGTATGTCTGGACAAGAAAAGCAGCGGTCAGACCCAGAGCTGTACCAATTACCGAACCAATAAATCCTATAAGAAGTGCTTCATAAATAGTTGTTTTATAAATATGTTTCTTTTCCTCACCCAGGGCGAGGCGTACTCCGAATTCACTATACCTTCGCAGACCCCCGAGAAGACCTGTGTTCCATAAAACAATCGACATGGCAATAATAAAGATGACGCTCATCATGGCTTTGGCGCTTCCAGCCAGCTTCAGATAGTCTCCCATTCCTTCCTCTTCGGTCAGTCTTGACATAACAGGGGAGAACTCATCGCCTGCATTACCGTATTTTTCATTAAATGAGGTCTCCAGCTGCAGTGCTTTGAGGTCATCATAAACTCCATCCTTAAAATATCCCAGTACCTCACTGGCAGCATCGTCCATATCAAGTGCCAGTTGTGCATCGCGTATGTCCATGAATATTGCGCCCCTGTCGAGAAGTGTATTTCCAAAACGTAAAGTGCCGCTAACCTCGAATGTCTGAAACATCATGCTGCCATTCATGGTTGAACCGAACAGGGTTATTTTGTCTCCTGGTGAAACACCGAATCTTTCGGCAAAATCATCGCTTATAAGCGCTTCCCCGCCTTTTGCAGGCAATGATCCTTTCACAACAGATTTTTCTATATTCATCCGTTCCACTTCATGAGAACCGGGGGAGAGCAGATCGACCGCTGTTCCAACCGCCTGCCCCTGCCCACTTGTTTCACCCAGTGAATCAGGTACATCCAACAAACCTCCAGTGTGTATACGCTCCACCCATTCCATATAGGGATAATCAGTCTGAAGCCGGGTTACAAGTTCCTCTACGTTAAGCAATGCCAGGTCATTTGGTAGCTGATCCGCATTTTCAGCATATGCGCGGGTTTGAATTTTAACATGGCCGGTAGTAAATTTCGCATTCAGGTCTGTAATATCACTGAAGACGCCCTGCAAAAAACCGCTCATAAAAACGGTCAGAAAGACCCCCAGGGCAACAACAATAACAGGTAACAAACTGCGAGTCTTATCTCTGATGATCCCCTTGAATAAAAACTTTATCATAGTAATTTTCCTTTTAATGCGTCTGTAGGTTTCATTTTCGATATTCTGCGGGCCGGCAGATAACTGACAATTGTAGATGATATGATGACAAGTATTATGGTCGTCAGGATTAATCCGATGCTATAGTATGGAAAGATATATTCTGCAACTGCAAGGTCAGTAGCCTGAGCTGCTTTCATGGGTATTCCGGCTTTACCGAGCAATAAAAAGAGGGGGATACCATATGCTGCCCCAAGGAGGGTTGCCAGAATGCTGTGGGCACTACCCTCCACAGTGAAGATCCCTACGACCTGTGGCCGGGTCATGCCGAGTGCAATATAGGTCCCTATCTCCTTTTGCCGGCGAAAAATTGATAAAACCTGTGTATCGAATATGGCAATCAGGGCTATTATCAGCAAAAGACCCTCCATAATAGATCCTCCCGCCTTTTTTGCCTGGATGATCTTATCCATATCGGCCAGCAAAAATCCTTCATCCCTGAAGATCCAGCCGCTCAGACTCTTATTTCCGAATTCTTTCCCTGCTACCACTAAAGTAGCCTCATTCCCCATCCCCATCATTTTTTGAAGAACCTCGAGACGGAGGTAGATCTGCCCTTTATCAACAGTCGGGACATCACATTTGAAAATTGAAGCGATCTGAATTTCACGGGCATCAAAAGTGCCGTTCTTATCGCGCCATCTAATAAGCAATTTGTCTCCGACATTCAGCTTTGCAGATTCCGCCATCCTTTTGCCTATAACAGCGTAATCAACATCATCTGAAGGCAATAATTCATCGGTGGGTAATTTCAGAATAGTCTGTCCCGGGATCATGCCTTTGAGAATGACGGACTGCATTCGTCCCTGCGGAAATGCGGTAGCCTGCGCAATAAGCACTGGTGTAAGGTTATTCTTCACAACCTCAGCCTGAATTTCGGCGGACAGAGGCTGATGTGCATCCAGTATAGTAAAAGCATCATACCTGTCATACTCCGGGTGCCAGTACTGGCCGGAGCCTGTTTCCCATTCACTGGTATCAATGCGGCTTTGCCTGTTCCATCCGTCGATCAGACCGTTATAAAATATTATGATAACAAATGCAAACGACAGAACCGAAACATTGAGCCAGGTTCGCAGACCGGCCCCCATCAGGTTCTTAAATGCCAATTTTAGTGCTAACATGACCTCAGTTTTTAGAATTGGTTAAAATCATGTCCTTTACAATTTTACCGTCTTCGAGCGAGATGATCCGGTCAAGGTATTTCATTACCTTTTCATCATGGGTTGCAAACAGGAATGTTGTTTTCAGCTCCCTGTTCAGGTTCTTCATTGTCTGCAAAATATGATGTGAGTTTGCAGAGTCAAGGTTAGCAGTTGGTTCATCAGCAAGAACTATCTCAGGCCTCTTCACCATCGACCTTGCAATTGCAACTCGCTGACATTCACCGCCCGACAACATAGAAGGCCGTGACTTAGCCTTATCGGTGAGGCCTACCCATTCCAGTGCATCCATTACTGCCTTTTTTCTTTCACTGCCTGACATTCTCTGCAATAACAGGGCAAATTCAACATTCTCGTATACGGTGTAAACCGGCAGAAGATTATATGTCTGGAAGATAAATCCGATATGGTGGTTCCGCAGTGTTGCCGACTCCTTATGACTAAGGGAAGATGTTGATTTGCCGAGTACCGTAACTTCCCCGCCTGAAGGAGTATCAAGAGAACCTATTATATTAAGCAGCGTCGTTTTCCCGGAACCGCTGGGGCCTACCAGACCTGTAAATTCACCGGTCCCGAAATTCACGCTGATATCTTTGAGGGCTGTAAATTCGGTCTTTCCTACAGGAAAGCGTTTTACGAGTTTTTCAATTTTTACAATAGAGTTTTCCATTGAAATCTATTTTAGTGATTTAAAACAACCATTACCTGAAACCCTTTTCCAGCAAAAAGGTTCTGTCCGCTTCCCTGCGCAGGGATGTTGAATTGCTCAGGATTCCAGTATCCCATAAGGTAAAATGTAATATTATTGAATTGTTTCTGCCAGTTCAGAAAGTTATAGCTTTTACCGTTTTCCCAGTCATAATATACTATGCCGCTCAGATTATCGAACATACCAACAGGGTAAGACAGGGAAAGGAGTGAAAAACAGGTTCTGTACTGAAATTTAAAAGCTTTTTCGTCATTTGCTGCAACAAGTTGCTCGAATATGGCATATAATCCGTTGCCTATGCCGAAAGTGTAGTCTATACCGGCATTTATGATCTCCTGGTTTGTAAATATGCCAAGATCTTTATTTTTATTTGTCCATGAACCTTCAACCCAAAAACCGACTGCCAGATCAAGCTTGATGTCAAATCCGATCCTGTTCTCAGGGACTTCCGGGTAATACGGGGCCAGGCCACCCAGGTTCCTGGTATCAGCTATCCGGTGATGAAATGTTACAGCGACTTCACCTTTTGGTACAGGCAACTGGATCCTTCCCCCGGCTTCCGGGAACTTATTGTTTGTCCCTGCGGGTTCCCATCCCCTGGGTTCTTTATTCCCGTAAAGTCCCCACAGCCATATATTTGCATTATTAAGGAAGTAGTACCTTCCCAGGATCCCCCATACACCATCAGTAAGCTTTAAAGGATCGCGTGGATCGACCTGGTCGAACCACATCAGAGGACGTAAAAGGGAGGCGGAACCAAAGTTGATCTTCTGAAGTCCCGCCCGGATCTCAAGCTGCTTCGTTGAATATCTGGCCCATAACCTGTAAGGCTTTAACTGTCCTCCCGACCTGAGAGAATCAAACGGATGAAAACCCAAATTCCCATTTATGTTGGCTGAAGCCTCAAAATCTATCTTACTATTATTTTTCAGCGGAAAAGAATAATTAAGCTGTGGGATATACCTGCCACCGAGATATAAGGGCAGGTCATTGCCATGGTTATAGTTCAGCCATGAAGAAAGCTGACCGCTAAAACTCAGGCTATCCTGCGCAGGACTGATTGACGGAGGAACCAGAAACAGGTATATAATTAATAAAAAAGCAGTTTTTTGCATTTTTTTATTTTGCAGGTGAAATTCCATAAACAAACATGTTAGTCAATTCCATAATGAGATCCTGAGGGGAGTTGTAAAGCTTTAAGATCTCTTTATCTGATAAAACTGAAGATGAAGTTGCTTTCTGTATAAATAAAAACATGAATTCTACATTCATATCTTTCCTGATCCACCCATCAGCCTGTCCTTTTCTGAAAAGCTCTATGATTTCAAGCCATAAAGCTTTTGTTTTTTCCTCAATATAATTTGCAAGACCCGATTCAGGATTATTATAAAAGTCGTTTAAAAATTCATTACTTATATTATTGGTTCCTTCAAGTTTAAGCTGAATGATTTTTTTCATTTTCTCTGATGGAGAAGATTCTTCATTTATTATCTTCCTGAATTTCTGTAGTCCTTCATCTGCTACACTGTCAAAGACCGCCCGTGCAAGTTCAAGTTTATTTGGGAAGAAGCGATAGAATGTCATTTTACTGGCTTTCGCCTCCCGGCAGATCTCCTCTATAGATACCCTTCGGAAACCATGCTTCCAGAAGAGTTTCCTGGAAGAATGGAGTATCGCCAGATATTTTTTATTATTTTCAAAAGCCTCCATAACAATTTTATAAACTGCTGCAAATATACGATATTTGTAATATCTTACATAAATAGTATAATTATTATCATCAATGTACTTTTTATTTGTTTGCGCTCCTGACAGGAAAATCCATCACTGCCACTACTAATGTCAGCTCATTTTACTGTCTTATGGAAAGAAGCGACGGTTCGCAAACAGAATTATGATGCAATTCTCATATCGACTCAGGTAAATTATGTATTGATATACATGTATTATTTATTGTAATTTAATACGGGTTTAGCCCCTCCCACACCGGGGGAGGGGTTGGGGAGAGGTGGCCTCGGAGCCATGGGTTCTCTACGAGGTGAGTTTAGGGCGATGAACAAACTAGGATGACCTCACTCAGTTCGGTGGCGATCCCCAGGGGGAGCTTCAAAGCCAAAATATTCCCTTGCTCGTTTCACTCGCAGGGTCTTTTTACTTTCAGATGGCCTCGCTCATGCAAGCATGGCTCGACCAATATGGATTCCAGGGATTGCTCCCTCACTCCGTTCGGTCGCGATCCCCCGGGGGGGAGCTTCAAAGCCAAAATATTCCCTTGCTCGTTTCACTCGCAGGGTCTTTTTATTTTCAGATGGCCTCGCTCATGCAAGCATGGCTCGACCCTCTGAAAATAAAAATCCCCCAACTTCGTTGAGGGAATATTTTGGCTTTGGCGGAGAGAGGGGGATTCGAACCCCCGGTACAGTTTCCCATACGGCAGTTTAGCAAACTGCTGGTTTAAGCCACTCACCCATCTCTCCTGTTCAAACTCTTGATTAATCACCTTCGCCCTCCGTAGCCTTCTTTGACCTCCGGAGCTTTAGCGCAGGAGGT
>CAWKIC010000020.1:0-74379 GCA_963849615.1 uncultured Bacteroidales bacterium
CAGGGCTTTCGAGGGGCCGAAGAGCCTGTCGGATAATGATTTTGTAATAACTACCGTCATTGGATCTTCAAGAGTATTGTTAAGATTTCCCTCAACAACCTTGTAAGTCAAGAGTTTAAAAAAGTCTTTATCAGCAAAAATAAGATCAGCAGGTAACAGGTTCCTTTCATCCACCTGGAATACCGGAGCCTCCCATGATCCTCCCATCCTTACTGTGTTTTCCACGCCGGGAATTTTCAAATCAATTTCATCCTTCAGAATCCCGGGCGTATAAATATTATCCTCATTCATCCCATATATGTAAATGCGGTCGCCATTCTTTTGATAATTGTCGGTAGTCAGCTCGCTGTAACAATAAACAGAAAGGATGATCACCAGGGTCAGGCTAACGGATAAACCTAACAGATTGATAAGATTTGTTACTGGTTTATGTGCGAAATTCCGGATGATTGTTTTCAGAAATAAATACATCTCTATAGTTTTATCATTAATTACATTGTATACTTTTCAAATAATTTGTTTGTCATTCATATCTTAATGCCTCAACAGGATTCCTGGTCGCAGCAATTGAGCTCTGCCAGCTTACAGTTAGAACCGCAATAATTACAGCTGAAAATCCGGTAGTGGCAAAGATCCACCAGCTCAATTCGGTCTTATACGCGAACCTGTTCATCCAGAGCGATATGATCCAGATTGAAGCCGGAATGGCAATGATGACGGAAACCAGTACCCATTTTACAAAATCAATATTAAGCATTAATAAAACCTCTGTAATTGAGGCGCCATTGACTTTCCGGATCCCTATCTCCTTGTTCTTTTTCGAGATGCTGATAAGGGAGATGCCAAACAAACCCATTATGGAAAGGATAGTTGCAAGGAGCGAAAATGCACCTATAATCTTAAGCTGGTTTCTTTCGCGCTGGTAAAAAAGTTCATACTGGTCGGTGAGATACTCAACTTCAAATAATTCATCCGGGGCAATAGAAGTATATAATTCTCTCATCCGCTTAATTATCTCATCATCATTTTTCCCATTGGTCTTTACTGCGATAAGTCCCATATTTGAAGGGTTTTGCTGAAGGATAACCATCGGTTGAATAAGCTCGTGAACCGAATGAGCATTAAAATCCCTTACAATACCCCTGACCTTAAATACCAGGATATTATCGCCTGCTTTTACATTATGCTTTTTTGCTGTTGTTTCATTAATAAGAATCTCTGGGGTGCCTGGTTTGTAGGCACCAAATGAGGATCCTTCAATAACCTCAATTCCAAGAATTTCTGCAAGCCCTTCCCCGATAATCAGCCCGTCAAACCTCTCTTTCTCCCCTTCCGCAACTGCCAGAGTGACCGGAAGAGAATATCCAAGCGGCGGGATATATGATCCACCTGCACAACCCACAACGCCGGGTACTTTATTCATTTCATCACACAAGGTTAAAAAGCTGCTTTTTAATTTATCTGAATTAAGACCGGTTATCATTATATTTTCAGGATTAAATCCTTTATTACTTGATATAGAGTATCTTAACTGTTTCGATACTGAAATCACACCGGCTACGAGCATCATATAAATTGTAAAATGAAGGATAAGGAATGAATAATTCCATCTGCCCGTTCTTTTCCGGCCGGAGGTACTTGCCGGTGATTAGCTTTAGAGCAGGGATCCGTGCATAATTGAATCCTATCAACCATCCGGAGATGGCTCCGGTTAGCACAACTACAAGTATCAGAAGGAGCCAAAGTACAGGGTTCAGGAATACCTGGTTGGTCATAGTTTTATTCAATGTGCTGTTAATAAAGGTCATACCATAATCAATGACGAAAGACGACGGGATGAGACTCAGGAGGACAATTATGGCTGATTCAAGCAATACCAGCCTCCTGATCATACTCCTTGAAGCGCCGAACACTTTCCTTGTGCCCAGTTCATGACTTCTCTCAGAAACACCTGCCCTTGCAAGTAAAATATAATTGGCAATCGATATGAACAGAATCAGCAGGGCAATAGCTTCGTAATATCTCAACTCTTCAGGATTTCCCTGCCTGAGGAACTGAGCTGACGGTAATGTCACCGGAACCCATATAAATATCGGCAACGGGCTGTAATCTGAAACTGATCTCATCCTTCTTTTCATTGTTCACGAACTCTTCATACTTCTCCATCCTGGCGGATACCTCCTTTGGGTCTGCATTCCTGTCAAGCACCACATAGGAAAGGAACTCAGCATATCTCCAGTCGAGAGGTGTGTTTCGCTCAATACCATAGACACCAAGGGATTTTTGAAACTGGGTGAACATCTTCGACGACAGTTTTATATCGGCAATAAAGTTTGGATTTAAAGTGGAATTTGCCGGGAAGCTTTTATATACTCCAGTTACTGATAGCCCGGTTATTCCATCTGAGAACTTCACAGGCAATACAGCACCGATTGGTGATAGATTCCCGAAATACTTCATTGCTGATTCATCAGAAATTGCAATTTCGCCTATTGAACGGGCTGGCGTGCCTGAAATGAATTTTATTCCAATTATGCTGAACACCGAAGGATCCGCAAATCCAAAATTATTGTCAGACACCATTTCGTTTCTCGAATTCCTTATCTGAATTGAATATGCCTGATAATACCTGAAATAGCCTTTTACATCGGGAAATTCCCGAGCCATTGTTTCACTCAGAGGGTAGCTGGTCAGCCCGATATTTCCATAAACGATCCTGTAAACATTCCTGTATTCCGGAATGAACCTGTCAAACGATTTCTCGTGAATTATAAGAGCTGTTAACACGATTATGCATCCCAGTCCAATCCCCAGACCCAGAATACTGATGACGTGACGGTACTTTGTTCCGAAAAATACTTCTTATGGCTGATTTTAAATCTGAGGTTAACATGGGTGTTTTTTTTTCTTTATCAGCCAATTGTGTGCCAACTTTGTATATAGCTGAAATTCTGGATTATATAATTTATAGTATTAATTATCCGTAAAATTAATTTACGTTTTTTCGTAAAATATTTTTACATCTTCTTGATTTACCTTTATTTATCCGGTATATTTGATTATTATAAAACGGGGGGCCGACTTTGCTAAAACTTTGCCTCTGTGCGTTTAAAAAAAAATTTTTAAAAAATGCAACCTCAAAGAGGCAACATCCTGATTGTCGATGACAACAAGAGCATTCTCAGTACTCTTGATATATTGCTGACTCCACATTTTCAGAATGTGACAACATTGTCTGAATCCCAACCAGATCCCTACAGAGCTGAGACAACACGAATTATAATGTTGTTATCCTTGACATGAATTTCAAGGCGGGGGTCAATACCGGCAATGAAGGGATCTACTGGCTTGTAAGAATAAAGGAGTCAGATCCGGATATTTCGGTTGTAATGATTACCGCATACGGTGATATTAATACCGCTGTAAAGGCTCTTAAAGCAGGAGCCTCGGATTTTGTTCTGAAACCATGGGACAATGAGAAACTGCTTGCAACAGTAAAGCTTGCAATCCAGCTCAATCTTTCAAAGCAGGAAGTTAAACAGCTTAAAGAACGGGAGACCGAACTGAAAAAGGAGTTAAACCGCGACCAGAAGTTGATTATCGGATCTTCGCCGCAACTTCAGAATGTTCTTAACCTTGTCAGAAAAGTTGCAAAAACCGATGCCAATGTTCTGATCACCGGCGAAAACGGAACAGGCAAGGAATTGATCGCCCAGGAGATACACCGTCTGTCTCCAAGGTCAAAAGAAGTTATGGTTACAGTCGACATGGGCTCTTTAAGCGAATCACTTTTTGAAAGTGAACTTTTCGGCCATGTAAAGGGTGCCTTTACCGACGCCCGTGAAAACCGGCAGGGTAAATTTGAGATTGCTGATAAAGGCACCCTCTTCCTTGATGAGATCGGAAACATCTCGCTGCATTTGCAATCCAAACTGCTTACCGCCATCGAAAACCGTCTTATCTCCCGGATCGGTTCAAATCAGCTCATACCCGCCGATATACGGCTGATATGCGCCACTAACAGGAACCTCGAAAACATGGTTCGGACAGGATTGTTCCGCGAAGATCTTCTCTATCGTATAAATACCATCCAGATTGAATTGCCTCCCCTCAGAGAACGTGGTAATGATATAACAATTCTGTCAGAATTCTTTCTCAGCAAATTTTCACACAAATACAACAAGCCTGATCTCAGGATAAACCAGCAGTCAAATGATAAACTGCTGAAATATTTCTGGCCAGGCAATATCCGTGAACTCCAGCATACTATTGAAAAGGCAGTGATATTAACCGAGACTCAGGTTCTGAAGCCTGATGACTTCTACTTAAAACCATCAGTTTCAGTCAGCAACAACAGCTCTTTCACCACCATTGAAGAGATGGAGAAACAAATGATCCGGCAGGCTATTGAAAAAAATAATGGCAATCTGACCGCAGCAGCTGAACAGCTTGGAATAACCCGGCAAACTTTATATAACAAGTTAAAAGAGAAGAACAGTGATAAGTAAGAACCTCTATATTAATATATTGATCAGAGTTCTGTTGATCGTGATACTCTCTGCCTTTCTCGGGTGGCTTGTAGCTTCAGGCAGGTCGATGAGGATCTCTCTGATCTGCTTCCTGATAACCGGTTTTCTGACTGCAAATCTGATCACATATCTGAATACGACGAATAAAAAGATAAGGTATTTCTTTGATGCTGTCAAAAATGATGATTCCAATCTGACTTTCCCGATTGATGACAAAAACATAACCGTCAGGGAAATTTACAGGAGCATGAACGGTGTAAATCAGCAGATCCAGCAGCTGAAGATTGCAAACCGGAACCAGGAACAATACTTCAGGATATTAATAGAACACCTGGCTATCGGTATTGTAACCTATAATAATAAAGGTTTCATCCTGCATTCCAATAGTTCGGCAAAAAGATTCCTGGCGGCTGACGTTCTGACTCATATAAACCAGATTGAACGGATGGACCAGAGATTGTACCAAACCATAAAGAATATCAGACCTTTTGAACGGCGTCTTGTACCTATAAGCACCGAGCAGGGTGAAATACAACTGTCACTGAAGACCACTACCTTCAGGACAAATGACGACGAGCTGGTGATCCTCTCGATCCAGGACATAAAGAATGAGCTCGATGAAAAGGAAGTCGAGTCGTGGATGAAACTGATCCGTATCCTGATGCACGAGATAATGAATTCGATCACCCCCATTACCTCTTTGTCGGAGAGCCTTTCCAATATCTATAGCGTTGCAGGCAAACCGGTGGAACCCGGGACCATCACAACAAAATCAATATCAACCACACTCCAGGGATTGAATGTCATAAAAGAACAGGGCAGGGGACTTATGTCATTTGTTGAATCGTATAGAAAGCTGACAAGAGTACCCGAACCCGATAAGGAATTATTTAAGGCATCTGACCTGATGGACCGGGTTGAGGTCCTCTATTTGTCTCTTGAGAAAAGCGATACTGTTGAACTGGCTTTTTCTCTGAAAGATCCGGGACTTGAAATTTATGCTGACAAGAATCTTATTTCCCAGGTAATGATCAATCTTGTCAGGAATGCCCTGGAATCCAATTCAGAAAACCCTGAAGGGAAGATAATGATTATTGCAGGGAAAGACCAGAATCTCCGTCCCGAAATTTGCGTTAATGACAACGGTCCGGGGATCCCTGAAGAAAACATCAATGAAATATTTGTCCCATTCTTTACAACCAGGAGGAACGGATCCGGTATTGGTTTGAGTATCTCAAGGCAGATCATGCGGGTACATGGCGGAAATCTTACAGTAAGGTCAGTACCAAATAAGGAGACATCATTTTGCCTTACCTTCTAATCGTATTTTATTGCTTTAACGGGTGTGATCCTGGTTATCAGCTGTGACGGGATAAGCAGCATCAGGATTATAGCAGCCATTGTCCCGGCATTAAGCAGCAGGATGTGAACGGGATCGAGATTTACAGGTACAGTTTTAATATAATACGAGGTAGGATCGAGTGTGATAAGTCCTGTCTTAAGCTGGAGGTAAGCCAGTCCGATACCGATTAAATTCCCCCACAGCAGGCCTTTTCCAATCAGATACGCCGCCTGGTAAAGGAACACCCTGCGTATAACTGTATTTTCTGAGCCAAGCGCTTTAAGAACCCCGATCATATTGGTCTTCTCGAGGATCAGGATCAGGAGCCCTGAAATCATATTAAAGCCTGCGACAACAAGCATTAGGGTTATTATTATAATGACATTAAGGTCCTGGAAATTAAGCCAGTCAAATATCTGGGGGTATTTCGAACGGATATTTGCAACCTTGAATTTTGTCTCGTTCTCCGAGATCCTGTAGCCGATGGCATCCGTGACGGCGTCAGTCATTTCATCGAGTCTGTCGAAATCATCAATAAATATCTCGAAGCCGCTCACCTGGTCATCTGCCCACCCGTTCAGACGTTTTATATGACCTATGTCGCAGAAGACGTACATCTTATCAAATTCTTCAAGGCTGGTTTCGTAGATCCCGCTTATTGTAAATTTACGGCTGCGGGGAGGGTCCTGGATAAAGTACATTGCAAATGAGTGGCCGGTCTTAAGTCTGAGCATATCAGAGATCTTCCTGGATATAATGACTGCATTTGTTCTGCCCGAGTCCGTAACTGTAAATACAGACCCGTCGATCATGTTGCCGGTAAAGTAGCTCCAGTCAAAATCACTGCCGACTCCTTTAAGTACTACACCCTGTGGCGACTCCTCTGTTTTTATAATGCCGGCTTTGGTTGCAAATACCTGGATATGCGTTATTCCCGGTATCTTTTTTATTTTGGGTATGAATGCCTGTGTATCGCTTATCGGTATCGTCTCCAGAGAAATATTTGAATCGAAATTCATTATTGTAATGTTGGACCCGAAGCCTACAATCTTATCCCGTATCTGTTGTTTGAAACCTGTAAGTATTGAAACTGCAACTATCATGACTGCAAGACCCATTGCAATCCCGATGATGGCAATGACATTAATGGGACGTGAAAATGATGTGCCTTCCCGTCTTCCCTTAATCAGGCGGTGTGCTATGAAGTAGGGTAAATTCATTTATAATAGTGTCAAATTTAGTATTTCTCTGTGGAATTCTGTGTAAGCTCCGTGTAACCCTGTGTAAGTTCTTAGTTTTATTTTGGTTTTACATACGTATTTCTTTTTAATTTAATATGTCTTTTAATGGCGCTTATGGAGATTATCCTACGTTCTCATTTTATATAAACATGCAGATCTCCTTCGTGCCCCTTTGTGAGGACCTCTGTGTACTTTGTGGTAAAAAAATAAATCCCTTAACCACAAAGGATCACAAAGGTTAGCACTAAGGTACACAAAGGACTTCTTCTACATAACTCTTCGATGTGTGTAACAAATCGTATTTTGAATTTTATACGCTTTTTATTTTATATAAGCGCCCTTTTAATATGTCTTTTAATCTAATATGTCTTTTAATATGTCTTTTAATACGATATTTCTTTTAATACGTATTTCTTTTATGCTTCGCGTTTAATGGATTTTGTAACAAAAAAAAATATTAGATTTACACTTAATAATCCGATATTCAGATGAAAAGAGTATTCCCCGCTTTTTTTGCAATAACATTAATTACTTTTTGTACAGCTTGTTACGCTCTTCAAAAGGAAGTATTGCCCGGAGCGTACCAGGTTGCAGAATATGTACCTCTGATTGAAGGCAAAACGGTTGCTGTTGTCGCCAACCAGACCTCTATGGTGGGAAAGACCCATCTTGTTGATAACCTGCTCGGAATAGGAATTAACATAAAGGCGATTTTTGCACCGGAACATGGATTCAGGGATTTGGCCGATGCCGGTGAAACAATTGCTGACGGAAAAGATTCAAAGACCGGAATTACATTAATAAGCCTTTATGGCAAACATCTGAAACCAACTACAGAAGATCTTCAGGGCATAGATGTGGTCCTCTTTGACATTCAGGATGTTGGGGTAAGATTTTATACCTATATCTCAACTCTTCATTATGTACTGGAAGCCTGCGCTGAAAACAAAGTAAGATGCATCATTCTTGACAGGCCAAATCCCAACGGGTTCTATTTCGATGGAAATATAGCCGATACAGCTTACAGGTCATTTGTAGCCATGGATCCGGTTCCAATAGTACACGGCATGACAGTTGGCGAATATGCTCAGATGCTTAACGGGGAGGGATGGCTTAAAAATGGTGTCAGATGTGATCTTAAAGTCATTAAGTGTAAGGATTACACTCATAAAAACTACTATGAACTGCCTGTGAAACCATCGCCTAATCTTCCAAATCAAACTTCGGTTTATCTCTATCCCTCAATATGCTTTTTTGAGGGAACCGCTGTTTCAGTCGGAAGAGGAACCTCCTTTCCATTCCAGGTTTTTGGTTCTCCAAGGCTTCCCGACACCGGCTTCAACTTTACCCCGGCGAGCGTCGCGGGAGCAAAGAATCCACCGCTGCTGGGGGAGGTATGTTATGGGACCGATCTGCGAAATGCAATCAAAGATAAGCTTGTGCCTTCTCCCAAAATAAACCTCGACTGGGTCATAAGTGCATACCGGGATTATCCTGATAAGGACAAATTTTTTACTTCCTATTTTGATGTACTAGCAGCAGGACCCGGTCTGAAAGAACAGATACTGAAAGGAATGACATCTGACGAAATCAGGGCTTCATGGCAGGATGGGCTCAAAAAATTCGGGGAGGTCAGAGCTAAATATCTGCTCTATAAATAAGAATGAAATTATTGGATTGACATCTTTTGGGATTGTTTCGTGCCCCTTGGTGATGACCTTTGTGTACTTAGTGGTAAAAAATAAATCCATTAACCACAAAGGATCGCAAAGTTCAGCACTAAGGTACACAAAGGGCTACTATATAACTCTTTTTGTACCGGTATGATATTCAGAGAGTTATTAATTTTGAAATTCCTACAATTTTCGTAGGAGGGGGACTTTGCGCCTGCTTGCCGGTAGGCAGGGTTAATGGATTTGGACTTTTTAAACAGCCCCTGAAGAATTAATTTAAAATTGACTCTATCTCTTTTTTTGTTAATGCCGGAGATTGATGCTTTCTGAGTTTATGAATTACAAGCCTTGCTGTTTTTCTTGCATCCTTTTTATCAGTAAATGGAACCTGTCCTTCCACTGCAGGCAAAAAGGCTGGTGGATATAAGGCTTCCTGCTGACCAGTATATCATATCCCCAGCCGCTATCGCTTTCAAATAGTTTTACTTTATACCGCGACCCTGACATAACAACTACGATCGCGATAATAATGATTAAGAAGAAAGAAAAGCCTGACAGGGTTTTCTTATTAATCATACTGTACATAAACGGCATCCGGATCGAATCCCCAGATATCATCAAAGAAACTGGAGACCGGTACACCGGTTGTTACATAACCTCTGTTGCCAATTGCGAAGCCAACTCCATTATTCCTCAACGTTCCTTCAAAGGAAGTTTTCTCTATCCACAAATCAGTGCCCGGATTATACTCCCAGCAATCTATTCCGGTGGTCTGACCACCTGTGGCCAGATAACCCTTATTGTTGATGGTGAATCCGACTTTGCCTATGCCTGTTATGGTTGAATAATTATCATCATAAGTTTCAGTCGACTGGTTTGTTATTGCTCTCTTTTTGGTCCACAGATCAGCGCCGGGTTCATATTCCCACAGGTCGGTCTGGTATTCGCCATTATCCCAGCCGGTAACAATATATCCTTTTCCGTGATTGTAAAACATGCTGCATCACTTCGCTTGCTTCCCCCTATGCTTGTTTTCTGTGTCCATGCATCTGTTGCCGGATCATACATCCAGAAATCTTTCATGTATCTTAAGTCATTTCCGGTGCCTAAATAACCTTTATTGTTTAAGGCAAATGCAACAGCACCATATCTTGCAGTACCACCGAAATCAGCCTTTCTTGTCCAGGTATTTGCGGCAGGATCAAATTCATAGAAATCTCCCAACCTGTTTTTCCCGTCATATCCGGTACCTATGTATCCTTTTGTGTCGGTTCCGAAACCTATTGCACCATTACGGCCCACACCCGGCAGGTCAGCCTTCTGTGTCCAGGTATTCCTTCCCGGATCATATTCCCAGAAATCTTTTAACCTCTCAGTCCCGTCATACCCGGTTCCAAGATATCCTTTTGTTCCAATTGAAAAACCGACAGCGTCACCACGCGGAATTCCATCAAGATCTGATAATCCAACCCAGTTCCCAATCAGCTCTTCTTCTTTATCTTTGCCATTACAGGAATTAAAGAGCGGTAAGCTAAGAATTCCGATAATAAGCACGCCCCAAATCTTAAACCCTTTGAAAGTCATGTTTTACATTTTTTTTGTTAATAATCAGCACAAAACTATCTGAAGCATACTTCAATTAAAAGCCTTGTAGATATATACCCTATAATTGTAGACCAGATGCCATTTATTATCGATAAAACTCACTTAAATCCATTTATATTCTTTATTATATAAGAAATTGTTAAAGTTTTATTAATATCTTTATGAAATGCCTGTAGGTCTACTCTTTTACCCTGTTTGTATATTTTGCTTTGTTCCGACCCCGTTTTAGTCTTCTTTTGCAAAAATTAAATAATTGATGAAGGTTACAGGTGCGGTTAAATTTCTGGGGCAAATCTTCTCATTTCCAAGGATTTCTTCGTTATTACTACTCCTTATGTCAGCGGGAGCAATCTTTTTTGCTTCGTGTACAAAGGTAAATGAATTCACAATAGGGGAGAATTTCATTGAATCTCAGGCAAGATTACAGGTAATAGATACTTTTAAGGTGGATCTTTCCACAGTACTGCTTGATTCCGTCGTAACTTCATCCACGAAGATAGGTCTTGCAGGAAGTTATGTGGATGAAGTCTTCGGCTCGTTTGAAGGCAGTGCTTATTTCGACCTTGCATTCGAGACATTCACCAGGTCTTGAAGAAGGAGCAATTTTTGATTCCGCTGCGTTCCTCTTTAACTATTCTGACTCTGTTTACGGGGATACGACTGCCTTAATGTCATTGTCTGTTTACCAGTTAACTGAACAGATAGAACCCAATCTCAACGCGAAGATTATATAATACCTCCTTTTTTGATTTTTCACCAGTTCCACTCGGAACTTCTCAATTCTATCCGTCGCCGAGATCCGCCGATCGATACCGCCATTGTTGTACCTGTAAATGATTTTGGCAGGGAATTGTTCACCATGTTTCTGAATAAGGATGTAATCATTTCATCTCAGGAAACATTTGAAGACTTCCTCAAGGGTTTTGTTTTATCCTCCTCAGGTGATGTCAATAATGCTATTATTTATTTTATAGCCGACAAGAGTAACACTGCTCTGAGGTTCTACTACCACATTGATAAGGAGTTTCAGGAAAACAAGTCAATCAACCTTTATATAAATGAAACAAACCATCAGTTCAACAGGGTAAAAACTGATTTTACAAATACACTTTTAAAGGATCTTAAATCAGGCCATAACCTGGTTAAAAGTTCTGAAACAGGAAATATGGCTTTTATCCAGGGAATGAGCGGTCTCCTGGCTAAGATCCAGTTTCCTACTGTTCAGAATATTCTGGCGGAAAAACGTTGGAAAATTCTGAAAGCTGAACTGATCTTTGAACCCGTTAAGAACAGTAATCTCTTCAGACTGCCTGAGAGATTGTATCTTTATGATACGGATAGGGCAAACGGCGTAAATTCCCAGTTTACGGATTCCAATCAAACTCCTTTGCTTCCCCAGTTTATTTATGATCGCCTTTATAATGCAGATACAAGGTACATTTTTGACATTACTCCATTTATAAATAGTGAACTTTCGGACCACTACTTTGATTATGAGCACGGATTATTGATCGCGCTGGACGCAGAAAGAGTCAGTTTTTATTGCTACTCTTCTGTCATCGTCCCTTAACAGGCTGTTGATTGAAGGTAAAAACCCTCCAGTAAAACTGAGAGTTTATTATTTAACTTATTGACTTAATTATGTACAGGCTGATTAAAATAAACGTCCTGATATTCATCTTTATATTATCTCTGACCCGAAACGTTAGTGCACAAACCACCTCATCGCCTTATTCGGTTTTTGGCCTCGGCTACCTTGAAGGCAACAGCCTGGGACCATCCAAAGCAATGGGAGGTACGGGTATCGCGTTTTTATCTGACAGAGCCATCAATCTTCTCAATCCTGCTTCGTATAGCGGCATGGACAGTCTGGTTTCGATATTTGAACTCGGGCTTTTCGGTAAGTACACGACATTTAAAAGTAAAGAGGACAATCAGTCGCAGCTGAATGCAAACCTGAAATATGTTGTTATGGGATTCAGGCTAACACCCTGGCTGGCAACAAGTTTTGGTTTTGCTCCCTACAGCTCGGTAGGATATAATATTAATACAACAGCATTTGTTGAAGGCACCAGTCAGAAATATGCTAAAACCTTCACAGGTGAAGGCGGCGTTAATCAGGTTTATCTCGGAGCTTCCGTCAAATTGATTAAGAACCTTTCGTTTGGAGTTAATGCTGCATATCTTTTCGGCAATATAACAAGCACGGAATCGGCTGAACAATACTACTATAACCTTCAGAATGTGACCTATTTGTCAAATTTTATACTTGACTACGGTTTGAATTACAGGTTTGCATTGAAGAATTGGAATTACAGCATAGGTCTTACATATGGCAGCGAAAAGGCTTTAAATACGAATAATTTAACAACAATCCAGACTGCCTCCCAAAGTGAAACCATAAAAGGCAGATCTCAGAAATACAGTATCCCACAACACTTTGGGGCCGGTATCGCATTCGGGAAAGAGTTTTTCAGAGCCGGCATCGATTTTGAAAGAAGCCAATGGGGTGATATCAGTTTTGCAAATCCGCTCCTGAGGACCAGAAACAGCAACCGGTATTCCTTCGGATTTGAATTTCCGTCACAGGGGCTGACAAAGGGAACAAGCAGAATGGTTTTTTACCGGTTTGGAGCTGAATATCGTGATTCTTACCTTATTATAGATAATACTCCGATAAATTACAGAGCTGTGTCCCTGGGTGCGGGAATGCCTTTGAAAGGAGCTATCAGTGTCATTAACATGTCGCTTGAATTAGGTCAGAACGGCACTGTAACAAAGGGTCTTTTCAGGGAGACCTTCGTCACGTTGCATATTGATATGTCGCTGCGTGCCCTTTGGTTTATGCCAAGGAAATATGAGTAGACGATCAGATCAGGTTCCTGTTGACGATCCCGAAAAAAGTTGACCGGAATGATTCCCCTATCGGGATCCGCTGATTTCCAATTACTATCCTGCTGTTTTCAATCATGTCGATCTTATCAATCGATACTATATAGGATTTATGGACTCTGAAGAAACGGTCTGAAGGGAGCTTTTCCATTATGTTTTTCATAGTTGTCTTTGTGAGTATCAGCTTCCCTTCGGTGTAAATCTTGACATAATCCTTGAGCCCTTCAACATAGAGTATATCTTCAAGGTTTACCCTGATTGTGCTGTATTCAACCTTCACCATCAGAAAACCGGGTAGTATGACTGGTGCGGCTTCACCAGGGTTGCCGGCAGGCATTTTCAGCCTTAAAAGCTGATACGCCTTGCTCACCGATCTTGAAAAACGGTCAAATGCGATTGGCTTTACGAGATAATCAACTGCATTATTCTCAAATCCTTCAAAGGCGTACTCTTTGTATGCCGTAGTGAAAATTACCATTGGAGGGTTATAAAGAGACTTCAGAAATTCAAACCCTGAAATCTGAGACATTTTGATTTCCAGAAAAATCAGGTCGACCTGTTCATTGTTAAGAGTCTGAACGGCCTCAAAAGGATTTGTAAAAGTGCCGAGCAGATTGAGATACTGAATTTTTGAGCAGAATTCCCTGATGATGTCAAGGGCGAGAGGCTCGTCGTCAATGGCGATGCAATTTAATGATCTATTCATTTTATAATGTAAAATTCCTTATTCTTCCGGCTCCCTGCTCCCTGCCCTTCGCCGCTGGCTCCCCGCTCCCTGCCGCCCTACACCCGTCCCGGATAGGCTTTCAGAGCCTCTGCCAGAACCTCCATGGCCTTTTTCAGATCTTCAATATTAAGCACATAGGCAATCCTGACTTCATTCTTACCCGATCCCGGTGTTGCGTAGAATCCCGAAGCCGGAGCCACCATCACTGTCTGATTCCTGTATTCAAAATCTTCAAGAAGCCATTGTGCGAATTTGTCTGCATCATCAACAGGCAGCCTGACAACTGTGTAAAAAGCTCCCTTTGGCTTTGGGCAGTAAACACCCGGTATTTTATTCAGTGCCTCAACCATGTAGTTACGTCGGGCAGTATATTCCCTGTTTACCTCTGTAAAGTACCCCGGCGGTGTATCAATCGATGCTTCCCCCGCAATCTGTCCCAGCCCCGGAGGAGAGAGACGTGCCTGGGCAAATTTGAGCGCTGTGGAAATGACCTCTTTGTTTTTGGTGACAAGGGCGCCGATCCTGATTCCGCATTCGCTGTATCTTTTTGATACAGAGTCAACCAGGATAACATTATTTTCAATTCCTTCAAGATTCATAGCTGATAAATGCTCAGCGCCGTCATAGCAGAAATCGCGGTAAGCTTCATCCGAAAAGAGGAAGATATCGTGTTCCTTAACAATCTCCCTGATGTGGAGGAGCTCCTGCCTTGAATAAAGGTAACCTGTCGGATTGTTGGGGTTGCAGATAATAATTCCTTTTGTTTTCGATGTTATCTTTTTTTCTATTTCTTTAACAGGAGGAAGGGCAAAATCATCTTTTATATATGATGTTACCGGTATAATTTTAGCTCCTGAAGTCGTTGCAAACCCATTATAGTTTGCATAAAAAGGTTCTGGGGTAATAACTTCCTCGCCCGGATTTACACATGACAGAAGAGTAAAAAGTATTGCCTCTGAACCCCCGGTTGTGATAAGTATGTCAGTATGATCTACATTAATTCCGATGCTTCTGTAATAACCTGCAAGCTTGCGCCGGTACGATTCATTCCCCGCTGAATGGCTGTATTCAAGTACTTTCAGTCCCAGGTTGCGGATGGCATTAAGCGCAACATCAGGTGTCGGTATATCAGGCTGGCCGATATTAAGGTGGAAAATTTTTCTTCCCTTGCGTTTGGCTTCGTCTGAATACGGAGCCAGCTTTCTTATGGGTGAGGCAGGCATTGCTTTGCCCCTGTCGGATATTGATGGCATCTTAAAAAAAATTAGATCTTAAAAACATCTGCACAAAAGTAAAGAAATTAAGGCAACTGGTTCCACGGGTCTGTTTAAAATCTCCTTCGTGCCCCTTGGTGAGGACCTTTGTGTACTTAGTGGTAAAAAATAAATCCATTAACCACAAAGGATCACTAAGTTCAGCACTAAGGTACACAAAGGGCTACTATATAACTCTTTTTGTACCGAGATATTAATTTTGAAGTTCCTACAATTTTCGTTGCGTCCTTTGCGCCTGCCGGTAGGCAGGAATGTTGGATTTCGGATTTCACAAAAGTCTTCCTCCGGCAAGGATGGTTGCTATAAAAATCCTACCTTTAAAGTTTTATGAACATTAATCAAAATTCAAAGTTTTAAATATATGAAAAGGCTATACCTAATTTTTATATTGGTTCTGATTGCTTCCTTCAACCTGGCAGCAGACACCGAAAAAGAAATCAAGGCATTAATTAAGCATGTAACGGTTTATCCCGACCGGGCACAGTTAAGTCATGAAACAACAATTGATCTACCGGCAGGTAATTCTGTACTGAAACTTGGCGGACTTTCCCCTTATATCGATGCCCGGAGTATCCAGGTAAAAGGCTATGGAGATTTCACAATTATGTCGGTAAACCAACAGAATAATTACCTGCAGAACCTTGAAGACCTGCCCGAGGTTAAAATCATCAGGAGCCAGATCGAAGCCCTTCAGCTTAAGGTGGAGGATGAAAAAGCCGCACTTAAGGTGCTGAGCGAGAAAGAGGCCTTCCTGGTAGCGAACCGGGCTATCCTGGTTAAAGAAACAACTTTTTCACTTGAACAGTTAAAGAATGTTATGGATCTGTACACCAACAGCATGGATCAGGTTACCACCAACACTCTTAAGAAAAACAGGCTTATAAAGGAATACGAGAAACAAATCGCTGTACTTCAGCAGCAGATTGCAGACAAGATTGGAAAACAAAGGCTGCCTTCGGGTGAAATAAGCGTCTCGGTCTCTGCTGAGAAAGCTGTTTCCGGAAGAATGACATTCAGTTATGTTGTGACAAACGCAGGATGGTATCCTTCCTATGACATTCGGGTTGATGATATCACCAAACCGGTTACTCTGTTCTATAAAGCAAACGTCTTTCAGAATACCGGGGTAACGTGGAAAGATGTTAAGCTTAGCTTTTCAAATGCCACTCCCTGGGTGTCGGGTAATGTCCCGATCTTAAATCCGTGGTTCATCGATTTCTTCATCCCGGTCCCCATCACAAGGGGACGTGCTGTATATAACAAGAAAAGCGAAATTCCTGCAATGGCAGAAATGGCGATGGAGGCAAAAGATGTGGAAATAGCTGAAGCTGTTCCGGTTCCGGTGCAGAAACAGGTCGGAGAGACCACAGTATCATTTGATGTGGCTGCTCCATATTCGATTGCATCGGATGGGAAAGTTCAGACCATTGAAATACAACGCACAACTTCTCCGGCTGAATACAAATATGTAACTGTTCCAAAATTATCTTCCCTCGCTTACCTTACCGGAAATATTACTGACTGGGCAGAACAAAGTCTTATAGGTGGTGAAGCAACACTTTATTTTGAGAACACTTTCGTGGGCAATTCTTACCTGAATGTTAATCAATTAACAGATACCCTGACAATTTCGCTCGGTACAGACAACAGCATTCTTGTTAAAAGAGAGAAAAGAAAGGATTTTACAAGCCGCAGAGTTCTGGGTGCAAACAAAACCGAAACCTATTCATTCCTTATCACAGTAAGAAACAATAAAAGCACATCTGTGAGGATCACTGTAAATGACCAGATCCCAATTTCCTCAAACAGCGGGATTGAGGTTGAAGCGGTGGAATTATCAGGAGGAAAGCAAAACAGCCAAACAGGTGAGATCAAGTGGGATCTTAATATCAAGCCTCAGGAAACAAGGCAGCTGATCCTTACTTATTCAGTAAAATATCCAAGGGACAAGAATGTAATCCTTGAGTAATTAAGCTGGCTCCCCTGCAGGCTGGCTCCTCGCTAAAAACACCCACCGGGTGTTTTATTAACGCTCGGCCCGGTTGCTGGTTGCTGGTTGCTTGTTATTTGAAATACTGAATTGCTTATTTAACCTAAGTTGCTAGTTACTTGTTGCTGGTTGCTAGTTATTTGATAATGAGCATCATGATTAATGCAAAAATATCAAATAAATTTTAACAAAATTGCCTATTGTGAGTAACGAGGAACCAGCAACCAGCAACTTGAGTTATTTAACTGACCCTTAGTGTCCCTTTGCGAGGTACTTTGTGGTCCTTTGTGGTGGGTGACCAGACTCCAAACCGAAACCTAATTAAAAAATAACTACGATAGAATGAAAATCCTTGGTAACCTAATTTGGCTGATCTTCGGGGGGATCATAATAGCTATTGAATATTTTATCGGCAGCATTATCCTGATGATAACAATTATTGGGATCCCTTTTGGCCTTCAGACCCTCAAAATGGCTTCCCTGTCTATATGGCCGTTTGGCCGGACAAGCAGGGTATCGGAACGGGCTTCAGGATGCCTCTCTGTTTTTATGAATGTATTGTGGCTCCTTTGCGGCGGGATCTGGATTGCCATAACACATGCTTTCTTTGGTGTGCTTCTTTGCATAACCATTATTGGCATCCCGTTCGGAATGCAGCATTTCAAACTGACAGAGGTTGCAATTAGTCCGTTTGGAAGAACTATTATGCATACCTGAGTAAAGTATCTTAATCTGGATAATCAGCGGAATCTGCGGGAGACTAAGGAAACTTTCTTTATTTTCAGTAGATCTCCCCTATCTTCGCAGATTATTAAACTCAGATCAAAAAAGCATTTAAACTTGTAAGATGAAGGAGGATAACAAAACACCGATCGGCAAATTCGGAAAGTTCGGACTGATAGACCATATTATTAAAGGTGTGACACCCCGGAATACAAGCACCAGATCAATAATCGGGGACGATGCAGCTGTGATAGATCCGGATGGTAAGCTTACACTTGTTTCAACCGATCTGCTTCTTGAGGGAATACACTTCAACCTGGTTTATACTCCGTTAAAACATCTGGGGTATAAGGCTGTCATAAGAGCAATCTCCGATATATACGCAATGAATGGCATTCCGGGGCAGATACTGACTGCAATCGGCATAAGTTCCAGGTTTACTGTTGAACAGATAGATGAGCTTTATGAAGGCATAGCTCTTGCATGCACCAGGTACAGTGTCGACCTTGCGGGGGGTGACACAACAAGCTCGCTCACAGGACTTACCATTGGTGTTACCGCAATTGGTGCCGTTGGTAAAAAATTGCTGGTCAGGAGGGATGGCGCCAAACCCAACGATCTTATCTGTGTAACCGGAAATTTCGGTGCTTCGTTTATGGGACTCCAGGTCCTGGAGAGGGAAAGAAGGCTCTTCGAAAAAGATAAAGCTTTTAAACCTGATCTTACAGGGTATGAATACATTATTGAAAGACAGCTGAAACCTGAATTTCCGGCAGATATCATCCAGGGAGTGAGAGATCTTGATATAACCCCCACCTCAATGATTGATGTTTCTGACGGTCTTGCATCGGATCTTCTTCATATCTGCAAAATGTCATCCACAGGCTGCAGGATATTTTATAACAGGATACCCGTTGACTCTGAAACCGCCAGGGCAGCAGAGGAATTTAAAATGGATCCTGTAACATCGGCGCTTAACGGTGGCGAGGATTATGAATTGCTCTTTACAGTCTCTCTGGAATACCTTGAGATAATTAAAAGCCATGCAGGTGTAAAACTGATAGGCCATTTAACGACACCCGACCAGGGAAATTATATGGTAAACGAGGATGGGTCCGAAATTGAGCTTAAAGCTCAGGGATGGGAAAAAGGAGATGTGTAATGCTTACCTGGGTCCTCTGATGATACCCCTGTCCGATTTCCTGATAAACTCTAGTATGTAATTCCTGTCTTCCGATGGTATGAACTCATTTTCAATAATATCCAGTGCCTGTGAAACATTCATACCATTCTGATAAATGACCCTGTAGATATTGTGGATATTATCAATCCTTTCCTTGTCGAAGCCGCGCCTGGTGAGCCCTACTGAATTGAGCCCCAGATATGTGAGAGGGTCCCTGTCAGCTTTGATGAACGGAGGTACGTCGGTTCTTACTTTTGATGCCCCGCCAATCATAACATGACCACCAATATGAGTAAACTGGTGGACCAGAGTTCCTGCACTGATTATTGCCCAGTCATCTACCTTCACCTCTCCCGCCAGACCAGTTCCATTTCCAAGGATGCAATTATTCCCGATTGTACAGTCATGACCTATATGCGCATATGTCATAATAAGGCAACTGTTTCCAACGACTGTTTTACCTGTGGAAGCGGTTCCCCTGTTTACAGTGGCCCCCTCCCTGATGGTTGTGTAGTCACCTATTACAGCAAGTGTATCCTCACCTCTGAATTTCAGGTCCTGTGGAATTGCAGAGATGACTGAACAAGGAAAGATCCGGCAATTCTTTCCAATCCTGGCTCCGTAAAGGATTGTTGAATTTGGTCCTACCCATGTACCCTCACCTATCTCCACATTATCGGCAACATAGGCAAATGGTTCAACTGTAACATTCCCGGTTAACCGGGCGTTTGGATGAACATATGCAAGGTTTGAAATCATGGGCTATTTATTTTTGACTACCTGGGCTGTCATCTCCCCCTCGGTAACAAGATGATTTCCCACGAACGCCTGTCCGTACATTGTTACAATTCCTCTTCTCATGGGTTCAATAAGTTCCATCTTGAGTATAACGGTATCGCCGGGAACAACCTTATGTTTGAATTTAAGTTTATCAATCTTAAGAAAATAGGTTGAATATTTTTCAGGTTCCTCGACTGCACTCAGAATGAGTAATCCCCCTGCCTGTGCCAATGCCTCCACCAGGAGCACTCCCGGCATAACCGGCTCATTGGGAAAGTGTCCCTGAAAAAAGGGCTCGTTGAATGTGACGTTTTTGATACCTACCACGCTGTTTTCATCGAGTGAAATAATTTTATCAACCATCAGGAAGGGATACCTGTGCGGTAAAAGTTTCTTAATATCCTCAAGACTGTAAACCGGAGTCTTTTCCGGATCATATAAAGGAATATTTATTTTGGAATGTGCCTTTTTTATTTCCTGCCGGATAAGTTTGGCGAGACGGGTATTAGCAAAGTGTCCTGGTCTGGTGGCAACAACCTTCCCTTTTATAGGTTGTCCGACAAGGGCAAGGTCGCCCATGACATCAAGCAGTTTATGCCTTGCAGGTTCATTGGGATACCTTAATTCTGTGTTATTAAGTATCCCGGCTGTATGCTTGCTTATTCCGGGCCTGTTAAAAAGCCTGGCAATACGGTCGATCTCTTCCTGCTCCACCTCCTTCTCCAGGATAACTACTGCGTTGTCAAGATCCCCGCCTTTTATTAATCCCAGTTTATGAAGAGGTTCCAGCTCGTGGAAGAAAACGAATGTGCGGCTTTTGCTTATTTCTTTCTCAAAATCATCGATCGAATCTAGAATGGCATACTGATTTCCAAGTATTCTGGAATTGTAATCAATCAGGACGTTTATGCTCAGGTGATCGTCGGGGTATATGATCAGATCAACGCCATGTTCTTCATCAGAATATGTAATTTTCTGTTTAACAACAAAATAGTTCCTATCCTCCTTTTGTTCTGTAAAACCTGCCCCCTTGATTGCCTCAGTAAATGCCCACGCTGCACCGCCCATTATCGGGGCTTCCGGACCATCAAGTTCAATTAATGCATTATCAACCTTTAAACCATGCAGAGTTGCAAGGGCATGTTCGATTGTTGAAACGGATGCCTTATTCTGAACCAGGGTTGTGCCCCTGGAGGTATCAGTGACATTTTCGGCAATTCCATCAATCATTGGTTTCCCCGGGAGATCAATTCTGCAAAACTTATATCCGTGATTTGGTGGAGCGGGTTTGAAGGTAATACTAACATTTAACCCGGTATGCAGGCCTTTTCCTGTCAAAGTTACCTCCTTTGCAAGCGTTTTTTGTTTTTCACTCATCACTTTCTGAACTATAGGAAACAGGGTACAAAAAAATTAAAAAAAACCGAACAATCCAACAACTTAGTGAATGCCAAGATAATTTAAATTATCTATTCCCGTTCCCCGATCTCATTTTTAAGAAGCCTGATTTGTTTTTCAAGTTCTTCAACTTTGGTCTTTAGCTCAGGCAATTTCCTGAAAACAATTGAGGATCTTAGAAAGTCCTTATGGTCGAAAGCAGGATAACCAAGAATGATTGAATTTTCTTTCTTAACATCACCCCCGACTCCTGACTGCGCGCCGATCTTAACTCCATCAGCCACTTTCAGATGGCCTGAAATTCCAACTTGTCCTCCAAACATGCAGTTTTTACCGATTTTTGACGACCCGGCAACACCCGTTTGCCCTGCCATAACCGTATTTTCGCCTACCTCAACATTGTGCCCGATCTGAATCAGATTATCCAGCTTCACTCCTTTTCTGATAATTGTTGAGCCCATCGTTGCACGGTCAATTGCAACATTAGCCCCAATCTCTACATTATCCTCTATAACAACGTTTCCTAATTGAGGTATTTTCATGAATTCCCTGTCGGATTGGGGGGCAAAACCAAATCCATCGCTGCCAATTACTGTTCCGGCATGTACAATGCAGTTTTCTCCCAAAACACAATCATGATATATTTTTACTCCGGGATTAATAGTGCAATTTTTCCCTAACCTGGTATTGTCCCCTATAAATACATGTGGATAAACCGAGCTACCGTCTCCTATTGTGCAATTCTCGCCTATATAGGCGTATGGTCCGATGTAAACATCATTCCCGACAGTGGCTGTCGGTTCAATAACCGCAGTGGGATGGATACCCTTCTTCCTTGGCCTTGCCTGATCCACAAGTCTCAGCAATGAGGCAAAAGCATCATAAGCATTTTCCACTTTTATAAGGGTGGCTTTCACTTTTTCAGATGGTACAAAGCTCTTGTTTACTAATACAACAGAAGATTTTGTAGTGTATAAATAATGTTCATATTTCGGATTGGCAAGAAATGACAAAGCACCCGGATACCCCTCCTCTATCTTTGCGACATTGTTTACTACTGTTTCCGGATCTCCCTCTACCTCACCCTTCAGGAAACCGGCAATTGTTGCGGCATTAAATTCCATGATTTTATAAATAATATATGGTTCTTAATTATCCAGTTTATCTTTTAATTGATTACCCCCGGGTCTTCCTGCAACTATTATCTGCATTCTTTCGGGTAGCAAAGAAAGTACTTTGTAACTCTTTCGGAAAGTAACCTGTGTTCAAATATATCTGATACTGAAGTTATTTCAGCTATCGTACCATTTTTAAGGAGAATTCTGACTTCGGGAGCATCGGGCGCATAAGTCAGATTAAAAATGCTGTTTGTATATACGTAATAATCTGTCATTCTATCACTTATGTTCATTTTTTCAAATGCAAGCTTTCTCAGGGCACTCAACCTGTCCTCTGAAAACGGTTCATTCTGCAGTTCTATTGCCAGCAAATCCCTCCTGATAAGACGAGCCGACAGGTCGGAGAGTGTTTTATCATCATGATCAGCCCAATATTTTGCCGAGGCAAATATATCATTATCATCAAGGCGGGTAAAATTTGAAGCTACAATTCCGGGTGTAAACAAACCCGTTCCGTTCAGGTCGTCAGGTCCGATATTATTATAAAGGAAAAACCGGAGCGCAGGTGTGGCAAAGAGCTCAGATCCTTCCATAGCCAGCTCTTTTGCACGTTTTAACACATTTACAAGAAGGCTTTCGGAAGTCAGTACAGTTTTATGCATGTAGACCTGCCAGTACATAAGCCTGCGGGCGATCAGGAACTTTTCGACCGAATAGATGCCTTTCTCGTCGACAACAAGACTGTCATTTACAACGTTAAGCATCCTTATGATCCTGTCGGATCCTACGGAACCTTCAATAACCCCGGTGAAAAAAGAGTCCCTCCTCAGATAATCAAGCCTGTCCATATCCATCTGGCCGGAAACAAGCTCATGAAGGAATTTTCTCGGATAAGTTCCCTTAAATACCTCAATCGCAAGGTCGAGTTTCCCTCCGAATGATTCATTCATCAAACTCATGAGAAGCAATGACAGGTCCTCATGGGTAATAGAGTTTACAAGTGAGTTTTCAAGGGCATGTGAAAAAGGGCCGTGACCTATATCATGAAGCAGGATTGCCGTTAAAGCTGCCTCCTCTTCCTCGGGAGTAATACTTACATTTTTGCTTTTAAGCGTCTTTAGTGCGTTATCCATGAGGTGTAGGGCTCCCAGGCAATGCTGAAACCTTGTGTGGTTGGCTCCGGGATATACAAAGCTGGTAAGACCTAGCTGTTTGATGTTCCTAAGCCGCTGGAACCATGGATGTTCTATGATATCAAAAATAATATCGCCCGGCACACTAATAAATCCGTAGACCGGATCATTTATTATCTTGCGTTTATTGGTTTTGTACACCACTTTGAAGAAACTTGAAGTACAAAAGTATGAATTTGTTTTGATAGCAATGACAGATTCCGGGCGACCGTTATTCAGGCATTTCAGGGAAAACTATTAAAAAACTTCAAATTTCTTGCCACATTTGAAATTTTATACGTCTTTTATATGTCAAAAGAGAAAATAAACCCAAATCCAAAACTACAAGGTCCGAGGTATGAAAATTGAAATTCGGGGACTTAACCAGATTTATCCCAACGGGAATCATGCCCTAAAAGATATAAACCTTGAATTCGGGACCGGTATGTTTGGCCTCCTCGGACCAAATGGTGCTGGAAAATCGAGCCTTATGCGCATCCTGGTTATCCTCATGAAGCCAACATCGGGAGAAGTTCTGGTTGATGGTAAAGATATTCAGAAAAACCGGAAGGAATTAAGAAAGATACTTGGTTACCTGCCACAGGATTTCCGGTTCTTCACATCCCTGAAGACCTGGGAATTTCTCGATTATTCCGGAGCGCTTGCCGGATTAAAGAACAGAAAGGAAAGGATAAGGGAGGTCGACAGACTCCTGGACCAGGTCGGACTTCTCGAAGTCCGCGACAGGCAGGCTAACAGGCTTTCGGGAGGCATGAAAAGGAGACTCGGAATAGCACAGGCTTTGATCGGCAATCCCAGAATAATTATCGTAGACGAACCCACCACCGGCCTTGATCCGGATGAAAGAATAAGATTCAGGAACATACTTTCGCAGCTGAGCCAGAATGATGTAACTATCATTCTTTCAACTCATATTGTTGGAGATATATCTTCAACCTGCCAGGGGATGGCGTTGCTGAACAGGGGAGAGCTTGTGTTTTCAGGCTCTCCCGAATATCTTGTAAAGCATGCTGAAGGGCATGTATTCAAGCTTCTTCTGACACCTTTTGAATATGAAACTGTCAAGGAACAATATAACGTGATCTCGACAATCCCGGTTGAGACGGGATGGGAAGTACAGATAGTTTCAGATGAACCCCCTGATTACAAATCGACACCGATAATTCCAAATATTGAACATGCTTATGTCTATTTTATGGAGCATAAGCTGAAAACATCAATTACTGACTAATTTCACGCCACCCTGAATGTCATTCCTTCATAACATAAGAACTGTTTCACTTTACGAGGCAAAAACCCTGAGAAGAAGCTGGTTCTTCAGGCTCTTTTCAATTGGTGCCCTTGTCATACTCACCTTCATGAATATCGGCTTCTTTTCTCCGATAGGGGATGAACCCTGGGAACTGATCGCAATACCTTCAAATGTACCACTTATCAATCTTTACCTTCTGAATATCGGGCAGGCAATAATTGTAATATTCCTTGCTGCAGATTTTCTGAAGCGCGACAAGAAACTGGATACGAACGAAGTCCTCTACACCCGCTCAATGTCAAACTTCGAATACATAACGGGTAAAACAATAGGCATTCTCCGGCTTTTCCTTGGTCTCGATCTGGTTATTCTCAGTATTGGTCTGCTTATGAATATTATCTCTAAAAGCATGACGATAGATTTAATGTCATATCTGAGCTACCTTCTCATCATTTGTGTACCTACAATTGTTTTCAGCCTCGGACTGGCCTTTATGCTCATGCAGGTAATAAGGAACCAGGCAATTACATTTATGATCCTTCTTGGCTATGCAGCCCTTGATATGTTCTACCTGTATTACCGCGCGGGGTCGATCTTTGACTACATGGCTTTCGGACTTCCAGTATATAAATCGGGCATGATAGGATTTGATAATCTGGAATTTATAATAAACCAGAGATTGCTTTACTTTTTTCTTGGGATGGCGCTTGTAATGGGAACGATTCTCTTATTCAACCGCCTGCCACAGTCAAAAATTCAGAGAGCTCTGACAATTGTCCTTCTGACGGGTTTTACAGGTTGCGCAATAATCACAGGATCTAAAACATGGTCATCTTACATCAATAAAGTCAGTGAAAAGAAACTGGTTATAGAGACGAACAGGCAGTTTGAAAATGAGAAATTTCAGACAATTTCTGAGGAGAGAATAGAATTTACCCATAAGGGTTCCTCAATTGAAGCCTCTGCTGATATTAAAATCTTCAACAGTAACAACCAACCGCTCGAGAAATACCTTTTTTCACTTAATCCCGGCCTTGTAGTTACCAGAATTACATCCGGAAACGGAGAACTTCCCTTCACCCTCACAAATCACATTATTGTGATTGATCCCGGTAAGAAGCTGAAAAAGGATCAGACAGACAGTCTGAAAATATTCTATTCCGGTACGATCAGCGAATCTTTCTGTTATCCCGACTATTCCGATAATCTGAAAGAAAATTACTACAGGGGCGAAATGCTCAACATCAACAAACGCCAGGTATTCCTTACCGATGATTATGTACTGCTTACGCCAGAATCATACTGGTACCCTGTTGCTGCGCTTAATTATTATCCCTCCAACCCTGCAAAAATAAAAATCGATTTTACAAGATACACACTCAATGTTCATACAAAAAACGGGCTTAAAGCGGTATCCCAGGGAAGACCCGGAGCCGGAAACGGTGATTTCAGTTTCAGACCTGAACTGCCACTTACTGGCCTGACTCTCGCAATCGGGAATTATCAGACTGATACTCTTACAGTTGATTCTATTGAGTATATCAGTTATCACTATCCGGGCAATGATTACTATAAAAAGGATCTGGTAGAGTTAAAAGATACATTATCCCTTCTTGTATCGGGCATAATGAGAGAACTGGAAACAAATTTTTCTACGAAATACCCTTTCAAAACACTAAGTATTCTTGAAGTTCCGGTACAATATTATTCTTATCCCAAAAGAAGCACACAGACAAGGGCAGAATTGCAGCCATCAATGGTTCTTGTACCTGAACGACTGGTAACATTGCAGGATGCAGGTTTCAGGCAACGCTTTACCCGACAGAAGAAAAGAATGGCTCGCAATAACCAGGTTATAACCGATAAAGAGCTGCAGGTCAGAGTATTCAATGATTTTGTCCGTAACACTTTTATAAGCGGCGAAAGATTCAGGTATGTTAACGGAGCTGCATGGAATGAACCTGTAAGATATCGCCTCGGCCCCAGTTTCTACTTCTTTAAGAATAATTTCCACTCTGAAGATTTCCCTGTTATAAATGCCGTTTTTGAAACTCATCTCCAGAAAGTTACTCAGCCTTCAACCGGATACAACTTTTTTGATTTTTCCGGCAGCCTTTCTGATAACGACAGGGCAAACCTTGTGTTGAAAGACAAAAGTTTTAAAGATCTGCTTGCTAAAAATCCTGGTGGTGATACCATAAGAACGATTCTGACACTTAAAGGAGACTATCTGTTCAACCTGTTAAGATCAAAAGCAGGAATTGAAGAATTTAAAAACTGGTTTTCAAAATATATTGATGACAATACATTTAAAAGTGTCGACATCTCAGATATGAATGAAGATATCAAGCAGAAATTTGGTTTCGAATTCTACCCCTACCTCGATGACTGGTTTAACGGGAAAGGGCAACCCGGATTTCTTTTTTCAGACCTTCAGGCGACAGAAATTATCATTGGCAACAGGGTAAGATATCAGGTGACATTCACAGCTTCAAATCCCGAACCGGTAAGCGGTTTATTTAATGTTTCAGTCCGACAAGGAGATCAGGCACAGAGAACCGATGTAATGGTATCCAGAGGTCCTGGCGGAGGTACCAGTATCGCAATTTCAGGACAGGGGCGGGGAATGGAGGCAGGCGATATAGCGAAAATTGTTTTTCTTGGGCCATTGGAAGCAAAAAAAATCGCCCTCGTCCTTGATGGTCAGCCCAGAGAAGTCCTTATAAATGCGCTTGTTGCAAGGAATATCCCCGGAGAGATCACCCTTCCTGTTGAAGAAATTGCCAAAGCCAAAAACAGGAATACCGAGTTGAAGGAAGAGGAAACACTGACAAGGATGCCGGATTTTAAGGACCCGTTCGAAACAATAGTCGACAATGAAGATCCTGGCTTTAATTTTACCCGCCAGAGCACCGAAAGTCCTCTGAAAAAGATCCTTGGTGTTCAGAACAGGAACGGGCAGTCCTATGAACAAATAAGGTTAATGAGAGCTCCCGAACATTGGCAGCCTGTTGTGCAGTCCTCCTATTTTGGCAAATATATCCGGTCATCGGTCTATACACGCAGCGGTACCGGCGACAGGATCCTCACCTGGAAGGCAGCAATGTCAACGCCCGGTTATTATGATATTTACACCTATATTGGCAAGGCAAATGATGGAACGGTTGTCCGGATGGGCCCGCCTGGCCCTCCGCCTCCGCCGGGTGAAGATGAAAGGGGAGGCACAAGCCCCTGCAGGGATTTGCATTTCAAGATCTATCACGATCAGGGAACTGAAGAGATCACCCTCGAATATGAAAATGCAGAAAGCGGATGGAATAATCTGGGGAGATATTATCTGTCATCTGATACGGCAACTGTTGAAATGACGAATCAATCCATCGGGAACTATGTTATCGGCGACGCTGTGAAGTGGGTACTGCAGAAGTGAGAGGGGAGAAGCTGAGAGGAGGGGAGGCTGAGAGGGGGAGCGAGGGAGCGAAGAAGCGAGGGAGCCAATGGGAGAAGCGGAGAGGGAGCGAGGGAGCGAGGGAGCAAGGGAGCGAGGGAGCAAGGAAGAAGAAATAGTAATTTAATTGGCAACACGATAAAAAAAACGAATATGACATCCTACAAAATTAAAACCGGAATTATTGTTTTCATGTTTCTTATAACATCTGCTTCGGTTTTTTCCCAGCAGGGACTTACCCTCGAGCAGTCGCTGACAATAGCCGAGTCAAACAGCCCGTCAATTAAAAAAACAAGGCTTGGCCTTATAAGGAGCCAGGAGAATCTCAATGCCCAGACATGCTGCCTTGAAATCAAACTTCTCGCTTACCATCAATCCTATTGAATATAATCAGAACCGTTCATTCATAGACCTGATCTCAAAATGGAACACTACCAAAATCACAGAGAGTTATGGTTTGTTTACAGTGACGCAGCCAATTGTTTTCACCGATGCAAGAATCTCACTGTTAAACAGGTTTGGATATAATGACTCATATAGTGAATATGCTGATCAGACTACAAAAGGATTTAATAACAACCTTTCTCTGAATATCGAACAGCCGCTTTTTACATATAACAGGACAAAGCTTCAATTAAAGGAACTCCAGCTGGCTCTTGAGAATTCCCAGCTTACTTATGCCATTCAGCTTCTTTCGCTCGAAAGAGGAGTCACGCAAGCCTTTTACTATGTTTATCAGCAGCAACAAAGTCTTGATATTTCTGAGCAGGCATACAAAAACATGCAACAAAGCCATGAAATGATCAAAAACAAGGTTGATGCCGGTATCTCCGCCCGGGAGGAAATGTTCCAGGCTGAACTTAACCTGTCAACAACAAGATCGGATTATGAAAATAAGCAGGTCTCACTTGAAAACGCGAAGGATGAGTTCAAACTGCTGATAGGTATGAGCCTTTATGACGATCTGATTGTCCTTCCAAATATATCCGTTGATACTGTACAGGTTGATATTGGTTTTGCAATCGATCATGGATTGGCAGGCAGGATGGAACTCAGACAGAGATCAATATCAATTGAGTCATCACAGTTCGATCTGATCCAGACTAAAGCCCTGAATGAATTTAAAGGTATTCTGGGACTCTCCGTTGGACTTTTCGGTGATAATGAGAACCTCGGTGACATTTATGCAAATCCCACTGACAATGAAAGTGTTTCATTGTCACTTACAATCCCCCTCTGGGACTGGGGGGAAAGGAAATCCAGAATTAAGGCAGCTGAGGCTTCGATAGCAACAGAGAAAATCAGCCTGGAAGAAGAGCAAAACAATATTATACTTGATGTGCGAAAGGTTTACAGGAACCTGTTAAACCTCCAGAATCAGATTGGAATAGCACAACAATCAGTTACCAATGCACAGCTTACCTACGATCTTAACCTTGAAAAATATAAGAATGGTGACCTTACCGGTATGGACCTTAACATCTATCAGAACCAGTTGTCGGAAAAACAGCTCGCTTACACAAATGCACTCATCTCCTATAAACTTGAACTATTGAATCTTAAGATCCAGACACTTTACGACTTTGAGAAAAAAGTACCGGTAACGCCGGTTATGACATTAGATAATCCGAGATAATTATAAATCAAATAAAATGAAAAAGATCCTTCTAATTATAGCTGCTGTATTGGCGATTGCTGGATGCAGAAATCAAGATGAAAACCTGGCCGGAGATGTTGAAATCCCGGTATCGGTTGAGGAAATACGGTTAAAGTCAATTGAAGAGTATGTCAATACAACCGGCACTGCTTTCCCTAAGGGTGAAGTGGAACTGAAATCAAAGATAACTGCTACATACTTCCTGGAAAAGAATCCGGGAACCGGCAGGCTATGGCAACTGGGCGACAGAATACAGGCAGGCGCCCTGATAGCAAGGCTTGAAGACAGGGAATATGTAAACTCCGTTAAAATGGAGACCACCGAGCTTAATCTTGAACTTTCTGAAAGTGAACTCAGGAAGCAGGAATCGCTTTATGAGAAAGGCGGTGTTACACTTAAAGAGCTGAAAACTGCAGGTATAAACTATGAGAATGCCAAAACCAATGTTGAGAGCGCCAGACTGCAGCTGGAAAAGACAAGAATAACGGCTCCCATAAGCGGCGTGATCGTTGATCTTCCCTACTATACACAGGGGACCCAGATTGAGACGGGAAAAACGATAGCCAAATTAATGGACTACCATGTAATGTATATGGATGTACAACTACCCGAAAAATATATAAATAGTATTAAACCCGGCCAACCGGTAAACCTTACAAATTACACCCTTCCGGATGATACCATACCAGGAAGAATAACTCAGTTGTCACCAGCCATTAATCCCGATTCCAGAACTTTCAAGGGAAATGTCTCGATCGAGAATCAGGATTACCTCTTAAGACCCGGGATGTTTGTAAAAGCTGATATCGTTACTAATCGAAGGGATTCGGTAATCGTTATTCCAAAAAATATTATTCTTTCGCGGCAGCGGGGCAAAACCGTATTTGTAATCGATCGTGGTGTGGCTGCCGAACGTATAATTGAAACGGGAATTGAGAATATTACAGATGTTGAGGTTGTAAGAGGCCTTACAAAGAATGAACGCGTGGTCACTTCCGGTTTTGAGACTCTCAGCAACCGGTCGAAGGTAAAAATCATTAAATAGCCGGTATGAACAGAATTGCACAATTTGCTGTCCGATACCCCGTAACAGTGCTGATGCTGGTTCTGGGTATAGTGCTGCTGGGATTTATCTCCTTCGGCAAACTGGGGACTGACCTGTTCCCCGATTTGAACAATCCGAAGATCTTTATTGAGTTGAATGCCGGTGAGCGACCTCCTGAAGAGATTGAAAAAAACTATGTTGATCAGATCGAATCCCTTTCCATGCGCCAGAGTGGCGTAACCCAGGTATCATCAGTTTCACGGGTCGGATCTGCAACAATTACCATTGAATATGACTGGAACAAGGATATGGATGAAGCTTTCCTGGATCTGCAGAAGGAGCTGAATTCATTTAGTCAGAACTCTGATCTTGAAGACTTCACAATTTCACAGTATGACCCTAACTCTGCGCCTGTGATGATCGTCGGACTAAAGAATGAACGCATCACCAATATGGATGAACTACGTAAAGTAGCCGAAAATTATATAAGGAACGAGCTCGTCAGGATCGAGGGTGTAGCTGATGTCAGACTGACAGGTAAAGAAGAGAGTGAGGTAGTTATTGAAACCAGCAAATATGTCCTTGAATCGTTCGGCCTCACTTCCGACGCTATTGCGGCACAGATCAGCAATTATAACAGGAATGTATCCGGAGGCTCAATTATTGATATGGGTCTAAAGTATGTAGTCAAAGGCGTGAGTGTGCTCAGGGACCTGAATGATCTTGAGAATATTATTGTCGGATTTAAACAGCCCACCGGAGCCCTGGCAACAGGCGCTGAAGCAGCAACTTCCTCGGAAAGGGTGCCTGTTTATCTTAGAGATGTAGCTTCAATAAGATTTGAAAACAAGGATCCTGAAAACATAGTCACCCTCAATGGTGAACGATGTGTTGGCCTCTCAATTTACAAGGAACCGAAATTCAACACAGTAGATGCAGTAAAGAGCCTTGACAAGGCTTTTGCCGACCTGGCAAAAGCTTTACCCGGCTATGAGTTTGTTAAAGTGCAGGATCAGGGCAATTATATCCACAGTGCAATTACGGAGGTGCAAAATACTCTCATCATCGGGATCCTTCTTGCAGTGTTCATACTGTATATTTTTCTAAGAAGGATTGGGACAACCCTTGTAATAAGTGTGGCAATCCCAATTTCAATAATTGCCACGTTTAATCTGATGTACTTTAACCACCTTACCCTTAATATAATGACGCTGGGGGGGCTGGCGCTCGGAGCCGGCATGCTTGTCGACAATGCCATTGTTGTTCTTGAGAACATCACCAGGAACCGTGAGGAGGGGATGTCCTTAAAAGAAGCTGTAATAGTCGGGACCGGGGAAGTCGGCGGAGCAATTACGGCATCGACGGTCACAACAATAGTTGTGTTCCTTCCTATCGTATATCTCCACGGGGCCTCAGGTGAAATGTTCAAGGACCAGGCTTGGACTGTTGCTTTTGCCCTGCTTTCATCACTTCTTGTGGCAATGCTGGTGATCCCGATGTTTGTTTCCACACTCTTTTCGGATAAGAAAAGAAAGGTGGACATTTCCACACCTGTTCATTTTACCTGGTATAAAAATTTCCTTGAAAAAACTATCGGGAAGAGAGGTCTTGTTATTTTTCTTTCAGTCCTCCTTCTTGGCTTATCTGCCCTTCTTATACCACAGCTGGGAAGTGAGTTCATGCCAAGATCGGAATCAGCCGAGTTCACCGTAAAGCTTAAGCTGCCTGAAGGAACAGATCTTGAGAGAACCTTCAGCACAGCACAAAAAGCTGAGGAGATTATCAGGGGTCTGCTTCCGGACAAAATTAAAATGATCTATACCCAGGCGGGAGAGGATAAAACCTCAACAATAAGCACAACTTCAGGTATCAGTGGCGAAAATACAGCCTCCTTAAAGATAATTTTAACCGGGGAATTTGCTTCAAGAACTGAGGAGGCGATCAGCCTTGTTGAAAATTATCTTAAAACTGTCCCTGATCTTGAAGTAAGCTTTACAAGAGAAGAATCTGCCCTTCAGTCTTCCCTTGGAACATCGTCTGCACCTTTTGCCCTCGAAGTATCAGGTAAAGAATACGATGAGCTCGAAAGGATCCTTAATGAGGTGAGGAATTCTCTTGGAAAAAATCCGGGTCTTTATAACCTGACTACATCAATCGATGAGGGTACGCCGGAGGTGGAAGTTGCAGTCGACAGATTCAAGACGAGCTATTATAATGTCACTGTTGAAAATGTCATCAACCAGATCAGGAGCTACCTGGAAGGTTCAGCGGCGGGAAGCTTCGAGAAAGATGGCGAGATGAAAGATATAAGTATAAAGCTGGGTGATATAACACTTCTTCAGCTCAGGGATCTTATGATAACTGCAGGCAATATTAAGGTGCCACTGAGTGAAATCGCCAATGTAAAAACGGTGGTAAGTCCAAGGGAGATAACAAGAAGAAACCAGTCACGGACATGCTATGTATATGCAATGGTTAACGGGAACCTGCCTTTCGATCAGATAGTAAAGGAATCTCAGGCATCCATAAAGGCTATAGCTCTTCCAACCGATTATAAAATTGAATTTACCGGTGAAGAGCTTAAGCGAAAAGAGTCAGTGTCGAATCTCACCTTTGCACTCATCCTTTCGCTGGTACTTGTTTACATGGTATTGGCAGCGCAGTTTGAGTCGGTTATCCAGCCATTTGTTATAATGCTGACTATACCGCTTGCAGGTGTAGGGACAGTACTTACATTCTTTATCCTGGGCAAAAGCCTTAACATGATGGCTTATATCGGGATAATAATGCTGGGGGGGATTGCAGTCAATAATGCGATTCTTCTGATTGACAGAATTAACCAGCTCCGGGAAAAAGGCATTGCAAAAAAAGAGGCAATTGTTCTGGCAGGGACTCAGAGGATAAGGCCTATTCTTATGACAAGCCTGACCACAATCCTTGCATTGATCCCCTTAACCATCGGGATTGGTGAAAGTGCATCGCTGAGATCGCCGATGGCGCTGGCTGTGATCGGGGGATTAGTTTCGTCAACGCTTCTGACCCTGATTGTAATTCCATGTGTCTATTGGGTGTTCGACAGCCTGAGTAAAAAAATAACGGGAGAGAAAACACCGGCTGAACAAGGCTGATAAATCTATTAAGAAGAAATGAATTTCGTTTTAAAGAGAAGAGTCCTTATATGCATGGTCTTTCTGGGGCTTAGCCTCCTTGGCTATGTTTCGTACAAAAAACTATCAGTGGAGCTTTTCCCGAATGCTCAGCTTCCTGCCTTGATTGTGCAGGTCGGCACTCCACTTGAACTTGATCCCTCATATATTGAAACACAAGCAATTATCCCAATTGAAGGGGCAATAGGTACCCTCGAGGGCATTGAAAAGATCGAATCCAATATTTCTTCGCGGTACGGCACGATAATGATCTATTACAATCAGAAAGCCGACCTCAAATATGCCAATCTTAAGCTTCAGGAAAAAGTTGATATAGTTAAAAATACTATCCCTGAGGAGTTTATAATAAATGTGATCAAAATAGACCTTGAGCAGCTGACTAACCAGTTCATGGAACTGCAGGTCAGAGGCGAAGGCGGCATCGACAGGATAAGGAATATTGCCGACAGGGAGATCAAACCTGAGTTTGAAAATATCGATGGGATAGCCGGTGTCCAGGTATACGGTGGACAGGAAAACTCGATCGAAGTACGGCTTAATGAAAGAGCATGCAAAGCCTATGGTATCTCCATGGGACAGGTCAGGAACCTACTGAATAATAACGGCAGGGATAAAACTTTCGTCGGAAGGGTAGTCGACGGGCAGGATGAGTTTTTTGTAAATGTGTCATCCGAATATACGGATGTAAAAGATATCGGGAGCATTATAGTAAGCAAACAGGGTCCTGTCCTGCTTAAGGATGTAGCTGAGATATTTTTCGGTGTAAAGGAACAAAGCTCCTACAGCAGAGTCAACAGTCTGGATGCTGTTACCATGACCCTTGTAAATGATAATCAGGCTAATCTTATAAGGTTATCGCATGATGCCATTGCACAGGTAGATGAGATTAATAAAAAACTGGCATCCGCGGGGGTTGAGGTTGTTGTCCAGAACAACAGCGCCGAGATAATGGAAAAGAACATAAACCAGATAATTAATCTTGCTATTACAGGCGGTTTTCTTGCTGTGGTGATACTCTGGTTCTTCCTTCGCAACATCAGGCTTGTAACCATAATAGGCTTATCGATCCCGATTTCAGTTTATTCAGCATTTAATTTTTTCTATGCTGCTGATATCTCGATCAATAGTCTGACTCTTGTCGGGATGGCGCTTGCAATCGGTATGCTTGTCGACAATTCAGTTGTGGTACTTGAGAATACATACCGGCTCGCGGGTCTTGGAAAGGACCCGGAAACAGCTGTCAAACAAGGGACAACCGAGGTTTGGAAATCTATATTCGCGTCAACTCTGACAACGCTTATAGTCTTTCTTCCCTTTATTTTTTCAACGAATTTTCTTATAAAGATTATAGGAAAGAATATAGGTGTCTCAATTATTTCAACCCTTTTGGTCTCGTTGTTGGTCGCTGTATTGTTCATCCCGATGGCGACATATTTTCTGCTTTCCAGTAATAAAAACAGCGAATCCTCAATCTTTCAGAAATTGTCAATTCACGACAGGTTGATCCAGGCCTATTATCTTATTCTGAAATCATGCATGCGAAAACCGGCAGCCACAATCATCGGTACCCTGGTTGTTTTTTTTGCTTCGCTGCTGATAAGTCTGACACTAAGCATCAGTTCAAGCCAGGAAGTGGATGCACCAAATTTCAGGCTTAGCGTTACAATGCCCGGAGGATCGACTCTCGAAAAAACTGATGCAGTAGTAACAGAAATTGAATCAAGACTCGCCTCATTACCAGAGAAAGAAGATATAATAAGCCGCATCGAAGAGGAGCGGGCAACTGTAACAATCAATCTGCCAAAGGACTGGGATAAAAAAAGTAAAAGATCACTTCCTGAGATCAAAAACGATATTTCAGAAAAGACAAAGAATATTTCGGCTGCCGAGGTAAGCATGAATGAGCTTTCGGCAAGCGGCGGTTTTACAGGAGGAGACAGCGGGGGAGATACTTACAATCCGGGTTCCGACTTCATGAATCTCCTCGGTATAGGTTCCCAAAATGAGAGTGTGATCATAAGGGGAGAAAATTTCACCCGGATGAAAAACCTTGCAGATGATATCAAATCATATATCGAAAAGCTCTCAACAATTAACAATTGCAATATCAACGTCCAGGAGAACAAGCCCGAAGTACATCTCCTGTTCGATATGGATTACCTGGGACGGAACAATTTCACCCTTGGCAATATGGTTATGGCCCTATCAACTTTTGGAAGGGAATACTCATCAGGCGCTACTTTCCGTCAGGGTACCGAAACCTATGACATCATCTTAAAATATGCAGATGAAAGTGGTGAGTTAGAAAGAGAATCCCGAAAAGACAATTGACGACCTGAAACGACTTGAAGTAACAGGCACAGGTGGATCAGTAATGGAGATGGAAGAGCTTTCAGAGATTATTTTTTCTTCAGGGATGGGTAACATCCACAGGGAGAACCAGGAAAAGAAAATAACTGTCAGCTATAACTATACCGATGAAATTAAGAATTCAAAAGACCTGGTATCCGGGGCACGATCGGAAATTGAATCGATAGTTGCACGTATGAATATCCCTCCGGGAATTGCCGTTGAGGTCCTTCAGGAAGAAAACCAGCTTAAAGACTTCTATTATCTTATTGGCATTGCGTTTCTCCTGATCTACATGATACTTGCCGCTGTTTTTGAATCTCTCGCCACTCCGGTGGTTTTGATGTTCAGCATTCCGCTGGCTGCACTCGGATCGTTGATCGCCCTCATTCTTACAGGCAACTCACTGCTGAATGCCAATACACTGACCGGATTTCTGATCCTTATCGGTATAGTAGTTAACAATGGCATCATACTTATAGATTACACCAATATCCTGAGAAAGAGAGGTAACCGAAGGCACAGGGCGCTTATGACGGCCGGGGTTGCAAGGCTCCGTCCGATCCTCATAACCGCCGCCACAACGGTAATCGCAATGGTTCCGCTGGCAATGGGGCAGGCTGAATTTGTATCCGCAATTGGTGCGTCGTTTGCAATTACTGTCATAGGAGGACTTACACTCAGCACGCTTCTGACACTTATCTTTATCCCTACTTTCTATTCCGGGCTTGAAAACTCACTCAAATGGTTCAAATCACTGTCATGGAAGAACAAAACCATCCAGATCCTGATATTATCATGCTTTATTTTTCTGATATACAGATATATAGATAAATTCTTGTGGAAAGTTATCACAACAAACCTTATTGTGATCCTGGTACCTGCAGGTACATGGTTTGTAATGAACAGCCTTCGCAAAGCAAGGGAGACTGTAATTCCGGCCGATGAGCCAATCAATATTTATATCCAGAGTCTCGTAAAGATCTATGAAAGGGACAGCCGGTGGGCCAGAGAATGGAAAGCAGGCGCCCGGATCAGGGAAAGACTGGGACTGCAGCATCATTTTAATTCATGGAAGGATATGGGCTCAATAGCATGGCAGTTCCCGCTGTTCGGCTTCCTGGTTTACTATACTTATTTCTATCTCGATAAAGGGTTCTGGGTTTTCCTGTTCAGCCTTCTGACATGGTTCTTTCTTTCATCCATATGGTCAGTTTTTAAGGAGCTCTTTTCAAACCTTTCAGCCGGAGGAAAAAGAGTGTGGTTGAAAAGGTTTTCAGGCATCATAGATTTTGCCGTTTTTTGGGTCATCCCCCTCCTGAATCTAATCTGGTTCCAGATGAAATGGCACAATATTGCAGTGGTGTTGATCCTCGGTACTATCTGGTTCCTTGGATTGTTTATCTTCAGGACCGGACAAAAGCTTTCAAGGGAAAATATTGATATCTACAGGCTTGAAGGCAGGTTTAAAGATATCAGGAAAGCTGTCTTCAGGCTTGTTGCAACTGTGCCTCTGATCGGGAAAAAGAAAAAGCCATTTAAAGCTCTCAGCCGTGTCTCCCTTAACATCGGAAACGGTATGTTCGGACTGCTGGGGCCAAACGGTGCCGGCAAGACCACCCTTATGCGAATAATCTGCGGCATCCTTGAGCAAAGCTATGGAAAAGTGTGGATAAACGGACTCGATACACAACTGAAAAGGGAGGAACTTCAGGGATTGATTGGTTACCTTCCACAGGAGTTCGGTACTTATGAGAATATGACGGCGCACGAATACCTGCATTACATGGCGATGTTAAAGAACATTACCGATCCAGTGGTCAGGGAGGAAAGGGTTACTTATGTCCTGAAAGCTGTTCACATGGATGAACACAGACATAAGAAAATAGGATCATATTCGGGTGGAATGAAACAGAGGATGGGTATTTCACAGATCCTCCTTCATCTGCCCAGGATCCTTGTAGTCGACGAGCCTACAGCAGGTTTGGATCCAAGGGAACGCATCAGGTTCAGGAATCTGCTTGTGGAGCTCAGCCGTGAAAGGATTGTCATTTTCTCAACCCATATCATTGAGGACATTTCAAGTTCATGCAATCAGCTTGCTGTACTTAATAAGGGTATGCTCAGGTATTCCGGCAAGCCAATCGATATGACCAAAGAAGCTGAAGGACATGTATGGCACTTCAGCATCCCATCAGGCGATTTCAATAGCTTCGTTGAGACCCATCTTGTCGTTCACCATATGTCGGAAGGTGAAAATATACGGGTAAGAGTAATTTCAGAAAATAAGCCCTGGGAATCGGCAATCAATGCAAGCCCCAACCTCGAGGATGCCTACCTGTGGCTATTAAGGAAAAAGGATAGCAACGGTACGCCAATTAACGGTAAAGTGTAAGTAAATGAAAAATATTAAGTTCCGTAACATCTTCGACCTTATTTACAGAATGGTTAACTACAACCTGAGGATTATCTTTGCAAATAAATTCATATGGTTTCTTGCTGGTTCGGTTCTCTTCTACCTTGGACTTTCAGTAATTTATGTTTTTGAGAATGACGTTTCAAGGATGAGCGACCTTTATGGAGTATTCCTGTTTTCGGGAATCTTGCTGATTTTTTATCCGACTGTTTTTGGTATTCAGAATGACCAGGATGCACGGACAATTGAAATCTTGTTCGGTATACCTAATTACCGGTACAAGGTATGGCTTGTAAGGATAATGCTGATCTATATCATCAGTTTTGTGATCATGCTGGGCTTTACTTTCCTGTCTTCTGTTCTGATAGTGAAATTCAGGTTTGTAAGCGTTACCTTTCAGGTCATGCTGCCGGTATTTTTCCTCGGCATGATGGCATTTATGTTGTCTACAGTAATCAGGAATGGTAACGGGACAGCAGTTGTCATGATAATTTTCGGACTCTTCTTCATGATATTGATGGATCCGCTACGTAAAAGTCAGTGGAATGTGTTCCTGAATCCTTTTTCGCCAACATATGATGTAAATGAAACAACCTGGGCAATAATAACACTCAAAAACAGGATTATCCTTGTCACCGGTACGATCCTTTTCCTGCTTGCAGCACTGCTCAACCTGCAAAAGCGTGAAAAATTCATGTGATTTTTTAAAACACGAGAAACCTGTTAATTGCCATAACAAGTACTGGCAAAGTAACTATACTGAAGATAGTTGAAACAAAGACATTGCCTACTGCCAGGCTGTCATCAGCCCCGAATTCCTTCGCCATAATCACGACAGTAGCCATACACGGCATGGAGGCTTCAAGAATAATTACGGAGGAAACCAGATTATCGGGAGTAATTCCTGATATCTCGGTAAAAAAGTAAAATGATGAAACAAGAATAGCAGGTACCAGGAGGAGCCTGTTGAAGCTGATGATGTACGGGCTCCTCCTCCGCAGCAGTCCGCCGACATTTGAAAAAGCAAGCATCGCACCGATATAGAGCATTGAGAGCCATGTGTTTGCTGTACCCAGCTCTGCAAGAGGGGTTACGAGAAGTTTCGGAAGCTTAATTGAAAACAGGAAGAATACAAATCCGGTTACAATAGCAATGGTATTTGGATTAACTACCCGCAGAAGGCTCTTTTTCAAAGATACGCCGTTCCCATGCGAAAGCACAACTACTCCTACAGTCCACATTGTAATATTTGACACCAGCTGGAACATGGTTGCATAAAGTAGACCCTCTGGCCCGTATAATGCAGTTATCAAAGGGAATCCGAGGAAGATTGTATTACCGAACATTGAATGTGCCCTGAAGACAGCACCTTCGGTACCACTGATCTTAAGTGCCCGTGTTGCAGCCCATCCGAACAGCAGCATGAAGAGTATTACAATTTCCGAGATAACCAGAACAATAAAGCTGTTTGCGATCAGCACCGGTGTGGCATCCAGCTTAAGGAAGTTGGTAAAAAGCATAAGCGGAAGTGAGATATTAAAGATCACTTTCGACAGCATATCCTTTGAGTCACGGGTTACGACTTTGAACTTTGCAGCCAATGCTCCGATCAGGACAACAACAGCAAGTATGAAGATCTGGGAAATAATTATTCTGGTTTCCATTGTTCAGGGTCAGGGCAAATGTAGCAAAAAATGTGATTCTGATCCTGGGGAGAGCCGTTGGCCCGTTGTGGTGTTTAATTTTTTGATCTACTTTTGCATTCGATTATTTATTGATTAATGAGCCATGAAAAAAATCATTATTGCATATTTCCTTTTCTTCTCAGTTACCTGTTTTTCACAGTCTGAAAGCCGGGAAGGGGAGGTATGGAGAACCATTTACCGGGCAACCCCGGCCAGGATCAATGACCTGATCCATACAAAGCTTGAGGTCCGGTTCGACTTTCCGAGATCATGGATGTACGGAAAAGCCTGGATAACCCTTAAACCTCATTTCTATCCTACTGATTCATTAAATCTCGACGCAAAAAGCATGGCTGTCAAGGAGGTATCAATCATAAAAAACGGCAGGCATATCCCTTTGAAACATAGTTACGATTCCCTGAATCTTCGAATCACCCTTGACCGAACATATAAACCTGACGAAAATTATACAATATTCATCGATTATATTTCCAAACCAGATGAAAACAGGGCAAAAGGAAGCGCTGCAATATTTGGCGCCAAAGGTCTTTACTTTATCGACCCTCTCGGCAAGGATAAGGACAAGCCAACTCAGGTTTGGACACAGGGTGAAACAGAGTCAAACTCAGCATGGGTTCCGACAATTGATAAGCCTAATCAAAAAACAACGAATGAGATCAGCATGACGGTGCCATCTGAATTCCAGACCCTTTCAAACGGTTTGCTGGTAAAGCAGAAGAAACATTCTGACGGAACCCGTACCGATACCTGGAAAATGGATCTGCCTCACGCTCCTTACCTGTTAATGATGGCCGCAGGTGAATTTTCTGTAATCAGGGACCGGTATAAAAACAAGGAGGTAAACTATTATGTAGAAAAGGAATATGCACCTGTTGCAAGGAAGATCTTTGGACTGACCCCGGAGATGATAGATTTCTACTCAAAAATAACAGGGGTTGACTTCCCATGGCAAAAATATTCCCAGATTGTGGTGAGGGACTATGTCAGTGGGGCAATGGAAAACACAACTGCCACAGTACATGCTGAAACAGCCCAGCAGGATGCAAGAGAGCTTATTGATGGAAATTCATGGGAAGAAATAATTGCACATGAACTTTTTCATATGTGGTTCGGCGATTATGTCACTACCGAAAGCTGGAGCAATATTGCCATGAACGAATCTTTTGCCGATTTCAGCGAAGTATTGTGGGATGAATACAAATATGGCAGGGATGCCGGCGATGAGCACAATTTCAATGGGATGCAGACATACCTTAACAGCAACAGCGGGAAAAAGGAGCTGGTTCGCTTCTATTACAGGGACCGCGAGGAATTATTCGATGCGGTAAGTTATCAGAAAGGGGGAAGAATACTGAACATGCTTCGCAACTATGTCGGCGACACAGCCTTCTTCAAGTCAATAAACCTGTTTCTTAAAACATATAAGTTCAAGGCGGTTGAGGCTCAGGAGCTACGTCTCTCCTTTGAAGAAGTCACCGGGCAGGACCTGAACTGGTTCTGGAACCAGTGGTTTTATGGAAGCGGCCATCCGGAGCTCGATATCAGCTATGAATATAACCCATCTGAGAAATCTGCGAAAGTATTTATAAAGCAAACCCAGAAAGATAAGATCTTCAGGGTTCCATTAGCTATTGATCTGTACCAGGGTGGGGATAAGAAGCGCTTTAAGGTATGGCTTGAACATCAGGCTGATACATTCAGTTTCCATGCCAGTTCCCTGCCCGATCTCATAAATGTCGATGGTGACAAGATTCTTCTCTGCAAAAAAACCGACGGTAAAAGCCTCTACAATTATGTTTTCCAGTATAAAAACGCAGGCTTGTATCTCGACAGGAGAGAAGCTATTGATTTTGCGGCTTTGAACCAGGTGAAAGATCCGAAAGCCTTTGACTTCTTAAAGAATGCCATTAACGACAGATACCCGGGATTAAGAATATATGCCATTCAGAGATTAAACCTCATGAATGATTCTATAAAAACCCTTGTTGAACCAATACTTGCAGATCTGGCGAGGAATGATCCTTCCTCACTCATCAGATCCGCCGCAATAGAAGCCCTTGGAAGCTACCATAAACATGAATACAGGGAACTATTCATTAGTGCAACCAACGATTCTTCCTATTCAGTGGCAGGTAATGCCCTTCTGGCCTTAGGTTCAATTGACAGTGTGACAGCCCTTTCAACAGCAAGGGAGCTCTCACGCGGGAAAGCGAAGGGCGGGCTTTTAACGGCAATTGTTAATACTTTATACCTTTATGCCACTGAGGATGAGTTTGATTCCCTTGCCGAACGGTTTGACAGATTACCTTTCGGTAACGAGAAGTTCAGGCTGTTGCAGCCTTTCTCAAATTTTCTTAAGAGAATAAATGATACCGGTAACTTCCGGAAAGGAATAGATCTTATCGTTAAGTTCCGCGATACGATTCCGGAAGCGTACGCCGCGCAGATCCGGCCTTACTTTGATGGTATAATATTGAGTGGTATTGCAGCTGAAAAACAGTCCAAGGGAATGACCGGTCAGGCTGAATATGTAAAGTCAAAAATCGCCGTGAAAGCCCCAACACAGGTGGCTGTGGAGCTTACTGCAGAGATAATGGGGAGGTACACAGGCGATTATGATCTCAATGGGGAAACAATAAAAGTAATTCTTAAATATGGTAAAATTCTCAGTATAGTATTTCCCGGTCAGACTGAAATGGAACTTATACCACTTTCAGAAACAAAATTTACTATCAAATTCATGGAGGAGAACAGAGTTGAGTTCCACATTGATGACAAAAATAACGTAACAGATCTGACTATTACATCTCCGGAGGAAGAGATTAAGGCTTTAAAGAAGTGATCTTTTTACGCCTTGGCCCCATAGCCGTCAACCTAAGAACAAGTCTTAGACTGACAATTATATTTAACAGAAATACAATTAAATAAGTTTGGGATTGTTGAAAAAGCCTTTTTTAACCGCAGAGCACGCTAAGAAAGGGCAAAGCACGCAAAGTTAAAACGTTAATAATTAGCTCTTTGCGATCTTTGCGTAAATCCTTTGCGATCTTTGCGGTTAATGGATTTAGACTTTTTAAACAGCCATTGGCGAGTTTACAGGTAGTCAATCGAACGGCCTCTCCTTCCTGAAATCAGGCCTGTAATTCCGGTGACTGTCCATATCCTGCACCCAGCCATTCCGGAAACCAAGCTTTTGCATTGTTTTAACAACAGTTCCGTATTCCGACGTATAAAGTGCTCTGCCCAAAACAGGGTGACCCGAAACATAAGTTGTAGGATGGTATTGTGACATAAGGGAAATATTAACGCCTGTTGAGATCTCCTCTGCAATTGTCTTTAACACCTTTATACTCTCCTCAACATGTCCGGGTAAAACAAGGTGCCTTATCAGTATTCCGTTTTCAACCCTCCCCTGATCATCCGTCACCAGCACCGAGCCTTTCTGGTAAAACATCTCCCTGAGAGCCTTCAAAACAATTTCAGGATAATCGTCTGCATCGGAGAATTCCTTCGCAATAACACCAGTTGCATATTTATAATCAGGCAGGTAAACATCAATCAGACCAACAAGGTTGCGGATTATCTCTTTTTTATCATACCCATTTGTATTATAAACAGTAACCGGCTTATATCCCATGGAATTCAGCGCCTTTATAATTGCCTTTACCTGAGGCACAACATGCGAAGGCGAAACAAAACCCACCGCTTTGATTCCCCTGTCAAGAATTCGGGTAATGGATTTCAGTGCTTCATCAAAATCAACTGCTTTATTCCTGAACCCGGAACCAGGCCTGCTTATCTCATGATTCTGACAGAACGAGCATCTAAGGTTGCATCCCGAGAAAAAGATATTACAGATCCCTTCAGGCCCGCTTATTGAGGGTTCCTCCCCCCTGTGGATACAAACAGAAGCTATGTTTGTTCCGGCATCCGACCGGCAGTATCCCGTACCTCCCTTAAATCTGTCCACATTGCACTCCCTCGGGCATAAAGTACAGTGTGAAAGCAGTTTAATGTCCGCTTCATCATAAAACTCTTCAATTGTTATTTTATTAACAGACAAGATATCAGATAGCTAAAGTCATAAAATGAAATCCTTTGAAATCCAGGTCACAAAGTTATAGTTGTAATGTTTATAACTACCCGGTCTTTGCAAAAAATCTTTGCGCTTCATGACTACAGGATAGAAAGATCAGCAGGCCAATAGACTGAATTAATTATTATTCCCTCATTTTTTGCTATCTCAGAAACATTTCTTACTTTTGCATCCGAATTGAGGGGTAATTGAGACCAAGGGGACCAGAGTCCCCTATTTTATTATTGGTTTTTAGATTATGATCAATAAAGAGAGAATAGAGAAGTCGGTGAGAGAGTTTATCGGTGGAACCGGACTCTTCCTTGTAAGCGTAAAGGTTAGCAGCTCGAACAGAATAATAATTCTTGCCGACAAAAAAGAGGGCATCACGATAGACGAATGCGCAGAACTGCATCGTCATATTGAACGGGACCTCGACCGCGAAGCTGAGGATTTTGAATTGCAGGTATCCTCTCCCGGTCTCGAAATGCCCTTCGGAGTTATTGAACAATATTATAAAAATGAAGGAAATCAGGTAGCTGTGGTCGACAGCGACGGGCAGAAGTACTCAGGCAAACTAAAAAATGTAACAGTGGGAGGGTTTGACCTTGAAACTGAGATAAAAGTAAAAGGAAAAGTTAAAGAGTTAAAGGATATCTCATTTAACTTTGAGCAGGTAAAAACAACTAAAGTAGTTTTGACAATAAAATAATTTCATGAAGTTTATACCAGATGGAAAATGTTAATTTGATCGATACCTTTGCGGAATTTAAAGAGCTGAAAAATATTGACCGTCCTACAATGATGAGTGTTCTTGAGGATGTGTTCAGAGGAATGCTTATAAAGAAGTACGGCTCGGCCGACAATTTTGACATAATCGTCAATATCGACAAAGGTGACTTCGAAATATGGAGGAACAGAGTGGTTGTTGAGGATGACCTGCTGGAAGATCCCAATACACAGATCCCTCTTTCGAAAGCTAAGAAGATAGACGAGGATTACGAGGTGGGTGAAGAGGTGTCGGATGAGGTAAAATTCCTTGACTTCGGAAGAAGGGCAATCCTGTCGCTGCGTCAAAACCTGACGGCAAGGATACTTGACCTTGAGAAGAATAATATTTATATAAAGTATAAAGACAGGATCGGCGAGATTGTAACCGGCGAGGTCTACCAGGTCTGGAAAAGAGAGATCCTTGTTCTGGACGACGACGGGAATGAACTTATAATTCCGAAAAGTGAACAGATACCGTCCGACCATTTCCGGAAAGGAGATTCTATAAGGGCGGTCGTGATCAAAGTTGAAATGAGGAACAATACTCCTTTCATTATTCTTAGCCGTACTTCACCTGTTTTCCTTGAAAGGCTGTTTGAACTTGAAGTACCTGAAATATTTGACGGTCTGATAACGATAAAGAAGATTGTTAGGGTGCCCGGCGAACGCGCCAAGGTGGCAGTTGAATCGTACGATGAAAGAATTGATCCTGTAGGTGCCTGCGTGGGAATGAAAGGCTCAAGGATACATGGAATTGTGAGGGAACTCCGGAATGAAAATATAGATGTAATTAACTATACATCAAATAATCAGCTTTTTATCCAGAGAGCTCTCAGCCCTGCTAAAATCACTTCAATCAAGCTGATTGAAGAAACAAAAAGAGCAGAGATCTATCTTAAACCAAACGAAGTATCGCTTGCGATCGGAAAAGGCGGACTGAATATCAAGCTCGCAAGTCAGCTTACCGGATATGAAATAGATGTTTACAGGGAACCGGGTGGCGAAGATGAGGAAGATGTTAATCTTGAGGAATTCAGCGATGAAATTGAAGAATGGATAATCGATGAGCTTAAGGCGATAGGTTGCGACACCGCAAGAAGCGTTCTGAACCTTTCGATAAGCGACCTTGTTAAAAGGACAGATCTTGAAGAAGAGACTGTAAAAGAAGTCGTTAATATTCTGAAAGCTGAATTTGAATAAAATTATTTACAGATATTGAAGTTTATAAGAAAGGCAAGACATATTTATGACAGATGACATTAAGGCAACAAGATTAAGTAAGGCAGCTCGTGAATTCAATGTGGGGATATCCACTATTGTGGAATTTCTTCACAAGAAAGGATTTGATCTTGATCCGAATCCAAATACAAAGCTACCTCATGATGCTTATCTGTTGCTTTTAAAAGAATACAGCAGTGATCTTAATGTAAAAAAAGAATCAGAAAAGCTGATCCTTAAAGATCTCCACCGGAAAAAGGAGACCGTTTCAATAGATGATTTTGCAGAAAAGAGCATTAGCGATGACCAGGACAGGGATGACGAATTCCTGGTTAAGGATATTTCTGCCCCTAATAAAACTGTTGATATTAAAACCGAGATTAAAAAACCCGATATTAAACTGGTCGGCAAAATTGATCTCGAAAAAACATTTAGACCCAGGCCCGAAGTTCCTGAACCTCCAAAAGAGCCTGAAAAGAAAGTTCCTGCCGAAACCAAAGCCCAGGAAGTAACAGAAAAGAAAAAACCGGCTGATGAAAAAGAAAAAGTCGCCGAACCAGTTAAAGAGGAAAAGGTAAAATCACCCATCGATTTACGTATAGTCGGTAAAATTGATCTTACTCCACCGGTTAAGACACCAAAAACTCCGAAAAAGGAGGGAAAAGAAAAAGCTGCGGAAAAACCGAAGAGGAAGGAACCTGTCGAGGAAGAGAAGAAACCTGTACCCGAAATTATTGAAGATAAAAAGGAGAAGATCCCTGAGACCACTCCTGTTGATGTTATTGTTGATGAAGCTGTAGTTAAGGAGGTTGCAGAGGTCCCCGAAGAAGAGGATGTAGTTGAACTTTACAAGCCTGAATTCAAGAAGTTATCGGGACTTACGGTGGTGGGCAAGATTAACCTTCCCGTTGAGGAGAAGAAAAAACCTGTTCCTTATCAGCAGGTATCGGTTAACGGAGACAACGATTTCAGAAGGAAGAAGAAAAGGAAAAGGATCACAAAGGAAAGGGAGACAGTTCCCGTTGTAAAACCGGTTCCTTCCGACAAAAAAGACAAGACAGTTAAAAAGGTAATCAAAAAACGGTCGGTAAGGGCTGAAGTTGATGATGAAGCTGTCTCAAAGCAGATTAAAGAGACACTGGCGCGTCTTACAACTAAAGGTAAATCAAAAGGATCAAGATACCGACGAGAGAAAAGGGATGCTATAAGCCAGAAGCACCGTGAGGTGGAAGACAGGATCGAACTTGAAAAGAATATTCTGAAGGTCACTGAATTTGTGTCGGTAAATGAACTGGCTTCAATGATGAATATTCCTGTTACCGAGATCATTTCAACCTGTATGAACCTGGGCCTTTTTGTTTCAATCAATCAGCGGCTCGATGCTGAAACAATGGCCCTTCTTGCCGACGAATTCGGTTACAAAGTTGAATTCGTAAGCGCTGAACTTCTTGAAGCGGTAAGGGAAGAGGTGGATACCCAGGAGGAACTGAAACCAAGGCCTCCTATTGTCACCGTTATGGGACATGTTGACCATGGAAAGACCAAATTGCTTGATTATATCCGCAGGACCAATGTTATTGCCGGTGAAGCAGGTGGGATAACCCAGCACATCGGTGCCTACAGCGTTAATCTTGATGACGGACGCCAGATAACATTTCTTGATACTCCGGGTCATGAAGCTTTTACAGCCATGCGTGCCACGTGGAGCACAGATCACTGACATTGCCATTATTGTTGTTGCTGCAGACGATGGTGTGATGCCTCAGACTATTGAAGCCATCAACCACGCATCAGGCTGCCGGTGTTCCCATTGTCTTTGCTATCAACAAAATTGACAAGCCGACGTCCAATCCTGAAAAGATAAAGGAAGCACTGGCAAATATGAATTATCTGGTGGAAGACTGGGGTGGAAAATTCCAGTCACAGGAAATATCGGCCAAAAGCAGGTCTTAATGTTGATCTGCTGCTCGAGAAGGTTCTTCTTGAAGCAGAAATGCTTGATCTTAAAGCAAATCCGGATAAACCTGCATTAGGGACGATTATTGAATCATCTCTCGACAAAGGTCGTGGCTTTACTGCCACAGTCCTTGTTAAGGCCGGAACTCTCCGGATATGGCGATATCATGCTGGCAGGAGGAAGTTTTGGCCATATCAAGGCCATGTATAATGAAAGAGGCAATAAGATCGATGAAGTAGGTCCGGCCACCCCGGTCTGGTTCTGGGACTTGAATGGAGCTCCGCAGGCAGGTGATAAATTCAACGTTATGAGCAGCGACCGTGAAGCAAAGGATATTGCAACAAAACGCACTCAGTTGCAACGGGAGCAGGGACTGCGTACGCAGAAACATATTACACTCGATGAGATCGGCCGCCGCATCGCTATTGGCAACTTCCAGGAACTGAACATTATCGTTAAAGGTGATGTCGATGGTTCAATAGAGGCTCTGAGCGATTCACTCATCAAACTTTCAACACCTGAAATACAGGTAAATGTCATCCACAAAGCTGTGGGGCAGATATCCGAATCGGATATCCTGCTTGCGGCTGCTTCCAATGCCATTGTCGTCGGCTTCCAGGTCCGGCCTTCACTAAGCGCCCGGAAGCTTGCCGAAAAAGAAGAGATCGACATCCGGTTATATTCCATTATTTACGATGCCATCGAAGAGATCAAGGGCAGCTATGGAGGGTATGCTTTCACCCGAAATGAAGGAAGAGATAGTCGCAACTCTTGAGATCCGCGAAATATTCAAGGTCACAAAGGTCGGAACTGTTGCCGGCTGTTATGTTAAAGAAGGGAAGATTACAAGAAATACAAGGGTCAGGATCATCCGCGACGGTATTGTTATTTATACCGGCGAACTTGGCTCCCTGAAACGCTTCAAGGATGACGTTAAAGAGGTTGTCGGCGGATATGAATGCGGACTTAATATCTCCAATTTCAATGACATCAAAGAGGGAGATATAATTGAAGGCTACCAGCAGGTTGAAGTGAAGAAGACTCTATAAAAGAGCCTGGTATTTCTCAGCATTGAGCAGGGCTGCTGCTTCCGAAGGATCAGTGATTTTTATTTTGACCATCCATCCCTTACCATAGGGATCCTTGTTGACTACATCCGGGCTCTCCTCCAGGGCTGGATTTACCTCAAGGATCTCTCCTCCTACCGGCATAAACATGTCCGATACCGTTTTTACTGCTTCAATGGTTCCGAAAACCTCTTCTCTCTTAAGGGTTTCGCCCAGAGTTTCAATTTCAATAAAAACAACATCTCCCAATTCGCCTTGTGCAAAATCGGTAACTCCCACATATCCGAATTCACCCTCGATCCGAAGCCATTCATGATCTTTGGTGTACAACAGGTTTGCCGGTACATTCATTTTTCTCAGTTATTGAATTAGTAATTAGGTCTTTCAAATTAAGCTCAGTCAAAAATAAAGCTTTTTTTTATACTCCGGAAGAGGTTGAAAAACTTAATTTACTGTTTTGTTGAACCTTTTAGGACCAGTTCCGCAATCCCAACTTATAAAATCTGCGAAAATCTGCGGGATCTGCTGGAAAAGGGCTTTCTGCACACAACACCATCTTCCTGATTAAAGGCCGCACTATTTTTTCTTCAGGACGGTTGAGCTCAGAGGTTCCAGGGTTAACTCCAAACCATTTCCTTTTGAATTGAAAGAAACCTGATCCGGGATCAGCAGTTTTTTGTAAGTACTGTTCGCCTTAACAGGAACTATCACAGTCTGCACAGTATCGGAGCGGTTGGTTACGACGAGTACCTCATCTTTTTCTGAGGTCCGGCTGTAAGCAAGCACCATCCTGGGGTCGTCAACAAGTATGAAATTAAGATCACCCCGGATAAGCACCGGGTTTTCCTTCCTCATCCTGGCCAGCTTCTTATAGAAAGCTAAAAATGCAGTGTCGGGTTGTACAATATCGTCCGGCCGGCTCTTTGCAGGATCGAAATTTGCAGTTTCATGCTCATAGATGATATCATCCCAGACAACAGGCTTCCGGCAATCCGGGTCATCAGCGCCCCACATCCCGACTTCATCGCCGTTCCAGATATGGGGGGCGCCGGTAAAGGTGAACTGGTTGATTAGCAGCATTGTCTGTTCCTTCCTTGTACGCTCGTCCGGCTTATTTATTTTATAATCAGGGTTTTCTGAAGGTTTTGCTTTGTATTTGTATCTGGTTTTGTTAAAGATTGATGTGGAGAGTCTCGGGGAATCATGGGTAGCAGCAACATTCATCATTACCTGAAGATTACTGCTGTTAATTCCTTCGACGATACCGTTGATCCCGCTCACGAATCCTGATGGTTTAAGAATTGGTTCAGCCTGAGCAAAATAACCACGTGCAATTCTGTACCACCGGTAATTCATTATGGCATCAAACTGGTCACCTTCAAGGAATATCCCGGGATCCATAAGCTTATCGGGCCATTCAAGCCACCATATCTCACCAACAAGGTATGCGTCAGGGTTCACCGACCGGACCACTTTCCTGTATTCGCGCCAGAAACCCATCGGGATCTCTCCCGCAACGTCAAGCCTGAATCCATCGACACCATCAGATAAATTTCCATCATTATCCGGATCAAGCCATCTTTTAGACACATTGAAGATATGCTGCCTCAATGATGCTGAATGCAGGTTCCCCTCAAAAGGCATCTCCTTATCATCGGATGGGTAAATGTCTTTTCTGAATACGGGCATCCATGGATTTGTCCCTCCCCAACCCTCATATTTGAATTCATCTGCAGCGGTTTCAGGATCATCAAATTCGGTTATATTATACCAATCGCTGAATTGCGATTTACGGCCGTTCTTTCTTACATCATCAAGAGCCCAGAAATAGCGTCCGGTATGGTTCCAGGAGTAATCCATTATCACCCTTATTCCCCTCTTATGGCACTCCCTGACAACCGTCAGGAAAAGCTTATCGGCTGCCGTCCATTTCCAGGTGGTCTGGTCGGCAGGGCTCTCTGAGTTCATAATCCCCACATCACCTTCAGGGTCCGGCCCGAAATTACGATCGATATGAGTGTAATTCCTCGCATCGTATTTGTGCAGCGATGGAGAATCGTTCAGAGGATTAAAATAAATAGCAGTAATTCCAAGATTCTCAATATAGTCAAGCTTATCAAGCACTCCCTGGAGATCACCACCATATCTCCTTGCCTGTATTTTGGAATTAAAACCACCTGCTTTCACACTATCAAGCCAGGGCTCGTGGGCGTACCAGTCGTGACCCCATGAAGTAATTGCCCAGTTTTCCGGGATCCGGGCCGGATATGAACCTTTCATATCAGCTGGTGTAGGATCGTTCCCGGGGTCTCCATTTCTGAACCGTTCCACAAATATCTGGTACCAGATTGCTTCCTTCGCCCACTCCGGAACCGAAGCCAGATTATTTTTCTCAGGTTGTTTACACGCGGGCAGAAGAAATAATACTCCGGCTAAGAGACTTAATAATATCGAAGATTTAAACCGACGATTTTTTTTAATGAAATACGTATTAAAAGACATATTAAAAGACATATTAAAAGACATATTAAAAGAGCGCTTATATAAATTAAAAAGCGTATAAAATTCAAAATTCGATTTGTAACACACAGAAGCCCTTTGTGTACCTTAGTGCTGAACTTTGTGATCCTTTGTGGTTAATGGATTTATTTTTTTACCACTAAGTACACAAAGGTCCTCACAAAGGGGCACGAAGGAGATCTGCACTTTTATATAAAATAAGAACGCAGGATAATCTATAAAAGCGCCATTAAAAGACATATCAAACCTGTATATTACATCTGCGAAGATCTGCGTGATCTGCGGGAAAACAAAAAATTTCACGTGGCTTTGGCGGATTTTCGAGAATTCCTTCGATCTTATTGCTCTTATCTTATTGTTGCTTTTATCTTTTTACTTTTATCTTTTATCTTTTATCTTTTATCTTTTACTTAACATACACCTTAAACCCCCACGGCTCCAGATTGATCGCCTCTTCTGCCAGCAGCTTTGTTTTGGTCCCTGCAAAAAAATCATTATACTCTCCTTCCAGATCCCTTAAAACAGGTTTAAAGGCCACATCCTTTTTTGTAAGATTCAGAAAGACAAGGACCCGGTTACCATCTGTTTCCCTGTAATAAGCAAACACTTTATTATCCTTCTTTGTTTTTAGGATTACCATCGGGCCGCCAAAATTACCATTCCAGAGCGCTTTATTTTCTGTTTTAAGCTTTATCAGATCTTCATAAAAGCCCGTCAGATCACATCTTGCCCAGACAATTGAGTCCTTCACGAAGAACTTAAGCTTCTTATCAAGGCATTCCTCCTGACCGCTGTAAATAAGCGGTACTCCTCTTGCTGTGAAGGTTAGCGTTGCAAAAGCTTTTTGTGAACTGCCCATCAGCGAATCGATAGTTCCACGCCAGGAGTTCTCATCATGATTTGTCAGGAACAACAGTCTGTAAACATTATCAGGATAAACTGCAAGCTCCTTTTCAAAGTATTTATGTATGGCAGTAGCGCTGTCCTTACGCTGGGCGATCCTGTTCATGAGATGATAGAGCTCCCAGGAATAATTCATGTCAAATCCCTTCTCCATGAAGTAGCCGGGACCTTCATGCTCTGCAAGCATCAAAACAGGCTTTATCTTTTCCAGCTCTGTCCTTGCCTGCTCCCAAAATTCCTTCGGGGTGTTGTGGGGATGATCCACACGAAATCCGTCAGCTCCCAGGTTGACCCAGAATTTTAATGCGCCGGTCATATAATCCCACAGGCCTTTTTGCTTCCAGTCAAGCTGAATTACATCTGTCCATTTTGTTCCCGGAGGCGGGGTAAAATTACCGGCAGAATCTTTGGCATACCATTCCGGATGATCAATGGTAAGCCGATTATCCCATGAAGAATGGTTAGGAACCCAGTCAAGTAACACATGCATTCCCATCTCATGGGCTTTATCAATTACCGACTTCATATCTTCAATTGTCCCGAATTCAGGATTAACATTCATAAAGTCCTTAACAGAGTAGTAACTTCCAAGCTTGTCTTTCCTGTTTACAACCCCGATAGGAAATACAGGCATAAACCATAAAACATTAATTCCCAGTTCCTTCAGACGTGGCAGATGTTTTTCAAACGCCTTGAGAGTTCCCTCCCCAGTGTACTGCCTTACATTTACTTCATATACAACGGCATTTTTTGACCATTCAGGATGTACAACGTCACTTACAAATGGTTTGACTGCCTTCTTTTTGCTTAAATGAGAACTGCCCGATATTGCAAAGACTGCAATCATTACTATTATCAGCAGGATAACCAGAATTTTTTCCATCTTTTCTTATTATTGATTCGGTTATGCGGGAAGCGATCCGGTAGGGATAGCAAACTTGGGAACAGGTTAATGAAACAACTCAAAAGTAACAAAAAAAAATGTTACCGTTTACTCCTGTATTCAGCGTTGGGGCACCCCAAAAAACATCATGTACTTTAGCCGATTCATTTAATCACCCCCCCGGTGGCATGTGCGATCTTAAGAATCAGTGTTAAACCGAGTATTTTTAACTAGCAGAAATACAATTACATAAGTTTCCCCTCCTTTTTTTAAGGAGGGGTGGACAGACGATGAAATCATCTTACAGGCCGAAATTAAATTCGTCTGGCCGGGGTGGTTGATAGCGGATCGCTTTCGGCGGAAAAATTTTACTGAACGAGTGTAAACTTAAGGCTGAATCCGAAGTTAGTGTTGGAGGTCGGGAATGTATTAGCCACAAAAGGATTGTTCATGGTGTGATCAGCAAAAAGCTGGAGGTTGAACCTGTCGCTTAAGACATAATCTGCGGTTGCGCCCACCGTAAATACCTTAATCCCCGCCACAGGCTGGTTCACATCCTCAATCAGCTTCCTGGCAATTGTCTTATTATCCCTTATCGAAAGGTCGAATCGTATATTGAGGTCGCTTTTCAAGGCCTTCTGGCCATTTCCTGTTTTCAGAATAATCTGCACATCATCAAATCTGTAGCCGGCTCCGAAAACCAGTTCATTAATACGGTAATCAGAAATCTGATTGCTCGTAAGGTTGAGGGAAACAGTACGCGATTTTCTCCATTCAAAACGTGAAGTAAGGTTACTTTTCCAGTTCATATCGACATTTATAAGAGGACTGAATTGTTCGCTCACAGTAACCACATTTATTTCATATTGCTGGATGAAGTTCTTCTGAAGGTCCCTGATATTGCTAATCCCGCTTGCATCCGATGAATAATTAAGGTTTGTGGTATACGAACCGATCTGGTAGATGCTTCTGTACTGATGCGAAATATTTACCGACCTGAATACAGTCTGCACGAATTCAAATTTTGACAAGCCGTCAAATGTAATCCGCCAGTTTGGCATCATCCGGAATGCAGAGGGGAACGTGGCCAGTTGCACCTTAGCCGGATCTGTCCTTGTATAAGCAGCATAAAATGCGGGGATCAAAACCTCCCTTGAGGTTTTTCCGTAACCGCTTTTAAACTCTCCTTCAATAGGTTGTCCTGTCGTGGGATCTATATTTGGATCATATCCGGGATCAATTCTTTGCCGCACCTCAGCCCTTCTGCCTGATATAATTGCAGCATTCTTCTTGAATGTTTCAAAGGTCGCCGAGACATAATCATTCTTTTTTGATATTTTTTCAAAAGCAGTTCCCCACGAAACTATTGATATTGAAAAGTTACCTGTAATAACCCGGTTGCGGGTACTGTCGGGGAAATTACCGTTATAATCTGCTGTAAAATAAGAGCTTTCATTTTCGAGAAACCTTCTGTCAGCGTTTATATCGATCTTTAGTCCGGGGAAAGGTTCGACAGTACTCCGCACGGAAAGATCCAGTCTGTTGTTATAAATTGCCGGTGTATTCAGCAACGTATCGGATGTGATCCATCCGTTATGCGCAGCCTTATTGAAGAAGTTCTTTTCACTGAAACCCATGATAAACGGGAGTCCTGGTGCCGAGACATTGTTGGTACGCGCCATCCCAAGGAATCCGGCCTCCGGTAAAAAGCCCGGCAGGTATTGTCCCTGGGCGGATGTATAGGTTAAACTGACAGTTCTGATCCCCATCATTGCACGAAGCATATATTCTCCTGTCACAGTAAGTGGATTACGTTTTTTCGGGATTCTTCCTTCGATAGTTACCTGGCAGCCGTCTGACGATTCAGTTGCTGTAAAATTTACCCTGTTATCCGAAACTATGTCAAGTTTACCAGCAAGCTCCGTCCCGTCTTTCTTAACTATCTTCACTTTTACATCTTTGGTCCTCAGATTATGAGTGAGGCCTCTTACAACTTTTTCCCTGAAATTAACATTTGCCCTGGTGAAAGTAACGGTTTTGAATTCTGTTTTCATCCTTTGAACAGCATCGGGTCGGGTATTGTTCTCAATGTTCTTAAGAAACTTAGATTTGCTGTAAAGAGTTGACAGGTTGGCAATTGCCGAAAAGGTAAGCTCATTATGATTCTTTATGATATTGCCAAGATTAATATCAAGGGAGTCGGGATAGAGTGCTCCTGCAAGCCATGAATAATCGGAGCCGAACCTTGCGTTGGCATTAATCCATGAAAGAAGTGGCAGCTTGTTGATAGGAAGGTTGTAGGTCACATTGAAGAAGTGATTATAGGAAGTAGTCCTTCCGAAGCTTTTGAGGTTCGTCAGTACCGAATCATTCCAGTTATCATAGTCGCTCCTGTATCTCTTGCGGTCGACTCCTCCTTCAGGTTCATCGATCCTTGCGATGTTGGTTGATGTGAAATCTATCTTAAGCTGACGTGTGACATCATATTTGATATCGAACATCCTTGACCATTCCATATCTTTCCTGAATGTTGGCTTTATAAGAAGATAGGGATTGTTTATATTCCTCGTCTTTATTTCATTATAGTAGCGCGACATATCAGTCCTGAATGAAATGCTTTTTGGTAACGCATAGAAATTGAAATCTTTAATGATCCTGAAAATTGGTGAGTTAAGGAACTTTACGTTTTTAAAAGGCATTATGTTGACAGGCTGTGCCTCGTAATTGTAATTTATTCCTCCCCTGTAATTCTTTTCCAGGTCAATTTCAGTCTTTGTGTTGCTTCTGTAGGTCTCATTAAAAGTGTAGTTCACGCTGAAATTGGCCAGGTCCCATACATGAGACTTTTCCCCCCGTTTTGTTATTCCTGCGTTATTAACTGATATTGTCCTTCGTCTTGAATAGTCTTCTGATATTGCCTTTAGCGAATCTCTCGACTCATTATCGGGCGCCTCAATTAAAGCCTCTTTCAGTTTAATATCGGGATCGAGCGGATTATATTGCGGTTTTATCCGTGTTTCAGAATAACCAACATAGACAGGAAGGCGCACACCCATCTCCTCCGGAAAAAATTTGCCAAGCTCAAGGCTTGATGAAAGATCATATTTCAGAATCTCCTCCTTGCTCCTTTCATTAACTTTTTTGTCTATGCTTCCCCAGCCCGGAGTGCTTGCCTGTCCCACAATATCAATAGTTCCCAGGTCAGCCAGACGGGCCTGTAAATGTGCATTTGCCGCCCAACCGCCGTTCTCAATGAAATCACTTAACCTGAGTTCATTAACCCAAACCTCACCCGATCTGGGATCACCTGTATCGGTTCCGGGGCGCCTGGTCTTAATGGGATTCCTGATCCCTACCATGATCACTTTTAAGTTGCTGAGATTTGGATTCCCGCACACATAAACCTTATTCGAATCGTCAGCAAAAGCAAAGACATCAGAGAGACTCAGTGATGAGCCAGGCTCGAGCATCTGCCTGTTGCGCTCCTTTTTAGCTTCCTGAAGGACAGACAGGTTTATATTGAACCTGTTTGCTTCGGGCCAGACAATTGCCCTCGATTCATCTGATTTATTGTCATAGCCTTCAGCTGGTTTCGGGGGCGTCAGCTTTAACGGCACTTCATATTCGTAGAAATTTGATTTGTAGTCCGTCCCGATTCTGACGAAAGCCGTCAACTCATCATTATATAGAGGCTCACCTATAAGGGCTTCAGCATGAACTTCCATCTTAAGGCTGCGGTACTGTCTGACATCGAGGTTTACATTCCTGTAGGCTGCGCGTGCATCGCCATCGGCCAGATCCTGGACTTTCAACACCATCGACTGTTCGTTAAGCTGCCTGAGCTGGGGATTCTGAGGATCAACTATTCTGTCAAATCCGGGAGGCAGAACATAGTTTACAGGATCCTTGCCGGCATTTTCTTCGATGCTGACAGAGCTTATCCCGAAAGAACCGTCAGTAGGTTCCGGTACAGTTATTCTTTCTCCCCCTTCCATGAAGGTAATGTTGTATTTCCTCCACTCTGCCCTTACAAGGTCAAGCTCTGCAAGCCGCATTACGACCGGTTCCTTAAAATCCTTCATGAAGACCCTCATGAACCGTATTGACTTAAAGTCGCTTATCATTCCGACTGTCCTCTGAAATTCAGTTATAGGCACTTTGAACTGATACCATCTGACTTTGGATTCAAGTCCGTTTGCAAGTTTTGCTGTGTGCTCGATTTCGTCAACTATGTAATTTGAGCCAACAACCATGTTTTCAGGACGTATGCTTATCCTGTACTGATAATAGCTTTCTGTTTCGCTGAGGGTATTATCGCGGTTGATATCCTCCATGTCGGGCAATGTTGAACCTGTCGTAGGATATGGTTCAATCGACATTTTGGAGGTCGGTGAGTTCCCGTCCACACCATTGTATTCCTTGTATCTTTCAAGGATCCCCAGCTGATTTTGATCATAATCAGAACCTCTGAAATAATGAAAGTCGTCACTGGCGGGGTCCTTTAAAATATCAGTAAAAACCTCAGGATTGGTGATGGCCTGAGATCTTTGAAGATAATCAGTAAAAAAGGTCTGCTCATCCTGATCCCTGAGGCCATCCAGTCCGACATCCTGATATGTACGCGATTCATCGTTATTGTCAAAGGCATGAACTACGGACTGAACTGTGGGAATCCTGCCCCAGGAGGTTGTGTCGATATTCTGAAGCAATGGGGATCCCGGCAACCCGTTCTCAAAGCTTTTCCTTGAATCACGTAAAATATCTTCCGAAATATTACCAAGGTTGAAATAGAGATCACCGCCCTCATGCGTCGGATTTTCGACAAACGGATCCATCAGCCAGAATTCTATATACTGGATATTGGCGGTCTCAAAATCACTTGTAAGCACCTCTCTCATGATACCGCCCCACCTCGTTTCAGGGCCGTTAAGCCTCCCCAGTGCATTCATTCCCCTTGAATAGGCCCCGGGTTCAGCGTCAAAGTTATATGGGCCCTTTTCTTCCGGGTAATAGGCAAGATTCAGAACCGAGATGGTTGTCGGGATCCCACTGGCGCTTTCCCTGTTGGGAAAGATCTCATTTTCATAGATCTCCCGGACAAAATGGCTCGATTGTAAATCAGGGTTCTGCTTAATGTGACCCGGGGTCGATGAACCATTCCTCAGGAACAGGGGATCAATAACATACCAGGAAATTTTTGCCCTGTTGACTCCACCGGTAAGATTATTATTCAACCTTGCCTCAGGAAATAGTTGATCCTGTCCCTGTGGAATACTTGCAACAGACCAGGCATTGAATGATTTTAGATCAAGTGGTATTTCACTTGACTCAAAATCATCAATGTATGAATTACCTGCATTTGAGATTGCCCTTGAGTGACCCGGGATAAGGTCAGCAAATTCCCCGTTAAAAGCGATGCTTGAGGGTGTGCTTGTTTCGAGAAGGGGAATCTTGTCAAGGAGATTTGTAAGCAGCTGGGATTCTGATCTGTAGGATGTATTGAGACCCCATATGGTGTTTGAGATCGGCTCTTCGCCGAAATTAACTTTCTGGGTATAAGGCCGTTCATTGAGATGCAGGATGGTGCCTCCTATATTGAAATTATTATTGAACCTGTAATCGAGATGCGTTCCCAGGAGGGTTTTGGTCTGGAATCCAAAGAACTGGTTGCTTTCAAGTGAAACCTGAATAGGGGTTTGGGATTCAATGAGGGCTGAATTTATAATAGTTACAGTACCTAAATTATAGTCAACCGTATAATCGGTGTTTTCATTTAGTGTTACGCCTCCAGCAGTCACCTTTACCCCCCCGGCAGGTATATTTGTGGCATTGAGCCTTATTTCGGACCCTGATTCGGAAGTATACTGACCCATCATTTTAAACTTGTTCTTCTCCGCAATCTGCCGGGCAATTGTCTGGGTAGAGTCATACAATTCCTGGAATACAAATCTTGAAGCCACGACCAGGATCGCCTATTTGCTTTCGTAAATGACTTCCAAAGGGTTCTACAACGGGAAAAATAATCTTACCCCGGCTCATATTTACGGTAATACCGTCAATAAAATCGAAATAACCATCCGATTCATGGTCCAGTTGCGAATTAAGGTTATCAAGGCCAAGGACCTGCAACAGGATTTTATTGCCCAGGTTACCCTCAGGAAGATAGTTTATTGAATTGCCTGTCTTATCATCCTCGTAAAGGATGTTCAGCTGGAAATTATTTCTTTCAAGTTTACCTGAACCAAGTGAATAAACGTTTTTCATCATCAGGTTCCAGGTAGGATACTTGGGACTGAGGGTGGTACCCTTCAGAAGTTTCAGAATAAGTGTCTGGGGGGCTGTTATACCGTCGGTTGAGAATTCACCTACTTTGAAAACCTGTCCGTTGAGAGTGTATTCAAAGGCGACTGCAAGTACCTCATCGGTGTTCAATGCGGTGTTAAGCGAAATATAACCCAGCTGGCTGTTAATGGTGTACTCCCTGTCGTTCAGCTTCCTGGCATTTTCTATCTTTTCGAAATCGCGTCCTATCTGAAATCCGGGATATAACGAATTGAATGCTGTGGTGACCTGGTCGACATCCCGCAGGGTGGAATAGTTAATCGTTGCCTCATCGTAAAGATTATTGCTCCCGTTGTCCGGATTCCTGGGGGATAGTGGCCCTGCCTGGAATGCAGGGATCTTATTGAAGATGTGATTTGGGTTCTCTGCAAGGTCGGCAAAGGCAACTATGTTTCTTGTTTCGTCGAAACTGCTTGTTTTGTTTGTGACCCAGACCTCAATACGCTCGATGCTTATTCCTGAGCTTACCGCCGGCAGGTTTTTTAAGGCATTATCGTAAATATCCCTGAAGAAATGGGAAAGAAAGAAGTGGCGGTTAGCTTCGTAGTCGTCGGCATACAGTTCAAATTCACTTATCTGTGCGCCTCCCTTTACATCAATTACAGATGATTCTCCCTTTTGTTGCGAAAGAACAGTTGTCATGTTGAGTTTGCCGAACTGCATTTCGGTTTTCAGGCCGAACAAGCTGTAGCTTCCTGTTATCAGTGTCCCTGTGAGGGGCAAGGTTACATCGCCGGCTTCAACCTTCTTTACTATTTCATCTTCCTTGCCCGAATACTGAAGCTTTGTCCTGTTCTCGAACTCAAACATGGCATCCGTATTATAATTGACTCCGAGCTGCATTTTATCCCCGATGGTTCCTGTAACGTTCATCTGGATCTTTTCCTTGAAGTCAAAAGTGGGAATAGTTTTAAGTTTCTCAGGTAAAGCGGGATTTTGAGTTCGCGAGATGTTGATGCCAAATATCAGCTCCGCCGATCCCTGGGGGATTATATTGATAACGTTACTGCCAAAGATCTTGTCAAAGGCAGCTCCTCCGATTTCTATCTGAGGGATAAGGTTTGATTTGAAACCCGACACATCGCCTCTGATCCTCGATTGCCAGTAATCGCGCATCTCCTTATTGAACTGGTACTTACGGAACTCCTCGGGAGACATATGAACGGGAGGCCTGTAATCGAATGCTCCAACCTTCTGGTATAGAATGTATTCATTCTTTTCGGCGTTATATATTACAACAGATTTTATGTTTGAAGGATTATCGAGGAAGAGGGGAGCCTTTGGAGCTGTCTCCCAGGGGATACCTGAAACATCTTTCAATTTTAAGGGAGATTTCCGGGTTGTGTCGTTTACGGAAGTCTGGTTTGAAACCTGTCCGCCTGCCCTGGCAGACCAGAGGATTAACGAAGCGAGGATAACAAAATACGAATATTTCAGCAGATTTTTATATGATATCCCTGATCCCAATGCAGCTTTTATTCTTATTTTACAGATTCTTAAGCGCCCGCTTTATTAAGTCCTCGACTGACAGGCTTTTTTCATCCCTGATAATCCTGTCAAGAACTTTTATAACAGCACTTTTGCCAAACCCAAGCATCACTAATGCTGATAACGCCTCTTCACGTTTTGTATTGTCTGTAAATGAAAATATTTCACCGCTTCCGGGTAGTTTTCCAAGTTTATCTTTCAGGTCTAAAATTATTCTTTGAGCGGTCTTCAAACCTATCCCCTTTACACCTTTCAGAATGTTGACTTCAGAGGTAACAATTGCAGTTTCAACTTCGGTGGGGTTTAATGAAGAAAGCATCATTCTGGCTGTGCTTGCCCCGACGCCGGAAACCGAAATCAGCAGGCGGAAGATCTCACGCTCCTCCTTTTCAGCAAACCCGAAAAGTAAATGGGCGTCCTCCCTGATCACCTCATGCACAAGCATCCTGACATCTGACTTTCCTTCAAGTTTCGAGAAAGTTGTAAGGGAAATACTTAAAAAGTATCCGATACCCTGATTTTCAACAATGACAAATGCAGGCTTAAGTTCGGTTATCTTACCTTTTATATAATCTATCATTACGACTGGTCGGGATTGAAAATATCTGGTGGAAGCTCGTCTGCCCTTTCGTTATGGTGCCCCTCTATAACCTGGTGTTTAAGAGGATTCCGGGTTATTTCCGAGTAGGTCTGCCTGTTCCTGAAAATTGAACATGCAAGATAAACCGCCTGACGGAAGGAGCTTTCGGAAGCTTCACCCTTACCGGCTATCTGGAAAGCTGTTCCATGCACCGGCGAGGTCCTGATGAAGGGTAATCCTGCAGTAAAATTAACACCAGTATCAAATGACAATGCTTTAAAGGGAGCAAGGCCCTGATCATGATACATTGCCAGGATACCGTCAAATTTTGAAAACGATCCGGCGCCGAAAAATCCGTCTGCAGGGTAAGGACCAAATGCGAGGATTCCCTCCTTTACAGCCTGTTGGAGTGCAGGAGCAATTATTTCAGCTTCCTCTTTACCAAGAAGGGAATTATCTCCGGCATGCGGATTCAATCCAAGCACAGCTATCCGCGGGCGGCGAATCGCGAAATCGACTACAAGCGATTGATTCATGATTCTCAGCTGTTTCAGGAGTGTCTCAACTGTTATAAGATCCGGAACTTTACTGAGTGGTACATGCCCTGTTGCCACTCCGATTCTCATGGATTCTCCTATCATGAACATGAGTACGTCAGTTACTCCTGCTTTTGATTTCAGATATTCGGTGTGACCGTTAAAATGGAAGTTGTCTGACTGGATGTTATTCTTATCAATAGGAGCCGTAATGAGAACGTCAATTTTGCCACCCACCAGGTCCTCAACAGCTTTTTCGAGTGATATCAGAGCTGCTTCACCTCCCTGCGGAGTTGATTTCCCGAGCTCAACCCTGATATTATCATCGAGGCAGTTAATCATATTTGCCTTTCTGGGGTGAGCTTCATCGGCAGTTCTTATATTGTTGAAACTGAAGTTGTTTATATTCAACGCTTTTCGATGATATGCAGCCACTTTTGGCGATCCGTAAACCACCGGGATGCAGATGTCATTCAAGTCGTCATCCATAAGGGCTTTAATGATCACCTCATATCCAATTCCGTTAATATCCCCCTGGGAGATACCTGCAATTATTCCTTTTTTCTCCATAGTAATGTCATTTCTTCAACCTGTAATCTTCCGCCAGCTTTTTTACAAAGGTTGCCAGCAATCTTAATCCTGAGCCGGGTCCGTCCTTTATCCTGTAGAAGTCATCCTTTTTCAGTGCACCCGGTCCGGCTATGTCGAGGTGGATCATGGGGTACTCTGCAAAATTTTCAAGGAATTTGCCAGCCGTGATAGCTCCTGCTTCCCTTCCTCCTACGTTTTTAATATCTGCCATGTCGGATTTTATCATTTCGCCGTACTCTTCCCAGAACGGAAGTTCAGCAGTCCTCTCATAGACTTCATTGCCGCACTCTTCAAGAAGTCTGAAGAATTTTTTGTCCGCATTCCCCATAACCGCGATCGCCAGGTTGCCAAATGTCATAGCTGCGGAGCCGGTAAGAGTTGCTATATCAATAATAAGTTCGGGTTTAAATCTTGATGCATAGCTGATTGCATCGGCAAGGATCAGCCTTCCTTCTGCGTCAGTATTACCTATCTCCACAGACATTTTATTGTGCATCTTAATAATGTCTCCCTGGGTGTATGCATTGCCGCCCGGACGGTTATCCGTTGATGGAACAAGTCCGATGACATGAAGCGGTATTCCGGTTTTGGCAATCGTATATAATACTCCTGTAATTGCTGCTGCCCCGGCCATATCACCTTTCATATTGTCCATATAGTCTCCGGTTTTGATATTCAGCCCGCCGGTATCATAAACAACTCCCTTGCCCACCAGGACCAGAGGAGCACTGTTAAGATGATTTTCGGGTTTCCATTCAAGTATGCAGAAAACCGGCGGATCAACACTTCCTTTATTAACAGCGAGCAAACCACCCATTTTCAACGCTTCAATCTTTCCTTTATTCAGGACTTCAACACTGAAACCGGCAATTCTCCCCATCTTCTTTATCTCTTCACCAAGAGCCGGTGCATTAAGGTGGTTAACCGGTTCATTTATTAGATCACGGACCATATAAACTGCCTCTGTCAATTCATTCAGCCATTTCAGATCCATATCTTCAATATCCCCGTGCAAAAGAAGCCTTGACGGGTAATTGCGCTTCTTATCTTTTTCTTTCCTGGTCTTGTATTTACCGAACGAGTAGGAACTTAGAAGCAGTCCTTCAGCGAACGCCTCAGCAGCCCCTTTTAACGTATTGTCGGAGGTAATTACCAGCTCGGAATGATCATTCGATTTTATTTGTGCTTTTAAGTTTGAGGCTGTCTTTCTCAGTTCCTCCCTGATTTTATAATCCGGAATACCTTCTTTGGTTCTGATAAGGTAGGTTGTTTTAAAGTATGAATTTATTATAACGTGCTCCTCCTTTTCTGCAATTCTCTTTTTTGCATACTCCTTTTCCGGTTTGCTCAACAACAGGATACCCGGGATTTCGTCTTTTCCAATTATGCATACAACAGACTGATCGGGAGATATTTGTGAGATCCGGCTTACTTCAGTTTTCATAGATTTTACAGTCAGAATTAAAAGACGTAAAGTTAATCAAATTATCATTGATTAACGTCCAAAGAATTACCTTTGCGACAAATCTCCGTCTCTCTGTTTACGGAATCCGGAGGCGAATTCAGTGAATAAGATACTTAAATTTGGAACTTAATAAGTTATATAGAAAAGCTCTCAACCTTTTACCTCTTAATTTTGAGGAAGGGTTATTTCTTTACGAAAAAGCTCCTCTCGAAGAGCTGATGTTTACGGCTGACAAACTCCGTCAGATCCACAATCCAGGGAGGAATGCCGGATGGATAATCGACAGAAATGTGAATATCACAAATATCTGTTTCTCGCAATGCCTGTTCTGTAATTTTTGCAGGAAAAAAGGATCACCCGACGCTTATGTCACTTCCAGGGCTGAATATATTCAAAAGACAGAAGAACTTTTTGCGCTCGGGGGCGATCAGCTCCTGCTTCAGGGAGGGATGAATCCTGATCTCGGACTCGATTTCTATATTGAACTTTTCAGGACACTTAAGGAGTTATTTCCCAGGTTGAAACTTCATGCACTTGGTCCGCCTGAAATCGTTTTTCTTTCATGGAAGGAAAAACTATCTTATAACAACGTGCTGACGAAGCTTGTTGAGGCCGGGTTAGACAGTCTTCCGGGAGCAGGAGCTGAAATTTTATCCGACAGGGTAAGGAAAATAGTCTCACCTGCCAAAGCCACCACAGATGAATGGCTCGGGGTAATGAGAGAAGCTCACAGGCTTAACCTGCCGACTTCTGCAACCATGATGTACGGGCATGTTGAAACCATTACGGAGAGGGTTGAGCATCTCATACGGATCAGGGATCTCCAGGCTGAGAAGGAAAAAGATCATTTCGGATTCATAACATTCATACCCTGGCCATTCCAGGATGAGGGTACCCGCCTTTCAGAAGAGTCCGGTATAAAAAGCGGTTATAACGGACCTGATTACCTGCGTCTGATTGCAGTAAGCAGGATCATCCTTAACAACATCAGGAATATCCAGGCTTCATTGCTCACTGTCGGAAAAGAGATAGCAATGCTGTCACTCAATGGTGGTGCCAATGACCTGGGGTCAATAATGATCGAAGAGAATGTCGTGAGTGCTGCAGGGGCAAAGAACCGGTTTGACGCGGATGAAATTCAGTCAATAATAAGGGAAGCAGGATTTGTTCCACAGCGGAGGAATCAGAAATACGAACCTGTTCCCTGATCAGATGGCACTTTATAAATCAGTGGAAGATTTGGGTTTAAGTGGGGTTGTTGGAAAAGTCAAAATCCCTTAACCGCGGAGAGGGCGCAAAGGGAAAACGCAAAGTTCGCAAAGAGCTGAATTTATGTGCTTTAGCTTTGCGTTCTTTGCGACAACTTAGCGTTCTTTGCGGTTAAAAAGGACGACCAGGATTAAAACAAAAAGGGCTGTATTACCAGCCCTGTACTCGGAATATTCCTTAATTTATAATTCGCTTTTAATGGATCTATTTCGGCTCACTTTCAGAATCGACCTTCGAAGCTTTTTTGAATTCTTTCATACCCTGACCAATACCTTTCATTAATTCAGGAATTTTACGGCCTCCGAAAAGCAGAATAACAACAAGCAGGATCAGTATGATCTCAGTTACACCTATCTTTCCCATCTCTTTTTGTATTTGATTTCCCGCAAAGTTAAAAATAGTTTGTTGAAATGCAAATCCTGAAAAAATAATTATGTAAGTGCAAAGTCGGGAGACGGAAGACGGAAGACAGAAGACAAAACGCAGATGAGCTCGCGAAGGCGAAATCCATTGTTCCGCAAATCGCAAAGTATTTAAACCCCAGATCGCAAAGAGACTCCTCGGGATTGCCTCTCTGCTCGCGCACAAGTCGCCCCTGCATGCTTAGGCCTTCTAGACGGGTTCTTAAAAGTTCTCTTGAGGACTTAAGTTAGAGCTTAGAGGAATACGGACGTCCGACTTCCGTCTCTACTTCCTTATCAGCCTCAATATATCGTTCCCGTTGGCAAAAATAAGCAGACCGAAAAGAATTACCATTCCGGCAATCTGCGCATATTCAAGAAATTTATCGCTTGGTTTTCTTCCGGTTATGACCTCATACAGCAGGAACATGACATGACCACCGTCGAGTGCCGGGATAGGGAGGATATTCATCACTGCAAGGATTATCGACAACAGGGCAGTCAGATTCCAGAATGCCTGCCAGTCCCATACCCCCGGGAAGATGCTTCCAATTGTAATAAATCCTCCCAGCGATTCATAAGCCTTTGTATCCCTTGAAAAGAGAAGCTTGAATTGTTTAAGGTAATCTCCTATTGTCTTAAAACCCTTAGCAATTCCTGCGGGGACCGATTCGAAGAAACCGTATTTAACCGTTCTGAGGTCAAATATTTTGTCATATGATCTTGAACTCAATATTCCGAGAAATCCCTCAGCTGTCGGGACCACCGGGAGGTCTATATTTTCCCCCTTGCGCCGGACATTTACGGTAACGGACCTGGTCCTGTTCTCAGCAAGGTATTTCTGGAATTCATCGTACCAGCTGAACCTTAATCCGTCAAGTCCAAGCAGTTCATCTCCTGCAAGTAATCCTGCGTCTTTTGCAGGAGACTTTTTCCCAAAACCGGAAATAATATAAGGCCCGAGTGGAGTCCTGGGTTCTATATGACCCCTCCCCTTCAGCATCTGGGCAACGTAACTTGTTGGAATGGGTAAATTAATGATCTCCCCGTTTCTGTCAACCTTTATAATTTTACGATCATTCAGGACAATGTCGCTAGTGATCTGGGCAAAATTTTCAATTACCTGATCATCAACAGAAAGGATCTTATCGCCGTTTCTTAGTCCGATTGAATATCCTACAGAGTCGGTGACAATACCATATTTCACGCTGGAGGTCGGGAGGTAAGTTTCACCCCAGGTATAAAGCACTGTAACATAGATCAGCAAAGCAAAGATAAAGTTGAACAGAACGCCAGCCGTCATAATAAGAAGCCTCTGCCCTGAGCTCTTTGACCGGAACTCCCATGGCTGAGGAGGCTGCTTCATCTGTTCCTTGTCCATTGATTCATCTATCATCCCCGAGATCTTCACGTATCCTCCAAGGGGGAGCCAGCCCAGTCCGTATTCAGTTTCACCTTTCTTAATTTTGAATATGGAAAACCAGGGGTCAAAAAACAGGTAAAATTTCTCGACTCTTGTTTTAAAAAACTTTGCAAATGCAAAATGTCCGAATTCATGGATAATAACAAGAATTGAAAGGCTCAAAATAAATTGTAGTATTTTGATAAGTATTGTCATGATTTCTTTTGTAGTTCGTTAATAAAGTTTGATGCAATTGCCCTCGCATTAACATCAGTTGTTTCAAGGAATCCAAGTCCCGGTGAAAAAGAATATTCTGTTTTTTCCATTGTCTGTTCAACAATATCGGACATCTGCAGGAATCCTATCCTGCCGGAAAGAAAGGCATTCACTGCCACCTCATTTGCCGCGTTCATGATGCATGGCATATTACCACCCTGTTTAAGGGCATAATATGCAAGTGAAAGGTTTCGGAACCTTAATATATCAGGTTCGCAGAAAGTAAGTGTGGGATGAAGGCTAAGGTCAAGCTTCGGAAGGTCGGAAGTGTATCTGTCAGGCCAGGTAAGGGCGTACAGGATCGGAATCCTCATGTCGGGCATACCCATTTGTGCCTTAATGGACCCGTCGGCAAAGTGCACCAGCGAATGTATTATTGACTGCGGATGTATCACAACCTTTATCTGATCAGGCTTGAGGTCAAAAAGCCATTTCGCCTCAATCACTTCAAGACCTTTGTTCATAAGTGAAGCTGAATCGATGGTGACCTTATTTCCCATTTCCCAGTTAGGATGTTTCAGGGCTTCATGAGGTTTAACAGTACTCAGCATCTCCCGGCTGAAATTAAGAAATGGACCACCCGATGCTGTCAGTGTTATTTTTTCAATGGGGTTTCCGTATTCGCCAGCAAGGCACTGGAAGATAGCGGAGTGTTCGGAGTCAACCGGTATAATGCGGCTCCCGGATTCTTTAACCAGTTTCTTTATAATCTCACCGGCAACGACGAGTGTCTCCTTGTTGGCAAGTGCAATCTTCTTACCTGCCTTTATTGCAGCAACCGTAGGCCTCAGACCTGAGTAGCCGACCATTGCGGCCACTACAAGGTCGATATTTGAGCCTGTTACTATCTGTTCGATAGCATCATTACCCGCTGATATTTTAACATGGGTGTCTTTAAGCGCCTCCTTCAACTGGTGGTAATGTGCTTTGTTGGCTATAACAACACTATCGGGCCGAAATTTTATTGCCTGTTGTACAAGCAGTTTGATATTGTTTCCGGCTGTCAGAACTTCAACCTTGAATTCCTCTGGAAACCTGGACACAACATCCAGTGTCTGGGTGCCTATTGATCCGGTTGATCCTAACAGTGCGATTCGCTTTGGCATACCGTTATTCGCTTTTAGAAAATGATGTGCTTTTCAGGGTCAAGCGGACTGCCCTTGTACCATATCTCGAAATGGAGATGAGGTCCCGATGTATACATTTCGCCTGAATCACCAACCACGGCGATGGCTTCACCGGTTCGCACAAGATCTCCTGTCTCTTTCAGCAGATTGGAATTATGCTTATAAACTGAAACAATATTGTTGGAATGCTGAACTTCAATAACAAATCCTGTTTCCATTGTCCACCCTGTAAAAATAACAGTTCCGTCAAGGGCTGCATTGACAGTTGATTTTGGTTTTGTAACAAGGTCTGTTCCAAAGTGTTTTGTGCGGGGATCAAATTTCCCTGAGACGATTCCCTTCACGGGCGGGAAGAAATGGAGTCCTGCAAGGCTTGTTACCGGTTCAGGGGATGTCTGACCAAGAGAGAGGTTATACAGGTCATCCTTTTCCACCTGCGATCTTAGTGACGAGTCTTCGGGAGAATTGCGGAAACTTATTGAATTGTAGTTTCTTGTTGTATCAACCAGCGTGTAGACATCAACAGGCTCTTTCCCTGAGATAATGGCATTCAGATTGTAAAAATATTTATCCCTGAGGTCAAGTTCCCGTTCAAGCGAATCGAGCCTGATAGCGCCCGACAGTATATTCCGCCGCATTGTTACATCGGGATACCCGGGAATAAACTCCCTCAGGTTGGTAAATGCGATAAGCAATGTGGTAGCGCCAATTAAAAAAAAGACAAGAAATGTAAACAGGAGAAAAGCGTTATATCTGGTTAGCCTGATCCTCCACAATTCTTCGAAGGTTGTGTCATTACTGACAGCAAACCTGTATTTATCGCGCCAGGTGCTTTTTTTCTTATCGTTCTTTGGCATTTGATTCAATGTGTAGCCAGCAAAGATAACAATCCTCCGACATTCAGGTAATGAACAGGAGTAAAAAGAGTAAAATTGGCTTTTGCCTAAACAACTTTTACAGGCTTGTCATCGCTCTGCCAGAGTCCGTGTTTTGAACAAACCGACATTGCTGACAGGTTCATTGATACTTCGGGAGCGACGATATAGAAATCGATTTCAACGTGTGACGGCAGGTTTCCATATACTCCGGCAGAATAGCGTGCTTCGGCAAGAAGTGTTTCCCTGTTCCACAACTGAATTACGCTGATGAAGTGATCGTGTTCATCAGGGTGCGGGTATTCCTCCCCGAGTTTTACTTTAACGGCAAATTTCTGGCCGCGTTCCACCTGGTCGGGACAGAATATATGAGGCATATGTCTGTCGAGATAGTCGCGCTTTAATTCTTTCTCCTCATTCTCAATGTCAATGGCTTTGAAGACTCGTGGCATGGTGGTTTATTTTTATGTTATTTATTATCTCTTGTTTATAACTGGATTTCTCATCGGTTATATAATGAAGTTGGGAGTTGGCAGTTGGCAGTTGGCAAAAAGTAGTTGTAAAAAAGCAGTTGGCAGTTGGCAGTTTGCAAAAGGTTATATGGTTAGATTTGGTTTCTCGGACGATATTTTTCAGGATTTTCAATCATATGATTTAGCATTCGACCCACTTCTTCAGATTCAACAATAAGTTCCTTATACTCTTCGGCGGAAATGTATTTACAACTTTCTGCGAAATCAAGGGAAACCTGTGTTTCGGTATTCTCCATATCGGCATCACTTATTTTAGCTGAAAAATGCCTTGGATATTGGCGTTTCCTGTAGCCCTCACCAATTGCCCGGCAAACGGACCGTGAAGATCTCCTTATCTGATCTGTCAGTTCGAATTTCTCCTCGTGAGGAAATTTTTTTGTGATTTCAAATATCCTCATGGCAAATGCAAATGCTTTTTTGTAAACATTTAAATCCCTGAAACTACCTTGCATAGTCCAACCTAAATATAATGATAAGGCACCCTTGCCATCGTTTTTATTACCAACTGCCAACTGCTACTTGCCAACGGCAAATTGTTATTATTGCCAACTGCCAACTGCCAACTGCCAAATTGTTTTTAACACCAACTGCCAACTACCAGCGAACCTTAAATTTAAATAAAATCAAGTAACAATGAATAAAAAATTAAATCATATTTGCTAATACTAGTATAATTAGTAAATTTGGACCCACATTGCGGGGTGGAGCAGTGGTAGCTCGTTGGGCTCATAACCCAAAGGTCATAGGTTCGAATCCTCCCCCCGCTACAAAGAAAAAGCCCTGGTGCGAAAGCACCAGGGCTTTTTCTTTGTTAAGCACCCCAAAACGGATCACGCGACCGCAGGGAGCGTAATCCTCCATGTTTTTTACCCCCAACCCCCCAAGGGGGGCTTAAATCCGATATATTAATCGAATCTGTTCTTTGTAGCAAACCTCTAAGTAATAAAATGCTTAGAATTGGACTTTAGAGATATTTACAAGCATTATTAGGATTAATGAATTGATTATTCCCTTTCCAGGGTTTCATTTTTTAATCTATCAATTTGAAAATTGAAATAAATAAGCTAGATTTCCTTCATTGAAAAGTGAGATGAAGGTTTAAGTTAATAATTTGCAAAACACAAGGAATATCATATATTAAAAGCAAAGCTATGAAGACCAACTATCTTTTATTTCTGACAGTTTTTTCGGTGAGTGTAACATTTTCTTCTCCAAAAACTTACTCAAGGGAAGTTAAATCGATTAATGAAAAATGGAATTTTTCAAATGGGATGCAGACTCCGAGAGGACTAGGTTGGGGTGGTTCCAGGAATGGGTCCGTGATTGTGAACCTGCCGCATACATGGAACAGTGCCGATTTTATGTCAGACGGGGGTTATCGCAGAGGATATGGTACGTATGGTAAAAATCTTGAAATTCCTGTGGATTATAAAGGGAAACGCATATTTCTAAGGTTTGAAGGGGCAGGAAGTGTTGCTAACGTATTTATCAATTCAAACCATCTAGGTGAACATAAGGGTGCTTATACTGCTTTCACATATGAGATAACTTCCTATGTCAACTACGGAGGGACAAACAGTCTTAGTGTAATCTGCGATAATTCGCAAAGATTTGACCTCGCGCCACAGGGAGGTGACTTTAATATGTATGGCGGTCTGTATCGTGATGCATGGCTGATAATCACCGATGATGATGCCTGCATTTCCCCGGAATACTTCGGTTCCTCAGGCGTATTTGTCAGTCAACTGCTCGCAACAGAAAAAAGAGCTGAATTAAGGGCTGAAATATTCCTGTCAACCAAATCAGACTATAAAGACTGTGAAGTAGTGTTTTCAGTTCTGGGAAAGGATAATAACGTTGTGTTTACTCAAACGATTCCGTACATTAACAATAACAAGGTACTATGCAATGTCAGTATAGACAACCCTCATTTATGGAACGGAATAAAAGACCCTTACCTTTATAAGACGGAAACAGTATTGAAGAGAAAAGGGAGAGAGATTGACCGCGTTGAAGAAAATATCGGCATACGTTATTACTATTTTGACTCGAATAAGGGATTCTTCCTTAATGGGAAACAGTTAAAACTGAGAGGTGTAAACCGCCACCAGGATTGGGACAGCATAGCTTCAGCTCTGACTGAGAAGAACCACCTTGCAGATTTTAGTTTTTTTGGGGAGATGGGAGCAAATGCTTTACGTCTGGCTCATTACCCCCAGGCTCAGTTTATGTTCAGTGAAGCAGATAAGAGAGGATTTATTGTATGGGAAGAAATACCATTTGTTGGTGGCTATATTAAGTCAAAAGATTTTGAAGACAATCTTAAACTTCAGCTTAGTGAACTGATATTACAGAACTATAACCACCCGTCAATTTGCTTTTGGGGAATATTTAATGAGATCACAGGCGACTTTGATTCAATCGTGGCTCAACTGAATGAATTGGCACATAAACTTGATCCATACAGGACAACTGTAGCGGCAACTTACCAGGAAGGGAGTTTCAACTTAATTACTGATGCCATTGCTATGAACAAATACTTTGGCTGGTATTATAATAAAGTGGAAGATTTCGCTACTTATTTTGATGATTGGCACATGAAGAATCCGAATGCAAAAATCGGTCTAAGTGAATATGGAGGGGGCGCCAACACAAATCAACATGTAGATCGATTTGTACCGGAAGATGATCCAAGACCATCTTCCAGGGGACCATGGCATCCGGAAGAAAAACAGACTGCCATTCATATAAGTACTTTAAAAATGATCACTGAAAGAGACTATATGTGGGGATCATTTGTCTGGAACATGTTCGATTTCGGATCAATCGTTCAAAATGCTGGTGGTTTACCTCACATTAATGACAAAGGTTTGGTAACCTTTGACCGCAAATTCAGAAAAGATGCTTTCTTTTTATACAAGGCTAACTGGAATAAAAATGAGAAAACAACTCATCTCTGTTCAAAAAATTATACCGAACGTAAAGAGAATATGACAGATATTGTTGTATTTACAACCGCTCCTTCCGCTAAACTTTTGATAAATGGAAAGTTAGTTGGGAAAATGGAAACAGATAAATTCGCTACAGTGATCTGGCAAAATATTAAGCTAAGTCCTGGTAAAAATCATGTTGAAATTATTACACCTGACGGGAATGACTTTGCGGATTGGAATGTTAAAAACTAATATACAAACTTACTCACAGACCTGCATGGATTTTAAAAATCTTAACAGTTTTTTTCAGATTAGATTTTGATGTTTTTAGTATCAAATAATAAATTTGTAGTTATTCTGAATCAAGGAACTCAAGAATTTTAATAATATCGTCCACTAACTCAAGGTTAGATATTTCAAACCTCTTGTCTACAAAGAAAAAGCCCTGGTGCGAAAGCA
>CAWKIC010000021.1:0-81024 GCA_963849615.1 uncultured Bacteroidales bacterium
TCATCTTGAAGTTGACGAACATTCTGCCGATGCGGGTATGGTGACTCGAATTGAAGCTTTCCTTGATAGCCTCAGAGGCTCTGAACAGAATGAGAAAAAGGATGTTACAATCTTCAGGCCGCGACCAAGTCCGGCATCTCCTCCAAAAGACAGGATATTGTATTTTCCGTATATGAACGACGGCGCTTATATGCTCGCTGCTGCCGCACGCAGCATAGGGGTTCCTTCGGAGGTACTTCCGATGCAGGATGAAGAGGATCTGGCCATAGGAAGGAAATATACTTCTTCCAAGGAGTGTTTCCCCATGATCTGTACCACAGGAAGCTTCATAAAAAAATTACAGGAACCCGGCGCGGACCCATCAAAAATGAGCTTCTTCATGCCTGATCATAACGGACCATGCCGGTTTGGACAATATAACCAGTTTCACAGGATATTATTTGACCGCCTGGGATTTGAGAAAGCAGAACTGATCACTCCTTCAAATGAAACATCTTATGAAGATGTCGCCGGTGAACATGGCCAGAAGTTCAGGATCAACGCATGGAAGGGATTTATTGTTGCCGACTATATAAGGAAAATCTACAGGGAAACAAGACCTTATGAGATTAATAAGGGAGAATCGGATCGCCTCTATCAGGATGCAATCCACAGGCTCGAAAGATGCATCGAAAAAGGCTCCCGCGGCCTGCATAAAGTCCTTGCCGGGATAGCCGGGGATTTCCTTGCAATAAAGATAGACAAAAGCGAGAGAAGACCTGTAGTGGGCATTATCGGAGAGATATTTATGCGCGATAATGCAGGATGCAACGGAAATATTGCCAACCGGCTTGAAGATCTTGGCGTTGAAGTAGTTATAGGACCATTCTCCGAATGGATCTATTATTCCACTTACCGTTTTACACGCGACAGCAGGTGGAAAAATGATAATAAAGGTATCATCAAATCCAAAATTCAGGGCTTCGGCCAGGACGTAATTGCAAGTTCATTATTGAGGGGTATTAAGAAATTCACCGATCATGGGAAGGATGTATCACTTCATGAAATGCTGAAGTTATGCAACACTTATGTGAATGAATTCTATGACGGTGATCCTCCTATTGCTATGGGGACATCGGTAGCGCTTACAAAAAGAGGGGTTTCCGGTCTGGCAGCAATCCTGCCGTTCACCTGTATGCCCGGAACAGTGGTAGCTTCTGTTAGCGATTCATTCCGCAAGGATCATAACAATATGCCTTTCATCAATATAGCTTATGATGGTCAGGATTCTGTTTCACTTGACACAAGGCTTCAGGCATTTGTATTCCAGGTGAAGGAATTTGCAGCTATTAAGGAAAAGGTGCTTGCCTGATAGTAAGTCTGAAAGTCTGAAAGTCTTAGAGTCTTAAAGTCATGGAGTCTGAAAGGTCAATTTTGAAGATTATTATTTGACTTTTCTAAGATTTTTGATTCTTGATTTTCTTCGATGCGCATGAATTATACCGAGAATTACTATTTCTGCAGGCTTTATTTTATAGATTATAAGCCAGCTTAGGCAAACTGCTTTACGGTAGAGTTTGTTAATAGTGGGCATTTCTTCGCATTCCCGGAAGGCTGAAGGATTTTTCTCGATCCGGTCAATAGTTTTGATAATCTCATCACCTACTCTAATGGCGTTTAATGGTTGGTGCTTTATATAGGCAATGTAACCGGTAATATTATCTAAGTCCTGTAAGGCGCTTTCGGTTAGCCTCAATGAATAAGCTTTTGGAGCTTCTTCCTTTGCTCTGCCCATCCTAGTTTGGCTTCGGTTAAACTTACTGTAAGAGAGTTCTCTGCATACTCAACCCAATTCCTGAAATCCTCATTACTTATTGGTTCACCAGGAAGTGAATACGATTTTAAATCCGGTTCCTTCAAAATGCGTATCAAATGTTTATGCTCTAAATCCTTCAATGCCTTTAAGGAATTGTTTCCTGTAAGTTCTATAGTTACTGTACGCATAGTATTTGCTTTTTCATGACGGTCTTCCTCCCTGCTATGCAAAGATAATGTACCACTTTAAAAAACAAAGTAATTAAACATTGGTTTCTATCAGTAGCTATATTTTTGATACTTTCCATATCTGTCTGATTTTAGAAATATACTTAGTTTGTCTACATGAAATAGCCAAAAAATCATTAGTAAGAAATTGGCATGATTTCGGTGCACGATTCTATGATCCCCAGATCGGGAGATGGACAACGGTGGCTTGCATCTATGTAGGAATCTACGTATATTACTACGTAGATAAAAAATTAAAACTATGGCAATTAAGAAAACAAAGGACAGAAAAGTACGAAGACTGACCAAAATAGCAGGAGGCACAAGCTATGCAGTAACCATCCCGATCGAGTACATCCGGGAACTGAAATGGAGAGGCAAACAAAAGCTTGAAGTAAAGCTCTACCAGGACAGAGTAATAATCCGGGACTGGAAACCTTAGCATATTTTTTTCTCACCTGAAAACTCTTTCAGTTGAAAATAAAAAATAATCTCTGATTAAGAAGTCACCTTTAAAGAAAAATGTCTGCTCTGAAGAATGCGTAACGAGTTAATATACAGTCAGGAAGAGTGCGTAAGTGCTTATAATTACACGAACTACCGGATTGAAAGTGAGCTTCAGGTAGTCAATACAGCCCTCACTTTTTTGAATAGTACTTCTACTTTGGTGGAGGGATCACCTTCACCAAGGGTTTCAAGGGGAAGGTACCCTTTGTACCCGCATTGCAAAACTATTTCAAGGATCTTCTTATAATCCGTATCAACCTGGGTCTCATTAACAAAAACTTTTTCCTTCATCTGCCAGGTGATTGCATGCATGGCAGTGGCTGATATATCTTTATAAGGATCAGCTGTATGATAGCTTCCAATATCCAGCATAAGGCCGACCCATTCCGAATCGATAAGTTTCAACATTCTCCCGACATCTGAAGAATTCTTTAAGAAATCATTGTGGTTTTGCAATGCCAGCATGACACCATGGTTTTTGGCTATTTCTGAACATTCCCTGATATCCTCAGCTATCCATTTTGCTCTCTCCTCCCACGAAAATGTTTCCTTCGATAGTGTTCCGGCAAATATCCGCAGGCCGGGAGCGCCAAGTTTATGAGCGACCACTATCCAGTCCTTTACAAGCTGCTTCTCTGAATTTCTTTTTAGAGGATCGGCCCAGGTAAAATCATTTCTGACCCCTGTACAACCCAGCTCAACACCCAGCCTGAACGCTTTCTTCCTGATATGATAAATGTATTCGTCTGAAGGTACCACCGGATAACCCGGGAAATAATATCCTGTAAGGTCAACTCCGTCAAAGCCGGTTTTTGCGCAATACTCAAGCAGGTCATCAATAGTCATCGTTCCTGCACGCAATGGCTTGTCGAATGAAAATGCATTCAGGCTGATTTTCAGATTTCCGTTGTAAGCTGGCATTACAGGATTTGATTCTGATGCGTCAAAGTCCTTTATTAAAGGGAATGCTGCAGCACCAGCCCCGGTAATGACTGCCTTTTTTGCAAAATCCCTTCTGCTGAAATTTTGTCTTGTCATTTCATTCAAATTTAATTTATCCTGGCGTTTGGAAGGATTCTGCTGGATTATTCTGCTTAACCTGACGGAAATATAATCCCTTCTGCTTTCGCTGAGGACCTGGCACCGCCGGGTATTCTTATTCTACCCTGAATCCTAATGCTCCAAGAATCACCCCTGCTTTTTTAGGATCACCCTTCAGCTTAACTGTAAAGGAAGGAAATTCCCTTCTTACAGGATACTCTTCCCTGACCCTTTCGAAGCGTGACGGATCGAACCGCAATTTTACATCGTCTTCTGCAATATTATATGTGTGGAGTACTGCTTTCCTTAGTATCTCTTCATCACTTTTCCCATTACTGTCAATGATAAGTAGAGGTTCGGAAGGAAGGGGTACCTCATTTGGATACCAGTTGCTGACAGGCAGACTGAATGCGTCACATAAAGCCTTTACCATCATTGCGGTGCCGTTTGCTTTCCCATCTGCAGAGTAACCTGCAATATGGGGTGTAGCAAGAAAAGCCATGTGCATCAGAGGAATATCAATTTCAGGTTCCTTCTCCCAGACATCTATTACAGCTCCTGCCAAACGGTCATCAACAAGTGCTTTCTTGAAAGCCTCAGTGTCAATAACCTCTCCCCTTGAAGAATTTATAAGCCAGCTGCCTTTTTTCACTTTGCTAAAGGTAGAATCATCAAAAAAATGCCATGTTTTATCAATCCCGTCCTTATTAAGCGGAACGTGAAGTGTAATTATATCCGACCTCCCAAGAAGCTGATCAAGGCTGACAAAATTATAGGTCTTTTCAGCCCTTTCACGCGGAGGATCGTTCAGAATTACGTTCATTCCCAGGTTCTTTGCAAGCTTTTCAACTTTTAAGCCCACATTCCCGACACCCACAATTCCAAGTGTTTTATTCCGTAGATCAAAGCCTGATTCTGCTGAGATCTTCAGGAGAGCTGCAGCTATGTATTGCTGAACTGATGATGAATTACAGCCCGGAGCATTAGCCCACTTTATGTTATTCTTTTCACAATAGTCCGTATCTATATGATCGAAACCTATAGTGGCAGTGCCAACAAACTTCACCGGCGTTCCTTCGAGCAGATCAGCATTGCACCTTGTACGGGTTCTGACAAGCAAGGCATCCGCCTTCATTGCCGCGTCCCTTGTAATCTGTTTCCCGGGCAGCCAGGTAACTTTTGCAAATGACTCCAGAACTCCTTTTAAAAATGGAATTTTATCATCAGCTACGATTCTGATCATTTTTAAAATATTTTCTCTTGAAAGATAATAATTTTTAATGCTTTAACTGCTACTTTTAATAACGGGAAATGAAAATTTATCCCGATTTATTACCTGCAACCCTTCTGCAAATCGTTCATTGTGTACCTGAATATACCGGAAATGGCAAATGTTAAGAGACAGTTTTAATATTCCGGGAATCCGGGAACAATTGGACTAAATATTTGTTTTAGCTTGTATATCAGGCTGTTTAAAAGACTAAAGAAATGAAAAAATTCCTTAAATATTTTGGTGCAACCCTTGCCGGGCTGATTGCTCTTGTTCTGGTAGCTGCGCTATTCGTCAGGAAAGAATACACTGTTGAACGATCAATATCCATTAATCTCCCCAAACAGGCAGTTTATGACTATGTTAAATACCTAAGGAATCAGGAAACATACAGCGTCTGGGGTCAGATAGATCCTGGAATGAAGAGGGACTTCAGGGGCACAGATGCAACAGAGGGTTTTGTTGCAGCCTGGGATAGTCCTGTTAAAGAGGCGGGCAAAGGAGAGCAGGAGATAACAAAGATCACCGATGGTGAAAGAATTGACTATGAATTGAGGTTCTATGAACCAATGAAATCTACCGATAATGCATTTATGGAGGTTAAAGATGACGGTGAATCTGCAACAAAAGTAACATGGGGCTTTTATGGAAAGATCAAATACCCGACAAACCTGATGTTGCTGTTTATGGATATGGATGCAATGCTTGGAAAAGACCTTGAAGGTGGACTAAAAAACCTGAAATCGCTACTGGAAAAACAAAATGCATCCCTCTGAATTCAATTTACTGGTCTGCCGGTCTACCTTTTCAAGCCCAGGGCTTCCTTATTGTTCCGATGCTCCAGCGAAGGCTTGTTGTACGATCTGCGTAGGGCTTCGTTCCCGGTTGCTATAGGACGGGGAAGTTTTCAGTTACACAGAGCTCATCGCAAATTATTGCTTTTCAGTTAATTATGAATGGCATCGTTTTTGAGAAAAACATATCTGAAAATTGCAATAAATGTTTATTTAAATATTTGTATATTTATACATCATATAGTCAGGACATTAAACAAATCGCTATGAAAACAAAATTTACTCTTGTTTTTTTGTTATTGATGCCTTTTTTTGGAACAAAAGCGCAGAAACCCATAATAGTCTCAGAGGACAGCCTTATGATCGGTAACAGCCAGCTGCCAGGATTATCCGTCACAATTCCAGAGGCGGACTATGACAGGACCTTAAAAGAGTGGGTTAAGGATTTACAGTCAGGCACTAAATCGAAAGTAGTCACCGAAAATAATGAAATGTCAATATTTGGTGCAAAAATCAGAAGTGTTAGCCCCAGTACCCTGAATGTTTATAGCAAGCTTATCAAACTTGATTCAATGGTTCAGCTTTTTGCTTCATTTGAACTGAAAAAAGATCAGTACATTGAAAGAAGTGTTGATGAAGCCGTTTTTAACCAGGCTCAGATTTACCTTAAGGATTTTTCAAAGACTCAATACATTTCAGTTGTGAAGGATCAGGCTGATGCCGAAGAGAAAAAGCTTCGGGAGCTTCAGAAAGAGCTTTCCTCCCTTGAAAATGAAAAATCGCGGATGCAGAGATCGGTACAATCAAACAATAGTTCCATTGTAAGTGAAAAAGAAAACATAAGCCTTCAACAAAATGAAATTGCTACAGTTAATGCCGCCCTTGCAGAACAAAACACTCTGTTGAGTACCATGGAAGCCGGACCTGCGCAGAAAGAGAAGACAGAGCAGATCAAAGAGCTTGAGAAAAGAAAGAAAAAAGCCCAGAATTCCCTTGAATCATCTGAAAGGAAGATAGGCAGAGCTGATGCCGATATTGACAAGGATACAGGTGATATCCCCAGGAATGAAAGAATGCAGGAAAAAGTAAGAGAACAGATTGCAGAGCAGGAGGCTGTCTACCAGAGATTTGCAGACAAATTAAAAACCATCAGATCATACTGATCATTAATTAACTCAAGTTGCAGGTTGCAGGTTGCTGGTTGCTGGTTGCTGGTTAAACTGTTAATTAAGAGGGTATTATATAGTCTTTATTATAATCTGTTATGAAAAATCAAAAGTAAAATAATACTCATCCTAATCAACCAGCAACAAGTAACCAGTAACCAGCAACTTAGGTTAATTACTCAATAATTGTCATTTCTTTCAACAGATACCCGGCACCTGCAAATTTATCGATTATAAACAGGGCATACCTGATGTCAAGACTTATATTACGGCTCTGATCAGGATTGAATGCCATGTCGCTGGCAACCCCTTCCCAGGCCCTGTCAAAATTGATGCCGATCAGGTATCCTTCGCTATTGATTACCGGACTACCGGAATTGCCCCCGGTAGTGTGGTTATTTGCAATGAAGCAAACCGGAACCTCTCCGCCCTGTGTATATCTCCCAAAATCACGGTTGGCGAACAACTCTTTAAGTTTATCAGGAACGTCATAATCATAGATCTCGGGATTATCCTTTTCAATTATCCCTTTCAGGGTGGTGTAGGCAGTATAGTAAACAGCATCTTTTGGGTTATATCCCTGAACAGTCCCGTAAGCAACTCTTAATGTGGAGTTGGCATCAGGGTAAAAAACCTTATTGTCAAATTCCATCTGGGCAAGCATGAAATCCTTGTTTAGCTTCTGTATTTCACCATTTAGCCTGTTAAGCTCAGGTCTCACATTTTTTGTTAAAAAATCACTTGCATCCATGGCCAGGATATAAAACTGGTCCCTTTTCAGCTTGTTGACAGATGTTTTGCCGAAATTTGTTAACGAAAGAAACAAATTTCGCTTCATCAGCAAAAATTGACTGATCGTACAATTTGCCGGCTATTTTTTCAAAGTCGCCCCTGCAGTAATCTTTAAGTTTAATATATCCGGGCGACTGCCATTTTATGTCCAGGGTTTTACCATACAAACTCAGGAGCGAGACAAACAATTTCCTGTCAGTTTCCTTATCATAATCCTTGAAGAATAGTCTGGCGGCTTCTGTCAAACCAGCTTTAGCTTTTTGTATTTCTTCCGTCCCTGAATTTTTTTCATACAGGTCAGCCAATCCGCTGATACTCCTCGAAAAGTTCACGGTTTCAATTCCATTCATTACCTCACTGGTAAAGCTGTTAACGAGTGTATACTCCCTGAAACCGGCATACAGACTCCTGTAGGATGGCAGAATATTGCCATATTCTGACTGTCTCGTTTTATCTGATTCTATCCATTTTGTCAGTTTGGCTTCAAACTCCTCCTTCTTTCCAATCGTATTCATACGTTGAAGTCCCTGTATCTCTCCCTGCCATTTCTTCCATGAATTGGCAATCCCAGCTATTTTTGCCGAATATTTAATCCTCAAAAGTGGATCTGAGTTGATCGCAGACTGCAAAATCTCTATTTTCTTTGTTCTTACCTCAATAAGAACAGGATCAAGGTGGTTTTTAACCATATCAATATGGTACGACGGGACATATTCGGATGTTGAACCCGGATAACCAAATACCATCGTAAAATCGCCTTCTTTAACTCCCTTAAGCGAGATTGGGAAATAGTAGGCAGGCTTATATGGAACATTATCAGGCGAATAGTCAGCCGGCTTGTTATCTTTGCCCGCATATACCCGGAACATTGAGAAATCGCCGGTATGACGGGGCCAGATCCAGTTGTCGGTATCTCCGCCGAACTTTCCGATTGCTGATGGTGGTGCACCAACGAGCCTTACATCCCTGAATACTTCATTTACAAACAGAAAATACTGGTTGCCCATAAAAAATGGTCTGACAGATGCCCTGTATTCATTACCCTCTGTTGCCCGGACCTGTATCTGTCCGATGTTTGATGAAATGATTTTTTCGCGTTCAACCTGATCCATTCCCTCTTTTACACCCTCCAGAACAGTACCCGTAACGTCCTCCATCCATTTCAGGATGGTTATCGTAAGTCCGGGATTCGGAAGTTCTTCTCCGGCTGACATTGCCCAAAATCCGTCTGTCAGGTAATCATGCTCCAGAGTTGAGTGTTTCTGGATCTGGCCGTAACCGCAGTGGTGGTTTGTAATCAGAAGCCCTTCAGGCGATATTAGTTCGCCCGTACACCCACCACCAAAAATGACGACTGCATCTTTCATACAGGCACGGTTTACGCTGTAAATATCCTCAGCAGTAAGCTTAAATCCTTTCTCCTGCATAAGCCTGATGTTATACTTTTCTATCAGAAGCGGGATCCACATACCTTCGTCAGCCTTCACGTTACAGGTAAGAGTGATGAACAGTAAATAAATGGGAATCAGTAAACTCTTTCTCATGTTATTAATCTTGTTAATTTTTATTTTATTACTTTGGTGTACTTCATGATATTTTTACAAACTTCTGCAATTCCTGATAAACCTGCTGAACGGGTAAACCCATAACATTAAAGTAGGACCCTTCTATCCTGCTGCATGCGGCAATGCCGATCCATTCCTGTATTCCGTAGGCGCCTGCCTTATCGTAGGGCTTAAAATTACGGATATAAAAATCAATCTCTTCTTCCGAAAGGTTTTCAAAAGTTACTTTTGTTGACGAAAAAAAGGAAGTTTCGTGGCTGACTGAGAGCAGAGCGACCCCGGTGATAACCTCATGGGTATTTCCTGAAATCTCGTGTAATATCCTTGCCGCATCGGCATCGTCTACAGGCTTATCAAGGACGCTGCCATTGCACCAGACAATTGTGTCGGCGGTTATAACTATCTCATTTTCCCTTAATATGGGTTTGAAATGTTCTGCCTTATGTTGTGCAACATAGAGGGCGATCTCATTTCCTTTAAGATCGCGGGGAAATTGTTCCGTCCAGTCTCTGATTATTATCTCGAATTTCAGGCCCAGTTCGCTTAGAAGCTGTTGCCTCCTTGGCGATCGCGACGCCAGGATGATCCTGTATTTGTTAAGTTCCTCAATAACCATTATAAGAGATTCCAGGTTAAGATTACTTTAACAAGAACAGAATACAGGATGCCTGTTATCATTACTACTTTCATCATCCTGCTGGCAATGTGCAGCTGTTTTCTATCTCTGCCTGTAACTAGCTGATATATAACAAACAACAGGGGCAAAGCTATTGCAATAGAGACATAGGCCAGGGTTATCCTGTCATTAAGAAAAAAATGCCACACCAGGTAAAGTAGTGTTACAGTTATAACAATAAGGCAGACTGAAAGGATTTTTGCGGTAAGTATCCCTATAATTACAGGTACAGTATTTCTTCCATAGGCCATATCACCCTCAAAGTCCTCTATATCCTTTATTATCTCCCTTATTAATGTTGTCAGAAAAGCGAATATGGCAAATCCTCCTACCCAGTAGAAAATAATACCGAGGGGTGGAGGATTAACGGCATTGACTGCACAATACCTGTAAAGAGCCGGCCATTCATAGAGAACAACCAGCATGGGAACCATTGCAGTCAGAAGTGAAACTATAATATTCCCGATAAGGAATTGCCTTTTATAGCTTGCGGAATAGAAGTACAACAGACCTGAAACAATCAGAAAAAATGTACCAAGCCAGAAATAGCCTGCCTTCCAGGAAATGTAAAACCCGGCTGCCACACCGGCGATGTTCAGGATATTATGCCACATCATAGCCTGTCTCCTGGGGATCTTTGTCCCCACAATCACTTCACCCCTGTTTATAAGGTCGGTTTTTATATCGAAGTAATCATTTATTACATATCCTCCGGCAGTTATGAATACTGTTGCGATAACGAGAATTAAAAAGTCATACCATGGGAACTTAAGTGTCAGCGGGACTACGGAGCCATCCCCCCCTGTAAAATCACACTGATCTTACTTATAACAGGCGCTATGACGGCATATCGCATCAGAATCATTGTCAGCGTGACAATGAGGAGGTTTTGCCATCTGATCAGGTTAAGAAATGATTTCATTAGCTACCATGTATATGCATCAGTATCCATCCAGCTGTTATGGAGCCTTAAAACCTGCTCGATAACATCCCTTACACAACCCTCACCACCCTTTTTATCAGAAATATACGAAGCAATCTGTTTTATTTCACTATCCGCGTCAGCGGGACATACAGGAACACCGGCGGCTTTCATCACCTCATAGTCAGGGATATCGTCACCCATAAAAAGAACTTCAGAAGCCTTCAGGTTGTGTTTCATCATAAAAGCCTTAAAATGATCGAGTTTAGCATGGCTGTTCAGATATATATCATTGATCCCAAGGCTTTTAAGTCGTTTCCGGTACTCTTTTGAGTTACAACCGGAAATTACACCGATATGATATCCTTTTTTTACCGCCAGTTGCAAGGCATAGCCATCACGGAGATTGATGGTCCGGTTAGGTACTGCAAAAGCGGTTAAATTGATTGTCTGGAGTGACAAAACACCATCAATGTCAAAAACGAATCCTTTTATTGCTGAAAGATCTTCTTTAAAATTGGTCATTAATCATTGTTTTTTGTAATAGCTCATTATCGATTCTGTGATTTCCCTGTAAAGGCTTTGCAGATCGGGTGAGAAAGCCAGCAATGCGGCATGCTTGTCAATTGTTCCCCGGTCCATCCGTACTGCAGGGCCGGTTTGCGAGACTTCAGGGCCGTTCTCAATAGCTTTCCGTATAGTTTCTCCGATCAGGGGTTCAAGTATTTCAAACTGGAATCCTGCTTCCATGGTAATCTCTTTACCGGCCGTAAGCATGTAGTTTGTAAAATTAGCTGCGAAAACCGCAGCAACGTGCAGAAGTCTGCGCCGTTGTGTGTCAACAAAATGCACTTTACCACCTGTCGACCCTGCGAGGTCATTTAAAACCTTTGAAGTGTGCGGATCAGACGCTTCGAGGAAGAATGGAATATCTTTAAAATTGATTGTCCTGCCTTCGGAGAAGGATTGAAGAGGGTAAAAAACACCAGTGTGGTTAATTCGGGCAGGGAAAATATCAAGGCCGATACTGCCGGCTGTATGGGCCACTATAACATTTTCGCCGCACGAAATCTTATTTAGAATACCTCCAATGGCATCGTCGGGAACAGCAACTATAATAATATCTGCACTGTCTGTAAAGTTGAGGTCATATTTCGGAGAGGCGTTGCACAGATCAGCAAGAGTCCGGCTGCTGACTCCTGATTTTGAAACTATTTCCTCAATTTTAAAGCCTGTATTATACAGGACCTGGGCAAGGGCTTTTGAAACCCGTCCTGCTCCTATAAATGAAATCCTGTATTGTTCCACCTCAAAATTTTTCGGAAATATACGAAAAAAGGGGCTTAAGGCCCCTTTCCGGATATCTGAAATTAATTATTAAGCTTGCGCCGTAGGCCCGCCAAAAGTCAGGGGTAAAACCGGACCAGAACCTTTGACATCCTTTATTTTCCCATGCACAGATTCATATTTTGATATGTTATCCTGCAGAGCTGCGACAAGTCGCTTGGCATGTTCAGGGGTCAGGATTATCCGCGATTTGACCTGGGCTTTGGGAATTCCGGGCATGATCCGGACAAAATCAATCACAAACTCTGAAGCCGAATGAGTAATGACTGCAAGATTTGAATAGGTGCCCTGTGCAATCTCCTCATTCAGTTCAATGCTGATCTGATTTGGATTCTTGGGATCTGACATAGTCTATTAAATTAAGTTCTATTTTCTGACCTCCTGTTCAAGCTCTGCCTGAGATTCTGTAAGGCTCTCAAATTCCTCGAGCGATCCGACAATTATGCTGTTATATTCACGCAGCCCGGTACCTGCAGGTATAAGATGTCCGACGATAACGTTCTCTTTCAATCCTTCAAGCTTGTCGATCTTGCCGAGGATTGCAGCTTCGTTCAGCACCTTGGTGGTCTCCTGGAATGAAGCAGCTGAGAAGAAACTGTTTGTCTGAAGAGCAGCTCTCGTTATTCCCTGCAGAACCTGGTTGGAAGTTGCCGGAACAGCATCTCTTGCATCAACTATCTTAAGGTCACGACGTTTAAGAACAGAGTTCTCATCCCTCAACCGGCGGGCTGTCACGATCATTCCCGGACGGAGCGTTTGCGAGTCGCCTGAATCAACAACGTATTTCTTTCCGTAGATCCAGTCGTTTTCGTCCATAAACTCAAGCTTATCAACAACCTGACGTTCAAGGAATTTGGTGTCGCCCGGATCGACTATTTCGACCTTGCGCATCATCTGGCGTACAATTATCTCAAAGTGCTTGTCATTTATTTTAACACCCTGCAAACGGTACACTTCCTGAATTTCATTTACAATATATTCCTGGACTTTTGTAGGTCCTTTGATTGCCAGAATGTCGGCCGGTGTTATGGCGCCGTCAGAAAGCGGTATGCCGGCTTTCACGTAGTCATTTTCCTGTACCAGGATCTGTTTCGAGAGCGGAACCAGGTATTTCTTAACCTCTTCAGTTTTTGACTTGATCGAGATTTCGCGGTTACCTCTCTTTATTTTTCCAAAGGTCACTTCACCATCTATCTCCGATACAGTTGCCGGATTCGACGGGTTACGTGCCTCGAATAATTCAGTTACCCTGGGCAGACCACCGGTTATATCACCTGATTTACCGACGGCTCTCGGGATCTTTGCAAGTACTTCCCCGGCTTCGACCACTTTATCAGGATCGATAACCAGGTGTGCGCCGACCGGAAGGTTATACAACCTGAGTTCTTCGCCTTTTGTTCCCATTATCTTGATTGCCGGGTTCTTTGTCTTATCCCTGCTCTCGATGATCACCTTTTCCTTAAAGCCTGTCTGCTCATCCGATTCTTCACGAAAAGTCACACCTTCTATAAGATAATCATAAGCCACCTTACCGCCAAGTTCAGCGATAATAACGGCGTTAAAGGGATCCCATTCGCAAATAAGCTTGCCCTTTTCAACTTCCTGTCCTGGTTTTATATAAAGCTTTGAACCATAAGGAATTGTATGAGTAGTAAGAGCAATACTGGTTTTCTTGTCAATAATTCTGAGTTCAGCAAGCCGTCCGATAACTATGTCGATATCGCCTTTTTCAAGATCCTTCCTCGGCACTGATCTCAGCTCTTCGATCTCAGCGAAACCGCTGTACCTTGCTACCAGTCTCGATTCAGTTGTTATGTTCGAAGCAGTACCACCCACGTGGAATGTACGGAGTGTAAGCTGTGTACCGGGTTCACCGATACTCTGTGCTGCAATAACTCCGACTGCCTCTCCCTTCTGAACCATCCGGCCGGTGGAGAGGTTGCGTCCGTAACATTTTGCACAAACTCCCTTTTTCGATTCACATGTAAGCACCGAACGTATCTCAACCTGTTCAACCGGTGAATCTTCTATCTTCCCTGCAAGCTCTTCGGTAAGCTCATGCCCGGATTCAGTTATCAGTTCACCTGTGAGCGGATGATAGATATTATGAACGGTCGTACGTCCCAGAATCCTTTCATACAGCGATTCAACAACCTCTTCGTTCTTCTTGATGGCAGTTGCAACCAGGCCACGAAGTGTTCCGCAGTCCTCCTCATTGATGATCACATCCTGTGATACGTCGACAAGACGGCGTGTAAGATAACCGGCATCGGCTGTTTTAAGAGCTGTATCGGCAAGACCCTTACGTGCACCGTGTGTTGAGATGAAGTACTCAAGGACGGAAAGACCTTCCTTGAAGTTTGAAAGGATCGGGTTTTCAATGATTTCAGAACCGGTTGACCCTGATTTCTGCGGTTTTGCCATAAGACCCCTCATCCCCGAGAGCTGCCTGATCTGTTCTTTTGATCCCCTTGCGCCCGAGTCGAGCATCATGTAAACCGAGTTAAATCCCTGCTTGTCGTTTGAAAGCTGCTTCATCAGCGATTGTGTAAGCCTTGCATTGACATGTGTCCAGATATCGATTATCTGGTTATAGCGTTCATTGTTGGTTATGAATCCCATGCTGTAGTTACTCAGCACTTCATCAACCTGCTCATATCCCTCGGTAACAAATTTCGTTTTTTCTTCAGGTATGATAACATCGTCAAGGTTGAATGACAGACCACCTTTAAAGGCTGAATAAAATCCGAGATTCTTGATCGCGTCGAGGAAATTGGCCGTTTTAGCAGTACCTGCCAGTTTAAGAACCCGTCCTATGATGTCCCTTAGCGATTTCTTTGTAAGAATTTCATTTATATATCCAACCTCCTCAGGAACAAACTGATTGAAAATAACGCGTCCTACGGTGGTTTCAATGAGATGATTGACCAGTTCGCCGTTGACCCTGTCGTTTGCTTTTACCCTGATATAAGCGTGAAGATCTATTTTGCCTTCATTATAGGCAATATTCACTTCCTCGGGAGAATAGAAAATAAGTCCTTCGCCCCTTACTTTCTCTTTAGAAGTGCTTTTTCTACCCTTTGTCATGTAATAAAGACCGAGGACCATGTCCTGCGAAGGAACGGTAATCGGTGCTCCGTTTGCGGGATTAAGGATATTATGTGATGCCAGCATAAGGATCTGTGCTTCAAGGATAGCCCCATTGCCAAGTGGAAGGTGGACTGCCATCTGGTCACCGTCGAAGTCGGCGTTGAAAGCCGTACATACAAGCGGATGCAGCTGGATAGCCTTGCCTTCGATAAGTTTTGGCTGGAAGGCCTGTATCCCAAGTCGGTGCAGTGTGGGAGCACGGTTAAGCAAGTACAGGATGGCCTTTCAGAACATTTTCAAGTATATCCCATACAACAGGATCCTTCCGGTCAACTATTTTCTTTGCCGATTTAACTGTTTTAACGATACCTCTTTCAATCAGCTTTCGGATAATAAAAGGCTTGTAAAGCTCAGCAGCCATATCTTTTGGCAAGCCGCATTCATGAAGCTGCAGTTCAGGACCAACAACGATTACCGAACGAGCTGAATAGTCAACCCGTTTTACCGAGCAGGTTCTGACGGAAACGTGCCCTGTTTTCCTTTTAGACTGTCGCTCAATGATTTAAGAGGACGGTTGGCATCGGTTTTCACTGCATTGGATTTTCGTGAATTGTCAAACAAGCGAATCGACAGCTTCCTGGAGCATTCTCTTTTCATTACGGAGAATAACTTCAGGAGCCTTGATTTCTATAAGTCTTTTCAGACGGTTGTTCCGGATAATCACCCTGCGGTAAAGGTCGTTAAGGTCGCTTGTTGCAAAACTGCCACCGTCGAGAGGCACAAGAGGTCTCAGTTCAGGCGGGATAACCGGTACCACCTTTATGATCATCCATTCAGGATTGTTCACATTCTTCGATTCCCGGAAAGCTTCAACAACCTGGAGCCGTTTAAGTGCTTCATTTTTACGCTGTTGTGAAGTTTCGGTATTGGCCCTGTGCCGAAATTCATAGGAAAGTTCGTCAAGGTCGATACGGCTTGAGCAGCTGATAAAGTGCTTCAGCACCCATGTCGGCAACAAACTTATCGGGATGATTGTCTTCAAGCAACTGATTTTCTTTGGGCAGCGATTCGGTAATTTCAAGATATTCTTCTTCAGTCAGAAAATCAAGATATTTAACACCGTCAACTGCTTTAATACCAGGATTGATGACCACATATCTTTCATAATAGATTATGGAGTCGAGTTTCTTGGAAGGCAAGACCGAGCAGATACCCGATTTTATTCGGCAATGAGCGGAAATACCAGATGTGTGCGACTGGAACCACAAGTGAAATGTGTCCCATTCTTTCACGGCGTACCTTTTTTTCAGTTACTTCAACACCGCAACGGTCGCATACAATCCCTTTATATCGGATTCTTTTGTATTTTCCGCAATGACATTCATAATCTTTTACCGGACCAAAAATCCTTTCGCAAAACAATCCATCGCGTTCGGGTTTGTAGGTTCGGTAATTTATGGTCTCTGGCTTTAGCACTTCACCGCTCGAACGCTCGAGGATTTCCTCGGGTGAAGCAAGACTAATTGAGATCTTTGAGTAAACTTGATTTTACTTTGTTGTCCCTTCTGAATGACATATAGTGAATTTTTTTAATTAAAAATTTAAAAACATCTTACGTGACGGGTCTGTTAATCCAGATTAATGCTCAATCCCAGTCCTCTGAGCTCATGAAGCAGAACATTCAATGATTCGGGAATGCCTGGTTGTGGCATCGGTTCTCCTTTTACAATCGCTTCATAGGCCTTTGCACTTCCTACGACGTCGTCTGATTTAATTGTCAGAATTTCCTGCAGGATATGGGCAGCACCGAATGCTTCAAGTGCCCATACTTCCATTTCACCAAAACGCTGTCCGCCAAACTGTGCTTTACCGCCCAGTGGCTGCTGCGTGATCAGTGAGTAAGGTCCAATCGAACGTGCATGCATCTTGTCGTCAACCATATGACCCAGTTTGAGCATATAGATAACACCCACAGTGGCCGGCTGGTCGAATCTGTTCCCCTGTTCCACCGTCGTAAAGGTATGTTTTTCCGTACTTTGGAAGCTTTGCCTTTTCGGTGTATTCTGTTATCTGATCGATTGTTGCACCATCAAAGATAGGGGATGAGAACTGAAGTCCGAGTTTCTGTCCGGCCCATCCGAGAACTGTTTCATAGATCTGACCCAGGTTCATACGCGAAGGAACACCCAGTGGGTTCAGAACGATGTCGACTGGTGTGCCGTCTTCAAGGAAAGGCATGTCTTCATGACGTACTATCTTGGCAACTATACCTTTGTTACCATGACGGCCGGCCATCTTGTCGCCAACCTTTACCTTTCGCTTCTTGGCAATATACACTTTTGCCAGACTGTACAATACCGGCAGGCAGTTCGTCGCCTATGGTGATATTGTATTTTTTACGCTTATAGATCCCATCGATCTCCTTATACTTGATAATATAGTTATGATCAGGAGTTCTTGATACTGATCGTTTTTCTTCTTATCAGTGGTCCATTTGCTCGGGTTGATATTCAGAAAGTCAACCTCCTGAAGCAGCTTCAGTGTAAACTTGCTGCCTTTGGGAATCACATCCACGTTCAGATAATCCTTAACGCCCTGTGAAGTTTTACCGTTAACCAGGATAAACAGTTTGTCGACCAGCCTTGCTTTAAGATCATCAACGCTTCTGTTGAAGTCGGACTCGATCTTGTCAAGCAGCGGTTTTTCGACTGTTTTGGCTTTCTTGTCTTTTATTGCGCGTGTAAAGAGTTTCTTGTCAATAACCACACCTTCAAGGGATGGGCCTGCCTTCAATGAAGCATCTTTCACATCGCCTGCCTTATCGCCGAAGATAGCCCGCAGAAGTTTCTCTTCCGGTGATGGATCTGATTCTCCTTTGGGAGTGATTTTGCCAATGAGGATATCTCCCGGTTTAACATCGGCACCGATCCTGATCAGACCATTTTCGTCAAGGTGCTTTGTTGCTTCTTCACTTACGTTTGGAATATCCGATGTCAGTTCTTCAAGACCGCGTTTTGTATCGCGGACTTCCAGACAGATATTCATCAATATGGACGGATGTGAACATATCTTCCTGCACAACCTTTTCGGAGATTACAATAGCATCCTCAAAGTTGTATCCTTTCCATGGCATGAAAGCCACCTTAAGGTTACGACCCAGAGCCAGTTCCCCATTCTTGGTACCATAGCCTTCGGTAAGTACCTGTCCTTTGGTGACCTTCTCACCTTTTCTGACAACAGGAACCAGGTTTATACAGGTGTTCTGGTTTGTTTTCTTATATTTCGGGAGGACATAACGCCTGATATCATCATCAAAGCTTACGAATTTTTCCTCGTCGGTGCGTGTATACCTTACAACAATCTCGTTTGAATCGACGTATTCCACAACCCCGTCACCTTCAGCAGCATATAGTATCCTGCTGTCTCGTATGACCTGGCCTTCAAGCCCGGTTCCGACTATCGGAGCCTCAGGATTGATAAGCGGAACAGCCTGGCGCATCATGTTTGATCCCATAAGGGCTCTGTTTGCGTCATCATGTTCAAGGAAGGGGATCAGTGATGCTGCTATTGATGCTATCTGGTTGGGGGCAACATCCATAAGGTCAACTTTAGCGACCTCCTCAAACGGATAATCTGCTTCATATCTGCACTTTGCCCTTGCATTTTCAAAATGTCCGTCCTTTAGGAGCGGTGCATTGGCCTGGGCAATCATCTTCTCTTCTTCTTCCTCAGCGCTCAGCCAGACGATACCTTCCCCGCTGAAATCGACCTGAGCGTCCTTAACTTTAAGATAAGGAGTTTCGATAAAGCCAAGGTCGTTGATCTTTAGCATAAACGCACAGTGAAGATATCAGTCCGATATTTGGTCCTTCAGGCGTCTCAATCGGACAAAGCCTGCCGTAGTGTGTATAATGAACGTCCCTCACTTCGAATCCGGCCCTTTCACGCGACAGACCGCCAGGTCCGAGGGCTGACATACGACGTTTGTGCGTCATTTCAGCCAGCGGATTTGTCTGGTCCATAAACTGCGACAGCTGGTTTGTTCCGAAGAATGAGTTAATAACGGATGAGAGAGTTTTTGAATTTATAAGGTCAACAGGTGTAAACACCTCGTTATCCCTTACATTCATCCTCTCGCGTATTGTACGGGCCATACGGGCAAGGCCGACGCCGAACTGGGCGTACAGCTGCTCCCCTACTGTCCTTACCCTCCTGTTGCTCAGATGATCGATATCGTCGATATCTGTCTTGGAGTTGATAAGTTCGATCAGGTAGCCGATGATCTTGATTATGTCTTCCCTTGTAAGGATCTTAACATTCATTTCGGTGTTAAGACCAAGCTTTTTGTTGATTCTGTAACGTCCGACTTCGCCAAGATCATACCTTTTATCTGAAAAGAAGAGCTTATCTATCACGTCTCGTGCTGTTGCCTCATCAGGCGGTTCCGCATTACGCAGCTGGCGATAGATATAAATTACTGCTTCTTTTTCGGAGTTGCAGGGATCTTTCTGAAGCGTGTTGTATATAATGGCAAAATCCGTGAGGGTTGAATCATCGCGGTGCAAAAGGATTGCTTTTGCTCCCGAATCGACTATCATGTCAACATGTTCCTGTTCGATGACTGTCTCCCTGTCAAGGATCACTTCATTTCTTTCAATTGAGACCACCTCGCCTGTATCTTCATCAACAAAGTCTTCGACCCATGTTTTAAGTACCCTGGCAGCAAGTTTACGGCCCACCAGCTTTTTGATATTGGTCTTTGAGACTTTGTGTTCTTCAGCAAGGTTGAAGATCTCGAGGATCTCCTTGTCGCTTTCGAACCCGATGGCTCTCAGGAGGGTCGTTACCGGCAGTTTTTTCTTCCTGTCGATATAAGCGTACATCACGTTATTGATGTCAGTGGCAAATTCAATCCAGGAGCCTTTGAACGGGATTATCCTGGCTGAGTATAATTTAGTCCCGTTGGCATGGACACTTTGTCCAAAGAATACGCCAGGGGATCTGTGTAATTGTGATACAACAACCCTTTCGGCGCCATTAATAACAAATGTACCGCGATCAGTCATATAGGGGACTGTGCCGAGGTAAACATCCTGAATCACGGTATCAAAATCTTCGTGTTCGGGATCGGTGCAATAGAGTTTCAATTTTGCTTTAAGAGGAACGCTGAAAGTAAGTCCGCGTTCTATGCATTCTTCTATTGTATAACGGGGAGGGTCGATATAATAATCCAGAAATTCAAGAACAAAATTATTCCTTGTATCGGTAATCGGAAAGTTTTCTGTAAAGACCTTAAAGAGTCCCTCTTTTTTCCTGTTTTCCGGAGTAGTTCCCAGCTGAAAAAACTCACCGAATGATTTCAACTGAACTTCCAGAAAATCGGGGTAATCAAGCTGATTTTTTCTGGAAGCAAAACTAATTCTTTCAGTATTTTTTGAGGACATTATAAAAGGATTAAGTGAACTTATAATTAAAAGAACGAAAAGGCTTAGTTCCGAAAGCCTCCGGAACTAAACCTATAACCCAGCAATAAGATATAACTTATTTAAGTTCAACTTCAGCTCCTGCTTCAACTAATTGACCTTTAATAGCTTCTGCTTCTTCTTTTGATACACCTTCTTTAACTGGACCTGGAGCTGCGTCTACCACTGCTTTAGCTTCTTTCAGTCCGAGGCCGGTGATATCTTTAACCAGTTTAACAATCTGTAACTTCTGACCACCAGCGGCTTTGAGGATAACATCGAATGTAGTTTTTTCTTCAGCCTTAGGTGCTTCATCAGCGGCGGGACCGGCAACAGCTACTGCAGCAGCAGCAGGTTCGATTCCATACTCTTCTTTAAGTATTTTAGCCAGTTCATTTACCTCTTTCACAGACAGGTTAACCAGTTCTTCTGCAAATTTCTTAAGATCTGCCATTTTTTTATTGAATTTTAAGTTGATTTTACTTTAACTATTTTCTCTTTTTGATAGTGTTTCAAGAACACCATGAATTTTAGTTCCACCTGATTGCAAGGCCGATACAACGTTCTTTGCAGGCGACTGAAGAAGAAGGATAATATCCCCTATCAGTTCCTGTTTTGTTTTAACGGAAACGAGTGCATCGAGCATTGTATCGCCGACGTAAACTGATTCCTGAACATAGGCGCCCTTCAGAACAGGCTTATCATGCTTTTTGCGGAACTCCTTTATCAATCGTGCAGGAGCGCTTCCGGTTTGAGCAAACATGATGGATGTAGTGCCTTTAAGAACCGGATAAAGTTCATTAAAGTCACCTTCAGACATTTCCAGTGCTCTTTTAAGCAGGGTATTTTTTACAACAATAAGTTTAATATCATTTTCAAAACACTTTCTTCTCAGATCACTTGTGTCAGCGGCATTCAGCTGAGCGGTATCAGTCAGATAGAAGTGGCTGTACTCTTTCAGTTTCTCAGCGAGGCTGTCAATGATAGCATTTTTTTCTTCCCGTCTCATCTTTCTTTTCGAGTTTAACTTTACATGTTATTCATCAAGACCTTTAGGATCGATTTTAATTCCGGGGCTCATAGTGCTTGAAAGGAAGAGGCTACGGATGTAGGTTCCTTTGGCGGCGGCCGGTTTCAGTTTGTTTACCACCTGGATAAACTCCCTTGCATTCTCAACGATCTTTTGTGGCTCGAATGAGACTTTTCCGATTGAGGTATGTATGATTCCGCTTTTGTCAACTTTGAAATCAATCTTACCCTGCTTCACTTCTTTTACAGCCTTGCCAATCTCCATGGTAACAGTTCCACTTTTAGGATTCGGCATCAGTCCGCGAGGACCGAGGATCCGGCCTAACTGCCCGACTTTACCCATAACGGATGGCATGGTTATGATAACATCAACATCTGTCCAACCAGCTTTGATCTTTTCGACATAGTCGTCAAGACCAACATAATCAGCACCGGCTTCCTTCGCCTCATTTTCCCTGTCAGGGGAGCATAAAACAAGGACCCGTGTCACTTTTCCCGTTCCGTGAGGAAGGGAAACGACGCCGCGAACCATCTGATTGGATTTCCTTGGATCGATACCTAACCTTACATCCAGGTCGATAGAGGCATCAAATTTGGTCGTGGTGATATCCTTTACCAGCGACGATGCTTCTGTCAACGTATAAAGCTTGTTCCTGTCGAGTTTGTCAAAGGAAAGCTTCTGGTTTTTGGTAAGTTTAGTCATTATTTTTCTATTTAATTATTTACAGGGAAATCTCCTTTAACAGTGATTCCCATACTGCGAGCGGTACCAGCTACCATCTTCATGGCCGACTCGACTGTAAAACAGTTCAGGTCTTCCATTTTCTCATTGGCAATTGTTTTGATCTGGTCCCAGGTGATTGCTGCCACTTTATCTCTGTTAGGTTCCTGAGAACCCTTCTTTGTTTTGGCAACTTCCAAAAGCTGAACAGCAACCGGTGGTGTTTTGGTTACGAATTCGAATGTTTTGTCGGCGTAAACAGTTATAACAACCGGTATTACTTTTCCAGCTTTGTCCTGGGTCCTCGCATTAAATTGCTTACAGAAATCCATGATGTTCACACCTTTTGAACCCAGTGCGGGTCCAACAGGTGGTGATGGGTTGGCTCCTCCGCCATGTATCTGTAACTTGATAATTCCAGCTACTTCTTTTGCCATAATTTAGTATTTGCTTGTTATTTGCGAGTACATGACAGTCGTTCAGGAAGCATTATGAATATTACAACTATCAATATCTTCTGTTAATTCTCTTTTTCTACCTGCATAAAACTTAACTCCAGCGGTGTTTTCCTGCCAAAAATCTTAACCATCACCTTGAGTTTTTTCTTTTCATCATTTACCTCTTCAATAATCCCCGTAAAGCTGTTGAAAGGTCCATCGATCACTTTTACTGATTCACCAACAAAGAACGGGACATTTAGTTCTTCATCGCTGGCATTAAGTTCATCAACCTTTCCAAGGATTCTGTTGATTTCAGATTTTCTGAGCGGAACCGGTTCACCGTCCTGTGACCCGAGGAATCCGATCACATTAGGGATATTCCTGAGAAGATGAGGTATTTCGCCTGTAAGAACAGCTTCAACCAGGACATATCCCGGGAAGAATGTTCTTTCCTTGCTTATTTTTTTACCCGATCTTATCTGGTAAACTTTTTCGGTTGGGATCAGCACCTGGGAGACATATTCTTCAAGTTTCAGGCGGGCAACTTCATTGTCAATATATTCTTTTACCTTTTTTTCCTTCCCTCCGATTGCCCTAAGCACATACCACTTCTTAATATTCTCGCTCATTGGAATGACTTTGTTTAATATAACAAACTGTATATAAATTCCATAATCCTGCCAAAGCCGAAATCCATGGCGGCAACAATGAGCGCAATTATCAAAGTGGCAACGAGGACAAGTACTCCGCTGTTCTGAAGTTCGCTCCAGGTTGGCCAGGTGACCTTGTGAATAAGCTCTGTGTACGATTCCCTGAAATATCCTTTTACATCCATAGTTCTAAATTAATTTGCACGGGAGGAGAGACTCGAACTCCCGACACCTGGTTTTGGAGACCAGTGCTCTACCAACTGAGCTACACCCGTATTAATATGGCAAAACAGTTGAAACGCGATACTTCGCGTTTCAACAAGAGCCATATAATTGTTATATCCAAAACCGTTATTCAACTATCTGAGTTACTGCGCCGGCGCCGACAGTCCTGCCGCCCTCGCGGATAGCAAAACGAAGCCCTACATTTATAGCAACCGGATAAATAAGGTCAATAGTTATAGTGACATTGTCGCCCGGCATCACCATTTCTGTTCCTTCAGGAAGTGTTATCTCACCTGTGATATCGAGTGTTCTGACGTAGAACTGTGGACGATATTTATTGTGGAAGGGGGTGTGACGCCCGCCTTCTTCTTTCTTCAGAACATAAATCTCTGCTTTAAGTTTCGTATGAGGTGTTATTGAACCCGGTTTTGCAAGAACCATACCTCTTTTAATCTCTTTCTTATCAACACCACGAAGGAGAAGACCAACGTTATCTCCAGCTTCACCCCTGTCGAGGATTTTGCGGAACATTTCAACACCTGTACATACTGTTTTGCGTTTTTCAGCGGAGAGGCCTATCATTTCAAGTTCTTCACCGGTAACTACAACACCTGTTTCGATACGGCCAGTTGCAACTGTACCACGTCCGGTAATTGAAAAAACGTCTTCAACCGGCATAAGGAAAGGCTTCTCATTTTCGCGCTTTGGAATCGGGACATATGAATCAACTGCATCCATCAGTTCCATTACTTTTTCTTCCCATTTGGCTTCCCCGTGCATTGCACCGAGAGCTGAACCACGAATAACAGGAGCATTGTCGCCGTCAAATTCATAGAAGTTGAGAAGATCACGTACTTCCATTTCAACGAGATCAAGAAGCTCCAGGTCATCAACAAGATCAACTTTGTTCATAAATACGAGTACCTTGGGAACGTTAACCTGGTGTGCAAGAAGAATATGTTCACGGGTCTGAGGCATCGGGCCGTCATCAGCAGCAACAACAAGTATCGCACCATCCATCTGGGCCGCACCTGTCACCATATTCTTAATATAGTCGGCGTGACCGGGGCAGTCAACATGTGCATAGTGACGGGTAGCTGTCTGGTATTCGACGTGTGCTGTGTTAATTGTAATACCCCTTTCCTTTTCCTCGGGGGCATTATCAATTGAGTCAAAATCCCTGATTTCAGAAAGACCCTTTTTGGCAAGGACCATTGTGATCGCTGCTGTCAAGGTGGTCTTACCATGGTCAACGTGACCGATTGTACCAATATTTACATGCGGTTTCGACCTGTCAAATTTTTCTTTTGCCATAACTCCAAGCGTATTAAATTTAGTTTATCTATATACAGTTTTTAATTCATTTTTCTCGTTGAGCCGGAGGGGGGAATTGAACCCCCGACCCCTTCCTTACCAAGGAAGTGCTCTACCCCTGAGCTACTCTGGCATCAAAAAGTGAGCGGGAGACGGTACTCGAAACCGCGACCCTTAGCTTGGAAGGCTAATGCTCTACCAACTGAGCTACTCCCGCGAAATATCATCCAAAGAGGCCCGTATCTTCTTCTCAAACCTTCCAGGTGTACGGCAAACCCGTTTAAGTGGGGAGAGCAGGATTCGAACCTACGAAGGCATTCGCCAGCAGATTTACAGTCTGCCCCAGTTGGCCACTTTGGTATCTCCCCCTTGAAACTGAGTTTATCTCCTAAGACACACATCTACAACTCTTTCAAGAGCCGATGAAGGGATTCGAACCCCCGACCTGCAGATTACAAATCAGCTGCTCTGGCCAACTGAGCTACATCGGCAATTTAAAGAACGTCCCGAAAGGGCATAATAACCCCTCAAAAATCGGTCTGCAAATGTATGAATATAAAATTCATTTAACAAAATAATTCAAAATATTTTTCCCACCAGTTGGATCAGACCCCTCTTTTCTTCTGCTTGTACTTGGTAATCTGTTTCTTAAGAGCATCAATTGCCTGGTCAGTAGCTTCTTCAAACGTCTTGCTTTGTTTCTTTGCAAACAATGGTTCACCGGGTAGCTCCAGCCTGATTTCGCTAATTTTATTCTCCCGATCCTGATCCTTGTCAAGTCTGAGATAAACTTCAACATTGACAATCCCATCACCAAACTGGGTCAGTTTTTCCAGCTTCTGGTTAACAAAATCGATTAGCTTTTTGTCGGCATCAAACCGCACTGAATGGATCTGAACGTTCATCGTAGTACCTCCTGTTTTTGAATTAATATTTAAGCTCGCGGGTGAGCCTGTTTATATATTTTCTTAAGCTGTTCAAATGAGTTGTGAGTATAAATCTGCGTTGCCGATAGATTGGCATGACCCAGGAATTCCTTAATCGAGTTTAAATCAGCTCCATGATTGAGCATATGAGTGGCAAACGAATGCCTGAGTATATGGGGGCTCTTTTTTTCTATTGTTGTTACCATCGACAGATAGCTCTTTACAGTATTATAAACATATTTATCGTATAACTTGTTCCCTTTATTTCCGACAAAAAACCATTCCCTGTCACCTTCGGGAAACCGCTCGTTCCGGAGTCTTAAATAGCGTTCCAGATTCAGGCCGAAAGGCTTGAGCAGAGGGATAATCCTTTGCTTATTTCTTTTGCCTGTCACTTTCACTGTTAAATCTGCAATATCCACATCAACACTCCTCAGACCTGTCAGTTCCGCCCTCCTCATTCCGGTAAGATAAAGCATTTCAATTATTGTCCTGTTCCTCACTCCGTTGAAATCATCTCCGAAGTCAAAGTTATCAAGCAGATTGTCAATAGATTCCTCTTCAACAAACTGGGGCAGTCTCTTTTTGATTTTTGGAAGCACCACTTTATCAAGCGGATCGTTTCTTACAAATCCTTCCTTTCTAAGGTACCGGTAATAACCTCTTAATGATGAGATCTTTCGATGAATGCTCCTGGAAGAATAACCGTTTTCCATGAGTCTCACTATCCACGACCTTATATCATGCGATGAAACAGCAAGAGGATCAGAATCGCTCTCCCCGGCTGCTAAATATTTATGAAACTGATCCAGATCGTTTAAGTAAGATCTTACAGTAAGCGGAGAATAACGCTTTTCGACTTGCAGATACTGTAAGAATGATTCCTTTTGAACCATAAAGGAACCTCCTTATCTGTTGTTTATAGTGAAAATGATCCAGCCTGGAGGACTATTCCTCGCTCTCCTGGAGCTTCTGAACGTACTGAGCCTTCTTGATTTCTTCCCTCCGGCGTACTGAAGGCTTAATAAAAGCCTGACGTGAACGTAATTCACGGATTACTCCCGTCTTTTCAAACTTTCTTTTGAACTTTTTCAAAGCTCTTTCAATATTTTCGCCTTCTTTTAACGGTACAATGATCATAGTATAAAATTGAATTTTAAACGAGGCGCAAAGTTAGAAATAGAAAAAGTCTTTTCAAAACTTTTATGGCAATAATTTTATCATATCATCTTTTTTTAAAGAATTAAACATTATATAACAGGTTTGAATTTTCATTTTTCGCGATTTACTAAATATAGTTGTTTCCTGTGTTTATTCCAAATTATGAGTGTTAAATATTGGTTAAAAGTTGACAATTCCCCCTTGGAAGGGGGCCAGGGGGATGTCTTTCTTGGGGGCCAGGGGGATGTCTTTCTTCAAATTCCCCCTTGGAAGGGGGCCAGGGGCTTCTTTCTTGGAGGGCCAGGAGATGTCTTTCTTAATCCCCCAAGGGGGAGATGTCTTTCTCGGGGGCCAGGAGGGTGTCTTCCATTTCAGCCTTATCAAATTGTCTTTTCAAGCTCTGAAATAGTCCTTTCAAATACCCTTAATACATCATTCATGTGCTTTTTAATTTCTATATCACTGAACCTGAGTACACATATACCAAGATTCTCTAACTTTTCCTGCCTCTTCATATCATAATCATAATTATAGTCATGAGTATTCCCATCGATCTCAATTGCGAGCTGCAATTCATGACAAAAAAAATCTACAATAAATTCATCTATGGGGACCTGTCTGTGAAATTGATATCCATAGGCTCTATTTTTAATTTGTATCCAAAACAATACCTCTCCTAAGGTGCTGTTGTTGCGTAACTTGCGAGCATGTTGTTTTAGACGTGGATTGTATGGATGAATTTTATTACGTGTCATTTTTGTTAATTTTACACCCCCCTTGCCCCCCTCAAGGGGGGATTTAAAACTCCAGATACCCCCTAATCTTCCTTGCAGTTTCAGATGAAATCAGATTATTTTCAACCATCTCATTAACTCCCGTGATCCTGCCCTTCAGCTCCCGGAATTTGAGGATTGCATTTCTTCATTCCGCTGGAAATACGGATGCCTGATAAGTTCGCTGAATTCCGCCTTATTGACCTTGATCTTCTTTATTGCAAGCGTGTCAACAGTTAATCCTGATGAAACAAGGTTAAACGTTTCTTCAGGAAGTCCGTAAACTTCTCTCAGCTGATCGACCGATACAAAACCCCCTATTAATTTCCTGTATTTTACAATCCTGGCCGACAGGACCGGGCCTATCCCGGGCAATGCCTCAAACGACGCCGAGTCGCAGCTGTTGATCTCAGTAACGCTCTTCTTTACCCGAGGCACCGTCTGCTTCTCCCGGGTATAGCCATTTTCTTTAACCAGGGGAACAATAGCACCCTCTGCCGGCTCATTAAAACTCAATGGGATTACTTCCAGAGTTATATTCTTCTCCGGCACTACATATCTGATTCCTATAACCGCTGCAATTATCAGAAGCAGGATAAAGGTAGATCTCCTTTCCCTGCGGGTAAATCCGAACCAGCTCCTGACGGACTCTTTAATTGGATTCATTACTGAAGAAAATTAGCAGAGAGACCAATGCAATTTATGCAATCTTAATGACAATGGGGATAAAATCCTGAAAAATATTGAGACTGCGAAAGATCCGGATCAGAAGGGATAACCGATACCCACAACGAATGTCAGGTCATTCCTGAAATTATACGAGCGGTTCGCCACGATCCATTTTGATCCGTTCGCGATAGATGGATCCCGCAGTTTCAGGCCAAGATCGAGACGTCCGATAACAAATTTAAAGTCAAATCTGAATCCGGTACCTGTTCCTACTGCAAGGTCATCCAGGAGATTTGCAAAGTTGAACTGGGCACCGGGCCGTGCATCATCTACATTAAATGTCCATATGTTTCCGGCATCTAAAAATACTGCCCCTTCAAGGATCCAGAACAATTTAAAACGATACTCGGCATTGGCCTCGAGCTTAATATCAGCTGTCTGATTTATGAATGTGGTGTCCCTGGGATAAGCATACGAGCCGGGTCCAAGGGTTCTGACCTGCCATGCCCTTATGCCATTTGCACCGCCGCCAAAATATTGTTTCTCAAAAGGGATGGCTTTTGAGTTCCCGTAGGGAATACCGAGTCCGATGAATCCGCGGTAAACAGCAGAGCTTACATCGTTCAGGACAATATTATACCTCAGGTCCATGTCGGCACGGAAATACTGGGCAAATGGCTGTCCAAATACATAATAACTCCCTTCGCTCTTTTTCAAACCGGCTAATCTGCTTACCATCGACAGCATATTTCCTGAAATTTCTGCATTCAGACGAAAGAACCAATAGTCCCTTGATTTCTGTATCTTCTGATTATTGAAAATAAAGGAATAGCTCCCTCCCAGGATCATCACATCCCTGTAACTGTAGGCCAGGTATGATGAGGAATCAATCCTTGCCTTGAATGCCGGATCTATGCTGTCGAGCTTGATAAGGTTCAGCTGAATCGGATTAACAATGTGTGTCTGATAATTAGTTGTCATCCAGTTATATCCAAACGTGGCGTTGGCCATTCTTCTTCTGTAAAATACCATATCCTGGTAGTTATATGCAGCCAGTAAGGTGGTAGTAGGATTATAGTTTTTTACAAATCCTTCAATTTTCAGAAAAGGGAACAAAAACCTGGGAAGCCTCAGGGTTGTCTCTAACCCAAATTCCCGATTGTAGCTGCTTCTTAGACCTATATTCTCCTGGGTTATAGCTTCAAAGGCTCCCTTAAGCTTCATGCTGAATTGCTCGGCGCCATGAAAAAGGTTTTTATGCTGGTAAATCAGATTAAGCGCTCCCCCGAGGCTACCATACGAGTTGGTTCCTTCAACCTCCACATTGAATGACTGCTGGCTCAGCAGAGTCAGCTGTATATGGCAGTCGAGCGACAATTCAGGATTCCGGGGATCCTGAAATCCTTCAGGGTCCTCAACTTCCTGGAAAAAGGTGTTTACAAGACGGTACACTTTCAAAGTCATCAGGTGGCTCTGTGTCTGCTCGACATCGGTTGTGTTATAGCCTGAACCGGGTTTGATGTAGAGCGACTGAATAATAAGATCATATTTCAAACGCTGACCACCATTTTCTGAAATGAAATAGTATCCCTTATAACTGGTCGTATCCATGCTCTTAAGGTACGATTCACCCCTTTCGAGAAGCTCCTTGGGCACAAAATCGGGATATACATACACATTTCGGATTCGGAATTTTGAGTGGGGAACATAAGTGATCCTGTTAAAATCGTCAACTTCCATGAAATTTTTAACAGTATAAACAATATTTACCTGGCGGTTCCCGATTGTACTGTCGACAAGGAAGTTGACATAATCACTTGAGAATCCGTAATATCCGCTGTTTTTAATAAACCGCTCAAAACGCGACAATTCTGACTGTAAAACGTCAACATCATAGGGTTTCCCCCTTTCAATAATACAGTTGACAGAATCAAAATAGAAAAGCGCCCTTATGCTTGTATCCGGAATATCATAGCTCAGATTACGGATAATATAGGGTGTTTTAAGCTTAACATCATAATAAACTTCCGATTTTCTTTTTGCAGTTTTAACTGTGTCTGAGACCCTGCCGTCGAAATAACCTTTTGAAGCAACATATGATGTAATCTGTTCCTTGCTCTTTTCAGTGGCAAGCGAATCATAAATAACCGGCTCCTCTCCGATATTGCGCAGCCAGGAATGAGGCCACCTGGATTTTTCAAGATTTGAAAGATTATATAAACCAAGGTGGAAACGCGCTCCAAAGATCTTTTTATTGGGTTTCTGCCTTATGTAGGGAACCAGGTCAGCCTCCCTTACACCCATATTATTTATCCTGACATGGTTTTTGGTAAGCAGGGTCTTGCCGGCCGGAACATATTTAGTTGGATTGCAGGATGATACAATAATTACAATAATTACGACAGGGAGAAAAACTCTCAAAGAATAAATATTTTTATTTAAAGTTTTTTTTCCCAAAATTTGTAAACCAAAGTGTTACGCAAATATATCAATAAAAATACATAATCCTCAGAGGAAAAAACTCCCTTAAATGCTCAGCAAAAGCAAGGTAAATTTCATATTCTCCCTTCAGAAAAAAAAGGAAAGAGAGAAGGAAAGGCTCTTCGTAATAGAAGGAGATAAGATTGTCAAAGAATTCCTTGCGGCAAAGGTCAGGATAAGGATGCTTGTTGCCAAACCTGAGTTTATTAATTCACTTGGCGCCAGTCAAAAAGAGTACATTGGAGAAACGGAACCTGCCAGCTTCGATGAACTCAGGAAAATAAGCTCGCTCAAAACGCCCCACAATGCAATTGCAGTTGTAACGATGCCTGAGTACACCATGGAAAGCGATAGCCTTTTCAGGGATTTAACCGTTGCCCTTGATTCTGTTCAGGATCCGGGGAACCTTGGCACCATCGTCAGAGCCGCATCCTGGTTTGGGATTAAGGATATAGTATGTTCCGTCAGTTGTGTCGATGTCTTTAATCCTAAAGTGATCCAATCGACAATGGGAGCAATCCTGAATGTCAGGGTACATTATTGCGACCTGGAAGAGATCCTGAATGAAGCTTCAGGGAAAGGGGTTCCTGTTTTCGGGGCGCTGCTTGAGGGTGAGTCAATATACGCTCATGGCCTTGGATCGGAAGGAATTATTCTGCTCGGGAACGAATCAAAAGGTATTTCGGAGGATCTTATTCCCTTTATCTCTGAGAAAATAATGATCCCAAAATTCACAAAAGCCTCATCTGGTATTGAATCATTGAATGTGGGGATGGCTGCCTCAGTTATATTTTCGGAATTTGCAAGAAGAAAGGGCAGTTAGTGTCTTCTTTCTGAGCTTTTGATTAAGTTACTCAAGTTGCTGGTTGCTGGTTGCTGGTTACTGGTTACTGGTTAGTTATTGATTAACAGAATAATAAGCGATCTTGTCAAAAAAAATGTAGCCAATATTTTTGCCTTATTCATGATGCTCATTATCAAATAACTGGCAACCAGCAACAAGTAACTGGCAACTTATGTTAAATGCCTGTTCTGTACTTCAAAGCAACAGCTTCTGCTGCTTTCATCCCGTCGACTGCTGATGAAACAATTCCGCCTGCATATCCTGAACCTTCACCACAGGGATACAGGCCTGAGATCCTTATATGGCACATATCTCCGGGATTACGCGGGATCCTTACCGGAGATGAGGTTCTCGACTCAACACCCAGAACTACGGCTTCGTTGGTCATAAAACCTTTCATAACTGCGCCGAACATCTTCAAACCCATGCGTAACCTGTTTCCTATACCGGCAGGCAGCCATTCATGAAGCGGAGATGATGTAACTCCCGGAAAATACGAAACATCCGGTATTGTCGCCGAGGAAACACCGTTTACAAAATCAGCAAGTCGCTGTGCAGGGGCACTCTGTGTCTGCCCGCCATTAATCCATGCCTCCCTCTCAAGTTCTTTCTGGAACTGAAGCCCTGCAAGGTCGCCCTGGCTTCTGAATCCGGCAAGGTCCTCCGGTCTTATCTCGACAACAATACCTGAATTTGCATAGGGCGAGTTACGCCGCGATGGCGACATACCGTTGACCACAATCTCTTCCTGCGAGGTTGCCGAGGGCACAATAAATCCGCCCGGACACATGCAGAAAGAATAAACTCCTCTCCCATCTACCTGTTTTACGAGACTATAGGAAGCTGCCGGCAGAAACTCCCTGCTTTTACTACCATGATACTGGATAGAGTCAATGAGTTCCTGAGGATGTTCTACCCTTACTCCCATTGCAAATGATTTCAATTCAATGTCGACCTTTCTCCTCCGGCATATTTCGTAAATATCTCTTGCTGAATGACCTGTTGCCAGGATCACAGAAGATGAATCAAACCTTTCGTTTTCTGAAACGGTAACCCCTTTTACCGAATCGGATTCAATGATAAGATCTGTCACCTTACTCCCCAGCAGAAAAATACCGCCTGCATCGGTAATCGACTTCCTTATGTTCGTTATGATTGCCGGTAATTTGTCGGTACCAAGGTGCGGATGGGCTTCATAAAGTATATTCTCACTGGCCCCATGAATGCAAAGCAATTCAAGTACCCTGGAATTGTCACCTCTTTTCTTTGACCTGGTATAAAGCTTACCGTCGGAATAGGTGCCTGCACCTCCTTCCCCGAAACAGTAGTTGCTGTCGGGATTTATGAGGTGTTCACGGCTGATTGCTGCAATATCCTTTTTCCTTGAGGAAACGTCCTTCCCTCTTTCAAGTATCACAGGGCGCAAACCGAGCTCTATAAGCCTGAGGGCAGCAAACAAACCCGCGGGACCCGCACCTGCAATAATAATTTCGGGTTTGCCGGTAACATTCTGTGGTATAAAAGGACTTACTACCGGAGTAACCTGATCTTCTCCGGTGAGAACCTCTACAGTGAGATTTACCCTGATGTTTGGTTTACGGGCATCGACCGACCTCTTCAGAATTCTGATACCTTTAATGGCTGAGAGCGGAATACCTGTCAGAGATCCTGCGATTCTCCGGATTTCTGCCTCTTCTGATGCACGTTCAGGATTAAGATTCAGTTGAACCAGCCTGGCCATTACTATTCAAAATGAAATGCAATGATCCAGATCTGCGATCGCATTCTTTCAATAGCATTGGCATACTGGGGATAACCCGGTGCAGGATCGTGAACCACAATGTCCCTGATTCCGTTTGACATTTTCAGCTCAACTGAGAATTTGAAGTACGGGAGGTAAAAATCGAGTCCGGCCCCCAATTCATAATACAGGTCGGCTCTCTTCACCCTCAGGTAGACAGGCTTTTCATCGTCATATTCTTTTTTCCCGGCCAGGTCGTAGCGGAAATTGATACCGCCAATAACGTAAGGCCGTGCGTTGTTCAGCCTGTCGCCCTTATATTTCAGAAGGAATGGAAATTCAAGAAATGAGGATTCGATCCTCTGCCGGTCATTGTATGTTTCTCCAAACACACTAACCCCCAAACTGTCTAAGACTGAATAATATCTGACATTTCTCTGCCCGAACGATACACCGGGGAGAAATCTGAAATCAAAATACTTCCCCGGCCTCATGTTCATCACAATCTGAATATTAATTCCCGGATTCAGGATATTCACCTCGGGATTAAGGTAGGTTGTATCCGATCCAAAGGGAACCCTGGTTGGTGTAATGTTGAAATCCATCATATTGAGACCCAGGCTGAAACCAAAATGCAGAGCCTTTTCATCATACCACGAGTCATTTTTCGGCCTCTGTTTCTGACCGAAGGTGTTAAGATGAATCAACAGGAATGTTACCGCCAGAAAAATATATTGTAGCTTCCTTCTCAAAATTAATGAATCAATGTTTTTACCTGATAGTTATTAAACTTGTTTAAAATCCAAATATTGCATTTATTTTTTAATACCGGTATAAATACTTGCAATACCTCTGGTAAGTCTCTCCTGCCTTATGTCTGAGAGTCCTGCAGATTTCATTAAATTCATAAACTCCTCATTATCCGGAAATTCCATTACCGACTCGTTCAGGTACCTGTAGGCTTTCCTCTCCTTTGTAAATAGTCCGCCGACCGAGGGAAGCAGATTCCTGAAATAAAAATTGTAAATGTTCCTGAACGGAAATCTGTCAGGCTTTGAAAATTCAAGAACAAGGACCAGGCCTTCGTTCCGCACAACCCGCCTCATTTCAGAGAGTCCTTTCACAGGATCTGAAAAGTTCCTCACGCCGAATGCAACCATGGACACGTCGAAGGTATTATCATCAAAACAGATGTTCTCCGATTCACATTTTAAAAGTCTGATCAATTGCGTCAGACCTTTGGCTTTGATCTTTCTGTTACCCAGCTCAAGCATTTTCTCCGAGATGTCGATTCCCGTCACACTCTTCGGGTTCAGTCTCACTGCGGCAATAGCAAGATCAGCTGTGCCAGTTGCCACATCGAGTATGGCAGGGTTTATATGTGTTTTAGAGATTGTGTCTATAGCCTTTCTCCGCCATGAGTTGTCAATTCCAAATGAAAGAAGATGATTTAGAAAATCATATCTCCAGGCAATCGAATCAAACATGGGTGCAACTGCTTCTTTTTCCTTATTCAAGGGCATGCCCTGCAAAGCGCTTAAAATTTAATAAACGGTAAAGATAGTTATTTAAGATGAATACAATAATTACGGGTGAAGACCCCCTCTGCCTCGCAAGTCCGGGCCACCACTGCAATTCGCTGAAGTTGACCTGCAGGAGACCCTCCTCTGCCTCGCAAGCTCAGGCCACCTCTGCAATTCGCTGAAGTTGACCAGCAGGAGACCCCCTCTGCCTCGCAAGCTCAGGCCATCTGCAATTCGCGAAGTGACAGAGGAGACCACTCGCCAGTCGAAGTTAGCCACCCTGCAATTGCTGAAGTTGACCATCTAGCCACCCTGTCTCGAAAGCGAGGGACGTACAACTTGTTTTCAGCTATAACAGTTCTTTGAACTGTTTAGTTTAACGCTCAGTACCCTGTCCAAGGAGGACGTACAATTGCAGTTGACTGCGATTATCTTCTGTACAATAAGTCGTCCAGACTGAGGCAATTGAGGGAATGTCGATTTCATTTTAATATGCTTATAAGACGTATTTCTATTGATCTTATTTAATATGTCTTTTAAGACGTATTTCTATTTTTATTTAATATGTCTTATAAGACGTATTTTATTTTAAATTAATATGTCTTTTAAGACTGTATTTCTTTTGTTTTCTGTCTTCCGACTTCTGTCGCTTCCGTCTTCTGAAATATTTTCATATTTTTACATTACTATTAACTTTTCACAACGCTATGACCAAAACAATATTAATAACCGGCGCCACCGCAGGATTTGGCTGGGCCACTGCAATTAAGTTTGCTGAAAACGGTAACAACATAATTATTACAGGAAGGCGCAAAGAACGTCTTTCACTTCTCGAAAAAGAGCTGACAGCTCTGGGAATCAAGGTACTCCCGCTTAATTTCGATGTCAGGAACAAATCTAAGGTTATGGCGGCAATTAATAGTCTGCCTGAAGAATGGAAAATGATCGACGTCCTCATCAACAACGCCGGACTTGCTTCGGGATTTTCACACATTGATGACGGAGATACCGATGACTGGGATAAAATGATCGATACCAATGTTAAAGGGCTCCTGTATGTAACAAGGGCTGTGGCACCGCTCATGGTCGCCAGGAAAAAGGGTCACATAATCAACATTGCTTCAATTGCCGGCAAGGAAGTTTATGAAAGGGGGAATGTCTATTGCGCCTCAAAGCATGCGGTGGATGCACTCTCCCGTGCAATGAGGATCGACCTTCTAAAGCATAATATCAAAGTTACAAATTTTGCTCCCGGAATGGCTGAAACCGAATTCTCGCTTGTAAGATTCCACGGGGATGAGGAAAGAGCCAATGCTGTTTACAAGGGTATTCATCCACTCTCAGCAGAAGACGTTGCTGAAGTGATACACTATTGCACAACCCTCCCCGGGCATGTATGCATTAATGATCTGGTAATAACACCCACGGCTCAGGCTAATGTAATGCATAATATCAGGGAGGCATGAGGGAGAGAGAGGGAGAGCGGGAGAGAGGGAGAGGGGGAGAGTCAAATGGGCAAAAGCAGAATCGATTTATTAATTCCACTAATCAAATAAAAAATGAAAAACACGTTCAGATTCCTGGTTGCGGCATTTGTAGTTTGCTGTCTTTTTCAGATTTCAATTTACGGGATAGATACCAGGAACACCAGGCTGATGTCACAACCTGCTATCTGTGATAGTCAGATTGCATTCATCTACGCTGAGGATCTCTGGGTTGCTGAACCTGATGGTTCACAACCCCGCCGGCTTACGGTTGATGAAGGGGTTGAATCGGATCCGTATTTTTCACCCGACGGAAAGCTGATCGCCTTCAGCGCCCAATACGACGGGAATACTGATGTCTTTATTATACCTGTTGAAGGGGGTATGCCGGTCAGGCTTACATGGCATCCGGGTAATGATTTAGTGAAAGGATTCACACCCGATGGCAAAAGTGTACTTTTTGCATCTCAGCGTTCCTCTTTTTCAGGAAGATATTACCAGCTTCACACTGTTAACATTACAGGCGGACTGCCTGAGAAACTGCAGGTACCCAATGCCTGGTCCGCATGCTACTCTCCGGATGGAAAATCGATGGCCTACACTCCCCTTACACCCCAATACCAGCAATGGAAGAACTACAGAGGTGGTACTATATCCACGATATGGGTATATTCATTTGCTGATCATTCGGTTGTCAGGATCCCGCAGCCACAGGGCGGATGCAATGATGCTGACCCGATGTGGACCGGGAACAAAATATTTTTTACGAGCGACAGGAACGGAGAATTCAATTTGTTTGTTTACGATATAGCTTCCAAAGAAGTGAAGCCACTGACCTCATTTACTGATTTTCCCATTCTGAAAGCCTCGGCAGGAGGCGGCAAAATCATTTTTGAACAGGCAGGTTATCTGCACACGTTTAATATTTCACAGTCACAGACAACCAGGCTCACTCTTGCCATCGCCGCAGACCTCCTTGAATTGAGGCCCAGGTTTGTTCAGGGGAACAATTATATGAGGAGTTTTGATATTTCTCCCTCGGGTTCCAGAATTGTAATGGACTACAGGGGAGAAATTATTACACTTCCGGGTGAAAAGGGAGATCCTAGAAATATTACCCTTACAACAGGTATCCACGAAAAATTCCCCACCTGGTCACCTGACGGAAAGTCAATTGCCTACTTTTCTGATGCCACAGGGGAATATTTCCTGCATATCAGGCAACAGGATGGCAAAGGCGAGGCCAGAGCCATAAAGCTCACAGGTACTGGTTTCTATTCAAATCCGATGTGGTCGCCCGACAGCAAAAAGATATGCTATACTGATAATGGCAGGAACATTTACCTGCTCGATCTTGATTTAAACACCATCAGGAAAATAGATTCCGATGAAATTTATTTCCCGGGTCCGTTCAGAGACATTTTTGGCGACTGGTCGTCAGATTCAAGGTGGATACTCTATACCAAATTGATGAAAACCAATTTTAAGAAGATCATTCTCTATTCGGTCGACCAGCAAAAATCGTTTCCGGTTACTGACGGCCTGAGCGATGCCTCCGATCCCGTCTTTGATCCAAAAGGTGAATACTTATATTTCTTTGCTTCCACTGATGCTGGACCGGTAGTGAACTGGTTCGATCTTTCAAGTCAGGATATGAGAATGACAAATTCAATTTATCTTGTAACCCTCCGGAAGGACATTATTTCGCCAATTGCAAAAGAGAGCGATGAAGAATCCGCTAAACCCGAAAAAACCGAACCTGAAAAACCTGCCGAAAAGAGTAAGAAGGAGAGCAAAACCTCTCCACCTGCAGAAGTAAAGCCGGAGCCATTAAAAATAGAAACCGACGGTTTACAGGATAGAATTGTAAATATTCCCGTAAGAGCAGGTAATTATTCGGATTTAGGGGTTGCTGAAACCGGGGAGATCCTTTATATTGTCAGGCCCGAAGCATCACAGGAGTCCTCAAAACTACATAAATACACCCTGAAGGACCGTAAGGACGAGGAGGTTATGGAGCTTGACCGGTACCTTGTATCATTTGACCGGAAAAAGATGTTTTACGTAAAAGGTCAGACTTACGGAATAACTGCGGCTGGCAAAAAACCTGAGCCAGGCAAAGGAGTTCTAAATACTTCGGTAATCTCCGTAAGGATAGATCCAAAAGATGAATGGCCTCAGATATTTGATGAGGCATGGAGGGTTAACCGTGATTATTTCTATGACCCGGGAATGCATGGGGTGGACTGGAATGCAATGAAAACAAAATACTCGGTATTCCTTCCGGATCTGGCATGCAGAAGCGACCTCAACAGGGTTATTCAATGGATGTGCAGTGAACTCAGTGTCGGTCATCACAGGATACAGTCGCCCGGTGACAGGCTTAACACTCCCCAGCGTGTCGGAGGAGGATTGCTCGGAGCAGACTATACAATTTCAGGTAACAGGTACCAGATAGCAAAGATCTATGGAGGGTTGAACTGGAATCCCGATCTTAAATCACCATTGACAGAGCCCGGACTAAATATTAAAAAAGGGGATTTTATCCTTGCCGTAAATGGCAATGATCTGACAGGCGATAAAAATATCTTCAGTTTATTTGAAAATACTGATGGTAAAATAGTCGAGCTGACTATAAATACCAAACCCGATTATGCTGGTTCAAGAGTTGTGAAAGTAGTCCCTGTTCCAAATGAATATTCCCTCCGGAACCGCGACTGGGTTGAGGGGAACCTGAAGAGGGTAACAGAGGCAACGAAGGGACAGGTAGCCTATGTATATGTGCCCAACACCTCTTCGGCGGGACATGAGTATTTCAAGCGTTACTTCTTCCCGCAATCCGACAGAAAGGCAATTATTATTGACGAAAGGTTTAACGGAGGCGGTTCACTCGCAGATTATTATATTGATATACTTCAGCGACCCCTCCAGGCTTACTGGAACCTGAGGTATGGCCTGGATATCAAGTCGCCCAGCGCATCAATCCAGGGACCAAAGGTGATGATAATCGATGAAACGGCAGGATCGGGTGGTGACATGCTACCCTGGATGTTCAGAAAATTCAGGGTAGGGACACTTGTCGGAAAACGTACATGGGGAGGGCTCGTGGGCATCCTCGGATTTCCGGAATTCATAGATGGGGGATCCGTTACCGCCCCTAATCTTGCAATATGGACAGATGAAGGCTTTATTGTGGAAAATACCGGGGTTGCACCAGATATTGAGGTGGAGCAATGGCCCGCAGATATAATTAACGGAAGGGATCCACAGCTCGAAAAGGCGATAGAGGTTGCCCTTAAAGAACTTGAAAAAAATCCGCCTGTTGAGCCGGTCAGACCGCCATATCCTGTAAGAGTGAGGAGGTAACGGGGGAGCGGAGGAGCGAGAGAGCGAGAGAGCGAGGGAGCGAGGGAGCGAGAGAGCGAGGCGACGGAGGGAGGCGAAGGCTGGGCTCAAAAGACAAAAGATAAAAGACAAAAGATAAAAGATAAAAGGAATTAGATAAATGTATACATATAATTATTTGCTTGATTTTACAAGGCAGGTTTTCAGAAGGATGGGCTGCAGTGAAGGTGATTCCAGTATTATCGCCGATGTATTTCTTGCGGCTGAACTCAGGGGGCATGCCTCCCACGGGATGATCAGGATTAAAGACTACTACGAATTGTGGAAAGCCGGAAGGATCAATGTAACTCCACAATTAAGAGTAGTTCATGAAACACCAAGTACAGCTGTTGTTGACGGGGACAACGCAGTTGGGATGGTCACTGCCAGACGCTCGATGGAAATTGCAATTGAGAAGGCAAAAAATGCCGGAACGGGATGGGTTGCCGCCCGCAATTCAAATCATTTCGGTATTGCAGGATACTATTCGATGATGGCCCTGAAACACGATATGATAGGGATTTGCCTGACAAATGCCAATCCACTGGTTGCTCCGACTTTCTCCATCAGCAGGATGATGGGAACAAATCCGATAGCCGTTTCAATTCCCGCTTTTAAACAGCCTCCTTTTGTCGCCGATTTTGCAACCACCCCTGTTGCAAGAGGTAAACTTGCAGTTGCTGAGAAGAAGGGAGAGAAAGTTCCCTTCGGTTATGTTCAGGACAAGAATGGAAATCCGTCTGATGACCCTTCAATCCTCAAATCAGGAGGTTCTATGCTGACCCTGGGCGGAGACAGGATACATGGAAGTCACAAGGGTTACTGTCTCTCAGCAATCGTGGATATTTTCTCTGCTGTATTCAGCGGCGCTAATTTCGGGCCATTTGTACCGCCCAGTGTCGCCTATCTTCCTCTGCTTGACAAAAAAGTCGGTACAGGAACAGGACATTTCTTCGGAGCAATGAGAATAGATGCATTTCAGCCTGCAGAGGAATTCAAGGTTAAAATGGACGAATGGATTGAGACGTTCCGTGCTGCAATACCAGCTGAAGGCCAGGACAAAGTGCTTATCCCCGGCGATCCTGAAAGAGAGTCGGAAGCCAAAATTATGAAGGAGGGTATATCGCTTGTACCAGCAATAAAGGATGATCTCGTCAAAATCTCTTCAGAAATGGGGCTTGACTTTAATTGACCTCTTTGTATCTCCGTGCCTTGGGGCTGACGAAAAAGTCAAAATCCTTTAACCCTGCCTACCGGCAGGCAGGCGCAATGGGCGCAAAGGGAATCGCCGAGTCGAAGAGATCCACAGAGAAAAAATGAAAGTTTTGGTCATTGATTCATAAAGCCCTGATCCTTCAGAACCTGCATGAAGAGCTTTGAAAAATAAATGTTGTCTTCCTTTTTGTATCTGACATCTGTAAACACCTGTGCGAGAGTTTCCTTACTATTCTCCTCTATAAATTTCAGGGAATCCTCCCTTTTTTCCTTTTCTGAATAAAATCGTTCAATATCGCCATTAGCATAATCAGCATAAGTTTCAGTATGAACAACTGCCTCCATGGGAAGCCTGTCGGGTTGTTCGGGCATTTCAGCCGGCCAGCCTGCTGTGATTGTGGTAACAGGCACCACTCCTTTTGGAAGGTTTAAAACCTCAATTATCTTATGCGCCATATAAGTGGTTGTGCCCAGATAACAAATTCCCAGGCCCCTCGCCTCTCCGGCAACGCAAAAGGTCTGGGCCACAAGAAGTGAATCTATTGCAGCCGTCATAAACGACAGGAAATTATCATATCCCGGAATTGCATTTCTTAATGTGCACCATTTGTTAAAACGGTTAAAATCAGCACAGAATGTGAGAACAACCGGGGCTTCCATTACCATCTTCTGGTTGAAATGCAACGGTGCAAGTTCCTTCTTTTTACCCTCATCTCTTGTAACAATGATGCTGTAAACCTGCATGTTGCCAGTTGTAGAACACCGGCAGGCAGCAGTAAGTATTTCGGTCAGGAGCTTTTCGCTCACAGGTTCCGGAGTGTATTTTCTTATGGTCCGCCGGTTAACCATCATTTGAATAAAATCAGCCATAATAGTACCTTGACAGAATATATACAAAGTAAACAAATTCTGCAAAATCCTGTGAATTTGATGAAAAGGTTTTTCTTATCTTAGCATGATTCAAATAACCCGTTCGATAAATCACGATATATTAAAAAATATTCCTATGAGCAGACCAGTTACACTCTTTACGGGCCAGTGGGCCGATTTACCCTTTGAAACTGTATGTCAGAAAGCCAGGTCATTTGGTTACGATGGTCTTGAGCTTGCCTGCTGGGGGGACCATTTTGAAGTTAATAAGGCAGACGATGCTTACTGTGAAGCAAAAAGGAAAATGCTTGACAAATACGGATTAAAGGTTTTCTCCATTTCAAATCACCTTGCAGGACAAGCCGTTGCAGACCGCATTGATGAAAGGCATAAATCCATTTTGCCCGATTATGTATGGGGAGACGGCGATCCTGAAGGGGTTCGAAACCGGGCTGCACAGGAGATGATCAGAACAGGAGAGGCAGCAAAGAGACTTGGGGTTTCAATTGTTAATGGATTCACAGGCAGTCCCATCTGGCATCTTTGCTATTCTTTTCCGCCAGTACCCGTAAAAATGATAGAGGATGGCTACAAAGAGTTTGCCGGCCGCTGGAAACCGATACTTGATGAATATAACAAGCTCGGCATCCGGTTTGCACTGGAAGCCCATCCGACAGAGATCGCATTTGACATTGCTTCAGCCAGAAAAACGCTGGATGCCATAGACAATCATCCGGCTTTCGGCTTTAACTTTGATCCCTCCCACTTTGGATACCAGGGTGTTGACTATATAGAATTTATCCATGTTTTCCGTAACAGGATTTTCCATGTTCACATGAAAGATGCCGGCTGGTCGGAATTCCCGGCCGAAGCAGGTGTTTTCGGGGGACATACGGAATTCGGAGCAAAAGGCCGTTACTGGGATTTCAGAAGTCTGGGACGCGGGAATATTAATTTTGAGGAGATCATCAGGGCTCTGAACCGTGCCGGTTATTCCGGGCCCCTTTCGGTTGAGTGGGAAGACGGCGGAATGGACCGTGAACATGGTGCAAGGGAAGCATTGGAATTCGTCAGAGCTGTCGACTTCCCCCCTTCAGATATAGCTTTTGATTCAGCTTTTGAAAAGTAATTAACCTCAGCAAAATAATTCTATAATCCTAACCACAATAAACCACTAATGGAAGCAATCAGGAAAACCCAGTTATTCAATGCAAGTTGTGTTGCATTGGTAGTTACCGCACTTGCCTTTGCTACAAGAGGCTCCTTTGTTGAAGCCTGGGCAGCAGAATTCAACCTCACCCACACCCAGGTCGGGTGGATTGTGGGGACAGCCTTCTGGGGCTTTACCCTTGCAATGTTTTTCGGAGGTCCGCTTGTTGATATAATTGGTCTTGGACGGATCGTCACCATTGCATTTTTTTGCCATCTTGCCGGGATAATACTTACGATTATTGCAACCGGTTTCTGGACGCTCTTTATTTCGACACTTTTTATCGGGATAGCAAACGGGAGTGTCGAAGCAGCTTGTAATCCGCTTATAACCAGCATGTATACCGAAGAAAAGACAAGGCGTCTCAACAGGTTTCACGCATGGTTCCCTACGGGTATAGTGATTGGTGGTCTTGTTGTTTATCTTTTCAACAACATAGGGCTTACCAACTGGAGGTATGCGATGGGAATCATGCTGCTTCCGACCTTTGCCTACGGCTATATGTTTCTGAATAAACAATTTCCAAAGACCGAGCGTGTGGTTACCGGGTTTACATATAAGGACATGTTGAAGTCATGCGTAAGTCCGTTATTCCTGTTCATGGCCTTTTGCATGATCCTTACAGCAGCAACTGAACTGGGAACCAATCAATGGATTGCAGCTTTGCTTGCAAATGTTTCCGATAATCCGATCCTGCTACTTGTTTGGATATCAGGTATAATGGCTCTGGCACGTCAGTTTGGCGGTACGATTATTCATAACACCAAATCGACAGTTATTCTGCTCACATCTTCAATCCTGGCTTTTATCGGATTGATCCTGATGGGATATGCCAATGGAGCAATGGTTTTTGCTGCCGCAGGAATATTTGCCCTCGGTGTCGCTTTCTTCTGGCCATCAATGCTTGGATTTGTCTCTGAAAACATACCTGAAAGCGGAGCCCTTGGTCTTGCAATAATGGGAGGCATTGGATTTCTTGGCGGTGCTATTGCACAGCCGGTTCTGGGCGCCATTTTTGATGCCCAGACTGCAGCCGCTATTCCGGCAGGACAAACCGTTGAAGTGCTTAAGGCTGCCCTGTCAGGCACACAGGAAGCAGCACAGTGGGCGACAGCCCAGCTCTCAGGCGGGGCTGCCACATTAAGATTTGTTGCAATAGTACCGGCAGTTCTGATACTCTTTTTTACGTTCCTGCATCTGAAGAAGAGGAAACAGGTATAAGACAAAAGATAAAAGTAAAAAGACAAAAGTGGAAAGCCGGAAGACCGAAGTCAGAAGACAGGGCCGACCGTTAAGAATCCCGCCGGTGGCGGGATTCAGGGAGGAGCCAGGCTGCAGGGTAGAGAGGGGCCGGAGGTAAAAGACAAAAGATAAAAGTAAAAAGACAAAAGTGGAAAGTCGGAAGTAATATGCTAAATACCAAAATATTATGAAGAAAATTAAAATGGGAATGATCGGAGGCGGCATAGGTGCATTTATTGGTGATGCACATCGCCGGGCTTCAAGGATCTGCAATGACTACGAACTTGTTGGCGGCGTTTTTGACGCAGACTATGAAAAAGGCAAGCTTTTCGCCATCAATGAAGGTATTAACCTTGACCGCTGCTATAAAAGCGTGGGTGCGCTGATAAAGGCAGAGCTGGCAATGCCTGCCGGATCACGGATGGAAGTTGTTTCGATAGTAACGCCAAATGCCCTTCACTATGAATCTGCCAAAAGTCTGCTCGAAAACGGCTTTCATGTTGTTTGTGAAAAGCCAATGACGATTACTGTGGAAGAAGCTCTTGATCTCGAGAAGCTGGTGAAAAAACAGAAACTTACTTTTGCCCTTACTCATACCTACACAGGATACCCTATGATACGCCAGATGAGGGACCTCATCGCAAAGGGAGTGCTTGGATCTATACAACGTATTGATGCGCAGTACTATCAGGGTTGGATTAACTCAATTATCCATGGTACTGAAAGCAGGATAACCGGGGTGTGGAGGCTCGATCCCAAACATGCAGGCGTAAGCAGCTGCATGGGCGATATCGGGGTTCATGCCTTTAACCTTATTGAATACACCACAGGACTGGAAATCAAAGAGATACTGTCTGATCTCAGCACCGTGAAAGACGATGTAAAACTTGACCTCGACGGTACTGTTTTACTCAGGTTCGGCAAGAACCTGAAGGGGGTGATAAGGGCGAGCCAGGTGTGCGGCGGTGAGGAGAACTGCATCACTATTGCTGTATATGGCTCGAAGGCAAGTCTTAAGTGGGCCCAGGAGGATCCCAATTACCTTTATATGCTAAGTGACACAGAACCAACAAAAATATTCAAGCCTGCACACGGTTATAATGAAAAAATGGCCGAAAGCGGCCATACAATGCCTGCCGGCCATCCTGAAGGCATTTACGAAGCGCTTGCCAATATTTACAGGGGCACTGCTAAATCCATTAGAGGTGAAGCTTTTACAGCTGGTGAGTTTCCGACCGTTCACGATGGCGTAAGGGGAATGAAGTTCATTCACTCGGTTGTGGAGTCAAACAAAAAAGGTAACATCTGGGTTAAAGTTGAATAAAAAGACGGAAGACAGAAGTCAGAAGACAGAAGACCGATACATAGGCACCCCTCTTTACGAAGTAGAGAGGGGCCGGGGGTGAGTATGTGTGAAGACAGAAGACGGAAGTCAGAAGACGGAAGACCGATCCATAGGCACCCCTCTACAGGGCCGACCGTTAAGAATCCCGCCGGTGGCGGGATTTAGGGAGGAGCCAGGCTGCAGGGGAGGGAGAGTCCCGATAGCTATCGGGAGGGGGTGAGTTCGTGATACAGAAGACCGAAGATGGAAAGTAAAGGATAAATTAGTTAGAATAAATTTTTAAGAACAACGTAACTACTAAAGCTTATGGAAAACAAAATCAATTCGAAAAGTCAGGTATCGCGCCGCAGGTTTATTACGCTTACGGCAGCGGCAGCGACGTTTGCCGTAGTCCCTGTTAATTTCAGCTCTGGCTCTGAGCCCAAAAAGGTACAAGCCAGGAAACCAAATTCAAAATTCGGGGGAGTCCAGGTCGGAGCCATAACCTACAGCTGGCGAAGTATGCCCAGCGGCGCGGAGGATGTCCTGAAGTATTGTATTGAAGGAGGAATCAGCTCAATTGAACTTATGAGCAACACTGCTGAACAGTTTGCAGGCTTACCGCAGGTAACAATGCAGCGGCCTTCCCGCGAAGCCACCGAAGAACAGAGGGCAGCATTTCAGAAGGCAATGAAAGAAAATTCTGAGGTACAGCGCAAGTGGAGATTGACAGCGCCAATGTCCAAATTTGAAGAACTCAGAAAGATGTACAACAACGCAGGCGTTAACATCCATATAGCAAAATTCTCCCCCGAGAACTGGTCGGACGAAGAGATTGACTATTCATTCAAGGCTGCAAAAGCGATGGGAGCTAAAGGCGTTTCTACCGAGATCGGAGACGTTTCTGCCCAAAAGCTTGGACCTTTTGCCCGGAAATACGGTATGAAGGTAATACTGCACCAGCATATGCAACCGGGTCAGCCGGGATGGACCTTCGAAAAGTTCCTTGAAATGTCCCCTGAAAACATGCTGAATTTTGATGTCGGTCATTATTTCGGCTCAACCGGTCTTCACCCCAACGGCATTCTGGAAAAACTTCATGACCGTATTTCAAGCATTCATATAAAAGATAAAACCGGACCGAAAGGAAATCCTCCGAATACGAATATGGAATTTGGTAAAGGCGAAACTCCTGTAGCTGACATTCTCCTTCTGATAAAAAAGAACAAATGGCCGATCAACGTGGATATTGAACTGGAATACCCAATACCGGAAGGATCGGATGCAGTAAAAGAGGTCAAAAAATGCGTTGAATACTGCGGAAAGATTCTTGCTTAGACAATACAGGTTTGTTATCTGTGCAAATCTGCGCTTATCTGCGGGATCTGCGGGAAATAAAAAAAAATGTCCCGCAGATTTCGCAGATGACGCAGATAAAATTCCGCACGACGCAATCCGCACCAGCGCAGGGTGTTGGTCACAAAATTTTGCGGATACCTTATTATTTCTTTTTCCTGAGCAGAAAATAGCCTGCAACTCCCAATACAATAACTCCACCGACAATTCCTATTATTAGGCCGGTGTTGCCTGATTTGGCATCGCTCTTTTCATCTTCCACGGCGTAGTAGAATTCAGGTTTGGCGTCAGTATCTATATTTACCGTATCCTTTTGCGGGGCAGGTTTTTCCTGGGCAAATGTCAGACCAATACCTCCTGTAATAAGGAGAAAAACCAGGGATAACATTAAAACTGCTTTTTTCATCTTCATACAATATTTGTTAGTTTTCAATCTTTTTTGCAAGTTGATCATATTTTTCGGCCACTTCGGGGTCAGATTTCCTGTATGTGTCAGCCAGTGCAATTATGGCGGGTTTAAAATGCGGATTCATTTTCAGACAGGTCCTGAGCAATTCCCGTGATCTCACAACATCGTCAGAAACAATGAGCCTTGAAAGTTCTACATAGGCATCAAAATATTTACGGTTAACACTTATCAGTTTTTTATAATATGCTTTTGCTTCACCGGGCTTTTCCCGCGATTTTGAAAGGTTTCCCAGATACATAAGGATCATATCACACTCAGGATTTATTTTAAGGCCTTCTTTTAAAACTGAATCAGCTTTTGCTACCTGTCCGTCTTTGATCAATGCTGAGGCAAAATTAAAAAAAATCATTTCGTCTTTGTCGTTTTCTTTCAAAGCTTGTTCGAAAAAGCCCGTTGCATCCTTAATTTTTCCCTGGTTCAAAGCTTCATACCCGTAAAAATCGTTCTTCGGACCCCTCTCAAGAACTCCACATAACGGGACTGAATCAGCGTAAACAATGTGAATTACATTGCCGGGGGGCCATAATTTATTTTTCAGTTTATACGGCGAAATATATCTGTTTACTACAATTGCGTAGTCCCAGTCTGACTGGCTCCTTTCGTCAAATCTGAAGTATGATGTTTTTATCCCCGGATAGCCGCGGAATGCCCATTTGACTGAATATGTAGCACCAATTTTTACACCGGATGTATCACCTTTCTGCTTCAGATAATCAATGAGCCATTCAGATGCTTCTGTCTGACTGACATAATAGTAATCAGCTTCATAATTTCCGTAAGCTCCCTTCAACCCTCCGGCAAGCTGATTATAATATATATACCAATAGGGCTGGTTAAAAGCCATAAATCTGAGCGGATGGACTGACAGGCAAAACAATCCGATTATTAATGCTCCTGCCAGATATTTATTTCTGATCTGTCCAAACAGATAGTTGAATCCAAGCGCCGAAACAATTATTATTCCCGGATAAATAAAGAGAAACTGTCTCCAGGAGCTGTACAGATTGGATCGCACAGCAATCACAAAAAGTAAGGGAAAAATTACAGTAAAAACCAGCATTCCGATTTTAATAGTATTGACTGAATACAAAATCCGCTTTGAAAATGCTGCGGCTATCAGCCAGCCAGCTGTTACTACAAGAGGTATTGTAATTACCATAGACTTTATCAGATAGTACCAGGGCATATAATCCGACCACTCTTCCCTGCCCTCAAAGATCTGGCGAAAGGTTGCCGGAAAGTGGGCCATAACCCTGTAGGACTCAAATACGTTTCTTACCGGATCCTGCAAGGCATAAGGCCACAGTAAAATGCTCAGAAAGAATGATAAAACACTTATTCCGCAAATCAGGAGGAAGCCTCGAAGAATTTCCTTTACATCTATCTTCCTTTCTTTCAAAAATTTAAAAAAATATTTAACTGAGAAGAACAGGAACAGATAACAGATCAGGATTAGACCGCCGGCCCTGATACTGATTGCAAAAGCGATGGAGGCAGTAAGTATTGCAATATCAGAAAATGAGATTTTTCCATTTGAAAAAAGAACCCGGAGAGAAAAAAAGATTGCTGAAATATAACCAAGTGCAAAGGGGATATCTTTCAGATTATTCTGGGAATGGCCCAGAAAGGTTGGTGAAATTGCATAAAGCAGTATTACAATGATCCCGCCCCGGTAATCCGACAACCAGACCGCAAAAAAGGCTGTAACAAATATTGTGAGCCATCCGGCAAGGGCGCTCATGAAATGGCGGAAAAGGTAGACATCGTCTATCCTGAACCATTTTGTTAAAAAGGTAACCAGGTTATCGTAACTCTGACCATAGTATTTCAGATATGTTTCAGGAGTATTGAGGGCAGAACGGTCGTCGCCATGCGATTCAAAATAATTCCAGACCGAAACCGAATGATCATAGTGAAGTACCTCATCGCAGGAGATACCCGCATTCCGGCTTGCTCCGATCATTAAAACGAGCAGGGCAGCTGACAGGATGAAGAAAGAATATTTTGGCACTCTCCCCTTCATCGTTCTTATGATTCGCCGTTATAAAATTTTTTGATGAAATATACCGGACGGTTTTGGGATTCCTTATAGTTTCTGTAGATATATTCACCTATAACTCCCAGGAACACAAGTTGGATTGAACCCAGGAAATAAATGCTGAGCATAAGTGATGTCCAGCCTATAATTGCAAACCCCGCTATTTTTGCAATTATTGAATAAATCCCGGCTATCATAAAGATAAATGTACCAATGGCTCCGATTACAAGGCAGAACCGGATTGGAAACTTAGAGAATGAAAAAATTGCATCAGTCGCAAGGGTAAAAAGTTTATGGAACGACATTTTAGGTTCTCCCCTGAAGCGGTCATCCCTTACAAATTCGACAAATCCCTGACGGAAACCTATGAATGTTCTTAATCCGGGCAGATACCGCACTTTCTCTTTCATTTGAAGCAAAGCATTTACAGCGTCCCGGGTCATCATCGAGAAGTTGCCGTAGTTCTCCATATTCCTTATATCCACTAACTTCCTGAAGATAAAATGAAAAACAGTACTGGGAATATTCCTCGATCGGGTACCCTTCCTTCCTGTTCTTTTACCGCTCACTATGTCGTAACCTTCATTTTTTATTTTCCGAAACATTTCCGTAAGCAACTCCGGAGGGTCCTGCAGGTCACCATCCATCATGGCAACTATCCCGCCTTTTGCATATTCAAGTCCGGCCGTAAAAGCAGCCTGGTGACCAAAGTTCCTTGAAAGGGAAAGAGCCTTGATCCGGCTGTTCTTTTGCTGCCAGTTCAGGATTTTTTGAAGGCTGTCGTCAACGCTGCCGTCATCAACAAATATCACTTCATAGTCAGAATTGAATGATTCAATTGCAAGGAGTATCCGTCTTACAAGTTCATCGATAAGTTGTCCTTCGTTGAAAACAGGTATTATAAGTGAAAACATTCTATTTCACCTTTAGTCTTTCTGTCGCAAACTCAACCTCATCCTTTAAATCCGGGTCAGACACCAGTTTTGATAATGAAGTCTGACAATAATCCGATCCCATCCAGCTCAGCTCCCTGAGTATGAGCTTTTTTGCGTCTGTGGAAGCATTGGCATCATCAAGTATGGTTACCATCTTCTTTTCAAAACCGAGGAGCATCACTTCATCGCCTGCCGCTTTGCGGATCTCACTTTGAAGAAAAGTAAAGTATTTTGTGCTCTTCTGAATATCATAAGTCCTGATTTTTTCGAGAGCTTCGTCCAGTGTAATCTCCTTAAAATCAGGCCTCAGAACATAAGCTGCAGCCGTTGGAAAATCGGAAGGCACTCCGGTGGTGACCGATCCGGTCACGGCCCACTCGGCGCCTCTCTGCAGGGTAACTATAAATCCTGCACATTGCATGGCAGGACCGCCGCCTTCGTCGGCATGACCAATTGCGGTATGGAAGATCCTGCCCTTTCCATAATCAATGACCATCAGCATTGGTTCATCCCTTCCGGTACCCTTATACGCAGTATCGGCATAGGCAGTTGCCAGCACCTGCATGTTTTTTGCAGGACCTCTGAGCTGCTGATATAGTTCATCGTCCGGATGCATCCACCTGACAGGCAGGCCTTTGGTAATCGGGTGATCTGTTATTCGTGTACGTATCTGAAAGTCATGCCTTGCACCGTGTGAACCGGCAATACCAGGTGTTGTATCGAAAACAAGTTCGTTGTGTGAGTAATAAACGTAGGGACCGTCCTTTTCATTTCTGTTCCTCCAGCCTCCTAAACCGGTTATTTCATTGTATTCCTTCCAGTCAGGAAATGATATGCTCGCCCCATGATACACTACCACCCCTCCTCCATTATTAACAAAATCAACAAACTCCCTGTTTGTCTTTTCATTCCATGAATCGCCGCTGTAGTCAAGCACTACCAGTTTATATTTTGAAAAATCGGGATTGAATGTTGTCATATCTCCTCCTTTTTCGGGAGTGATCATGACCTCAGCCGAAAACATCCCGGTCTCATCAAGGATCTGTTTAAGGACGGGGTAGCTTGCCTTCCAGTTATGTTCACTCTGCCCGGTGATTATCAAAGTTTTATAAAGTGAATCCTTCTTACAGGATAGAGAAAAGGCAATCAGTGCACCGGCTATAATAAGTATAAGCTGATGTTTTTTCATGTTTTTCAGGATTAAACGGTTGGTAATGTCCATGGCTTACGGTATGGCCGGGTCAGCAGTCGGCCGGCACGTGGGTTATCTTTAATTTCTTCAGTTTCAGGGTTCCAGAAGATGGTCTGACCGGTAGTCATCGCAATTTCTCCGAGAAGAGCAACCGAAACAGCTCTGTAAGCCACGTCAACAGGCGCAATTGCCTGAGCTCCTGAACGTACGCAGTCAATGAAGTTTTGCCAGTGGTTGGAACTTTTATACAGATGTATTTCATTTTCTGCAATTACTTCTTCCAGGATCTTTGGGTCCGAAGCAGTCAGCACGCCACCCCTGTCGGTATGTATCCATCCCCGGTCGCCCTGCCAGGTTGTTCCCATACCGTGTTTGAGTCTTGAAGCATTTGCAACCCGCATCTCAATTCCATTGGCATATCTGCAAAGGAAATCATATTCAACCGGAACATTATAAATCCCTTCAGGCGGGTAGACCCCTGTGCCTGAGATCTCTGCCGGTCCGGTGTGTTCCAGTCCGGCGCCCCAGTTTGCAATGTCGATATGATGACCCGCCCAGTCGGTCAACTGACCACCGGAATAGTCTAGTATCCAGCGCCAGTTCCAGTGGGAAACGCCTCTGAAGGGGACCTTCGGTGCAGGGCCAAGCCACATTTCCCAGTCAAGTTCCGGTGGAATATCCTGAGCTGGCGGAGTTCCGATACCTCCCCCACCATCCGGCAGACCGACTTCGATATAATTGATCTTTCCGGCCCGGCCGTTAACAGCCAGTTCTGCACCCTTTCTGAAATTATCTTCAGACCGTTGCCAGCTGCCGGTCTGCCATATGATGTTATTCTTTTTTACTGCATTGACAATCACCTTACCATCCTCAATTGTCCGGCAGATTGGTTTCTCTCCATAGACGTTCATTTTCTTACTGGCAGCTTCAGTGTAGATTATTCCGTGCCAGTGGTCGGGTAATGCGATTGAAACAGCATCGAGCTTTTCCTTCTCAAGGAATTCCCTGAAATCCCCGTATGTACGACAATCCCTGCTGTTGTTGGCTTTATCGACCGTGTCCTTTGCCTGTGTGAGATGAGTGGCATCAACATCGCATACTGCGACAAACCTTACAGCGTCTTTAAGCCGCAGGAAATCACGCATATTGCTCATTCCCTGGGAGCCGGCGCCAATTGCACCCATAACAATCCTGTCGCTGGGAGAAGGTTTCCCTCCCATTCCGAATACGGACGACGGAACAATGGTTGGGAATATAAAAGCGCCTGCAACCGCCGTTGCGGACCCTCTTAAAAATGTTCTTCTTGAAGTCTTCTTTGGCATAATTATTCTTATTAAAAAGTCATGATTTTGCTTATCGATTTGCGGATTAAAGACAGATTAACCTGGATTTAAATCTGCGAAGACCTGCCTACCGGCAGGCAGGTCTGCGCGATCTGCAGGAAAACAAGAAATCTCCAGCTGATTTCGCGGATTGTTGCAGATTCCCTGAGTTGATAAAAATAGATTATATATGGACGAAACAGTCATGAATATAGTGGTCAGGGTCGTTGCAAAAATTAAATTACAATTGCAGCACCGGGTACAGGTGTTTCAAAAACCATATCAACAGGTCCCATCTCGATTTTGGAAGGTCCCAGGTCCATATCCGATCTGAAGATCTCATCCCATGTGATTAAGCGGCCGGTGTAGGCAGCGGTCCGACCCATTATTGCCGTGAGTGTGGAGTAGGCAGTCTGTTCTGCTTCATTGACATATTCCCCGGTCCTGATGGCATGAACAAGATGCATATGTTCCTGAACATATGGCGGGATCTTTACCGCATTCATAGGCGTGCCGTTTTCATCCTCAGGATATTTAAAAGTCCATTTTACATTTCCTTTTAAATCCCAGATTGTATTCGCGCAATTGGTATAGCCTTCGGTACCCATTATTATTTCACCTGTTCCATTGGCGCAACTGTCGATCTGCCTGCACATGCTATGAGAACTCACGCCGTTGCCATAGTCAAAATCGACACTGAAAAAATCATACTGATCGCCTGTCACCCTTCTGTGGCGGCCGCCATATCCTATTGCCCGTTCAGGATGTTTACCAATGAACCAGTTTATTACATCAATATTATGGACGTGCGTATCCAGAATATGATCACCGCAGAGCCAGCAGAAATTATTCCAGTTCCTGATCATATATTCCATGTCATTCCAGCCTTCCTCTCTTTCACGGAACCAGACATGATCCTGATTCCAGTATGCCTTTGCCGAAGTAATGGTTCCGATGGCTCCGTTAACCACCTGCTTATAGGTTTCGATGTAATCCTCCTGGTGACGCCGTTGAGTTCCGGTAACCACACATAATCCGACAGCTGCAGCTTTTTTGCCCGAAGTAATTACTGATCGGATGCCAACGGGATCAACTGCTACTGGTTTCTCCATGAATACGTGCTTATTATTCATTACAGCTTCAAGAAAATGATCCGGTCGAAACTGCGGAGGTGTTGCAAGAATTACGACATCGACATCATCAAGGGCCATAAGGTTTTTATATCCTTCAAAACCGATAAAGCAGTTTTGGGCAGGTATCGGAAGCTTAAATGATTCGAATCTTTCCCGGCAGTCATCTATTTTGTCCTGGAAGACATCAGCCAGCGCGATGATTTCAAGGTCGGGACCTGAGCTTATGAAATTTATTGCTGCTCCGGTTCCCCTCGCTCCCGCGCCAACGAGTCCTGCTCTCAGTTTTTTGCCCTTAGGCGCGCCATTAAGAATTGGAGGCAAACCAGTGCTTTTAACCTCCGGTTTGCGGCTGCAAGAAGACAATACCGAGGCGGTTCCCGCCAATGCTATCCCGGCAAGAGCTGTCTTTCCAATAAATTTTCGCCTGTTTATATTTCCCATTATTTCAGCATTTTAATCTTTTTTAACGGTTAACGGGGTTCCGAATAAGTTCAATTTTTAAACTACTATGTCAATTATCGGATGATCGTATCCACTTCACATACCACCCTGAACCCCACTTCAATACAATCGGAATACCACCAGATGCTCTTTGGCATCTGTGGATCAGTTACAAGCCATGCGTCAGTTTTTGTAAAATCGCGTGCAGCGCTACGTACATCTTTAGCATCGCTTTTAAATGAACCGCCTCTTATGACATGTTCCCTGCCTTTTACAGGACCTGCCGGGTTGATAAGTTCAATTGTGTCAGCCCTATAGGCTTCGGCAGAATAGAAATCAGAGCAGAACTCTGCAACATTTCCCGGCATATTTTTCAAACCAAACGGATTTGCCCTGACAAATGCAGGCTCCTCTGTTCTTGCAGAACTATTACCGGCATAGACCACATATGACGCGATGGAAGCGGTGTCAGGTTTGAGTAATTTTCTCAAAATGCCTTTGCCGGAATACTTTTTTGGATTACCATCAAAAAAATATGGAGAATTTTTCCCCCCCCGGCAGGCGTACTCCCATTCGGATTCCGTAGGCAACCTGTATTTCTTTCCGGTAACCTGTGAAAGCCATTTACAGTATACGGTAGCAGCGTGCCACGTCATGGTAATGGCAGGTCTTGAGCCTTTCCCCCAGCCCTGGTCAGGCGCGCCCCACGGAGGTGTCGCACCCGAAATGGCATCAGCATTCTTTTTTTTAACGACCTGCCCTTCAGTTCTTCCCTGTGATCCTGTAGCCCTGAAAAAAGCCATGTATTCATCCCATGTCACTTCGGTCTCTGCCATCCAGAAGCGCGACAAAGAAACTTTTCTCACCGGTCCTTCATCATTGTCGCGAAGCTGCTCATCCTCCATACTCCCCATTTCAAATGTTCCGCCGGGTATGGCAACCATATCAAAAGAGACACTGGTGCCCGGGATCTTTTCTGTGAAATTCTCAAAAGTGTCAATGGTTGCCGGTTCAGTAAATATAGTCTGGCTTGCAGTTGCAATTACTCCAAAGCTTGAATCATGGGCATGAAGGGCGTACCTGTCGTAATGTCCGACGTTCAGATGGCAGTTAATGCAGTTTAGCGGGTTATTGCTCGTAGTATAAAACAGATGAGCGTTGCTTCCATCTGTTGACAGGGTAACAGGGAATAGATTCTCATGACAATTCATGCATGAGTTTTCGTAAACAAATCCTTTGGCATATTCGAGAAGCTTTTTCTTTTCCCAGTTTATTGCCGAGCTGTCCTTAAGAAAATAGCCATATGCATCTTTCAGTCCGTGCTTTGCCTTGGCTGCAAGATAACCATGTCCTGCCGGGGGCAAGTGGCATTCGGTGCAATGAACTATTGTCCCTGAATTATTATTGAAATGCGTGGAGAGTTTCCAGCTTTGATCGGCGGTGGGATGGATATGACAGGAGATGCAGTACCTGTCCGTTGATGTATAGTTCATTACAGCTTTCCCCGCCAGGAGAAAAACAATTCCCGCGCAGAAACCTGAAACAGTCAGCCAGAATTTTATTCTTTTTCCGGGAGGAACCTTTCCGGTTTTTATTTCATCCATTTTATCAGGGAAAATTCAAAACCTGATAAAGTTAGAAGTTTATGCGAATATTAGATTAACAGACCGGGATTTTTTTTCAAAAAATCAGAATCTTTGAGTGTAGGCATGGCAATAGGGGGTTTTGCCATTCTTAAAATAGTAGTCCTGATGATATTTCTCCGCATCATAAAAATCAGATGCCCTGGATACTGCCGTTACCACCTTGATTCCTTTATCCTTAAGCACAGCAATATTTTTCTCAGCTATCTTCTTCTGGTCATCATTAAGATAGAATATTTCGGACCGGTACTGATCACCAATATCTGGCCCCTGCCTTCCAACCTGTGTCGGATCATGAATCTCAAGAAACAACCTTAACAGCTTTTCGTACGATGTTTTTTCAGGGTCATAGGTTATCTTAACAGCTTCGGCATGACCGGTATTGCCGGTGCAGACCTGCTGATATGTCGGGTTTTTAACATTACCTCCGGTAAAGCCCGAGGTAACTGAAATCACCCCCGGTGCTTTTTGGAGGTAGTATTCGACGCCCCAGAAACACCCACCGGCAAAAATCGCAGTGCCATAACGTCCCGCCTCAAGCTGTCCGGGTACAAAATCGATCGAGATTGAATTCACACAATGCCTGACATCTTTTGCAGTATATCCTTCTCCCGTAAAGACATGACCAAGATGAGCGCCGCAATTTGCACACTCAATTTCGGTCCTCATCCCGTCAGGATCGGGATATTTGTTGATGGCGCCCTTTATCTCATCGTCAAAGCTTGGCCAGCCACAGTCGGATTTAAACTTGGATGATGAAGAGAAAAGCGCCGCTCCACATTTTTTGCATATGTAAGTTCCCTTTTCGTAGAAATTATTAAATTTCCCTGTAAAGGCCATCTCGGTCCCCTTATTGTTAATAACATTTGATTCCTGTTTTGACAGGTCATTGTATGAAAGCTTTTCCTGTGAAAAAGATTCTGTGCTCATAATAACTGATAATAATATGATCCCTAAAGCAAGTTTCATTCTGATAAACCATTAATATCTGAGTTACAACAAAAATGCCATAATTTTGTTTAATTTGATTTATTTGCATAAAAAAAGGCACAAATCTTCCCCTTTAGATAATAAATCTGGCACGACTGTTGTTTTTAGAATGTTTGTTTTACATTTGTGTTTAAATTTAAACAATGGTTTCATGAAAAAATTAGCTATCATCCTGGTAATTTGCTTTATTACGGCTGTATTTGTAAGCTCATGTAATCAAAAAGCATGTCCCGCCTATGCCAAAACTGAATCACAACAAACCGGGAATAACGGCTGATACCATCAAATATCATCTTATGTTGTTTATAAGTTAGCAAATTGCAAATGAAGAAGCTGCTTATAATATTGCTCCTGTTAAACTGTATTACATGCATAATGTTTGCACAGGGAGAGATTGATGGACAGCAGAAGATCTTCTTCAGGAATGAAAGATCGTTTGCTTTACTGCTCAGTTCTGATGGCTATGGGTTGAGCTACAGGGAAGCAAAAAGGGTCGATTTCCTCAATAAGCGGTATTTTGAATTTGAGCTGGGAACCTTGAAGCACCCCAGGGAGTATAAACAGACAAATCCTTATTATCAGACTCCAGGGACATTTGTATTCGGCAAGCTGAACACAGTTTTCTATTTAAGGGGAAGTTATGGGCACCAGCATGAATTATTCAGTAAGGGCGATGCCGGTGGCATTGCTGTAAGGTATTTTATTTCGGCAGGTCCTGTCCTTGCGATATATAAACCAATATATTACAAGGTAATAAAGCCAATTTCGCAAACTGAAGCTGAAATAATAATAGAGAAATTTGATTCGAACATTCACCAGCCACTGGATATATACAGCAAGGCATCCTTCACCAAGGGGTTTGATGAAATAAAGGTCCTTCCCGGGCTGTTTGCAAAGGGAGGTTTCAATTTTGAATACAGCAAGGAAGACAAAGTTATTCATGCTATTGAAATCGGCGGCCAGCTGAGCGGATATCCCAAAAAAATCCCGATTATGGCTTCTTCCGATAATAAGTCAATATTCTTTTCATTGTTTGTAAGTTACAGGTTTGGAATAGTAGTTGATCCGCTAAACCCGGAATCAAATAAAATCTCTTATTTCTTCAAAAGGAAAAGAGGTTCTGCAATTTATTAACACTTGCCATTTTTATTAAAAAAATACTAATTTTGTCCGTATTTTATTAACCAAAATTATGATATAATTATGTCGAAGATTAAAGTTGCTATTAATGGCTTTGGAAGGATAGGCCGCAATGTTTTCAAAATTGCACTCGAGAGAAAGGATATTGAGATCATCGGGATCAATGATCTTACCGATACTTTGACTCTTGCTCACCTCCTTAAATACGATTCAACTCAGGGCAGGTTTGCGGGTGTAACGCATGATGCTGAAAATTTAATTGTTAACGGCGTTAAATTTAAAGTTCATTCTGAAAAAAACCCTGCAAATATTCCATGGATTGAAAAGCCAGATGTAGTTATTGAGTCAACGGGAATTTTCACTTCCAAAGAGAGCCCCAAAGGTGGTTACGGCGACCATTTGAAAAACGGCGCAAAAAAGGTTCTTCTTACGGTTCCGGCAAAAGACACTATTGATGCAATGATCGTTATCGGAGTAAATGACAAGGATCTGAAACCCGAACACCAGTGTGTTTCGAACGCTTCCTGTACTACCAACTGTCTTGCTCCGCTTGCGAAGGTACTTAATGACAGTTTCGGTATCGAAGTTGGTTATATGACCACTATCCACTCTTATACAAACGACCAGAGAATCCTGGACCTTCCTCATAAGGATCTCAGACGTGCAAGATCAGCAGCTTTGTCGCAGATACCAACCACAACAGGAGCAGCAAAAGCAGTAGGTAAAGTAATACCTGATCTTAAGGGCAAACTGGATGGAGTTTCCGTAAGGGTCCCCACTCCTACAGGTTCACTTGTTGACCTTGTTGCAGTTCTTAAAAAGGAAGCTACCAAAGAAGAGATAAATGCAGCAATGAAAAAAGCTTCTGAAGGACCTATGAAGGGAATTCTGGAGTATACTGAAGATCCAATTGTATCAGTCGATGTTATTCACACAACCGCATCTTCTATCTTTGATTCACTGAGTACAATGGTGAACGGCAAAATGATTAAGGTAATGGCATGGTACGATAATGAATGGGGTTATTCATGCAGGGTTGTTGACCTTATTCCGATGCTGATGAAGTAATAAGACATTCAATTTAAAAAAAAAGAGAGGATCACCTCTCTTTTTTTTTCACTATTTTATTCGTATCTCAACGCTTCAATCGGATCAATATTGGCAGCCTTGACAGCCGGGGCATATCCGGAAACGACTCCTACAATAAAGCAGACAATGATCCCTGTCATCACCCAGAACCATGGGATTACAAAACTCGACCTGAGCATGGAAGAAACTGCATTTCCAATCAAAATTCCCAGAATAATGCCAAAGATCCCTCCGAACTGGCCTATCATTATTGATTCGTAAAGGAACTGAAACTTAATTGTCGCCGGTTTGGCTCCTATTGCTTTCCTTACGCCTATCTCCCTTGTCCTTTCCGTTACAGAAACCAGCATGATGTTCATAAGTCCTACAGCTGCACCAAACAATGTAACTATGCCAATCAGAGTAGCAGCCAGAGTTACATACCTTATATTTTTGAGAAGCATATTCAACAGTGAATCGCTTTTTGTCACATTAAAATCCGACTCATCCCTGGGATTCAGATTGCGGATAACCCTGAAGACTCCTTCAGCTTCACCTGCCATAACATCGAGGTTAACCGGATTTATAGGCATGACCGAAATGTTAAAATTCATATTTGGACGGGAAAAATACTGACGGGCTGTGGTAACAGGTATAAAAGTGACCTTATCGCTTGACATAGCACTGGCACCTTTACTTTTAAGAACACCTGCAACCTGAAGCTTTAAACCGGCTACTGTGATTTCCTTTCCGACAGGATCGACACCTGCCGGAAAAATGTCGCCTGCTATATCTGATCCAAGCAAAACCAGGCGTCTGTTCATCTGTACATCCTCCGGACTGAAATTCCTCCCGTTTTCTACCTCGTAACCTGAAACTGCCAGATAGTTTTCATCAACGCCTGTCAGGCTCACATTTGGATTGGTTTCTTCGGTTCCGAACTTTACAGTCGCCAGCCCAGTTGCATTTACCGAAACGGAAACCCAGCAGGGCTCAGTAAAACGCTTCTTGAATTCTTCGGCTTCATGATATGTAATTCGTGAAAAATTGCGGGTCCTCTTTCTATCATTTCCGACCTGTATGTTCATTCCCCTCGATGTAATTGTAAAGGAGTTTGCTCCCATCATGGTAAACTGGGAAGTAAGTGATGATTTAATTGCATCAATGGCAGTAAGTATCCCCACCAGTGCCATAATTCCGATTGCAATGATACACATTGTCAGGATCGACCTGACCCTGTTCGACTGGATGGCTTTAAATGAAATTCTTAAATTTTCCCTGAAAATGCTTATTTTCATTATCGTATCTCTTTTGTAAAGTCCATCCTTTGTTATAATTTTAAAGGTATAAAAGTAAAGTATTTTTTGGCACCCGGAAATACACGTACAATAAAATGCTGTTTTCTTGACCTGGCAGCTGAATGAAACATCTGATGTAGTTAACTTATCAGCAAGGCCTCTCCCCAACCCCTCTCTGTCCAGGACCTCTCCCCAACCCCTCCCCCATGTACGAGATATAGACATGGTATACAAGGGGTGATAGACATGGTATACACTTTTACAAAGTTATATTTCTTATTAATTGATTGCAAAAATATATTTCAAAGACATTATCATTCTGAGTTTTTCTTAAAGCTACATATTCACTGATTAAAAGCTTTTCCGACTTTTATTTCTCTGTTTTTGAAGTTATATAATTCCTGAGTCTAACTTTTCTTTTTATATCTGATATGTCATATTCATAAGGATTGATTTTCTCAGGATAAGATTTTACAGCTAGGTATATATACTTCGCCAGGAGTTTTAAAATCCAGTGACTTCATGAGGACGGATGCAGTTATACTTTTCCCTCCAGAGATCAAATCTTTTTTGACAATGTTCATGATCACGGAACTGCTCATGATCTATCAGCTCTTGTTTAAGAGTTCTGTGGAAGCGTTCTTCCTTACCTTGGGTCTGTGGATGATAAGGCCGGCCATGTATCAGTTTTATGTTTAATTGAATAAGCCATTTCTCAAGTGCTTGTATAGCTCCGGAAACCTTCAGTGGGTTCCATACCAGCAGATCCCCATGGTCCAGCATTATCAGTTAGCATCATGTAAGGAAGTCCATACTTTCTAAAAACATTCATAAGAACATTCCTTACTGTCTCCTCTTGTTGATTTCTACATGCTTCAAGGCATATGTTAAACCTGCTGTGATCATCTGTTATTGTTAAAGGATGACATTGCTGACTGTTCAATAACCGGAACCAGCCCTTATAATCCATCTGCCATAACTCATTCGGGTACTGGCGTACAAATCGTTCAAAATCCTTAGACAATTTTGAACGATTTGGGTCAATCAGTCCATTGCGGCTCAATATCTTTGTAATTGTTGTTTTGCAAGGAACTGTTTCATACTTATATTTCCCAGCATACCTTATCATTACACACAAGCTTATGCAATTTTTTTGATCCCCATTCAGGATCATCATTCCTTAATTTTATTACGTAATTCTCAATTTCAGGAATTGTTTGATTCGGAAAATGATGAGGTCGCTTGCTATTATCCAAAAGCCCGGCTATCCCTTCCTAGGAATACCGTTCAAGCCACTTATAACCAGTTCTCCTGGTTATTTTATATCGCCTGCATAAATCACTGATATTGGATCCAGGCTTACTGAGCTAACAAACAAAATTCTGTCTTCTGACTCATGATACTACGTGTTATGAAAGGCATGGCTTTTTTACCATAAATTTACCGTTCTCAAACTGTATACCATGTGTGTGACCCCCTGTATACTATGTGTGTGGTCCGTACACCCCAGGGTGGGAGGGGCTTTCCCCTCTCTGCTTTCTTTTATATTTAATATGTCTTTTAATACTGCTTTCTTTTATATTCTGAGTTGAGGATAAACTTTTTTGAAAATAATTAACAATTTAGTTGCATAACTAATAATTTCGTTCTATATTTGTTTTTAGAAATACAGATTTAAGATCTATGAGAGAATTAACACGAGCCGAGCAACAGGTAATGCAGGTCCTCTGGAAAATCCGGAGGGGATTCGTTAAGGATATCCTGGAACACTTCGATGAGCCCAAACCCGCATACAATACGGTAAGCACAATTGTAAGGATCCTTCAGGACAAAGGATTTGTTGACCACAAAGCTTATGGCAGAACACATGAATACTTTCCGGTGGTTTCCAAAAAGGAGTATTCAAAGATGCATCTCAACTCATTTGTCAAAGACTATTTCTCGAACTCATTCGAAAAGATGGTAAGCTTTTTTGCAAAAGAGAAAAGCATCTCGGTAAAGGAGATGAGTGAGATTATGAAAATCATGGAAAATGAAATGAAAAAGCAGGAAGTGTCAAGATGAATGCACTTATTATATATATGGTAAAGGCTTCTGTTTACCTGGCTGCCTTTTATGCCATCTACACCATTCTGCTGAGCAGGGATACAATGTACACCCGCAACAGGCTGTTTATCCTGTTTTCAGTTGTATCTTCCCTTTTGCTGCCATTCATCACTGTCCATGCTGCCGGGTCGGGTAAATTCCCCGTTTTCATCAGGGTCCTGTCCGAAATATTTGTTGATGGATCTGCAGCTCATACGGCACCTTCAGGTGAAGACGGAAAGAATGGCCTTCAGGTTGTTTCCGGGATTTATTTTGCAGGAGTAGTTATTTTCGGACTTAAATTAATTATCGACTTTGCCGAGCTGATACTTCTTATCCTGCGAAATAAGGACAGAAACAATCATATTATCAGGTTCCAGGGTTTCAATACGGCAGGCTTTTCAGCTTTTGGATACGTATTTGTAAGCACCAGGTTGCCGGATGATGAGGCTGACGAAATAATCAGACATGAACAGAACCATCTTAATTATTTCCATTCAATAGATATTATTTTTATAGAAATCGTCAGGGTAATTCAATGGTTCAATCCGATCATATACCTGTATGGCAGATCGCTTCGTGCAATTCACGAGTACCAGGCTGATGCCGGGTGCATAAACACAGGTATGCCGGTGGGTAATTATCAGAGAATTCTGCTCAACCAGGTATTCAAATCAAAAATCTTCACGGTGACAAATAGTTTTTCGAATCCAACACTTATTAAAAAACGAATGATCATGATGACAAAAAAACGCTCCAATGCTCTGGCAAACCTGAAACTTCTGATGGTATTGCCTGTAATTGCAACAGTTCTGCTGGTAATTTCCTCATGCAATCAGAAGAACGAGGCTAAAGAAAATGTGATTGAAATGGCCCCTCCGCCACCCCCTCCTCCACCACCTGTGGCAGAAACCGACAAGGATGTTCCATTTGAAGTTGTTGATGAAATGCCGGTATTCAAAGGCGGGGAAGGTGCGTTAATCAAATTTATCCAGGAAAATATCAGGTATCCCGAAGCTGCTAAGGCAAAAGGAGTTACCGGAAAAGTAATTGTCAGATTTGCTGTGGAAACTGACGGAAGTATTGACAGGGTTTCTGTTTTGAAGGGCGTTGATCCTGATCTTGATAAGGAGGCATTCAGAGTCGTAGGCACCCTCCCCGCTTTTGAAAAAGCTGGTATCAAAGATGGGAAAAAGGTACCCGTCTGGTATGCAATTCCGATTGCCTTCGCACTGAATTAGTATATCTTAAAGTTTTTCAGAACAATCAGGAACTGACTCCATTGGGGTCAGTTTTTTTTTCAACCCTGGCCCGACCTTTCCCGATTCCGAATATTATCGCAATATTTCATGCGAAATATATCGCAACAACCCGACCGAAGGAGAAAGGGGAGATATGGATATTAATTCTTTAAATTTGCAGGATTAATTAATTATATATGACGCTGAAGGAGAGGATTGAATCGTTTGCAGAACTGGGTGAAACCTTAAGGGATTCACTTGCCGGAAGAATGACTGGATTCACATCTCAACTTGAAAACCTGATCGATAACCAGTGGTTAAAGAATCCCTGGTTTACTCCTGATAATGTAAGGATGTCTGTAAAAGCCATTGCTGATGAACTGAACTATGAAAACCTTGCAAAATGGACAGGAAATTATCCTTCCCTGCATTCAGATAATGACCCTTTAAGAGTCGGGGTCGTTATGGCTGGTAATATTCCCCTTGTGGGATTTCACGATTTTCTTTCAGTTCTTATATCCGGTAATAATCTGATAGCAAAAACAAGCTCCAGGGATCCGGAGTTAATCGTATTCACAGGTGATATATTATGCAGCATAAATAGCGGCTTTAAAGAAAGAATAAAATTCACTGATGGTTTACTTAAAGATTTTGATGTTGTAATCGCTACTGGCGGGGATAACAGTTCAAGATACTTTGAATATTATTTTGGCAGGTATCCTCATATCATAAGGAGGAACAGGAACAGTATTTCTATAATAGAGGGAAATGAAACCGGGGAAGAACTGAAAGCCCTGGGGACTGATGTATTCTCATATTTCGGACTTGGTTGCAGAAACGTTTCAAAAATATATGTCCCTGAAGGATATGACCTTACAAAGGTTACTTCACACTGGACAAATTTTTCGTCAATTGTAAACCATAATAAATATGCCAACAACTACGACTTTAACAAGGCTGTTTCAATTGTCAATAAAGAAAATTTCACCGATACCGGTTATTTGCTTCTGAAAGAAAATCAGGCATTATCTTCACCTGTTGCTGTCCTCTACTATGAATACTACAATTCTTTAGATTATGTAACGCAAAAGAATGAGGATCTGAAAGACAGGATCCAATGCATAACAAGCAGGTCCCATGTCCCTTTCGGACAGTCGCAATTCCCTCATCTATGGGATTACTCCGATGATATTGACACTTTAGAATTTCTTCTAAAAAAAAATAGGCCAGGGATATTGTAAAATAAAAAATACTATATTGCACCTGTCGAAAAAAATGTGTTATGGTTTATAAATTCGTTGTACTATCAGATGAGGATGAGTCGTTTGTGAGGGAATTTGAGTTCCTGGATCAGCAGACACTGATGGATTTTCATAACATCATTCAGGAAGAACTTGAGTTCGATAAATCACAGATGGCATCATTTTATCTTGCCACAGATAATTGGGAAAAAGAGGAGGAGTTTACACTCTTTGATATGGGTACAGGTTCATCAACGATGGAGACAGCAGTGCTTGAAGATATAATATTCCGGAAGAACCAGAAGCTTCTTTATGTTTTCGACTTTTTTAATGACAGAGCCCTGTTTGTAGAATATACCGGAGAGGCAGGGGAAATTGAGGACCGGGAATATCCGGTTTGTGCAAATTCGAAAGGCATTCCCCCCAAACAGGTAGTTTTCGGCGGCAGTTCACGTAAACTTTATAACAACATTATCGTCTCCGATGATGAAGACGATGAGGATGATGAACCGGAAGTTGATGAACTTTTTCTTAACAGCGAAGACGAAGAATCACTACCTGATTTCGAGAATATTGAACCGCAGATTGAGGAAGACGAATAGCTCTCCGGTTCCTGAATCTGATGAAAAAATTTCTGATAGTTATTCTTGGTCCGACCTGTAGCGGAAAGACCGATGTATCGATCGAGATAGCCCTCCGGCTTAATACTGAAATCATATCAGCCGATTCAAGGCAGTTTTACAGAGAAATGAAGATCGGGACCGCTGTACCGGATGATCTTCAGCTCAAACAAGTAAAACATCATTTCATAAGATTTCTTTCTGTAAAGGATTATTATAGTTCAAGCCGCTTTGAAAGGGATGTGTTGAAGCTGCTTGAAACAATTTTCTTACAAAACAACATCGCTCTGATGACAGGCGGATCAGCCATGTATATTGATGGTGTATGTAACGGCATTGATGATATCCCGGACACTGATCCGGAAATAAGGGAAAAGTATATCAATCTTTTCAGGCAGGAAGGCATTGAAAGTCTGAGGGCTGCTCTCAGGCTTCTCGATCCTGAACATTACAGCAAAGTCGACCTGAGAAATCACAAAAGGATAATCAGGGCACTCGAAATATGTGAAACTGCCGGCAGACCTTACTCATCGTTTCTTACCAGAAGCAAGATTGAACGGAACTTTAGGATAATTAAGATCGGACTTGAAATGGGAAGGGAAGAACTTTATGAAAGGATCAACAAACGGGTTGATTCGATGGTTGAGAAAGGCCTGGAGGAGGAAGCCCGTCGACTTTTTGAATACAGGGAACTTAATGCACTCAAAAGCGTCGGATACGGTGAGTTTTTTGATTTCTTCGGGGGAAAGATCACAAGGGAAAAGGCGATAGAATTAATAAAAAGAAACAGCAGGCGTTACGCTAAACGTCAGATGACATGGTGGAGCAAGGACAGGGATATCAGATGGTTCAGTCCGGAAAACGTGGAGGGGATCATGAAATATATTTCTGACAGTTTAGAAATTAAATAAGCAATTTCAATCTCCGGATCGTCTCAACCGGATCGGCAGAGCTGAAAACCGAAGTCCCGGCAACCAGCACATTCACGCCAGCTGCTGTCAGCTCAGAGGCATTTGTTGTATCGATGCCTCCGTCAACCTCTATCAGGACATCGTAGCCAGCTTCATCGATCATTTTCCGGAGCTCCTTTATCTTGTTATAGCTTTCTTTAATGAAGGATTGTCCTCCGAAGCCCGGGTTTACAGTCATAATGAGGATCATATCCACAAAGGGAAGTGTATTTTTAAGAAGAGCAACGGGGGTATGCGGATTTATGGCAACACCAGCTTTCATTCCGAGATTTCTGATTTCGGTCACAGTCCGTTGAAGATGAATGCAGGCTTCATACTGAACTGTGAGAATATTTGCACCGGCATCATGGAATCTTGACAGGTATCTGTCGGGATCAACTATCATTAAATGAACGTCAAGAGGCTTTTGTGCTACTTTTTTAATTTGTTCCACAACCGGGAAGCCGAATGAGATATTGGGAACAAAAAGACCGTCCATTATATCGAGATGAATCCAGTCGGCAAGGCTATTGTTCACTTTCATCACGTCGCTTCCAAGGTTCAGAAAATCAGATGCTAAAAGTGACGTAGAGACAAGGTGATTCATGTCAGGTTATTTTGGATAAATATAGGAACAATTATTTAACCCAGGTATGATTTCAGAATTTTGCACCGGGTGGTGAACTGAATCCTTTTGATTGCTTTTTCCTTGATCTGCCTCACCCGTTCGCGGGTCAGGCTTAGCTTCTCTCCTATCTCCTCGAGTGTCAGCGGATGTTTCATTCCAAGACCAAAATAGAGTTTCAGAACTACTGATTCACGGGGTGAGAGAGTACTGAGTGCACGTTCAATCTCATAAGCCAGCGATTCATTAATCAGGTTTTTATCAGGACTGGGGGTATCAGGGTTCTGCATCACGTCGTACATGGTGTTCTCCTCCTCTGAACTTATCGGAGCATCCATGCTGACGGTCCGGCCATTTGTCTTAAGTGATTCCTTAACATCCTCGGGAAACATTTCGAGCATATCGGCTATCTCCTGGGAAGAGGGTTCCCTTTCAAATTCCTGTTCCAGCCTTGCAAAAGCCTTGTTAATCCTGTTTATTGAGCCAATTTTGTTAACCGGAAGCCGCACTATTCTTGCCTGTTCAGCCAGAGCCTGAAGGACTGCCTGCCGGATCCACCACACGGCGTAGGAGATAAACTTAAATCCCCTGGTCTCATCAAATCGCTGTGCGGCCTTCATGAGCCCCAGATTACCTTCGTTAATGAGGTCTGGAAGGCTCATACCCTGATTCTGGTATTGTTTTGCAACTGAAACGACAAAACGAAGGTTTGCCTTTACCAGTTTTTCAAGTGATTCGGAATCGCCGGACTTTATCTTTCTTGCCAGGGTAACTTCTTCTTCCGGGGAAATCAGTTCTACCCGGCCAATCTCCTGAAGATATTTGTCCAGAGATGGTGTGTCGCGATTAGTAACCTGTTTGGTTATTTTTAGCTGACGCATTTCCAGGTTTTTTTCTTTTTAGGCCGCAGATTACTCGAAGAGAGTACAATTTTAATAAAAAAAAACTCTCGTTCAGCATTTTACTGAAAATATTTTTTGTTTACTCACCGCTTTGTTTTAAATTGCAATTGTTATATCACTGCAAAAATCAGAATTGCGGAATTCTATCTTTTTTTTTAAAATTAACACAGTATATTATTAATTTTATTTAATATTGCTCCGGTTTTGAAGAGGTGTAATTAGTATTGCAGTCTCCTGCCGGTACAACATCATTTCTTGGTCCGGTTTCCAAAAACAATAATTAAAATCACAAATTTTTCATTAAACATTATTATGTACGACATTCTTGAGCTAAGTAATAAGCTTCTCCCTGAATTAAGGGAAATAGCCAAAGGACTTAAAATCAAAAGGACAGAGGGTCTTAAAAAGCAGGATCTGATCTACAAAATCCTTGACCAGCAGGCTATTGAAGCTACTGAAAGCAAAAAAATAACTCCGCCGGAAAGCTCAAAAACGGAGCGGGAAGGCGATGGCGGTCCCGGTGAACACGACCACGGCGACAGAAGAGGTAAGCGTCCGAGGATGATAAAACCTGTTTTTAAACGTCCTGTTGAATCCGTTATGTCTGTCTCCCCCGACGACCTGAAAAAACCAGAAACCAGGCCGGGTGAATGGCATGAGCCGGAGAACAGAGCTGAGAGATCGGTTGAAAAACCCGATCCCTTTAAAAGCAGCGAACCGCCAAAGGAAGAAATGAGGCAGCCAAGGTGGAAGCCCGAACAGCGCAGTACTGGTAAAAGGGATGAGGGACAAGGTTACCCCGGCAAAAGGTATCCCGGAAGAGAAGAAAAAAAGCCTGAGATAGTAATTGAGAACACTCTTCCGCTAAACGGTGATGAACCGTTGTTCGAAGAGTCAAAGACTATATCTGAGATGTCTCCCGGTGATATCATTATTGAGCCTCCTGTTAAAGATATTCCGTCTGATATTCAGCATGTAAGGGAAGAAAAGAAAGAAAGGCCATACGAGTTTGAAGGGATAATATACAATACAGGTGTACTTGAGATCATGCCCGACGGATATGGATTTCTGAGATCGCCTGATTATAATTATCTTAACTCCCCTGACGATATCTATGTCTCACAATCGCAGATAAAACTATTCGGTTTGAAGACAGGCGATACTATAAAAGGTACTATCCGCCCGCCAAAGGAGGGTGAAAAATACTTTCCTCTCATAAAGGTTGACGAGATAAACGGAAGAAGTCCTGACTTCATCCGGGACAGGGTACCATTTGATTTCCTTACCCCCTTGTTTCCGAACGAAAAATTCACATTGTGCCAACCGGGTGAAGGCACCCTTTCGGTGCGGGTAATTGACATGTTCACCCCTATCGGCAAAGGACAACGCGGACTGATAGTAGCACAGCCAAAGACCGGGAAGACCATCCTGCTTCAGGAGATTGCCAATGCTATTGCAAAGTATCATCCTGAAGTTTACCTGATGATCCTTCTCATTGATGAAAGGCCTGAAGAAGTTACTGATATGGCCCGGAATGTAAAAGCTGAAGTTATTGCTTCGACTTTTGATGAACCGGCTGAACGTCACTGCCGTGTTGCAAATATAGTCCTTGAAAAGGCAAAAAGGCTTGTTGAATGCGGTCATGATGTAGTGATACTTCTCGATTCAATAACCAGGCTGGCAAGGGCATTCAACACAACCGCCCCTGCATCAGGCAAGGTTTTGTCGGGTGGTGTTGATTCAAACGCATTACATAAGCCGAAAAGATTTTTCGGAGCAGCGCGTAATATCGAAAACGGAGGTTCCCTTACAATACTTGCCACAGCCCTTACAGATACAGGATCCAAAATGGATGATGTCATTTTTGAAGAATTCAAGGGTACAGGCAACATGGAACTTCAACTCGACCGGAAACTTTCGAACAGAAGGATCTTCCCGTCAATAGATATTCCTGCATCAAGTACCCGCCGTGAGGACCTGCTCCTCAATAAAAATATCCTCCAGAAGATATGGGTCCTTCGTAATTATCTGACCGATATGAATGCCGTGGAAGCGATGGAGTTTCTACGCGACAGGCTTCTTCAGGCTAAATCGAATGAGGAATTTCTTGTTTCGATGAACGGAGGATAAGCAGCAAATATTTTTTGTACTTTTGTCCTTTATTTTAAAAAAATATCTCTAATCAATTCTATCTATATATATCAAAAATGGGAACAAAAAAATTTATAACATGCGACGGCAACCAGGCTGCATCGCATGTTGCCTATATGTTTAGCGAAGTCGCCTGCATATATCCTATTACACCATCATCCACCATGGCAGAGTATGTTGACGAATGGTCTGCCGACGGACTTAAGAATATTTTCGGTGAACAGGTAAAAGTTGTTGAAATGCAATCAGAAGCCGGAGCTGCAGGTGCAGTTCACGGTGTTCTTCAGACGGGCGCTCTTTGCTCCACATTTACCGCGTCACAGGGTCTGTTGCTTATGATACCAAACATGTATAAGATTGCAGCAGAACTTCTTCCCGGGGTCTTCCACGTCAGCGCCAGGACTGTTGCAGCTCATGCCCTTTCAATCTTCGGCGATCACAGCGATATTTATGCAACCCGTCAGACAGGTTTTGCATTGCTTGCAAGCGGAAGTGTGCAGGAAATTATGGACCTTGCAGGTGTTGCGCATCTTTCAGCTATTAAATCCAGAATCCCTTTCCTTCACTTCTTCGATGGATTCAGGTCCTCACATGAGGTACAGAAGATCGAATACCTTGATAAAGAGGATCTACAGGTATTAGTCGACCGTGACGCATTGAAGAGGTTCAGGGATAACGCCCTTAATCCTGAACATCCTGTAACAAGGGGTACTGCCCAGAATCCTGACATTTTCTTCCAGGCAAAAGAAGCAATAAACAGGTTCTATGAACCGATTCCTGATATTGTCAACGCCTATATGGCTGAAATAACTAAGCTTACCGGCAGGGAATACAAACCATTCACTTATTATGGGGCACCTGATGCTGAACATATTATTGTTGCCATGGGCTCAGTTACCGAAACTACAAAAGAAGTTATTGATTACCTGGCAGCCAGGGGCGAAAAGGTCGGATTGATAACTGTCCACCTCTACCGTCCCTTCTCCCCGAAATATTTCTTTGACGTGTTCCCAAAATCAGTGAAGATGATTTCTGTTCTTGACAGAACGAAAGAGCCCGGAGCACCCGGGGAACCTCTTTACCTTGATTTCAAGGAGATGTTCTATGACAGGACTGAAAGACCAATAATAATAGGCGGACGTTACGGACTGAGCTCCAAGGATACCACTCCAAGCCAGATTCTCTCAGTATTTGAGAATATGAAGCTGAAAGAGCCAAAAAATCACTTTACCGTTGGTATAGTTGATGATGTCACTTTCACCTCGCTGCCTGTTATTCCTGAAATAAATGTTGCCCTCCAGGGAACCCACTCAGCAAAGTTTTATGGCCTTGGTTCTGATGGCACTGTCGGCGCCAATAAAAACTCGATAAAAATCATCGGTGATACAACTGATAAATACTGCCAGGCTTATTTTGCATATGACTCAAAGAAATCGGGTGGCATTACAACTTCACATTTGCGTTTTGGCGATAAACCTATTCGTTCCCCCTATCTTGTAAACACACCGGACTTTGTCGCATGCCATGTCCCGTCATATCTTGATAAATATGATATGCTGAAGGGTCTTAAGAAGAATGGGACATTCCTGCTGAATTCAATCTGGGATGTGGAAGAAACAAAGAAACGCCTTCCTGATCATATGAAGAAATATCTTGCTTCAAACAATATTAACTTCTACATAATCAACGCAACCCTTATAGCTGAAGAGCTCGGTCTGGGTTCAAGGACAAATACCATCATGCAGGCTGCTTTTTTCAAACTTGCGAATATAATACCTTATGAAAAAGCCGAAACTGAAATGAAAAAGGCTATTTATAAGAGCTACGGCAGGAAAGGAGAAGAAGTCGTTAATATGAACTATGCAGCTGTTGATAAGGGAAGTCAGGTTACAAAAGTTGAGATCCCGGCTGAATGGGCAAAAATCGAGATTAAGAAAGAAAAAGATGACCGCGATATTCCGGATTTCATTCGTGATGTGATGGAACCAATGAATGCCATGAAAGGTGATGACCTGCCTGTAAGCGCATTCATGGGAAGAGAAGATGGTACTTTCCCATCAGGAACTGCCGCCTTTGAAAAACGAGGTATTGCAGTTAACGTTCCGGAATGGCAGCCCGATGAGTGTATCCAGTGCAATCAGTGCTCATATATTTGCCCTCACGCATCTATCCGTCCTTTCCTCCTGACAGATGAAGAGGCCGCCAATGCACCGGCTGGAAGCCAGTTCATACAGGGTATTCCAGGTGTTCTCAAGCAGTATAAATTCAAGATCCAGGTAAGTGTCTATGACTGCACCGGCTGCGGTAACTGCGCCGATGTTTGTCCTTCGAAAAAGAAAGCCCTGGTTATGAAGCCACTTGGAACACAACTCGATGAAGCTCCACGCTGGAATTATATGCATGAAAAGGTAGGCTACAAGGATTATGTAGTTGATAAATTTCTTAATGTCAAAAACAGCCAGTTCTCCCAGCCTCTTTTTGAATTCTCAGGTGCTTGTGCAGGTTGCGGAGAGACAGCTTATATTAAAACAATAACACAATTGTTCGGCGACAGGATGATTGCTTCCAACGCGACAGGATGCTCTTCTATCTATGGCGGATCTGCTCCTTCAACACCTTATACACATAATAAACAGGGTAATGGACCAGCCTGGGCAAATTCACTCTTCGAGGACAATGCAGAGTTTGGACTTGGTCTTTCACTGGGTGCCAATAAGTTAAGGGACCGGATTGCCCGTCTAATGGATGAATCCATGAGCAATGGCATCAACGGAGAAACAAAAGCAGCTTTCGAAGAATGGCTGAAGGAAAAGGATAATGCCGAGCCATCTAAGATTGCATCTGCAAAAGTTATTGAAGCCTGCGGAAAAGACAAATCAGAAATTGCTAAGGAGATCCTGACCCTCAAACAATATCTTGTAAAAAAATCACATTGGATATTTGGTGGCGACGGCTGGGCTTATGATATCGGTTACGGAGGTCTTGACCATGTAATTGCCAGCGGAGAAGATGTCAATATACTTGTTCTCGATACAGAGGTTTACTCAAACACCGGGGGACAGGCATCAAAATCGACGCCGGCAGGAGCTGTGGCTAAATTTGCTGCTTCCGGTAAGAAAATCCGTAAGAAAGATCTGGGCCAGATGGCAATGAGCTACGGATACGTCTATGTTGCACAGGTTGCGATGGGATCGAACAACGCCCAGTATCTTAAAGCGATACGGGAAGCCGAAGCCTATCACGGGCCTTCACTTATCATAGCCTATTCACCCTGTATTAACCATGGTTTAAGAGATGGCATGGGAAAAACCCAGGCTCAGGAAAAATTTGCTGTTGAATCAGGTTACTGGCATATGTACAGGTATAATCCACTGCTGGAGAAGGAAGGGAAAAATCCTTTCATACTTGATTCAAAAGAGCCGGACTGGAGCAAGTTTCAGGACTTCCTCAAATCGGAAGTACGCTACACTTCACTCGTCAAATCTTTCCCCGATCAGGCAGAGGTGCTTTTCAAAGCAGCAGAGGAAAATGCGAAGTGGAGATACCGGTCGTATCAGAGACTTGCAGCAATGGATTTTACAAAAACAGAATAATCAGTAATTTGTCTGATACAAAAGCCATCTGAAAAGGTGGCTTTTTTCCTCTCCCCCTCTCATTGTTCAGCGTTTGACACCGTTTTAAAAATTTTCGTACTTTTGTCCCCATTACGAAAATCATGGGAAGGATATTGGGCATTGACTTCGGAAGAAAAAGGATAGGACTGGCAATCACCGATCCGCTGAAGATATTCGCATCTCCACTGAAAACAGTGAGTAATAACGAATTTTACAGCTTCCTTTCTGAATTCATGAAAACTGAACAGGTGGACGCTTTCGTTATCGGCTACCCGGTGCAGATGAACAATCAACCGAGCGAATCTGTTAATTACGTTAATCCTTTTATCAAAAAACTTGAAGAGTCATTCCCCGGAAAACCAATTCACCTTGTCGATGAAAGATTTACTTCCGGAATGGCTCTGAGAACAATGATAGATGGAGGGATTAAAAAGAAAGAAAGACAGGATAAGGGTATGGTTGACAGGATAAGCGCCTCGATCATACTTCAGTCGTTCCTTGATAGAAAAAAACACCCCTGAATCCCGGAGGGGACTTTTAAAAAATATTGAAGCCCCCTTCAGGGGGTTTGGGGGTTGACCCGGGAGGAAAAAAAGAAAAAGAAAAAACAAGTGTAAATTATGGTCTATCCTATTGTAATATACGGACACCCTATTTTAAGAAAAGTTGCAGAGGATATCGACAGAGATTACCCTGAAGTGAAACAATTTATCTCCGATCTTTTTGAAACAATGTACAAATCCGAAGGTATGGGACTCGCTGCACCTCAGATCGGCAGATCAATCCGCATCTTTATTATCGACGGTAAACCATTGGGTGAAGACGAGCCCGATCTGGCTGACTTTAAAAAAGTCTTCATCAATGCCCACATTGTTAAAAAATACGGTGAACTTAAGCCAATGACCGAAGGGTGCCTGAGTATTCCAAACCTGAGGGAAGAGGTAAGCAGGGAATCAAATGTTCATCTTACCTATTATGATGAAAACTGGGAATTCCATGATGAGATATTCGAGGGTTATAAGGCCAGGATAGTCCAGCACGAATATGACCATATCGAGGGCATCCTGTTCACTGATAAATTAAGCCCGCTGAGAAGAAGACTTCTGAAAGGCAAACTTGCAGCCATAAGCAAAGGGAAATTTGAGGCCGACTATAAGACGATCCTGCAAGGGCAGAAAGTCAAGGCTTAAAGTTCCCACTCAGGAGTTTTTATTAAACAATAAATACCCCTCTGTCGCTACGCGACATCTCCCTGAGGGGAGAAAAATAAGATTTTAAATAAAATCTTAATTAAGAGGTCAGGATTTTTCCCCCTCCCAGGGGGAATCAAAAGGGGGTAACAATTTAATTTTGATGTCACTTTTTTCAGTATCTTTAGCCTATAGTCTCATCGCTGTGGACTTGTGCTGAATAAAGAAATTCCTTTCCTCCGTATTGGCCTGCCAGTGTGCCTGGGAATAATTTCAGGTCTGTACTTCAAACCGGATCCAATCTTCCTGTCAGTATCCCTATTAATTGCTGTTTCAGGTTTTATTCTGAGCATCCGCTTCAATAAATCCCTCATAAACCTGGTCTATGGCTACGCTTTAACATTTTCTCTGTTCTTATCCGGACTTGTGCTCTATACCAATGAAAAGGAAAGGCTGTCAGATCTTGATCCGGGCACATCGGAATATCTGTGCACCCTTTCAGAATACCCGGAAGAGAAAGCCAACAGTTACAGTGCTATTGTTAAAATGAACGGCAGGGTAACTGAGAATGGCAATGATCCACTTCATGGCTCGCTCATGGTTTATTTCAGAAAGGATCCTCTGGTTGCGTCACTTCTTCCGGGAGATATTCTAAAAATCAGGTGCAGCCCAAACAAAATTACCAATCGGGGCAATCCCGATGAGTTCGATTACCAATTCTACATGGAGAACCATGGCATAAAGTATTTTGCATTTGCCGGAGTTGAAAATATTACCGCACACCTTATACCAGGACACCGAAAACTGATTCACAGTTCACTGATCACAAGGGAAAAGATCATTTCAATGTATAAGGAGCGGGGTATCACAGGCGATACACTGGCACTTGTAGCAGCAATTACCCTCGGACAAAAAAACATGCTTGACCCGGAACAGAAACAACATTTTATTAAAGCAGGAATAATGCATATAATGGCTGTTTCCGGACTACACGCTGTGATATTAAGCCTTTTTGTATTCAACCTGCTTTTCTTTATGAAGGGAAGAATGAATTTTCTGAGATCATTGATTACAATCCTGTTTCTCTGGATGTTCGCATTTGTAACCGGACTAACACCATCAGTCCTGAGGGCGACAATCATGTTCACATTTCTCCAGGGAGGCCAGCTGATGAAGCGTAAAGTAAACAGTCTTAATTCCGTACTTGCCTCGGCATTTGTTCTTTTCCTGATAAGACCTTCTGTCCTGTTTGACGCCGGATTCCTCCTCTCCTATTCTGCAGTTATTTTTATAATAAGTTTTTATCAGCAACTGTATATGAAACTGGATCTGAAAAACTGGATTGCCGACAAAATATGGCAATCGGCAGTTGTAACCATTGTTGCCCAGGCAGGCACTCTCCCGCTCACGATTATGCTTTTCAACAGGTTTCCTACCTGGTTTATCCTTACCAATATTATTATTGTTCCACTTTCTTCGTTGTTGATAATAATAGGTTGTCTTATTCCCATGACCTTCCCGATTGAATTTATTTCCAGGCCGCTTGCTTCAGTTCTGGCCAATCTCACCGGAATTACAGAAATGCTGACTGAAAAAGCGGCTTCACTTCCTTATTCTACCATAGATAATTTAGGTATGGTGCCGATCGAATCCCTTCTTCTCTTCATATTTGTGTTACTGCTGATGTGGTTCCTCCTGAACAGGCGAACTTCTTCGGTGCTTTACCCTGCCGTTACGTTGCTCCTGTTTACAATATCAGTCACTATTAAGGATATTTCAACCAGGAGGTCAAATGAAATTATTGTCTATAATACCATCGGCTCCACTGCTGTTGGCATCAGGACAGGTAAAGTACTGAATCTCTTTTCCGATACCAGCATCATCCAACCTGAAGTGTTAAAACATTGTTCAACAAGAAATCTGAAACCTGTGGGGAACTTAATTGTTAATAATTTCACAATTGTTCAAGCCGGTGAAGAATAAAATACTGATAACCAATTATATGAGCAATACCCTCCTGCATAAAACCAATCCTGAATACATTATTTTTACCGGAGCGGGACCGGAAATCGAAAACACCCTGAATTTGAATAAGCCTGCAAAATCATTAATTATAACCGGAACAGTTCCTTCAGTGTTTCGCCGGAAGAGTAAAATCGTTGAGACATTGGCTGATACAATTCATTCTACCAGAAATTCGGGAGCTTTCAGATTAAAAATCTGAAAAAAGTTGAGGATTAAGCTATTTATACCTTATTTTGTTCTCTTTTTATAATCCGGTTTTATGAGAATAATTATTGCCGGCGCAGGCGAGGTCGGGACGCATCTGGCAAAGATGTTATCAAACGAAAATCATGAAATCATCCTTATTGATAATGAAGAATCCAGGCTCAAGCCGATTGCCAGCTCAATGGATGTTATGACATACCTTGGTTCGGCAACATCAATAAATATCCTTCAGGAGGCTCTTCAGAAAAAAACGGATCTGTTCATCGCCGTTACACATGGAGAAGATACAAATATCACGGCTTCAATCCTTGCTAAAAGACTGGGTGCTTTAAAAACAATTGCCCGAATCGATAACCTCGATTACCTTGAGCATTCAACACTTGAGTTTTTCAAATCGCTGGGTATAGATTCCCTGATTTATCCCGAGCTTATCGCCGCACGTGAGGTGCTGAGCCTTCTTCATGAAACCGGTACAACAGAATTCATGGAATTTTGCGGTGGTAAACTGGCCATGTTTGTTCAGAAACTTGATGAAAATGCCCCGATAATTAATAAAAGCCTTGAAGAAATAGCAATAAGTCACAGTACCGACAAGTACAGGGCTGTTGCCATAAAGCGAAATGACAGTACAATAATCCCCAGGGGACAGGAGCAATTTCATGTCGGTGATCTCGTTTTCGTTATCTCAACCAATGAAGGGATTGACGATATGATGATAACATCGGGCAAAGAGAATTTTGAAGCTAAGAGCATTATGATTCTTGGTGGAAGCAGGATCGGTAAACATGTTGCACTCTATATGCAAAAGAATTGTGAGGTAAAACTAATTGACCTTGATCCTGCCCGGTGCGAAGCTCTTTCTGAATTACTGGAAGATACACTTATAATTAACGGGGATTGCCGTAATGTGGATCTTCTGGAGCAGGAGGGCATTTCAGAAATGGATGCATTTGTTGCTGTCACCGGAAATTCCGAAACCAATATTCTGTCATGTCTGCTAGCCAAGAAACTTGGCGTTAAAAGGACCATTGCCGAAGTTGAAAATATGGAGTATATTAATCTTGCAGAAAACACAGGTATCGATACTATCATAAACAAAAAGATCTCGGCAGCCAGCAGGATATTCAGGCACACCACAAATCCCAACGTTACCCAGGTTAAATATATGACAGGCACGGAGGCTGAAGTAATTGAATTCAACGTACCCTGCAAATTCAAGAATAACAAAAGGTACCCTGAGGAGCATGGATTTTCCTAAAGATGCAATTGTTGGTGGAGGTACCAGGGATGGTATACCATTCATTGCAACCGGCGACACTATTATAAAACCCAACGATAAAGTTGTTGTCTTTACGCTTCCTGACGCTTACGAAAAGGTGTCAAAATTATTTACCTGACCGGGTATGATCAATTTCAGGATTATTGCGAGGGTATTCAGCCAGGTACTTATTGGTGAAGGTTTGTTTATGCTTTTATCGGCGGCACTCTCCTGGTATCTTGGCGACGGTGCAGCCAGTGCATTGCTTTATTCAGCACTTATAACAATAGTTACAGGGTATCCTCATATTCACACCTCTTCGCAATGAAGAAAAGGTTTACGGAACACGTGAGGGATATATAATAAATATAGGAATTTGGCTCATTTTCAGCCTCTTTGCTACCCTTCCATATCTTTTCAGTCATTCTGTCGATAATTTTTCCGACGCATTATTTGAATCAATTTCAGGGTTTACAACTACCGGGGCTACAATTTTATCAGACATTGAGTCGATTCCAAAGGGAGTTCTATTCTGGAGAAGTCTTACACAGTGGCTTGGTGGAGTCGCAGTCATAATGCTATCCCTTTATGTACTGCCGGTAATAAAATCATTGAATATCCAGCTCTCAACAACAGAGTTTTCTGGCCAGCTTGAGAACAAAATACACCCTAAAGTTATTGAAGCAGCCAAGAGACTTATCACTATTTATATTCTTCTGACACTTATTGAAACGATACTTCTGTTAATAGGCAAAATGCCTCTCTTTGATGCTATATGTCATTCTTTTTCAACACTTTCAACAGGAGGTTTCTCGACAAGAAACTCAGGTATGGCTTTTTCAACCCCTTTTCTGAAAGCGGTTCTGACACTATTTATGTTTGTGGCCGGCACTAATCCTGCACTTTTTTATTATGCTGTTAAGGGTAATTTTAAGAAAATCCGGGGAAATACCGAATTTGGTATCTATATACTTCTCGTGCTGGGATTTTCAATAGTCGTTGCATCAGTTCTTTACCTGAGATCCGGATCCCAGCCCGGAAGGGCTATACAGGACGGATTCTTCCATACTGTTTCAATTCTTACAACAACAGGGTTTTACACCGAGGACTACACTCACTGGGGATCATTTTTGATTTTGATTATATTCATCCTGATGTTTACGGGTGGAATGGCAGGTTCTGCAAGTAGCGGTATAAAGATCATAAGGCTTATTATAATTACAAAAAACAACAGGATGGAATCAAGAAGGCTTGTTCATCCCTATGCTTATCTTCCTGTCAGGATCGACAAAAAAAAAGTGCCCCCGAATATTGTACACAACCTTCTCATTTTTATCATCCTCTATTTTATACTGGTTTGTGCAGGAACCCTGATAGTATCATTCATGAATTTTGATATCATAACTTCCTTCAGTACAACGGCTTCCATGCTCGGGAATATCGGTCCTGGAATTGGCCGGTTCGGACCATTCAGCAACTACAGTGACCTGCCCTCTGCGGGAAAAATGTTCCTCTGCGGATTGATGATTATCGGACGGCTCGAACTTTTAACTGTTATTATTCTCTTTTCAAGGAGCTTTTATAAAAGATAGAGATTTATAACTCAAGAATACCCAATCCCTGTCTTACTATTTTTACTTCATCCGAAGTGCAGTCAACTATGGTGGAGGCCTCGTTATTGCCAAAACCACCATCAATAACAATCTCCGCAATATCCCTGTACTTTTCATAAATCAGTTCCGGATCAGTTATGTATTCAGCTATCTGGTCCTGATCATGTATTGATGTAGTAATTATAGGTCTTCCGAATTCCTTCACCAGTTCGAGGACTATGTTATTAGCAGGTATTCTGATCCCGACCGTCTTTTTTTTTGTTCTTAAATAGTTTTGGTATCTGATTGTTGGCCTGAACAATAAAAGTAAAGGGCCCGGGAAGGTTTCGCTTGAGCAATTTGAAAATATTATTATCCCTGATGATAGTATACTCTGATAACTGACTCATATCATGAAAGA
>CAWKIC010000022.1:0-37747 GCA_963849615.1 uncultured Bacteroidales bacterium
GGAGGGATGTGAGAAATGAAGGCTTATAAAAAGAGGATGATATTTTCTCAGCACATTGATCAATCCGTCGGTTATACGCTGTGGAAGGACCACAGGTCTTCTTGTTCCGATGCGGATAATTTCAACATGCTCAATCTTCCGAATATTTGAAAGTATGTAATCAAGCATATCATCTGACAACGTCAGGGGATCTCCACCACTTATCAGGACATCCCTTACTTCCTTATGTGCTGAAATATAATTAAAAGCCTTTTCAAAGTCCTGTTTTCCAAGTCTGTCCAGTCGTCCGACAGAATGGGAGCGGGTGCAATATCTGCAGTAGTTTGAGCAAACCTGGGTTACAGTGAAAAGGACCCTGTCGGGATACCTGTGAACAATACCCTTGACAGGAGAAAATGATTTCTCGTGCAACGGATCAGATTGCTCACTGCGCGTCTCGATTAACTCTTCAACAACAGGCACAACATTACGCCGAAGAGGATGACCTGGTTTTGTTTCACGGATCAACGACGCAAAATAAGGTGTAATCCGTAAAGGAAGCCGGCCCTTAAGGTTGTTAATGGCCATTATCTCCTTGTTCGACAGACGCATGATTTTCTTTAGATCTTCGATATTCGTAAAAGCATTTCGAAGCTGCCATTTCCAATCATTCCAGGATTCTAGTGTGGTTAGGGGAAAGTGGCGGTGCATAAAGTCCGCACTTCGGTTGCTAACTAACTGGTTGGGGATTCGGTTTTGCGAAAAAATCGTGGTTTTCGCGCCAGGCTCTTCGTCAGAAGAGCAACCCACGAGGCGGCCCTCTCCGTGGAGGGCGACAACCTCATTATTGTTAGCGTTCATATAAGTAGATGAAATTTATCATCTTTTGCTTAATTTGCTTGTGTTTAAAAGTTTTAGTTAATAATAAATTGGGACGAAAATATATATTCTATAAATACATTGTATCAATTGACCCCCATAAATATTAACATGATTTTTAATTTATTAACAATCGAAATAAGGCTGGAAGAAAACCGTTCATTATGTTATTGTAAAACAGTATGTTATCTTTATAAACAGTATAAGATCACCTGTAAACTGGTAGTTTTTTCACAGCGTGACCTTTTTTCTTCTGCCAATTTAAATAAAATTCATGTTAAAAATCTTCATTTATTCTTAGAAATATATTAAGAATGCAGGTTAACAATAATTGTGCCAGATTCCTTAAATGTGTCAATATCACATCTCTGACTTTCAAATACATTTAAATTCCAAAAATGACATGCATTATAACGCATTAAATTGTCATAAATTATTTCGCGACTGTAAAAACTGCTTTCAGTGATTTTTGATGGGGAGGTATTTCACCTTCTTTTAAATCCGCTTTGCCCTTAAATCCCAAACGCCGTCTACTTAAGGGGATGGATATAGGGAAACAGGGAGAGAGTTTAACCAAAAACCGAATGTAAAGTACTGAATTTATGTTTGATAACTTTCCCCTCCTTTGCAGCTAATCTTAATACACATCTCTTATTTTATGGCCTTAAAGAGTTAGAAAGTGCAGCAGGGGTTTAACCTAGCCCGTAGGGCTTAAACTATTGTAGCCGGAGTTTGAGAGATGATTTTTTTACCTCGTTGAGGTTAAACAGGGTTTTCCCAGAATTCATATAAGAATTGCTCATTAAATTCCATTTCACGTTTTTTAAGATATTGAATATATTCCTCCTGAAATGTTTTTAATTTATGAGTTTCTTCCTGATTCTCAATATATTTGTAAATATCGGAAATTTGCGAACGACTATAACTGAATGCTCCATATCCTTCCTGCCAGGAGAATCTGCCAAAGCAGAGCCGCTCTCTGTTAATAAATAAGGTTGAACTTCTCTTTACTTCATGAACCGTATCTGAAACAGAAATAGAAGGATTCAATCCAAGGAGAATATGGACATGATTTGATAGTCCATTAATGATGATGGATTTATGTTTCTGATTTGTCAGGATTCCACTCATATACTCAAATACATGAGGTCTGATTTCCTTTCTTAATGCGGTTTCCCTGTTTTTTACAGCAAATACCAGCTGAACATAAATTTGGGTAAATGTACCAGGTTTCATAGAGGTATTTTTTATCTAATAATGCAAAGCTGAACAAATTTAATAATTCCCTGGATTCTAAACAATTGTTTAACCGCTACGCGGTAAAAATCAATATGGTGACTGTTTTTCCTACAATAATTAATCGCCTACGGCGAATAAGAAAAGAAGTACGGACTTAAAAGATTGGCTTGATAAGGGGGCCGAGCGTTTAAAAATGATCCGGTCGATCATTTTAGCGAAGGAGCACGCCTGCCGCGGGGCATGTGATGTAGGGAAAATGTAAATTTTTGCAAATCGGATTAAACTCCTACCCTGTTTGCCGGAGTTCTTATCAGGGTCTTTCCGTAATTTTTTTGTTAAACTGCGTTTTCGTTTACCCTCAAGTCTTTCCTGTTTTGACCTTCTGGAGGGATTAGTGGACCTGCGCGGAGTTTTTCAGTTAAGGCTCCGGCAATAAGCCTGAACAACTTTTCTGTTGCTTTTTCCCTGTTTTTCAGCTGTGAACGTTCAGACTGCGAAGTGACTATCAGTTCTCCATCCAGCATTTATTTTATTCTTTAGCTTTTTGCAGATCAATTCCCGTTCTTCTTCAGTGAAAGCTGCTGAAGCCCGTACGTTCAGGCGAAGTTCAACTTTAGTGTTTACCTTGTTAACATTCTGTCCGCCAGGACCACTGCTTCTTGAACTCGAAAAAATAAGCTCACTCGCGGGGATCCTTTCAATCAGTTCATCGGGTTTCATGCCAGTAAATGATTAATATCACAGGAAAAACAAAGCTACACCCCCCACGCTGATTATTGCCCCTGCAATTTCAGGCAGCGTGACCTTTTGTTTATATATTAGCACCGCGGGCACTATGATGAGTACCGGCACAAGCGCCATAATCGTGGACGCAATACCGGCTTCTGTAAATTTTATGGATATCAGGGAGAAGGAGACTCCCAGAAAAGGGCCGAAAAAAGCTCCGACTGAAGTCGGGATCATAGCTGCCTTATCTGAGGTCGCTCTTACTACGTTCCGCCATCGCCTTAAAACTGTAACTAAAATAGCAAATCCGGCAATCCCGGCGATAATCCTTATCTGTGTGGCTGCAAAAGGATCATAATCCCTGAGACCAAGTTTACTGAGCACCAATCCAAGTGCCTGGCCTACAGCCCCGCCAAAAGCATACAAAATCCCTTTTGGGGCAAGCTTAAGGGAAATCTTTTCCCCTTTCCCGTTGCGGCTGAAAATTGCCAGCGCGATACCGGAAAAGGTTAACGTCATTCCAAGGTAGTTAAACAGGGTTAACCTTTCACCAAGTATGAAAAAGCTGAACAACGCTGTGATGGGAGGGACCAGTGTCATTATCAGCATGGCGAATCTCGATCCGATTACTATATATGATTTAAAAAGGAAGAGATCGCCAAAAACAAATCCAACCAGCCCTGACAGTACAAGCCAGAACCAGTTTTCGGGGCGGCATCCACCGGTAAGATCATCCCTCTTCTTGCCAGTGTAAAGAGGCTCAGAAAGATCAGCCCGATAACCAGGCGGAGAATATTGACGGCAACCGAACCTATCCTGTTGCTGGCCTTCTCAAAGGATAATGATGTTATCGTCCAGAAGCATGCTGTAAACAGCGCGGCAAATTCACCGATATGGTTCTCAAAAAAGCTCATAATTAACCGTTTATATGGTCTGTTGGTTTGCCTTCGCAAGCCGAAGCCAGGGCGAAGGCTCAGGTCTCCGGACCATCGCAAATCTAACTAAAAATTACTGTCGTTGCGAGGAGGAACGACGAAGCAATCCGTCGATCTCCGGCAGGAGGTTATGAAACTACTCTGTTATCTCGAAAATATAATCTCCTGAACCTGATTCAAGCACCACCTTATCTTTCACTGTCCGGATATTTGACAGGTTCGGATTTGCAGTAAGCGGTTTGCCGCTTTCCGTAGCTTTACCGGCTGAATTAACAGGCAGATAAATTGTTGCTTTTGTATTAACAGGTATTTTCACAGTTACAATCACCTTCCCGTCCTTCCTTTCCCAACCCGAGGCAACAGTTCCGTATGAGCTTTCAAATGAGGCTCTTGAGAAAGAAATCTTATTTGAAGGATTCGGCTGAATTACCAGGTGCTTATAACCCGGGACCATTGTTTCTATTCCGGCTGAAACCCTGTACATCCAATCGCCGATAGCACCATAGGCATAATGATTAAATGAGTTCATACCCGCGTCCTGGAAAGTGCTGTCAGTCTTCTGTCCATCCCACCGTTCCCATATAGTAGTAGCTCCCATTTTTACAGGATAGAGCCACGAAGGGTATGTCTCCTGTAGCAGCAGATCATAGGCGACGTCAACGTAACCGTTCTGCGTGAGGACATGGCACAGGAACGGAGTTCCCAGGAAACCGGTAGACAGATGATTCCTTCTGCTTTTAATATCGCTTACAAGGAATTGCGCAGCATTATCCCTTAGTGCCTCGGGTAGAAGGTCAAACATTAGTGCCAGGACATATGATGTCTGGGAGTTTGTACCTACGCGTCCTGCAGGCGTGACGTATTCATCATTGAAGACTTTTTTAATGGAATTGAAAAGATCAGCGTAATACTTCTCATCTTCAGTTTTTCCAAGCTCTTTTGCGGCTTTGGAAAGGAGATTGGCGAATAGGCAAAAAAGGCAGTTGCGATAAAGTCATGCTCTGTAAAACCGTCAGGTTCGGAATGATTGTTTACAGGAGGATGATAAAACAACCAGTCGCCATATTTGCTGCCACCTTTCCATATATAGGAGTCACCTGCTTTCTTCCTTATATATTCAACCCATGCTTTCATACCCGGATACTGGGTTTCAAGCAGCCTTTTATCACCATAAACAGTGTACATTGTCCATGGAACAATCACTGCAACATCACCCCAGCCTGCTGAGGGAGATGCCGTGTTGGCATCCTGTCTGTTCAGAACATCGGGGATGACATCAGGAACCTCTCCGCCCTGCTTTTGATCAGCAGTTACGTCTTTCAGCCATTTTGTGAAGAATGAAGAAACATCAAAATTGAAAGCTGCCGTTCTGCTGAATGCCTGTGCGTCACCTGTCCATCCAAGGCGTTCATCACGCTGCGGACAATCGGTGGGGACATCAACAAAATTACCTTTCTGACCCCACTGGATGTTATGCTGCAGCTGGTTGAGCAGAGGATTTGAACTTTCATAGCTGCCGGTAACAGGCATATCTGAATGAACAACCACACCGGTTAAGCTTATCAGTTGTCAGTTCCCCTGGAAAACCGCTTACTTCAACATAACGAAACCCCATAAAAGTAAACCTGGGTTCATATACCTCCGGTCCGGTACCGGCCAGGGTATAGGTAAGCTGACATTTGGCCACCCTTAAATTTTCAGTGTAAAATTCACCGTATTTGTCAAGAACTTCGGCATGACGCAATTTAACTACTGTTCCTTTAGGTCCCGTAACGTTGAGCCTTAGCCAGCCGACCATATTTTGTCCCATGTCGGCTACAAGACTTCCTTTCGGAGTCCTGAATATCTTCACCGGTTTGATTTCCTGGATTTTCCTTACAGGCACACCCTCTGAGGCTATGAGAATTGAACCGGGATAATTTCCGATCCTGACTGTTTTCCAGCTGCTGTCATTATAGCCTTTCAGATTCCAGCCTGTCAGCTTTTTGGTTGCATCATATGTTTCTCCGTTATAGATATCGTTCATTCTGATAGCTCCGTCATTGGAACCTTTCCATGATCCATCGGTAATAATTACTGACTCTGTGCCGTCGGTATAAATTATCTTCAGCTGCATAAGAAGGCCGAGCCTTTTACCGTATATCGCCCAGTTGTTACCCCAGGCCAATGTCCCCCTGTACCAGCCGTCGCCAAGTACAGCACCAATTGCATTTTCCCCTTTAACAACCATGGGTGTGACATCATAAACCTGATACTGGAGTCTTTTAAGATATGAGGTCCAGCCCGGTGTAAGCACCTGGTCACCCACTTTCTTACCATTCAGGTGGAGTTCATAAAAGCCATGGGAAGTGACATATATCCTTGCGGATGACACCGTTTTCGTTATTGAGAATTCTTTTCTGAAATGAGGTGATGGAGAGTACCTGATAGTATCACCTTCAAGTTCGATCCATTTTGCGGACCAGCCTGCCGGTGTCAGCAACCCGGTTTCCCAATAGGCAACTTCACTCCACTTCGATTCCTTCCCCCTGTTATCCCATACCTTAACCTGCCAGTAATAGCGCTGACCCGGCTTAAGCTCCGACCCCTTGCAGGGAATGAGAACTGACTCGTCAGACATTATTTTTCCGCTAGTCCATGTGGCTTTTGAAGCTGAAAACCTCTGATCGGCAGAAACCCTGACCGAGTAGGCAGTTTGCATAATATTAAAGCCAGTGCTTTTTATCTTCCACGATAGCCGTGGCTGCAGTACATCAACCCCAACAGGGTTCTTTTTGTGTTCACAAGTAAGGTCGTAGAGTGTTATCTCCTGCGACAACAGGCTTCCGGAAGTTAAAATAAGGATTAAGAAGAGTTTAAGTGATTTCATGTTAAATTAATTAGTGTAAAGTTAAACTTACTATATCGCTGATATGATCATCTTGGATTTCGGATTTCGGATTTCGGATTTCGGATTGGTTCTTAATCCGCAATCAAAAATCCGCAATCCGCGATAATTTAAACGATTATTCTTTCCATCTTCTCTAAACATGATTCAATTTTATTGTTAACATATCATTAGTTAAAAAAATCAGGTCTTGAAATTTATCTAATTTATTCGGATTTCGGTAAGTTAAAATAACTATTTTTATCTTTTTCTTAAAACCAACCTAAACGAACTATTTCTGATATGAATCCTGTTACAGGCATTTTATTAATAGCCCTTGGCAGCATAGGTGCGGCCAGTTTCTACGTTCCGTTCAAAAAGGTTAAGGAGTGGGCCTGGGAATCGTACTGGATCTCACAGGGTGTTGCAGCATGGCTTATAGCACCCTGGCTCTTTGCACTGATCTTCGTTCCTCACGGTGAGCTGATGTCGATATTAAAGGAAGCCCCTGCGTCAGCTAAATTAATGTCAATGTTTTTTGGTGTCCTGTGGGGTTTCGGCGGCCTTACCTTCGGATTAAGCCTGCGTTACCTGGGAGTGGCACTGGGACAAAGCGTAGCCCTTGGATTATGCGCAGCTTTTGGAACACTGATCCCGGCAGTGATCTCGGGTCAGGACCTTTTCTCAAGCAGGGCGGGCATTCTTACCCTTATCGGCGTATCGCTGACTGTTGCAGGTATTGCAATTATCGGGTATGCCGGGGCTCTTAAAAGCAAAGAGATGACCGAGGAAGAAAAAAGGGCTGCTGTAAAGGAATTTGCCCTTAAAAAAGGGATCTTTATTGCAATTTTTGCAGGAATTATGAGTGCATGCTTTAATTTCGGGTTCGAATCAGGAAAGCCGATTGAAGAGATTGCCCTTGCCCATGGCACCAATCCGCTTTTTCAGAAGAACCCCACCCTGATATTCATACTGCTGGGAGGATTTGTTACCAACCTTGTTTACTGCGCATACCTCAATATTAAAAACCGTACATACCTGGACTATATATCTGTATCGGGTAAAGTTCTTCTGAATAATTTACTTTTTACCTTCCTGGCAGGTTTTTTGTGGTTTTTGCAGTTTCACTTTTTTGGAATGGGTTCAAGCAAGCTGCCCGACAGTATGGCTGTTTTTGGCTGGAGCATACTGATGGCCCTCAATATCGCCATCAGCAACATCTGGGGAATCATTCTGAATGAATGGAAAGGAGTGAAGGGAAAAACAATAGTGGTATTGATAGCGGAATCATAGTTCTTATCCTTTCAACTTTTGTTGTCAAACTGAGTTAAATTTAAAATATTATGAAAAGATCTGGCTTTAAAATGAAGCTCTATCCGGGCTTTAAAGAGGAATACAGGAAAAGGCACAGTGAGATCTGGCCTGAGCTAGTCACCCTTTTGAAGAACGAAGGCATCGGAAATTATTCCATTTTCCTTGATGAAGAGACCAGTACCTTGTTTGCTTACCAGGAACAGTCGGGGGAAAGTTCTTCCCAGGAGCTCGGAACCACTGAAATTGTTAAAAAATGGTGGAAATACATGGCCGATATTATGGAGACCAATCCTGATAATTCTCCTGTGTCAATACCGCTTGAACAAGTGTTTTACATGGAATAAACCAATGATTTTTATTACTTTTATTTGTAATCGCTCTCTAAATCCAATTTTATGAAAAAAGATTTCATCAGGAAGTCATATCAGCTTGCAAAAGAACAATATGCTGAATTGGGCGTTGACACCGAAAAAGTGCTCGCCGAAATGGAGAATATAATAATAAGTCTGCATTGCTGGCAAACCGACGATGTAGGTGGTTTTGAAAGGGAAGGAGCAGAACTTGGCGGAGGTGGTATCCAGGCAACCGGAAATTTCCCGGGAAAAGCAAGGTCGCTTACTCAGATGAGGGATGATCTGGATAAGGTCATGTCGCTGCTTCCGGGCAAACAACGGCTTAATCTGCATGCCATCTACGGGGAGTTCGGAGGTAAAAAAGTTGACCGCGACGAGATCGAAGTAAAGCATTTCCAGGGTTGGATCAATTGGGCGAAGAAAAGAAAAATGGGCCTCGACTTTAACTGTACATGCTTTTCGCATCCCCTTGCAGATGATGGTTTTACGCTATCAAGTAAAAACCCGAAAATAAGAAAGTTCTGGGTTGAACATACTAAGAGATGCAGGGCTATTGCAGCAGAAATGGGGAAACAGCTGGGTACTCCGGCGGTTCATAATATCTGGATCCCCGATGGTTCAAAAGATACCCCTGTCGACAGGATCACACTGCGTAAGCTGTTGAAGAAATCGCTTGATGAGATCTTTGCAGAAAAATATTCTAAAAAATACCTCAAGGATTCAATCGAGAGTAAGCTATTCGGGATAGGTTCGGAATCAATGGTTGTGGGATCACATGACTTCTACCTGGGATATGCTGTCAGGAACAATACAATGATTACTCTTGACAATGGTCATTTCCACCCTACAGAACAGGTAGGCGATAAGATCTCATCAATACTCATCTTTATTGATGAGCTACTTTTGCATCTCACCAGGGGCGTAAGATGGGACAGCGACCATGTGGTTACCTACAATGATGAATTGCTGCTGATCGCTCAGGAGATAGTTCGTGCAAAAGCCCTGAACCGTGTAAATATCGGCCTCGATTTCTTTGACGCCAGTCTGAACAGGATCGGGGCATATGTTATCGGGACAAGAGCTGCCCAACTGGCATTTATGAGCGCTCTTCTTGAACCGCGTAAAAAACTGGTGGAATTCGAGGAGCAGGGTAAAACATTTGAACGGCTGTCGTTGCTGGAACTTATGAAAACCAAGCCACTGGGTGCGGTCTGGGATTATTTTTGCCTGGTAAACGACGTTCCTGTGGGTCAGGATTATATTGATGAGATCAGCAAATACGAAAAAGAGGTTTTGCGAAAAAGATAAGAAGGGGAAACGGGGATTTTATATATGAAAGAGAAGGTAATTGCAATATTTGATATTGGCAAGACAAACAAGAAGATACTCCTGTTTGACTATAATCTGAAGGTGGTTCACGAGGAGGAATCAAGATTTGAGGAAAAGGTAGATGACGATGGCTTTGAATGCGACAACCTTGACCTTATTGAACTATGGATAAAAGAGAAGATAACAGGACTGATAAATTCGGATAAGTACGATCTTACAGCCATTAATTTTGCAACATACGGTGCTACACTCGTATACCTTGATTCCGAAGGCAGGAGGCTGACGCCCGCTTATAATTACCTCAAACCCATAGATGAAAAAATACCTGAAAGACTTTACAGAAGATACGGGGGGCAGGATGAATTTTGCAGAAGGACAGCCTCTCCGGCCCTTGGAATGTTGAATTCCGGGATACAGGTCTTATGGCTGAGATCTTTAAAGCCTGAGGTCTTTTCAAAAGTACGCCATATACTTCATTTCCCTCAGTACATGTCATACCTGGTAACCGGCAAGATCTTCTCGGAACACACCTCAATAGGCTGCCATACCGGATTGTGGGATTTTGATAACATGAACTATCATCCGTGGGTAACAGATTATGAATTAAATCTGCCTTCGCCTGTTCCGGTTGAAACAGTAAATGAAATTGTAATTGAAGGGAAAAAGCTGATCTGCGGAATAGGCATCCACGACAGTTCGGCATCGCTGGCACCATACTTTACCGGCAACAGGGGTAAGTTCCTCCTGGCATCCACAGGCACCTGGTGTATCAACATGAACCCTTTCAACCCCGAAAAGCTTACAGTCGAGCAACTCGACAGGGACTGTCTGTGCTATATGAGCGTCACAAGAAAGCCTGTTAAGTCGTCCAGGCTGTTTCTTGGCCATATGCATCAAACAGCTCTGAAGATGCTGAACGATCACTTCAGGACTACTGAGTATTACTACAAGAATGTGAAGCTAGACCAGGATCTCCTTAAAATGCTGAAAGGCAGGTATAGTGGCGACAGGAGGGCATTTTTCAACAGCGGACCCGGCTCAAGGGAATTCCGGGACAGAATAGACCTGTTCGACTTCAAATCATATGATGAAGCTTATCACCAGCTGATGATTGAGCTGGGAGATCTGTCAATTGAAACAATCAAGCTGATCCTCCCGCAAAATGACGAAACCGAAAATATTTATATAACCGGAGGTTTTGGCAGGAACAAAATATTTCTTAAGCTCATTGCCAGAGCCTTCCCATCTAAAAAAGTGTATACCTCTGAAATCAATAATGCCACTGCCCTCGGAGCCGCTCTTGTCCTTTTCAGTTCCCTCAGCGACAAAGAGCCGGAATTAAACCTCGGTTTGACTGAATGTACCATTTATTAAAGCCCGACAGCATGATATAGATAATACTTGACCGATTCCGAAAGATTTAAAAACAGACAGAACCAGATCATTTCAGTGATTAATTCATTCGATACAATACCGCTGTATAAGATGAGCAAGGTTGGTCTTATGAACAGGATTGATACCAAATACGTCTTTTCACTCGAAATACTGCCGGCCTTATTAAATAAGCTCCGGGCGAAGTATCAGGTTATGGAAATTAACCAGGACCGGATCTTCCCATATGTTACTACTTATCTTGATACCAATGATTTTCTTTTCTTCATCAGCACATGACCGGTAAACTTGAAAGGCATAAAATCAGATACAGAAAATATGAGCTGTCGGGAGTTTCATATCTTGAAATAAAAAAGAAAACAAACAAGCTGAGAACAGAAAAGGTAAGAATGGTAAACCTCTTTGACCCGGTTGGCTTCGACGACAGGGCATCCTGTTTTATAACAGCAAACACTCCATATAATGCGATAGTTCTAAAACCGCAGATTATTAACACTTTTACAAGGACTACTCTTGTTAATCTTGACTCCAATGAACGGATAACTTTTGATTTTGATCTCACCTTTTCAGATCAGACCGGTAAAATTGTTAAACTTCCGTTTATCTCAGTTGCTGAACTCAAAAGGGAGTCATTAACAAATCAATCGTCATTCGTCAGTGTCGTTAAGGAGTTTCGGAATTCGTCCGACAGGGTTCAGTAAATATTGCATTGGTAGTCAGCTTATTCGGGAAATGCCGAAGAAAATCTGCTTAAACCTAAATTATTGTTAATTAATAAACTTGAAAATGAATACAATGGGTCTGTTGGTATTCGGTAGGATCAGTTTTCCTGGTATTGAATTGATAGATGTTTCGGCCTTTTTGGAGTTATTATTTCGATTTGCACTTAACCTTGCTGTTATAATAGTTTTGGTGAGGTGGTTATACTATTCAAAAACAAAAAGAAAGGACTATCTCTTTACCTATATCTTAATATCAAGTATTGTCTTTTTACTTTGTTATCTTCTTGAAAATGTCAGCCTGCAGATTGGCTTTGCCCTGGGGCTCTTTGCAATCTTCGGTATCATAAGATACAGGACAAATGCAATGCCTATCAAAGAGATGACCTACCTTTTTTTGATAATCGGCATATCAGTGATAAACGCTCTTACCAGCACAGACACCAGCCTGACGGACCTTCTTTTTACAAACCTGATAATTATCCTCATAACCTTCGGTCTTGAAAAAGTATGGCTCTTAAAACACGAGTCTTCCAAATTGGTTATCTATGAAAAGATCAACCTCATTAAGGCCGGAAACCAGGATGAGCTGATTAAGGATCTTCAGGAGAGGACAGGGATCCCCAAGATAAACAGGATTGAAGTCGGCAAAATTAATTTTCTGAGAGACATTTGTGAGATAACAATTTTTTATTATGAAGCAAAGGGAAAGAGACAAATGTAAATGGTAATAGTGAAAATGCGAAAGAGGACGATGATGAGGATTAAAAAAGCTGTTTTTCTTTTTATCCTGATTGGCTCAGGGCTTGCCGGTTATTCCCAGAAAAAGGATTTTGGGATATGGTATGGCGTGGCAGCTGAGCATAAACTGGCTGATAAACTCGAACTTGACCTGTCAGGCAGTTCTCAGGACATTTAAAGATGCCTCAAAAATTGAAGAGTTTTTTCTGGAAGCAGGATTAACATATAAGTTTAACGATTATTTTTCTGCCGGTGCTTCATACAGGATAACAGAAAACATAGAAGATGATGATGCATTCCATATCCGCCATAAATGGTTCGTCGATGCAAAAGGTACGTTGCCTGCAGGTGATCTGACTGTTACAGCCCGGACCCGGTTCCAGCAAAGGTATAAAACCTACTTTGAGGATGAAGAGGATAAAATACCCGATTCTCATGTAAGAACCCGTCTGAAAGTTCATTATGACATACCAAATTTCAAGATTAATCCGTATCTGGCAGCCGAATTATTTCTTCCCGCCTTCGCAGATGTTGAAAAAACCGTAGATAAGTACAGGCTGAGTATTGGCGCGGATTAAAGTTTTGCAAAGAAGCATACCGTGGAACTGGAATATATTTTTCAGCGTGATTATCTTCCTAAGCTTTCTGATATCAATTTGATATCATTACAATATAATTTTAAATTCTAACACTTATTCTAATCCAATGAGATCTTATATCCTTCAGTTGCGGTTTTGCTACTTTTTGTTGTTTGTACAGGTATTACCTCAGGACAAAATCCCTGAAAGACAGTGGCCTGGTTATCGCGGTTATATGCTGTCGGGAGTACTTGACGATGCAAATCTCCCCGAAACGTTTGATCTTGAAAAGGGACAGAATATCAAGTGGAAAACACGGATCCCGGGACTGGGACTCTCGAGTCCTGTGATCTGGGACAATAAATTGTTTCTGACAACGGCAATAAGTGAAGCTGATAAGGCAGGTTTCAAGCCGGGTATTTATGGTGACGTCACACCAGTCAATGATACATCGGTGCATGAATGGAAAGTTCTGTGCATTGATAAAAATAACGGGAAAACAATCTGGGAAAGAACTGCCTGTAAAGGAGTTCCCAAAATGAAACGGCATCCAAAATCGACCCATGCAAATACTTCTGTTGCGACCGACGGAAAATATGTTGTCGCATTCTTCGGATCTGAAGGACTCTATTGCTATGATATGAATGGGAAGCTCCTGTGGCAAAAGTCTTTCGGAGTCCTGAAATCCGTTTTCTTTATTATGAAAAATGCAGAATGGGAGTTTTCAAGCTCTCCGATTATTTACAATGGTGTTCTGATTATCCAGTGCGACGTTCTTGAAAACTCTTTCGTTGCTGCATACGACCTCAGAACCGGCAGTGAAAAATGGAAAACCATGAGGGATGAATATCCGGGCTGGTGCACTCCGAATATCTATAAAAACGGGGAAAAAGTCTTTGTTGCAGTTAACGGCTTTAAACACAGGGGTGGTTATGATTTTGAGACAGGCAAGGAAGTGTGGAAGATGTCGGGAGGAGGAGATATTCAGATCCCTTCACCTATAAACGGAAAAGATGTTATTTATTTTAACAGCGCCCATGGCAAGAGTTCACCGATAATGTCTGTCAGTACCGATGCAAAAGGCGATTTAACTCTGAAGGAAGGGGAGACCTCAAACCACTACATTAATTGGTATCTTCCACGGAGCGGTTCATATATGCACACACTTTTGCTTTATCATAACCGGCTTTATAATGTAAACTGGAACGGAGTGGTTAATTGTCTCGATCCGATTACCGGACAGGAGATCTATAACGCAAAACTGGGCAGCACGAAAAGTTTTATTGCCTCACCTGTAGCGTCCGACGGAAAGATCTACATTGTTGACGAGGAGGGGACAGTATATATAATTCAGGACGGGGATAAATTTAACCTCCTTGCCGAAATTCCACTTAATGATATATGCATGACAGCTCCCTCGATTACGGATGGAATGATATTCTTCAGGACCCAGAAATACCTTATCTGTGTTGGCAAAAAATGAAAATTATTCCTTCCTGAGTTGAACCACAAGTGATTTGCTGCTGATCATCCTCACCGATATTAAAAGGGCTCCGAGACCAACAGCCGTTACGGATAATACCATCAGGATAATAATTTTCAATGGGAATTCAGATCCACCCGACAAAGATGGAAGTGTCGATACCAGTCCGGAAACAGTTCCTGTCAGAATGCCCCATAAAAGGATAATAATCTGATCATTTAAAAGAAGTCTGCGTATCTTTCTGATTGAATATCCTGTTGCCATCATAAATGCGAACTCACGTTTTCTCTGGTTATAGTTACGGATAAGGATAAATCCCATACCTGCAACTCCAAGCACCATTCCAAAAGCGCCCAGAACAGTAAAAACATCAAGATACGTATTTGTCACCTCGAAAAAAGACGCAAGCTTATCACCTGTAGTTTCCACCGAAGGACCATATCCTGAAAACCTTTCACTTAGAATATCCCTGTAATAGTCAGAAAGTTCAGGTTTCCCGTCAACAAGGAAAACAGAACTTCCTGCAACTGAAGGATAGTACTTTTTCAGGTTTCTTTCACTTATTATCAGATGCCCCTGGAATACTGATGATTTAAGACCGCCACAAAGGATAATGTCTAACGGCTGTCCATTCTCGGTACGGTATTTTAGTGTGTCACCGATCTTTACTTTCAGACCCCATTGCATGACAGTCTGATCTGCAATTCCATATATTTTACTTTTCGCAGGATTTTCATTCAGAAGACCCCATGGGTTTTTGTCCCCGGCTTCACGGCTGACGGATGCAAACGAAAAGGAACCTCTTGAAATGAATTCTCCGGGATCAATGCCAAGGAGGGGAGGAGAGGTTACATGATTCAGATTCAGACAGCTGGCATCATCCCCGTTTAATTTGTCAGCCTGTACAAACTTCAGTTCCTTGAGTTCAGGTTCATCCAGATCCAAATTCAGCTCTTCCCTCCGGCAGATTCAGATTTTCCGTTACCGGGACGGCTGTTTCCATCCATAGGAGGAATCCCCCGGTACCACCTGAGGAGACCATCATTTTCTCGGTTACAACCTGCCTGTTGGCTCCCGTGATGATAACTGCAAAAATTCCTGCAGCTATGAAGATCACAGGCGTTACAGCCTGGGAAGGATAAAAGGAATAAAACTTCCGGGAGAAATAGTTCTTTAGACGTTTCCTGCTGTCAGTTACGGCTGAACCGATGTAGTACTGTCGTTATGGCAAGGACAAAGGTTAAAAAGAAAAATGAACCGGAAATAAATGAAAAGTATAGATGAGTATTTGATGAGAAAGGATAGAATTAAAATTATTGAAGCTATCAGAAAGGAGAGGATCAGAAACAGCAAATTTCGTTTCCTGCACATGCAGCTCACCCGTTTCAGCAGAGCCAAGTTTTTTGAGAAAGGTCCTTACCTTAAAAAGTATAAGAAGAGCAGATATTATTAATGTGACGGCGAAACCCGAGATCAACCGGGACAACTCCAAATTGCGCTGTTAATGTATTTGTCTGAACAGCTCCGCTCCAGACTGAATTTAATGCATGGATGATCAGGATGTTTATAAAATACCCTATAAAGACGCCCGGAATAGCGCCGATTACGGTGTGGAATATGGTCTCCAGAAAAAGGATCTTTCCAATAAACAGGTTTTTGAAGCCCAGGGCATGGTATGTTCTGATCTGTTGCTTCCTGGAATCAAAGAAGATGGAAACGGCAAAGGATAGCAAAATGATGCAAGAAAGGATTATAAAGATACCCAGGGAAAGGAAGAGTGTGCTGAAATCGACTCCGCTTCCTGCAGCTGTCTGGCTCTCAGTTCGTATATCGGATATCGAAAAGCCTGCTGCTAACGGGTCAAGTCGATCCATTTAAAGTTTCTTCTATCTGGTTTGCATTCATTGACCCGGGAAATCTTATTGCAGTTGCCGGACCGAAATTGTTTCCCCATAGCCTGACGCCGGTGTTGTAACTTATAAATGCTTTGGGGGTTCCCCTGAATTTATTCCAGTAATCCTCGTCTTTTTCCCTTATCCTGTCAAGCAGGATCGGTACCCCGGCATCCCAGCCTGAACAGGTTGTACTTCCTGAAATGCCCGGGAAATCTGGCATTAGGGAAGGATCTGAAAGCTCATTGTTCATATTTATCACGGCTCCGACAATGAAATCCCTGTTTTTTTCTTTAAGCAACAGGCCGTCTCCGGGATCAAACCATGTCAGATTAATGGTATCTCCGGTACCGGTTCCGATATCTTCCGCAAGCCACTCATTTATAATTATTTCATTGTCCCGGATATGATTATCTGAGGGCGGAATTGCTGCAACAAAGGAATAGGGAGCAGATTTTTCACGCAACCGGATAGAGTTTGCCAGGTAAGTTATCAGTGGCCGGGCAGAGGGTATTTTTTGACGGACACGCTCAACTATTGCGCTGTCAATAAAGATCCTGCCCGAAATAAGCTCCTGTTCACCTGTCTTTTGGGATTTCCTTATTTTCAATCCGATATCATTGATTGTCAGGATTTCTGTGAGTGCGTTTAAAAAGGTTGTGTCGGAGTAGTCATGTCCGTTCTGAATCAGCAACCTGTTGGCTTTTACCGTTATAGAATCCGGGTTCATTTCCCCCATGTCCATGAAAACATTCATTGGAATAATCTGGCTTATTCCCAGCGAAAAATTGCCAGCCTGATCTCCCGTTACTATTTTTCCCACCTTCATGACCTTCGTGCCATCGGTCTTTTCAGATGGTGCAAACGGGGCATTAGCCGGCAACGGGTCCGTTTCCCTGAAATGGATTATGATCTCATCTCCCGTTTCTATTTTCAGATGTTGAGCGAGGCGCTCATTGATGGCAACAGAGCCCGCGGCAATTGTGAGTGGACTCTTTCCGTGGAATGGGAAGAAATTACCCTCTACTCCATATATCTTTACATTTAAAGCTGTTACACCCGTGGAAAAATTCTGGATATATCCGTCTGTTTCGAGTATAGCCACAGCTTTTTCATCAACACGGCCGGCAATCCGGCCTGCCAGTGAGGCATCGAAGAACCTTAGACCGGCACTTAAAAGGATATCAGTATTTCCAAGCTTTTCATCTGCCTTCAGCTTCAGGCTCTCCCTGACCGAATAGCCGGTGAAAAGTGAGCCTGTGATGACGGCTGCAAGCAGAAGTATTATAATTATCTGGTTAACAGATGCTTTTCTGTAGTATAGAAGTGATCTTACTGCAATCTTAAATGGGAAAAATTTCATTAAATCGGTATTTACCTGTCATTTTACCAGCTTGCCATTTTCCAGCCTGAGATGAATTTTCATTTTAGAGGCAAGGCTCCGGGAGTGTGTGGCCACGATAAGGGTAAGCCCGAACTCAGTATTCATTTCAACAAGCAGATCACCGAGCATGTCCGCATTTTTTGAATCAAGCGATCCTGTAGGCTCATCGGCAAGCAGAACAGCTGGTTTATTGATCAGGGCTCTTACCAGGGTTGCACGCTGAGCTTCGCCTCCGGAAACCTGGAAAGGATATTTGGAGGAAATATCTGTAATTCCTGTTCTTGCCATCAGAAAGAGGCAATAGGCTTCTTTTTCCTGAAATGTTTTTTTTGAAATGTCAGTGGCGAACACTGGTAAAAGTATGTTCTCTTTGATTGTAAGATGAGGAAATAGCAAATGATCCTGAAATACAAAACCTAAATTTGTATTCCTGTAGTGTGCCGATTCATCAGGATTAAAAGTAAGGATTGATTTTTCATTAAAAAAAATATCTTCCGGAGTCTGGCCTGTCAAGAAGGCTTATTATATTCAACAGGGTTGTTTTGCCTGAACCGGATGGACCTGTAACTGCTATCGGATCAGCCTCTTTAACATTTAATTCCAAATTATCAAGGACAATGCCCCTTCCTGTGAATGACTTTGTAATATTTTCGAGTCTAAGCATGCCGGATTCTTTTTATCCTTACCCGTTATACAAAACTATTGTAAATGCCGGATAATCCATCCGACATTTTAATCAACGACAGCTCCTCCCTGACAGACTCCTGTCCTTTTTTCCCCAGTCTGGTCCTTAAGTCCTTATCACGGAGTACGCGTAAAAGGGCTGAGGAGAGCTCATCAATTGTATCAGGGAAATAAGTAATACCACCTCCGGTAATATCTATTATTTCCGGAAAGGCTCCCGTGGCAGGCTGAACCACAGGTACTCCTGCGCTATTCGACTCAAGGATATAGAGTCCGTAGCCATCATACTTTCTAACAGGAACGCTTATAAGATCAACATCATTAAAGAATTCTACTTTGCCGTCGTCATCAAAATCAGGATAGATCCTTACACTTTTTTGAAATCCGTGTTTGCGGATTTTCCTTATCTGTTTGGCAATAAATGGTTTATCATCTCCGGTATATCCTCCGCAAACATTCAATGTAAGATCCGGTATAAGTTTTTCCGATTTTAGCCTGATGAAGGCATCTATTATCTTATCGAATCCGTTTTGCTGGTTGATGCGGCAAAAATAACCTATTGAAGGTGGGTGGGACGCTTCAGACCTGACCGGAAGGTTGCCCGGCTCAATTCCCATGGGAACAACACTGATATTATCTCCTTTCAGACCTGTTTTTTTTATAAACAACCCTTTGTAATAATTGCTCGGAGTAATAAACCTGTCTACATGAACTGCTTCTGTGGCTATCATTTCCCATGCCTTTCCCCGGTAGGGCTCCTTCATTTCGTCAATCCAGTCATCCTCATTCAGCAAAGAACAGACTATCCTTGTATCAATACGGCTTTTCAATTGTCTTGCCAGGCCCAGGATCAGCGCATTGGAAAGGTGAATGACATCAGGCTTTCCATCTTTTGTAAGATATTGCACAAGCCTGTCTACCTCATTCTTCCTGAAAGCATTGTCTCCCTCGATCATATTGAGGGTGAGATCTTCCAGGCCTTCGGTCCTTGTGGTTCCCGCCATATGTGAAGCCAGCTTCAGGAATGGTGCGGAATCGAAAAATTTTTCAAGAAGGATGGGCATATTCTTCAGAAAAAGGAACCTTTTCCCTCAGGTACATAGATATTGCACCGAAAAATACTTCGTCGTCAAAGCTATTCTTTGATGCGGCTTTATCCGGCGGAAGGTATAACGGCACCCCGGTAGCTGAGATACCCGGGACCTTCCTTATTGCCCTCAGGTAGATCATATCGCGGTAACAGTTGCCGCAGTAAAATGATCCTCCTGATCCTGTAATAAGATATACTATTTTCATCCTTGAAATTAATTCTCTCTGCTATCTGCCTGTTCACCCCTAAATCCCCTGAAGGGGACTTAAAATCAAAGCCCCCTTTAGGGGGTTGGGGGTTAAAAGACCAGATTTCCAGAGCGGTCTTATTCTGTTTCTATTTCTTAATGCCGAATGCCAGCAATCTTCCATCCTCGGTCAGGAAATAAAACCTGTCCATTGTTACAACCGGGGAACTGCTTACAGGTGCACCTGCGTTAAAGCTCCACTTCTTCTTTCCATCCTGTAATCCAAGCATATAAATATTTCCGTCGGTGCTCCCAAAGAGAATTTTCGAGGCAGAAACTACAGCGGAACCTGTTATACGGCCGTTTGTCCTGTATTTCCAGATTACTTTACCGTCAGATGCATTATAGCAGTAAAGGTATTTGTCCTCAGTCCCCACGACAACATAATTATCTTTTACCGCAGGAATTGCCAGGATGGAGCCTGAATTTTCTGTCGGAGGATTCTTCCACAATATTTTCCTTGTCTTCAGATCAAGACAATAAAGACCACCATCATAATCCCCCAAAAATGCTTTTCCGCCTGAGAGGGCAGGGGAGGAGGCAATATAAATCCCTATTTCGATTGTGTCCTTTTCTCTTCCTGTCAATGGATCCACTAATCTTACTATACCGTCACAACCGCCGAAAACTATATTGTTGTTTTCGAGCGCCGGGGTACCGTTTACATAGTTATCCGTTTCAACTTTCCACATTAGTTTTCCTGTTGAAGGATCCACGCAATGAAGATAGTAATCATAACTGCCGAAAACTATCCCTGATCTGGTCCCTGAAGTCCATGCATTTGCTGATCCTACAATCTGGTTATCAGTCTTATATGACCAGATGAGCTTGCCTGTAGATTTATTATTTGAGCGAAGAACACCATCGGAAGAGCCTGTGAACACTTTATCGGAAAAGACAAGCGGAGGCGATTCCACCGGGCTTCCTGTTTCAAATTTCCATTTTATCTGCCCGTTGCTGCCGGCGGCAATGAGCGTCCCTTTGTCATTTCCGAAATATACAAGGCCATCGCTCATAACGGGCGAGGACTTTGTGCTATCACCCGTAGGCAGATTCCACAACAGGACGGGCGATTCGGGGAATTCAAAACCGGCGTTTCCCGAGAGGTCGCTTTTTCCTCTGAATACCGGCCAGTTCGGGTCGGGGACCTGTCGCAACTGAAGCCGAATTCAATGCAACAAAAAACAAATATTAGTTTCAAAATCCTCATTCAGAGTTTATCATTAAAGTGGCTCAAAGCCCCTGTGGGACAAATATCTATACAAATATCAGATTTTGTCGCAAGAATTCCATCAAACTCTTCAGTAATCGGTTCCGATATTATTGAAAGAAACCCCTGTTTATAAAACATAACGCCGGTTCCTCCTTACTGTCTTCGCAAATCCTGACACAGAGTCCGCATTTTATACACTTTGCATTTTCAAAAATCAGGCCGGTTTTGCGATTTATCTTTTTTGAGATAAGGCTGTTAACCAGTTTTCCTTTTGGATCTTTAATTGAAAACTCTTCTGCCAGGTCTCGCAGTCTGCAGTTTTCTGCTGCCCTGCAATCGCAATGCATGCAGCTTTCGGCTTCACTGGCGGCGGTTTGAAAATCGGCGATCTCCCTGTGTCTGTGTAGGTCATCCTTACACTCCCTCGTCCATTCTCTGAGCTCTGACTCCTCCATCCTGTCCAATGCGGGATGAAAACCGTTTCCTGACTCAGGAGGATGACTGTCAGAGCTGAAAACGCGCCGGTAATTTATCGCTGCTGATATTCCCGGATACAAAAAGCATGATATTTTTTATTGAGACCGGCTGATCGACCTTCTTTCTGCGACAGGCATTTTCGCAATAACCAGGGCAGGTTTTGCATTTGATTTCAGAATCTTCATCTCTGCCAGTGAAAGTTCCAGGGCAGCTGCGATGTTACCTGATATTAAAAGTCTGTTCATCAATGGAATATTATATCCTGCCGGACAAACTATCCTGCATTGTGCCTCACATTCCGCCCTGTGTTCCAACAGGAGGAGTTCGACAGCTTTCTTCCGCAAAGCGATTACATCTTCACCCGAAGCATCAATGTCCATCCCGTCCTGGGCAGGGGCGGAACATGAGGGGATAAAGTTGTCCGACTTTTTGTCCCTTACCATACATACCATACAGGATGAATAATGTTCGATTCCATCCTTATGGCAGAGGGTAGGGATAGGGATCCCTGCCTTTCCCGCTATTTCCAGGACCGACTGGCCTTCCTCAGCCTCAATGTCTTTGTTATTTATTTTTATCCTGATCATTTATATCTACTGTTTCAACTGCTTTTTCGGGACACACGACCCTGCAGGTATCGCATTTTGTGCAGATCTGCTGGTCTATTTCGTGTTTCTTATATGGTTTAAAGGCAATTGCATTTACCGGACACTCCTGGGCGCATTTTGTACACCCTGTGCATTTATCATTAATAATGTATTTTATCAGGTGACTGCATTTTTTAGCCGGACAATAGCCATGAGCATGAGCTTCGTACTCATCCCTGAAATACCTTAACCCTGTAATTACCGGATTGGGCGCCGTCTTTCCAAGACCGCACAGGCTACCATTTTTAACCTCCGCGCATAGCTCTTCAAGATCATCAATTTCAGAAAGATCAGCTCTTCCTTCACTGAACCTTGAAATTATTTCAAGCATCTTCTTTGTACCCACACGGCAGAAAGTGCATTTGCCGCATGATTGTTTATGTGTGAATTTAAGGAAATACTTCGCAATGTCGACCATGCAATCGGCATCATCAAGGACGACCATTCCCCCGGATCCCATCATTGCTCCCATTTTGGTAAGCTCCTCATAGTCAATAGGAATATCGGCCATACCTGAAGGGATACATCCGCCCGACGGACCACCTATCTGCACGGCTTTAAATGTCCTTCCTTCCGCAACACCATCACCGATCGTTTCAACGATCTCTCTCAGGGTGATCCCCATGGGTACTTCAATAAGTCCTCCTCTTGATATCTTACCTGCCAGGGCAAATACTTTTGTGCCCTTGCTTTTCTCGGTGCCGATGGCGCTGAAGGCTTCAGCCCCGTTATTAATGATCCAGGGAACGAGAGCAAAGGTCTCAACATTGTTAACCAGCGTTGGTTTTCCCCTGAAGCCTTTTACGGCCGGGTAGGGAGGTCTGAAGTGGGGAGTGCCGCGTTTGCCCTCCAGGGATGCGATAAGGGCTGTTTCCTCACCACAAACAAAAGCGCCTGCGCCTTCAAAAATATTAAGGTCGAATGAAAATCCGCTTCCAAGAATGTTGGTTCCCAAAATACCGTTTTCGTAACAGAGTTTAAGCGCATTTCTGACCCTTGTTACAGCAAGGGGATATTCAGCCCTGATATAGAATATACCTTCAACAGCACACGTTGCAAAGCCTGCAATCAGCATCCCTTCAATTATTCTGAAAGGAAATGATTCAAGGAGCATCCTGTCCATGAACGCCCCGGGGTCGCCTTCATCACCGTTGCAAACAACATATTTGACAGTATCCTGAGAGCCGGAAAATATTTCCCATTTCCTGCCTGTCAGAAAGCCTGCCCCACCGCGGCCTCTTAAACCGCTATCAGTGATTATTTTCCTGATTTCAGCTCCAGGCCTTATGATGCCAGGCATTTTTTGAATGCTGCAAAGCCTCCAAGCAGAATGTACTCATCAATTGATACAGGGGATATGATTCCACTGTTCAAAGTTGCAAGCCTGATCTGGTGATTTTAAGAAGTTATTGAGATACTTCTCCCTTACTTCTCCGGTAAGGTTAACAGGACTCCCCACTTTTTCGTCGGAAACGAAGGAGTCTGCAAGATCATTTAATTTATACCTTAGATCCTTTTATTAAATGACCATGGCTTTACATGCTTAAGCAGTATCTCTTCCACCTGCTCTTCCGTACGTTGGTATATCTTGAGCTCACATTTCCCGTTGTGACTATCTCGAGAAGCGGTGTCTGATTGCATACCCCGACGCATCCTACAGCCTTAAGCGTTATATTAAGGTCGTATCCTTCCCTTAATTCAAGAAGCCTGGAGAGTATTTCCCTGCTTCCGCCTGCCACACAGCATGAACCAAGGCCGATCCTGACCTCAGCCAGCGATGTTTCCGGAGCTTCTGTTTCCGGAGGTTGGTCGCTCGGCTTTTCCAGTTGAGAGGAAGTCCGCAATTATTTCTTCTGTCTGGGAAGGCTTGACATGGCCGTAAGTTTTTCCATCTATCTGGACCACCGGAGCGAGTGTGCAGCATCCCAGGCATGCAACTTCCTCGATTGAAAACAGGTTGTCGCTGGAGCTGTTCTTTAAATCAGTATTTTCAGTACTCTTTTGAAAGCATCTGAAATAAGTGGCGCTCCCTTAACATGGCATGCTGTACCGGCGCAGATTTTGATAATATGTTTACCGACAGGCATATGCCTGAACTGTGAATAGAAGGTAGAGACTCCGGAAATCTGGCCTGGTGTGATTTCTGTTACCTTGCAGATATGCTTCAGTGCTTCGGAAGGGAGATAATTGAGCCTGTTCTGTACTTCCTGCAGAACAGGAATTACTTTTTCAGCTTCCCTGCCTGTGGATTTTATGACGTCGTCAACGACTGAAATAATATCCGCCACACTCGAAGTCTGACAATTGCATTCTTTTGCAGCCGTATTTTCCGGTTCGCTTTTCAATTTTCTGAAATACAATAAAGATTGTTTCTACCCCTTACATAAATGTTCTTATCTGAAAATGCCGGTGTGCAATCAGCATTTTCCCCCAGGGGTGACTCAGCCACCAGCTCATATTCTCCACCAGCCTTTACAATATGCATCATTCCGGCCCTGTCGAGCAGGTAGACTTTATCGTCAGCGATCACCGGTGAGGCATAGAACTGATCAACAAAGTAATGTGTCCAGAGAGTATCACCTTTTTCAGCGTTATAGCATGCAACATCGCCGTTTCCGGTAGAGAGGAACAAAAATTCGTCAGTCGCAACCGGGCTGGATACATCAGGTGTGAATGTATTGTCCTCCCATACAATTGCAGCTCCGGTGCCTCCTCTTATTGCTGCCAACCTCGCATAATCAGTTACAGCATAAGTCATTGTGCTGTTTACCGCAACTGATGGTGCAACATCTCCGGTAAGACACTCAACACTCCAGAGTTCTTCACCTGTAACCGCGTTAAAAGAAGTCACGGAAGGATTACCGTTAATGACAACCTGCGGAGTACCATTAAATCCTGCAAGCACCGGTGATGACCAGACCGGGCGTCCTGTTCTGATCGTTTCCCATTTCATCGTGCCTGATTCAATATCAAAACCCATCAGGGAAATTTTGTCCTGTGCATCAAACTGAACAATCAGGGTGTTATCAAAGATTATAAGCGAGGATGTATAGCCGTAAGCGTTATTCTGGGGTGTACCTATGTTTTTTGCCCATTTTCTTTTACCGTCGTGATCAAGACAAATGAGGTTCCCGTTTGCAAATATTGCACAGACTGCCTTATTGTTCACAGCTGCCGTCGAAACCGCAAGTCCGGCATCCTGATCCATTTCAGGAGGCACCGCAGGTTCACCCGGGATTCCTGAAACAGGGGCGCTCCAAATCATCTCACCGGTTTCTTTATCGATGCAGTATACCTCACACGAAAGCTCCTGGGTCCCTGTAAGAAACAGTTTCTTTTCCCATATAACCGGTGAGCTTTTACCATTTCCCGGAACCGGGATCTTCCATTTGATGTTTCTGTTTTCTTCACCATTCCAGTCAGTGGGATATCCGGTACCACCCGCAATTCCACGGCTGTCCTGGCCTCTGAAAAAGGGATAGTTGGTCTTGTCAGGCTTAAATTCTGTTTCCTGCAGTCTTTTCCCTGGCTTTTGCAGGTTTATTGGTGCTGCTCTCTGAGATGTCAGGCAGATTGCTCCTGAGCAGAAATGATGAAACGATAGCTCCGAATGTAATTACAGAGGCGGAGATCAGTAAGTATTTTCGGTTTTTCGATTGTGGAGAGATTTGTCCTGCGAATCACACCGGGTAACTGCCGGCATCAGTTTTTCGTTCCCGGTTATAGGCGTTTGGCAGAATATGAAGATTACCGCTCCTGCCACAAGAAGGTATGATCCTGTTTCAACCTGGCGTCGTGTTGCAAAATACGCCTTCCTGGCCATCAGATCCATCGCGCGGACCTGTTCTGCATATTCGGGACCTCGGGATTGTCTGTCGTATTGTTCTTTCACCGAAAGCAACGCAGGATTATCAAGAGGATTAATAGTCTTCAGCTGCGCGAGACTAAAGATCATTGTCAGGGCAACAATTAGGGTAAATATTCCGGATGCTGGCTTATTCCTCGGATTATGCTTATGTCTTTCTCTGTAAATTTCATTTTCAGATATTTTGTTTTACTTTCACGGGACAATATTTGAAACACCTGCCGCAGCTGTAACATTTACCCTGATGCAGGCTTATACTCTGTTCTCCGCTTTGTGGTAGCCAGTGATACGAGGGAGAAGCCCAAGGGAGAGCCCAAGAAAATACGCCTGTCCAGGGCGAGGCCTTTCTGAACCGTGAAATTATGTTGACTTCATTTGAAAACAGGTCTTCCTCAGTTTTGCCGGCCTCTTTAAAGGCAACAGCAGCCTTTGAGATAGCTTCAATACCAGTTTCTTTCTCAATCCTTATTTCCCTTGCAAGACGGACATCCCTGTGCATCGTTGCAAGCGCCGGAGCAAAATTGTATAAGGACAAGTCCTCCGGCCGCAGCAAACACGGGAACAAGAACCAGGTAAATAAAAAATCGGCTTCTTGACTTTACCGGTTCTTCCCGTTCAGTTATTCTATCTGAAGGAATGATGGCATCATAGGGACAGGCATCTTCACATAACCTGCAATTTATGCACTCTGCAGGTGTTATCGACAGATGCCTGGTGGCAAACCTTGAAAAGACATTGAGCAGGACACCGTAGGGGCAAAGATATCTGCAGTAGGGCCTGTTGACAAAAATCCCTGCAAGCAACAGCAATGCGCCAAAAACTATCATCGTATAAGGTGCATCAAGCCTGAAGATGCCAATAAAAGGATCGTACCGGCAGATTATGAACTGGCTCTGCAAAGCTGCAAACAGGACTGCCAGGCCAAGATAGATGAAGGGAACGGCAGCCATCACTGATTCAACTGCTTTTGGAAGCTTTAGTGGTTTGATTCCTGTAAGATCCTGAATTGCTCCAAGGGGGCATACGCCGGCGCAGAAGACCCTTCCGGCAAAAAGTGCAAAAACAAGTGGAATAAGGAAGAAAAGTAAAGCTGTCAGAGGAATAGTGTATCCACTGTTGAATAAAGCAAGTGAAACATTCTGGACAGATCCGACAGCACATATACAGCCTTCCCGGTAAAAGCCGAAATAAGCCAGGGAAAATACGGACATCCATATCAGACCCTGTCTTGAGCGTTTTTTCAGGGCCAGCCAGGTTGTAACGGAAAGTGCTGCAATAAGCACGACAACATCAATATACTCCCAGCCGACAGATCTCTGCAGAGGCATCTGTTCAACAGGATAGGGGTAACCTGATTCAAATTCCGGCCTTGGGAACCTGTCCTGGGCATAAGCCACAGCGTGCCAGATTAACAGGATCACCACCAGGATATATGGAGCTTTCTTACTCACTCTTTTACTTTTGTCTTTTTACTTTTGTCTTTTGTCTTTAGGAATATACTGTTGATCAGCCGGAACCCTCGATATTGCCTCTGATGGACATGTCCTGGCAATCGAGCAGTCATTGCAGTTAACGCACAGATCATGCCGTATTTGCATATATAAATGAGCCATTCCCGAAATTTGAGCAGCCCAGCACACATTTTGCACAGCCGTCGCACAGGTCCCGTCTATTGTGTATTCAAAATATGGCTCTTCAACGAATTTCCTTTTAATTGCACCCGTAGGGCAGAGTTGATTTTCCGCACCGGTGCTTATAGTCTTAACTCCCTGGCGCAGGTATCCGCCGCACAGATCACAATATCCGCACAATACAAATGCATGCGTACACTTTGATGCTGACGGTGTCAGGACGCAGTTTGTCTTGCACTGACCACACTGGGTGCATTTGAAAGGATCTATCTGCCAAACGTAAGCGGACGCGCTTGTTTTACGGGAAAGAGCAAGCGGCAAGGCTATCAGCGGCGCGACAACCAGAATTCTTCCGGCCTTTCTGACAAATTCCCTTCGTGACTGATATTTATTCTTTTCAGTTTCCATCTGAGGTTTCAATTTCACTGGGACTTATTTATTGTTAAATATTTCACAGCTGGCATTCCCCTCTGCAGATTGATTTCGAAGGACATCCGGTGCAATTGTTGCCTGTGACAATTTTGCCTCCGAGAGCAAGTGAAATCAGTGCAAGGATCAGCAAGAGTCCGGCCTGAATAGCTTTTTTTAAAAATTCATTTCTTGGCATAGAATCTTATTTCTTATATGTGATCATTTTCGTTTAAAAACATATACCCTTGAATCGAACCGGATCTGCTGCATAAATTGTTTTGCCGTCAGGTGATGCTAAATCAAGAGGTACGGAAGCTGTAAACTTGTTATTCGATGAAACAAATTCAGTAAATCCCCCGTCAGCGTCAAGTATCTTTATTCTGTTAATTCCTTTTTCCGCTGTAACAAATCCCTGCGGAAGAATCGTAAAATGTGCAGGATTGCAGCATCCGCAGAAAGCACCGGGAGCCGATCCGGGTTCACCGTAATATTTAAGCAGCCTGCCATCTGCTGTCCAGGTCTCAACTCTCCGGTTGCCGGTATTTGCGACAAAAATCGTGTTGTCATCCGAAATGGCCACATCGAAATAGGGACTGGGAATAATGAACTTGTTATCCGACTGTCCCATCATCGAATAGACTTCCCCGCTTTTCTTCAGCACAAAAACCCTTTTGCTCCCCGCATCAGCAAAGACAACAAAGCTCCTGTTGGCAGACACAGAGGTAATAAGGCTATTGGATTCATAGGGGCCCCATTCATCAAGCAGTTCCCCGTCTGTGCTTATCAGGCTGATGTTCTCAGTTGATGCTGCATAAACGGTATCACCCGCTACAGAAAGAGCATTAATTTTAGCCATTGTTTTGAGGCTCCAAAGTTTCGAGAGATTCTTATCGAGGCATGTTACAAATGATTCACCTCCCATATAAATTCTGCCTTCCCTGTCGATCGCAACGGATAATAGTGAGCCATCGGTCGAAGGGATCTCCCCGGACATGGTCCAATTATCTTCATATACGATATCGACAGGTTCAGTACTCTTCACGGAATCATCACGACCGGTAATTGAATCATAGACGATATATCCCATGAAGGTCAGGATAATTACTACCGAAAAAATTGCTGCGATTTTCTTGTTCATGAGGCATTTCTTTTACCAATGTAAAGACAAAGAAGATTTCTTGCATCCCTCAAAATCAGGTAATTATCAGCCAGCGCCATAGGGCCCCAGGCTTCAATCCCGTTAAGGATCTTAAACCTTGAGACCAGGGAAGCGCCTGAGTTTTCAAGTCTGAATATATAAAGATTGGCATCGTCATCGAGCAGGAACAATACATCTCCCCTTAAAATATAGGGTCCGAGTCCGCGCCCGAACCTGTTCTCCTTGCCACTGGTCCACACCGGTTTTTTAAGATCGGAATTACTGAAACAAACCAGCTGCTTCTTTAAAGCACCCGCATTTTCAGGCATAACCGTCCAGATGTTCTTGCCGGTAAAGATCGGGGTCTGCTGGTCACTGGCAATACCTTCGGTTGCCTTATGGGCTTCCAGAACAGTAACCGAATAGGCTGATCCGTCATAATTTATTTTTAATCGTGCACCTCCGGCTCCATAACTGCCAAAAACGGCGATCTCGTTATTTCCAATAAGAAGGGGAGATGCGGCCACAACAGCCGGATTCCATTCCTTCGTTTTCCAGAGAAGTGAGCCTGTATCATTTCCTTCAGCAGAAACACCGATTACACCGCCAACAGCATTATAGACATACATCTTCCGCCCGTGGATGACCATTGGCATTATTGAGCAATGCGACATCCTGAGGCTGTCGGGATTGGGAGTTTCCCATAATATTTTGCCGGTTGCACAATCGACTCCGATCATTATTGCTTTCCCGCCGGGAGCTAGTACTGCAACATTATTGTCAATAAGAGGGCATTGTCCTGTATAAAAATCAGGAGTGATCTTGCCTTTCGCAGTGCCCTCGATCCCGTAAGCTTTTTCAAGGTCTATGCTCCAGAGCAGGTCTCCCGTAAGGGGGTCAAGGCACATGACATGAGACCGGGGGCCTATTGAAACCAGGTAATTATCGGTAACTGCGGGGATAGTCCTTGAATAGCCGTGATTTCGTTTAAGATCAACATAGTACCATCTCCGCCAGAGCTCAACTCCCGATTTAAGCGAAAAACACCTGAGAACATCTGCTTTACGCCGTTCATTGTAGTCGAGAATATAAACGCGTCCCTTGTATACTGATGGACCTGCATACCCTTCACCCAGTGTCACTTTCCAGGCAACCGGCGGACCGGTGGAGTCCCAGTCGAATGAAACAGGCGTTGTATCCCTGCTGATATTATCGAAACCGGCCCCACGGAATCTTGGCCAGCTGCCGGAGACCTCACCATCAAAAATTCCAAGGGTGTCAAAAAACTCCCCGATAAAGACAGAATCAGACCTGGGCTCAATTTTTGGCCTGTTATCCATTCCGGGTACCCTTAAAATAATGTCTGAAGGATAGTGGTCGCCCAACAGCCACCACAACAATACTCCTCCAAGAAGTGCCGCTGTGGCTCCGGTAATGATGATTCTGTTTGGTCTGATTGGGATCACTTAAATCTCTTCTTTCTGTAAAATTTCCAAAGTTACAATAATTAATGTTTTCTCTGTGGATCTCCGTGTTGCCCCTGTGGAGCTCTGTGCTAGTTTTTAAGCTTTTTGATTTGGTGCGCCGCAATATAGAAAAACTACTTAATTTTTTTTATAAGAAGTGACTAATAGCAAGGATTTTATCCCCGGTTTTAATGATTTTTAACAACTTTCTGATCAGGGTAACAAGCTGCTGGTTAGTTTTTATGATGTAAACTTCTGCGCAAATCCCTTGCCAACTGCCAACTGCTTAATTAAGGCGTTAATGAAGCAGAAGTGTTGCATGTTTCAGGTTGCAGGTTACAGGTTGCTCCCTGCCCCCTGCTCTGGATCGCAGATCCTTTTTCCTTTGCCAACCGCCAACTGCGCATTTCGCCTTGCGGCGTGCGGCATTAGTTCTGAAGGTTCACCCCCTTTAATTCCCCCAATCGCTCCATCGCTCCCTCGTTTTGTCAAATCCAGTTCCCGCAGATCACGCTGATCTTCGCAGATCGCAGATCCTTTTTCCTTTGCCAACTGCCAACTGCCAACTGCATTTTTCCTTTGATCAATCTAAAACTGATTCTTAGATTGACGGCTTAGGGATTTAACCAACAGGAAGGTAATTAAACGGAGACTATTTTATTCTATTAATATCTTTCATAATAATTGGTATTTCAATTCATTTTATTAAGTGATAATGCTTTTTTACTTAATAAAGTTAATCTAAATAGTATATTTATTTCTATTTTTTTAATTTGATAACAAATATTTATTAGTTTTGCAGGTCAAAACAACAATGTATTATTTAAACAAAAAGTTATGTGCGGAATAGTCGGAGTATTCGATTTGAAAGTCAGTCATCTGGATCTTAAGGCAAGTGTCCTCAAAATGTCTAAAAAAGTAAGGCATCGCGGCCCTGACTGGTCCGGGATCTTCTGTTGCCCTAAAGCGATTCTGGCGCATGAACGATTGTCAGTCGTTGACCCTCAATCAGGAAGACAGCCCCTTTACAGCAAGGACAGAAATCTGATCCTGGCAGTAAACGGGGAGATATACAACCACCAGGAAATAAGAAAAAGATATGAGGACTCCTATGAATTTCTGACTCATTCTGATTGTGAGGTTATACTGCCGCTTTACCGTGACAAAGGCCCGGAATTTCTGGAAGAGCTGAACGGTATATTTGCTTTTGCATTATACGACAGGGAGAAGGACTGTTATTTTATAGCGCGCGACCATATTGGCATAATCCCCCTCTATATGGGATGGGATCAGTTTGGCAATTTCTATGTGGCATCAGAATTGAAAGCACTGGAAGGAGTATGTAAAAAGATTCAGGAATTTTTACCCGGCCACTATCTCTACAGCAAAGAGGGTGTTATGAAGAAATGGTACTCCCGCGACTGGATGGATTATGAGGCTGTTAAAGATAATGTAACCTCGATCGATGACCTGAGGGTTGCCCTTGAAGCATCTGTTCACAGACAGCTTATGTCGGATGTTCCTTACGGAGTTCTTCTTTCAGGCGGCCTTGATTCTTCGGTTGTTTCAGCTATTGCAAAAAAATTCGCACCTAAAAGGATTGAAACTGATGATAAGGCAGAAGCCTGGTGGCCCCGGTTACACTCTTTCGCTGTAGGACTGACAGGTTCACCTGATCTCGCCTCTGCAAGAAAAGTCGCTGATCATATCGGCACCGTTCATCATGAGATTAATTTCACAGTGGAAGAGGGACTGGACGCCATCCGTGATGTTATTTATCACATTGAGACATACGATGTCACTACAGTCAGGGCTTCAACTCCAATGTATCTTCTTGCAAGGTTTATTAAATCAATGGGAGTAAAGATGGTGCTTTCGGGCGAAGGTGCTGATGAAATTTTCGGAGGATATCTCTATTTTCATAAAGCACCCGATCCCAAAGCATTACATGAGGAGACAGTTAGAAAGCTTAGTAAATTACATCTTTATGATTGCCTGAGGGCAAATAAATCGCTCGCTGCCTGGGGTGTTGAGGGTCGTGTACCATTTCTTGACAAAGAGTTTATGGATGTTGCCATGAGGCTTAACCCCGGGGACAAGATGTCTTCAAATGACCGGATGGAAAAATGGGTACTGAGGAAAGCGTTCGAAGGTTATCTTCCGGCAAGTGTTGCCTGGAGGCAGAAAGAACAGTTTTCAGATGGCGTCGGTTACAACTGGATTGATACTCTGAAAGCTATGACTTCAAAGGAGATCAGCGATGAACAGCTTGCCAATTCAAAATACCGTTTCCCGATTAATCCGCCGATGTCAAAAGAAGAGTACTTCTACAGATCCATATTTTCAGAACATTTCCCATCCGATTCGGCTGCCTCATGCGTGCCCTCAGTACCTTCAGTTGCATGCAGTACCGCTGAAGCCCTTGCATGGGATGCTTCTTTCAAAAATATGATCGATCCGTCCGGAAGAGCTGTAAAAAGCGTCCATATCGATTCCTATAAATAAAATTCCCCCCGCTAGGTTGAAATTAACAGATCTAATTATTTACCACGGAGTTACATCACAGAGGAATACACGGAGTTTTACACTGTTTGAACTCCGTCCTTACTCGTGTAACTTGTGTTACAATGAACGGTTACTCGCCGATCGCACATGATTTACGTCAATGAGTCACAGAATAGCTTACTACTAAGGCGCAAAGCACACCGTTAAAACGTTGCATACTTAGCGCTTTGCGTGCTTTGCGGTTAAAGATTTCGACTTTTTCAACAGCCCCAATATCATTTTATATTTATTTCAGAAAAATATTATAATTTAACCCTGCCATTAAAATTCATTTATTCAAATGGAAAAGGAGGACATCAAAATTCTTAAAATCATCATTTACATTATTATATTCCTGCTCTTTGGAGTTATAATAATAACCTGCAAACAAGCACCTGAAGATTACATTATGACAGTTACCGGGAAGATCCCGGCTTCAGAAATGGGACTTACCCTTGAACATGAACACATCCTTGTCGATTTTATCGGAGCCGACAGCACGGGATATTTCCGCTGGAACAAAGATGAGGTGATCCGCAAGGCACTTCCTTTTGTGATGGCTGCAAAGGAAAAGGGTCTTGAAACCTTCATTGAATGTACACCTGAATACCTTGGACGCGATCCCAGGCTTCTGAAGGAATTATCTGAAAAATCAGGCATAAGATTCATCACTAATACAGGATACTATGGAGCAAGGAACAATCTTTTCGTCCCCAAAAGTTTCTATTCTTCCGATGCCCGGCAGATAGCTGAACTCTGGGCTGAAGAGTTTAAAAATGGAATAGAAGGCACGGGAATAAAACCCGGTTTTATCAAGATCGGAGTTAATCCTGATGACTCCTTATCCCCGGAACATGTCAAAATCATTACAGCAGCCGCACTCGCCCATCTTAAAACCGGACTGGTCATCGCATCTCATACAGGCCCCGACGGACCAGCCCTGGAACAGATTGATATTTTAAAAGAGAACGGAGTGGATCCTTCCGCATTTATCTGGGTTCATGCCCAATCCGGCACGCCGGAGGGAAATATAAAGGCTGCAAGAGAGGGTGCCTGGATCTCACTCGATAATGTCCGGTCAGTATCCGGTTCAGATCCTTCAGCTCCCGGCAGAATAAACTGGTACTGCACCAGAATAAAGGAATTGAAGCAGGAGGGACTTCTTCAAAAAGTGCTGATCTCCCATGATTCAGGGTGGTACGATCCCGCAAAGCCTGACGGGGGAACCTTTAACGGATACCTGGATATATTTGATTCGCTTATACCGGCCCTTAAATCAGATGGCTTTTCAGACGCAGAAATTGACCAGATCCTTGTAAAAAACCCGGCTGAAGCCTTTAAAATCAAAGTGAGAAAACCATGATCCGTAACCCTTGACAATCTCTAACCCTGAGCCACTGACGCTCCTTCGTCGGTCAGTGCCTTCGGCCTGAGCCTGAGCCATAACCTGAAATCCAAACACCCAATGAACCGCAAATTCAACGTAACCCTCTGCGCCTCCCTTGCCCTGGTATCCTGCAGCCAGTCAAACAAGGAAAAGCCTCTGCCCAACATTATCTTTATACTTGGCTGATGACCTCGGTTATGGCGACCTGAGCTGTTACGGGCAGAAAAACTTTTCAACACCGAATATTGACAGGCTGGCACAACAAGGCATGCTTTTCCGCCAGCATTATACAGGATGCACTGTAAGTGCTCCTTCGCGCTCATGTCTTATGACAGGTCTCCATACCGGCCACACACCAATCCGGGGAAATAAAGAATGGGAACCTGAGGGACAATGGCCATTGACCGGAAAATCGGTAACTGTTGCAGAAATGTTGAAGACAAGAGGATATGTTACAGGCGCTTTCGGCAAATGGGGACTCGGGTTTATTGATACGGAGGGAGATCCGAACTCACAGGGTTTTGATGAGTTCTTCGGCTACAACTGCCAGAAGCTTGCTCATAATTACTATCCCGGATCATCTCTGGCATAACCATGAAAAGATACTTCTTCATGAGAATGATTCCGCCGGTAAAGGCAGTTACAGTCCTGACCTGATCCATAAAGCTGCTCTTGATTTTCTTGAAACAAACAGAAATAAACCGTTCTTTCTCTTTTACCCTACAACCATACCGCATGCTGAACTCTTTGCGAAAGAGGAATATATGAACCATTTCCGGGGAAAATTTGATCCTGAAAAAGTATTTAAGGGTACTGACAGCGGACCTGCATTTCCGGCTTGGACCATACGGATCGCAGCCTGAAGCCCATGCAGCATTTGCTGCAATGATAAGGGAACTCGATGATTATGTCGGCGAAATTCTTCAGAAGGTTGAAGAGCTCGGACTCGAAAATAATACAATTGTGATCTTTGCTTCCGACAACGGACCACATATTGAGGGCGGTGCAGATCCTGACTATTTTAACAGCAACGGCGATCTGAAAGGTCATAAGCGCGATATGTACGAAGGGGGGATCAGAACTCCACTGATTGTCAAGATGGCCTGAAAAAATAAAGCCGGGATCAACTTCGGACCATATTTCTGCATTCTGGGACTTTATGCCCACCTTTGCCGAAATAACAGAAGCTCCAATTCCGGAAGGTATCGACGGCTCTCATTTCTTCCTGCACTCCTTGGCAAAAACAACAATCAGAAGCAGCATGAATACCTTTATTGGGAGTTCCACGAACAGGATGGAAAGGTCAGGAGTCAGAATGGGGGACTGGAAAGCAGTGAGACGTGATATCGACAGGACACCTCAGGGCTCAACCGAATTATACAATCTTAAAGACGATATCGGAGAAAAAAATAATGTGGCATCTTCAAATCCTGAAATAGTAAAAAAGATGGAAGGTATCATGAAAGAGGCACATACTCCTTCGGATGTTTTTCCTTTTGCATTTGAAACAAGTAAACAATAAGGTGATCCTGCCTTGCGTCTGTGCACAATGCCGGCAGAAAAAATAGCAAAGGCGCCAGGGCCCAAAGTGACATAATGTAATAGAAAACATGAAGAAAATCAATCTTGTTCCGGGTGCTATTGGACTGTTGTCTGCTTTCAGTTACTCTCCCCGCTTATTGCTCAGCCCGCTGAAAAACCAAATGTCATTATTATCTATGCCGACGATCTTGGGTATGGAGATGTGAGTTGTTATGGTGCAACAGGCGTCAGGACACCTAATATTGACAGACTTGCAAGCCAGGGGCTCCGTTTTACGAACGCTCATTGCACTTCTGCAACCAGCACTCCTTCACGGTACTCCCTGCTTACAGGAGAATATGCATGGAGAAAAAAGGGCACAGGAATTGCCACCGGAGATGCCGCTGCCATAATAAAGCCAGGCAGTTATACTATTGCATCGGCCATGAAAAACGCAGGCTACACAACAGGTGTGGTTGGTAAATGGCATCTTGGCCTTGGTCCTGAAGGAGGCCCCGACTGGAACGGTGAAATCATAGCCGGGCCCTGCTCGATATCGGTTTTGACTATAACTTCCTCATACCCGCCACTGGCGACAGGGTACCATGCGTATTTGTTGAAAACAGGAGGGTTGTGGGACTTGATCCAAATGACCCGATAACGGTAAGTTATAAAGAAAAAGTCGGCAACTGGCCGACAGGAAAAGAGAATCCTGAACTGCTTAAAATGCACCCGAGCCACGGACATGACATGACAATTGTAAACGGCATAAGCCGGATTGGTTTCATGACCGGGGAAAGTCGGCATTATGGGTCGATGAGAATATTGCGGACATAATTACAGGCAAGGCGGTCAGATTTCATTGAGAAAAACAAGGATCATCCGTTTTTCCTCTATTTTGCAACACATGATATCCATGTTCCCAGAGTACCGAATCAGAGATTTGCCGGGACAAGCGGCATGGGACCCAGAGGAGATGCCATACTTGAATTCGACTGGTCAGTAGGGGAAATATTGAAGACAATTGAGGATCTTAACTTAACTCAAAATACAATCATAATTGTCACAAGTGATAATGGTCCCGTTGTCGATGACGGCTATAAAGATGATGCAGTTGAGAAACTTGGCGGTCATAAACCGGCTGGTCCGCTTAGAGGAGGAAAATACAGCGCATTTGACGGAGGAACCCGTGTGGTTTTTATTGTGAGCTGGAATGGGAAGGTTAAACCCGGTACTTCTGATGCACTTTTCAGTCAGGTTGATCTTCTGTCTTCATTTGCCTCACTTACCGGTCAGAAGGTTCCCGCTGATGCCGCTCCCGACAGCCATAATTCCCTTAAAACAGTGCTTGGGAATTCAAAGGAAGGAAGGGAATGGGTTGTTGAACATGCATCAAACGGGAGACTTTCCATAATCAGGGGAGACTGGAAATTCATTGAACCCGGACCGGGTGCAAAAGTTCAGGTTAATACAAATACTGAAACGGGGAATGATCCATCTGCCCCAGCTCTACAATCTGAAATCTGACCTCGGCGAAAGGAATAATGTTGCAGATTCGAATAAATCAATTGTTAATGAATTAACAGAACTGCTTCAGAATATCAAGGAATAGAATTT
>CAWKIC010000023.1:0-192285 GCA_963849615.1 uncultured Bacteroidales bacterium
AGGAGACTGCCATGACTGTCATTTATGAGAAGAGGGATAAAATTGCCATCATCACCGTCAATCGTCCGGAGGCCATGAATTCCATTGACCCCGAAACCAGCGACGAACTCGGCAAAGCCTGGATGGATTTCCGCGGATGATCCCATCTTGCGGGCGGGAATTCTCACCGGCGCGGGGGACAAGGCTTTTTCAGCCGGCGCCGACCTGAAAAAGATGATCCCCATGTTGGCAAGGCTCTCCCCCATCGAGAGGCGGGAACGCGAGGAAAAATTCCCGGGCCTGGGAGGGATCACCCGGGGTCTCAATATCTGGAAACCGATTATCGCCGCGATCAACGGGTTCTGCCTCGCCGGGGATTGGAGATGGCCATGGCCTGCGACATCCGCATTGCCGCCGAGCATGCCACCTTTGGGTTGATGGAAGTCAGCCGGGGGATTATCCCGGTCAAGGCAGTGATAATATCCTCCGATTACCTGGGGCGGATTTGGCAGCCTCCTCTTTCCTTATTGCACTGATTTCTTCTCTTGAAAATACGGTAGTTCCCCCTTATCACCTTTCGTGATGGTTGCAATATGAATAGTCCATCCGGCTCTTTTAAGAAGTGACAGTGTTCCGGCACACATAGATTCAGCATCATCTGGATGTGCAAAGATAGCCAGGGCGACTTTGTTCATTTGTTTCAGGATGGCTATTCCAAAAATAGACAGGCCCTGATTCAGAAAATAGTACTAATCGTTGAATAAATGGTATTATTAAACAAATGGTCAGAATTCAATCGGGCAAGATTCATAATGTAATATTTTTATACATTTTTAACAATAAAATTATTCAAAAAGCATAAGATTTTAGCATATTTGTACCATAAAGTACTTAATTAAAATGAAGGTCGCTAAAGTAAGATTGTTTCAGGAACCACATAAATCCTTTATTTATTACAGGGAGAATAATCCTTTTACACTCTGGCACCATCACCCTGAATATGAGTTGTGCCTGATAACGAAAGGCAGGGGTAAAAGAATGGTTGGAGACAATATTGACCGGTTTGAAAACAATGATCTTGTCTTTATCGGTTCATATACACCGCATGAATGTCTCTGTGATCCTGAATATTTCAGTCCGACTGGTTTTCAGGGAGAGGGAATTGTAATTCAGTTTGTGTATGATTTTCTGGGGGACAAGTTTTTTCAGGTATCTGAAAACAGCAATCTTAACAAATTTATTCTGGGATCCACAAGAGGGTATGCTTTTTTTGGACAGAGTAAAAGAAGAATAATATCTCTTATGCTTAAAATGGAGGAGATGAATGACTGTGAAAAGCTTTATGCACTCTTATCCATATTTAAAATTTTTGCCACCACCAGGGAATTCGATGTTCTTTCAAGTCCTGCCTTCAGTGAACCATTCTGGCAGGATGAAACCGGCAAGATGCAGAAGGCGTTGAAGTATATCCTGCAAAATTTCCAGAAGAATGTAAAGATCAAGGATTTGCTTGAGATTACAAATATGTCAAATACTTCTTTTTATGCTGCATTCAAACAGACTTACAGAATGGCATTTAAGGATTACTTGTTGAATACAAGGGTCGGATACGCCTGTAAATTATTAACCGATGCATCACAGAATATTTCAGGAATTGCATATGATTCGGGTTTTGGAAATATTTCAAACTTCAACCGGCAGTTCAAGAAGATCAAAGGCATCACACCCTCACAGTATCAGGAACAGATAAAGAAAATTGAAGATGAAAGCCTTAATTCCTTCGAGGTAAGCCTGAAATATGCTTAAAACAGGCTATATCTTTATAAATATCTTTTTCTTATAAAGCCAGTAACAAAGATACCATAGCGCAGCCCAGGCTGCCAGACTGGCAATAATAGCCACCATCAGCTCACCTCCCCATGAGAAAAATGCTTCGGAGAAAGGAGTGAAAAACCTGATCAGAATATTGGTCGTACCGAGTGAGAAAAACAGGTAAATAAAAATAGAATTCATCCCTACTACCTTGAACATATTCCACCCGGTTGCAAAAAGTTTTCTGCTGTCAATCAGCCAGTAACAAAGACAAAGAGCGAGAATTGCCCAACCGCCGCTAACAAATACAAATGATGAGGTAGCAATTTTCTTAATGATCGGTGTTATGCCCAGAAGATCAAGAGAATATCCTACAACCAGAGAAGCAACTCCGGCTATAAGCAGTGTCTGAATCTTCTTTGCAGTGGATTTCTCGCTCATCAACAGCTTACCGCACAAAACGCCCCAAACAGTATGGGCTGTCGTTGAGACAAAATTCAGGGTAGCCCATTCGCTTGCCTTATCTACTCCCTCAATTTTATTGTTGAACCAGGCTCCAAGGTTTTCGTAGTTTACCCACGGATGATTGAATCCTTCAACAGGGAAAAAACGGTAAGCAAGATCAATAAGAACCAGTATTACCAGGGTAAATGAAATCTGGAACAGAAAACTCCTGTTTCTTATCAGGAATGCTACCAGGTAAGTAACCGCAAGCTGGGCAAGTACATTCTGGAACCTCCAGACAAAATGCCCGGGTCCCATACAATACAGAGCCCATCCGAAGAACAGAAGCAGCCCGGATCTCTTAAGTGCATGAAGCAGGATTGACCGGTCGCTGTCTCCTTTCTTCTTCCTGTTGGCTACCGCGAAAGGGATGCTCACACCGACAATAAACATGAAGAAAGGCTGGATCAGATCCCAGAAATGCAATCCGTGCCATTCATGATGACTTAACTGTGTGCCGAGAAACTGCAGGAAGCCATTGTCTGCCTGAAGGAAATGCTCATAAAGTTCGGTAGCCTCTCCGGCAAGAAGAAACATTGTAAGTCCGCGAAAAAAGTCAACTGAATTAACTCTGCCTGGTAATACAATACCGGTGTCCTGCGCTTTTGTATCCATATTTACTCTGATTTTTTTTCGAATATAATGTTATTATTAACACTTGATTAAACTTCGGAAGTAATTTATTTTGTCGGTACAATCGATTAAATTTGTTTTTATAGAAATAATGAAATTAATCAATATGAAAACAATTATAGATCACTCTGCAAAACTGGCCCGGAGACTTCCGGTGAGACTGGCTATGCTGATTATCACGGTATTGTTTCTTAGCCCTGGAGCAAGTAATGCACAGTTGAAAATATATATAAATACTGATCTCGAAGGGATCAGCGGGGTTTACAAATTCGATCAGACCAGGATAAAGGATTCGCCGCTAAATATCAAGGCATGTGAATATTTTATGGATGATCTTGCAGCCGTAATTCGCGGTCTGAGGGATGCCGGAGTAACTGAGATAGTTGTACTCGACGGTCATGGGTCACAATGCATAATTCCTCACTTGATGGTTCCGGGTGCAAAATATATAACCGGCCTTCCGCGTCCCGGCGCTGGTAATCTCACAGGACTGGATTCATCATTTTCAGGAATGATCATGCTGGGATTTCATGCAATGATGGGAACGCCCGACGGAGTACTGAATCACACCCAGTCTTCAAAAACAGAAAACCGTTACTGGTATAATGGAGTGGAATCGGGGGAAATTGCCCAGGGTGCAGCAATCGCCGGTTATTATGGGGTTCCTGTAATAATGGCGACAGGAGATGAAGCTCTCTGCCGTGAGGTAAGGAAATTCCTGGGAGAAAATTGCGTGACTGTTGCGACAAAAAAAGGGATTTCAAGAGAAGCCGCAGAACTTTATCCCTTTGAAGAGACACGCAAAGCCCTGTATGAAGGGGCTAAAAAAGCTGTGGCCGCCATACCCTCTTGCAAGCCGTATATTTTGTCTACCCCGATAAGGGTGAAAGAGGAGTATCTGAACCTTGATCCGAACTTGCCCAAACCAGTCGTTGTAAAAAGGGAGGGGGTTGCCGGTGATGCCTTGCAGATTTTTACATGGTGGAAAAAATGAGGAAATCACAGTGTCTCCACAGAGTAAAAAACGATTTTCAAAACCGTGTAACTCCGTATTAACTAGTGTATCGTGTGGTTAAGGGATTTCAGGGAATAATGCGAAAAAACTGACAATATATATCCATCAAATGAAGGAAACATTAATTTCAGCATTAAGGATTTCAGGAAAAACACTTCTTGAGTATTTTAATAAACCGGGAGAAATAAAACACAAAGAATCCCAGAGCAGTATTGTTACAGAAGCTGATTTCGCCAGTGATTTGGTCATTACTAAAATAATCCGGGAAAAATTTCCGGAGCATAACATGATCTCTGAAGAGACCGGTTTTGAGGACAGGAATTCCGAATATACCTGGGTAATCGATCCGCTGGACGGCACATCGAATTTTGCATCCGGAATACCGTGGTTCGGAGTCTTGATCTCAGTGTTCAGGAATAACGTTCCTGTAATGGGGGGCGCATACCTGCCTGTATCTGATTTATTGTATTTTGCGGAAAAAGGAAAAGGCGCCCTGAAAAATGACGTTCCACTGAATATGGTAATGAATAAGGAGCTGAAAAATTCATTGATTGCATTTTCAGTGGACTATACTGATGACGAAGCTTTTCTGAATAAAGCCATTAAGATCTACAAATATATAATCAAAGGCTCAAGGAATATCAGGTCAACAAATTCGGTCGTTGATTTTATTTATGTTGCAGAAGGTAAAATCGGAGGATGCATTAATCTGTACACTAAAGTCTGGGATATCTGCGGACTTGGTTTAATTATTAAAGAGGCGGGAGGAATAATGAAGGATATATATGGCAATGACATACATTTTTCGATCACAAAAGATATTATGGTTACTAATTTCCCGGTAGTTGCAGGTTCGAGGGAAATTGTCGAGGCACTTAAAAAAGCATTAGTAGAGTAAATATTACTATCCGCAACCCACAACCTGCAACCTGTTTTACCAGCCGTAGCTTTCTTTGACCTCCGGGAGCTTTCTAGCGAAGGAGGTAGCGAAGGCTGGCAACCCGCAACCTGCAACAATTCTAGTTACCTGGAAATGCGTCAGTAACTTTGAACTTCGGCGCCTTCCTGTGCTTCGTTCCCTGCTCGTAGCCATATGCAATCTCAAGCAGTAACGGCTCGCTCCAGGCCCTTCCGAAAAAGGTGATACCAACTGGAAGGTCATCAACGAATCCCATTGGTACCGTGATGGCCGGGTAACCCGATATGGCAGCAAGGGATGAACTCCCTCCGACAAAATGATCTCCCAGGATAAGATCAGTTTTCCATGCAGGAGAGCCGGTTGGGGCGATCAAAGCATCCAGGGTGTTGGTATTCATTAATTTATCTATACCATCCTCCCTTGTTGCCCTTTGCATTTTTTTAAGCGCTTCAAGATATTCCTTTGAGTTCAGATCACCTTTTTTCTCTGCCTGCATAAGTATGTTCTGATCGAAAAATCTGAGTTCAACACTATCCTTTTTATTAAATTCGATCAGTTCTCCCAGATCTTTAACCCTGGACCCTTCACCGAGTCCCTTGAAGTATTTATTGAGGCCGTCTTTAAATTCATAGAGCAAAACCTGATATGAATTGTCATTATATACTCTTCCCGGAGGAGCCTCCACCTCTAATATTTCAGCCCCCAGTGCTTTCATGTCTGCAATTGCCTTCTTCATAAGAGAATCTACATTTCCGGAAAAGCCTCCGGAGTTCTTAATAATTCCGATCCGCTTGCCATTGAGCCCGTCTGTTTTGAGAAAACCTGTATAATCAGTGTGGGATCTTCCTTTGGAATCAAAGGTTTTTGAATCAGCAGAATCAATGCCTGTCAGAGCACCAAGGCATCTTGCTACGTCCCCAACGGTCCTGCCCATGGGGCCCGGAGTATCCTGGGTGAAAGAAATGGGAATTATCCCCGTCCTGCTTATCAGGCCAACAGTGGGTTTCATACCCACAATCCCGTTATTATTTGAGGGACAGACTATTGATCCATTGGTCTCGGTTCCGATTGCTACACTACAGAGATTTGCCGAAACTGCGACTCCCGAACCGGAACTCGAACCGCATGGATTCCGGTCGAGTACGTAAGGATTCTTTGTTTGTCCGCCGACTCCGCTCCAACCGCTTGATGAGGTCTCAGCCCTGAAATTTGCCCATTCGCTGAGATTTGATTTGGCTATTATGACGGCTCCCGCCTCTCTGAGCTTTCTTGCAACCCGGCTGTCGGATGCCGGAAAGGAATTCATAAGTGCCGTTGCACCTGCTGTGTTCGGCATCCGGTCGTGGGTATCAATATTATCCTTAATGACAACAGGAACACCAAAGAGCGGACCAGGTGTCTTTCCTTCAGCCATCTGCCTGTCGAGATCCTCAGCAATTTGCAACGCATCCGGATTGATAATGATAATGGCGTTCAGGGCAGGGCCGTCTTCATCTATTTTTGCGATCCTTTCAAGATAGGCCGATACAACGTCTTTGACCGTGTATTTCCCGTCTTTGTATCCCTGCTGAAGCTGTGTTATTGTTATCTCTTCAAGCCATTTAGTATCAGGCATGGCCGGATTCTTACCAGCCTGCCTGCAGGTTGATAAAAGCGACATAATAAAAAAGATGGTTAGAAATAGAGTGTAAGGGATTTTCATATTAGAATAAATTTTATTGATTAGGCTATAAAAAGTCTTAAGAACTTATTCTGTTCCACTGAAAAGTCAACCCTTAAATCCCCTGAAGGGGACTTAAAGTGTACCCTTTAGGGGTGGGTGTGAAATAACTCTGTTGAACTCTGTGATACCTCCGTGGACTATGTGTAAGTTTTTATAAAGTTTTACTAAAGGACTCAGAAAGGATTTCACCAGGGTTCACAAAGAACTTTAAATAGCTCCAATATATTATTTATTTTTTCATTGAAGCTCAATTTTAATATATTTGTTTGCATCAACCCTGGAAAGGAAAATGAAAAACATCTACCTGCAGATCCTTAAAAACCCTCAGAATATTCATGACCTCGTTCTTGCAACAGTTATTGGGACAAAAGGATCGACACCCCAGAAAAAGGGCAGTTCTGCGCTCTTTAACAGTACAGGGCTGATCTTCGGTACTGTGGGCGGAGGGGTAGTCGAAGGAAAAGTGCAGGAGATCGCAGTAGGGGCTTCCGTTTCAAAGAAGTCGGGCAGCCATCTCTTCCTGCTCGACAACAAGGTTGCCGATGGAGAAGATGCTCTTTGCGGTGGCGAAATTGACATACTCGTTGATTCGGATCTGGAAAGGAATGTGCCTGTTTTTGAACAGATTAAACATTCATTTGAGTCAAGAACCAAAGGTGTTCTCGTCACCGCAGTTACCGCTAAGGATGATGAGAGAGCGGAAATTAAAAGGTACTGGGTTACAAATGTCGGGAAGTCATCTCTTCCCCTGGAACTGATCAATGCTGCGGGATCTGAAATTGAGGCTGTCCTTGCCTCTTTAAAACCGGATGATTTTCGTGAAATGAAAATTACACTCGCGGGCGACAAAACTGATTCTTCCATTTTCCTTGAACCGGTTATACCTCCTTTGCGTCTTATAATTGCAGGGGCCGGGCATATTGGAAAAGCTCTTTCAAAAATCGGACAGATGCTCGATTTTGAAGTTACAGTTATTGATGACCGTATTGAATTTGCCAACGCAGATAATTTACGGTCAGCTGATCACATTATTACCGGAGATATAGGAAACGCGATAGCTCAACTCGAAAAAAAGGATGACACATACATTGTGATAGTCACTCGCGGGCATAAAGATGATGCAAAGGCTCTCAGAGCTTGTATCGCATCGGATGCTGCCTATATAGGTATGATCGGGAGCAGGAACAAAGTTGCCATGATGCAGAGGGATTTCATTGCCAATGGCTGGACTGATCAGAAGGAATGGAGCAGGATATATGCTCCGATTGGATTGGATATCAGATCCACAACAGTCGAAGAAATTGCTGTTAGCATAGCAGCTCAGCTTGTCCAGGTTAAGAATATCCGAAAATCCCTGCCAGCCTGACATGAATAAAATTTGGGCCATAATTCTTGCCGCCGGTGAATCAAAAAGGATGAAAGTTCCCAAAATGCTTCTTCCCTTTAATGAGAAGACCATGATTGAAAAGGTCATCGAAAATGTTACAGGATCCGAAGTTTTTAATACCTTAGTGGTGCTTGGTTCGTACAGGGACGAAATCCTCGGATTTATAAGGGATCTACCTGTAATTCATTGTTATAATGAAAATTACAGAGATGGGATGCTCTCATCCGTGAAGTGTGGTTTTAAAAATCTACCTGACCGGTACAAAGCGGTCCTTATCTTTCCGGGCGATCAGCCCCTGATTGAACCTGCAGTTATAAATAAAATTATTGCGGCTTACAGGAGGTCAGGAAAAGGAATTGTAATTCCTGTTTACAAGAAGAAAAGAGGACATCCTTTGCTGGTTGACTTCAGGTACAGCAGTTCAGTTGAGGCTATTGATAAGTCAGAAGGATTAAATTCCCTTGCCGAAAATAATCCCCAGGATGTTTTCGAGGTTTCAATAAATTCACCTGGGATAATTAAAGATTTTGATACGAAGGAAGATTATCTGAATGAGATTAATCGAATACAGTAGTTATGGAAGAGAAAATCAATTTTGAGCTGAATGGTAAAAACACAGAAATACTTGTGGACCGGACAAGGACACTGCTTTGGGTTCTCAGGAATAAGCTGGGATTAACGGGAACCAAATACGGTTGTGGATCCGGATTCTGTGGTGCGTGCACCGTGCTTATCGACAAGGAACCAACACGATCGTGCATGCTGCCTGTGGGCGATATAGCCGGAAAACAGGTGATTACGATCGAAGGTCTTGCCAGTAACGGGAAACTCCACCCGGTTCAGAAAGCATTTGTCGATCATGATGCCTTGCAATGCGGATATTGTACACCGGGAATGATCATGACGGCCGCCGGACTTCTGATGAAAAATCCGTCTTTGACCAGAAAGGAAATTATTGACGGATTGGAAAATAACCTCTGCCGTTGTGGAGCACATATCAGAATAATTGATGCCGTTGAAACAGCAGCTAGTGAAATGAAAGGATAACCACAATTATGAAAAAGACAATATCCGAAGGTACAAAGGCGACCCTGACAGGAAGAAAGCTATTATCAATTCGCAGAAGGGACTTCCTTAAATATTTGGGAGGTGGAATTATAATCATCTTCAATCCACTTCAGGGATGTAAACCGAAATTGGCTCCTGTTGAGGAGGAAAGGTCGCTTCCAAAGGACTTTAATGCCTTCCTGCATATATCTGAGGATGGTGCCGTGAGTTGTTACACCGGCAAAATTGAAATGGGTCAGGGATCTATGACCGCCCTTGCAATGATGATGGCTGATGAACTGGATATACCGCTGGAGCGTGTTAAAATGGTAATGGGCGACACTGATCTTTGTCCCTGGGATGGCGGTACCTGGGGTTCAACTTCAATTCGCGAGTTCGGCCCAAGTATGAGGGCAGCGGCTGCTGAAGCAAAAGCAGTCCTGATGTTGTTGGGATCAGAAAAACTGGGTATTGAGGAATCCCAGCTGGAAGTTAATAATGGTATAATATCTGATAAGCTCGATAAAAATAAGAGTGTCAGCTATGCAGAGTTGACAAAAGGAAGGAAAATTGAAAGGATTCTGAAAGAGAGCCCCGTCCTTAAAGACCCATCCCGGTTTAACCTTATTGGGAAACCTTATAAAAGACTTGATGCTTATGCAAAAGTAACCGGAGAAGCAAAATATTCAGGCGACATTAAAATTCCGGGAATGTTGCAGGCCAGGATACTCCGCCCTCCCTCACATGGTGCTAAACTGGTTTCTGCCGATACTTCGGAAGCCGAAAAAATAAAAGGTATCGAGGTTGTCAGGGATGGTGATTTTATTGCCCTTCTTCATGAAGATCGCGACACGGTTGATGAAGCAATCGTCAAAATTAAAGCAGAATACTCCTTTAATGAAATGGAGGTAAACGATAAAACTGTCTTCGACCACTATCTGAAATCGGGGACTGAAGGAGACATAGTAAATACAAAGGGAGACATAAATACAGGCAGACAGATATCCGACACGATAATAGAATCGGAATTTCGCCATAGTTATGTAGCTCATGCACCAATTGAACCTCATACTGCTGCTGCCAGTACCGATGGTGACAAGATCACTGTATGGGCTTCAGCACAAACGCCCTTTCCGACACAGGAAGCCATCGCAGCCAGATTGGGGCTTCCCCTTGAAAAGATACAGGTAATTGTACCCTATGTGGGAGGAGGATTTGGCGGTAAAGGTGACAATCCGCAGGCAGCAGAGGCAGCTAAAATAACAATGATGACCAAAAAGCCCGTGATGTTGGCCTATACCCGCGCAGAAGAGTTTTTCTATGACACTACGAGATCCGCTGCGCTTATCAAGCTGGCTTCCGGTCTGGATAAAACCGGTAAAATAACATTTTGGGATTATACAGTCTATTATGCGGGAGACAGGGGATCGGACACAATCTATGATGTTCCCCATCAAAAGACAGTCAGCATTGACCAGCGTGAATCCGGGCCTCAGGTACATCCTTTCGCAACCGGACCATGGCGCGCTCCCGGAAACAGTAACAATACCTTCGCAAGGGAGATGCAGATGTGCCTGATGGCTTCAAAAGCAGGAATGGATCCTCTTGAATTCCGCCTGAAAAACCTGAAGGACGAGAAGATGACAGCCGTACTTAAAGCCGTGGCGGAAAAATTTGGCTATACCCCGGGGAAGGGGCCAAGCGGCAGAGGATATGGCATTGCCTGTGGCACGGATGTCGATACATGGGTTGCTTTAATGGCTGAGGTCAAAGTAAATAAAGAAACCGGACATGTTCAGGTTGTCCGGGTAGCCTGTGCACAGGATATGGGGCTTTGCGTCAATCCCCAGGGAACGGTTTTACAAATGGAAGGTTGCATCACGATGGGATTGGGATATTCTTTTACGGAGGAGTTGCAGTTTGAAGGTGGAAAAATGTTAAATGTTAATTTTGATACATACGAAATTCCCCATTTTTCATGGGTTCCAAAGATAGATACAGTAATTCTCAACAAGCTGGATCAACCCCCTCATGGTGGCGGAGAACCTGCAGTAATAGGAATGGGAGGTGTAATCGCAAGTGGAATTTTTGACGCAACCGGGGCTGTTCTCTACGATATGCCCATGACTCAGGCAAGGGTATTGGAAGCGATTAAGAAAATTTGAACATAACCAGGAATAGAGTCCGGGATAACTTTTAAGTTGAACAGGGTCAGCATTAATCCTTATTAATCAGAATATTAATTTATACAAATGATGGAAGAGAAAATCAGTTTTAACCTTAATGGCAAAAAGACAGTAATACTGACTGATCCAAACCAGACACTTCTCTGGGTGCTCAGGAATCAGCTGGGACTTACCGGAACCAAATTTGGCTGCGGGAACGGATTCTGCGGAGCCTGTACTGTTCTGATCAACAGGGAAGCGACCAGATCGTGCATGACACCTGTAAGTGATATTGCGGGCAAGGAAATTATAACTATTGAAGGCCTGGCACGCGGGGGTAAACTCCATCCTGTGCAACAGGCATTTGTTGACCATGATGCCCTTCAGTGCGGATATTGCACTCCCGGCATGATTTTGACTGCCACCGCATTGCTAATGAAAAATCCATCGCCTTCACGGCAGCAAATTAGTGAAGGACTGGAGGAAAACTTCTGCAGGTGCGGAGCTCATACAAGGATTATTGATGCTGTCGAAACAGCTTCTAAAGTAATGAAAGGAGGGAAATAGCCATGAAGAAAAAGAAACAGGTATCAAACTACCAACTGAAAATGGTGAAAATTCAGGAATAAAAAGAAGAAGCTTTGTAAAACTCCTCGGAGGAGGGATCTTCATATTCTTTCAGCCATGGAATATTCTCGACCTTGTTGGCTCACCGGCTGAGCAGGCAAGGAGTCTGCCAAAAGATTACAACGCCTTCCTTCAGATCGCTGAGGATGGAACTGTTAATTGTTTCACCGGGAAGATTGAAATGGGGCAGGGGGTAATTACCTCGTTGCCGCAGATGATGGCCGATGAACTGAATGTCCCGCTCGGAAAAATCAAAATGGTTATGGGCGATACTGACCTTTGTCCATGGGATGCCGGAACCTGGGGATCGCAAACCATTCAGACATTCGGACCTGCGATGAGGGCAGCAGCAGCCGAGGCGAGGGGAGTGATGGTTGACCTTGGCGCTGCAAAGCTTGGTGTTCCTGCTTCCCAATTGGAGGTTAAGGACGGAGTGATCATCGATACCAAAAATTCAAAGAACAGGGTCAGCTATGCAGAGCTTGCAAAAGGGAAGAAACTTGAAAAATTCCTCGATGTAAAGCCTTCAGCGGAAGATTATACGAAATTTACCTATGTCGGGAAATCCTATAAACATTCTGATGCAATACCAAAAGTTACAGGACAGGCAAAATATACAGGCGATCTCCGGCTTCCAGGAATGGTATTTGCAAGGATCCTGCGTCCACCCTCACACGGAGCAAAGCTGACAACTGTCGATGTGTCGGGAGCTGAGCAGGTTAAAGGTACCCAGGTTGTCCGTGACGGTGATTTTATAGCAGTGCTGAATGAAAACCGCGACAGGGCAGATGAGGCAATTGTTAAGATCAAAGCCGAATATTCCTTCAATGAGCTCAAAGTAAATGACAGGAATCTCTATGACAGAATGGTAGGCGCCGATTCCAGAGTCAATGTAGTGCGGACAAACGGTGACCTTGATGCAGGCAGTAAGGAATCAGACAGGATATTTGAATCGGAATTTCATGATCCTTACGTTGCCCATGCCGCTATCGAAACACATACCGCCATGGCCAGCCTCGAGGGTGACAAAATGACTGTATGGGCTTCCACCCAGTCACCATTCGGACTTCAGGACGGTATTGTACGTGATCTCGGATTTCCAAGGGAAAAGGTGAGAGTGATAACACCTTTTGTCGGCGGAGGTTTCGGAGGGAAAGGTGCATATCAGCAGGGTGTAGAAGCTGCGAAGATCGCAAAACTTGCCGGGAAACCTGTAATGCTTGTCTGGACCAGGGATGAGGAGTTTTTCTATGATACATTCCATCCGGCCGGGGTTATCCGTATCAGATCGGGGATGGATAAATCAGGTTTGATCAGGCTCTGGGATTATAACGTATATTATTCCGGCACACGGGGTTCTGATACCATCTATGATGTTCCGAATGCTAAGACAACAGCCTATGCCCAGAATATGGATGGCGTGCAGATTCATCCGTTTGGCACCGGCGCCTGGCGCGCTCCTAATAACAATACAAACACCTTCGCCAGGGAATCGCAGATCGACATTATGGCCTCCGCGGCAGGGATCGATCCGTTAGAGTTCCGGCTTAAGAATCTTAAGGACGAAAAGATGATAGCCTGCTGGAAATCAGTTGCGGAGAAATTCGGATATGTGCCCGCAAAAACTCCGGGCGGGAGAGGGATTGGAATTGCGTGCGGAACTGATGCAGGTACCTGGGTTGCAATGATGTGTGAAGTTAAAGTTGATAAGATGACAGGGCATGTTCAGGTTCTTCGCGTGGCATGCAGCCAGGATATGGGACTATGTGTCAATCCACAGGGAGCCTTGATTCAGATGGAAGGGTGCATCCAAATGGGTCTGGGTTATTCACTTATTGAAGAAATTCAGTTTGAAGGCGGGAATGTTAAAAACCGTGGCTTTGACAGCTATGTAATTCCCCGTTTTTCCTGGGTGCCAAAAATGGATTGTGTCATTCTTGAGAGGCAGGATAAGCCTCCAAAGGGAGGAGGAGAACCTGCAATCATCGGAATGGGTGCAATTATTGCGAATGCAATCCATGATGCTACAGGCGCCAGAATGTATTCGATGCCATTCTCTCCGGCAAGAGTGCTTGAGGCATTGAAAATGGTATAACATTTTTTGCTGGTGAGTGGGAAGGCGGTTGTCTGATTTAATAGATAAACAGAAACAACAGCGGCACTACAATCCCAATTGCCGTCAGGATTGCTCCCCGCCGGGTTATCCCGTTTCTTCCCTTTACCAGGAAGAGTCCGGTGATTGTAACTGTCATCAGGGCAATACAGAATATATCACTGAAGTATTTCCACCATTTACCCGGATTGTAATGGAGGAAATTTATCTGGTAGAACAGTGGCCTCTTGCTTATCCTTTCAACAACACCTTCTCCGGTTTTTGTATTAATCCTTACTGAACCACCTTCGACAAATATTGTCAGAACATTCCCGGAAGGATAATACCATGTTTTAAACACCGGGTTACCCGGGATATTTTTAAGAATATTCTGTGCAACTTCCTTGTTAAGTGTCTCCCTCGTGAAATCTACATTAGTTGAGAATTCATGGTTTTCAATAATATAGTTTGGATTCCAGTCATGCTTATGGTTGAGTGCAATCCCTGAAATTGCGTATATAATTGATAGTCCGGCAATAAGATAACCAATGTCACGGTGGGTAACCCTGTTTAATTTTGAAATGTTCATGGCAATAAAATACGGGACTATCGAATAAGTCCTTTGTGCACCTTTGTGATTACCTTAGAGTCCTTTGTGGTAAAAATTAAATCCATGCCACAAAGAATCACGAAGGCCAATAAAAAGGTACCCAAAGGGGAAAACTTTTAAAAGTAACTTTTAGACAACCTCGCAGTGTCTGTTTATGATGAAGTACCTGTCTTATGTGACTACTACTTAACGAGCGTGTGCTTGTTGTATATCATCATAAGGTCCGAAAGGACAGGCTGGGAAGCCAGCGCTTTTGCCGTTTCGCATGTATCAGCCCCCACAGCGGCTTTTGCAGCAACTTCGCCCTGCATTCCCTCACCCTGATGCATACCTTCTCCTTCTGCAACAGGAGTTGCTGTAACCTGGGTCAGTATGCCTTCGACCACTATTTCACTTCCAAGTAATTCCATAGGGAATTTTGGCATCGCTTCTCCTGCCTGGACATAAAGGCTGATATCAGGATTAACACCCGTAATAAATAATTTTTTGCCGCTTTGTGTACATACATGAACGACTTTTCCTTCAACACTTATGGTTTTTCCGACATAGTCTCCAGGGTTTTCAATTAAAGAAGCAAACTCTACTTTATTTGTTCCGGAAGCCTCTTCTGTTTTGGATGATGCTTCTTTTTTGCCTGTGTTGCCGCATGAAGAAATAAAAACAGTAATAACCAGCAGTGAAAAAAGTTTTTTGATCATGATTAATTGGGTTTAAGTTGATAAATAATTATTAATTGCTTTAAGGGCTGCAAGATAGAAAAAAAACTCTGAAATCCGGTTTTATAATAAAATATCTTAAGGGAATAATTAACTTTGGATAATTGTCTAATACTTTATAAACCAATTAAATTTTATTCGAAATGAAAAAGAATTTTATCTTGCAAATACTGTCATTCACAGTGATTCTTGCATTTCTTGGCCTTCCTCTGGCATCCAATGCCCAGGGTTCAAAGGCTAATTTCTCGGGTACCTGGGCCTTTAACGCTGAAAAGAGTCAGATGGGAGAGCAGGGCCAGGGCGGAGGCATGAGAGGCGGCGGTGGCAACATGGTAGTTAAACAGGAAGCCAACCTCCTGACAGTTGAACAGACAAGAACAGGCCAGGATGGGCAATCAACGACTACTACCAGCAAGTATACCCTCGATGGAAAAGAGAGTGTTAATACTACAGCAAGGGGCGAAAGTAAATCAATCGCAACCTGGTCGGCCGACGGCAAATCAGTTAATGTTGTTACAACAAGGTCTTTTGAACGTGACGGACAGACGACTCAGATGAAAACAACTGAAGTCTGGAGCCTCACAAGCCCGACTGCACTATCTGTTGTATCGACAATGAGTACACCTAATGGCGATCGTAAGACAACAAGAGCATACGACAAAAAGTAAACAGTAAGGGCTGGCAACTCTTAGTAACCGCAAGGAATTCACTTTGCGGTTATTTTTTTATAAAATAGCTTCAATTTCTGCCAGGGGCAGGGATTGACATGACCGGATCAGCTTTCTTTTGCTGCCTGAATAAGATCTTCTCCCTGCAATCTGAATTTTTCAGCCTCTTCAGGAGGTGAAAGATATACTTTTTCGCCCGGTTTAAGCCCCTGTTCGATAACAATATACTTCTCATTTGAATCGCCGGGAACAACTATCTTTTTTAATTTATTCCTTGTATACACAAATGGGATGCCATCCGCACCGGTATTTACTGCTTCAGTCGGAATATATACCACATTGCTGATAGTTTTGACAATAACTTTATTTCCGGTTGTCATGGTGGGACGCAGAGAGGGGTCGGACCCCTCAATTTTAACCATTACCTCAAAGACCTTGGAATCGGTATTCGGCAGTTTTTCTCCTATATTTGCGACAGTAAAAATTTTGCCTGTGTAGGATTTTTCAGGGAAGGCGTCCACGTTTATGTTAACAGTCAGTCCGGGTTTTACCTTGCTTATTTCAATCTCGCTTATATAAATCTTTGATAACATCGAACTTAAATCAGGTAACGTTGCCACCACCCTCTCAAAGGGATTTATTGAAGAGCCTGCCTTGATCTTGTTACCGCGCCTGTCCTTTTTGTATATCACCATCCCCGACGAAGGCGCCTTAACTACAAATCCGGCAAGTACTTCCTCAAGATCAGAAACCCGACGTTCGATACGGGAAACCCAAAGTTTCTGGTTACGCAAATCTCTTTCTGCCTGTGCAACCTTTAATGAGTAGCTCCTTTCACTCTGCTCAAGCATCCTTTGCTGTTTATCAAGATCAATTTCAGCCTGCCTTATGGTTGTTGGCGGCTCATATTTGGAATTGCGAAGTGTTATTTCAGCTTCCTCAACCGAATGCCTCTGGTTTTTAATTGCATCTCTAAGTCCGGTAAGAGTGACTGCCGTATCCAGCATCTTTGTCTCAAGATTCGTTCTGAATGTTTTGAGTCTTTCAGTCTCATCTTTCAAAGTATTATCAAACTGCGTCCTGTCCAGAGTAGCAATATAGTCGCCTTCCTGAACTTCAGTACCCTCGGCTACGAGATCGGTAATTTTGATTTCCTGGGCATGAAAGTCCCTGCCCTGAGCGATCTCAGGAGCTTTTATGTCGGTGGAGTTCTCGGCCAGTAATTCACCAGCCGATGAAATGGCTATCTCAAAATCCCCCATTTCAACTTCAGCAAACAGATTTTCGTTATCCTTTTTGGATGTAAGTTTGTTGAATAATGTTAAAGCAATGATTGTGACACAGAAAACGATACCTGTAATAATCAGTGTTCTTTTCATAATCTCAAGTTTACAATCTAATCTGATTAAGTAAAATCGGATGCAAAGTTATAAAATAATAAAGTTGTATCCTCTGGAATATTATAATTTAACAAGTTTTAACAACGAGTCTCACTTGTCAGGAGGGATCACCAAAAAACCGTGGTTTAAAATCAAATTAATTATCTGCTGTTTAATAACCCGATTTTCTCCGGAAATTTGTAAGATGATCCGCTGTTTCCCTTATAATCCTCTGAACAGCAAGGCCATGAGAGATATCCGGAATTATGGATTTTGTGTCATTGCCTGTCAGAAAAACATAATGCGCATGTGCCATTGATCTTAGCCATCCCGGAGGAACATGGGAAGACGGGAAGCTGCTTTCAGGCCGGTAATTGCTTCCTGTATTGACCCTGCTCCACACTCCTGTTTTCTCAAGGTAATACTCATAATAACCGGGAGTATGGGTTGAGAATTTTATAGTTCCCTCTTCTCCGTAAAGTTCAAAAGATATCATGTCCCCTGAACCTGAACTGATGCGGCTCGCAGAGATTATCCCCGCTGCTTTCGTGCCAGGATCGTAGATATTTATCAGGCTGAAAAGGTCCGAATCTTCAGGGACATCATGAAATTGTCCTGCCTGCAAAGCGTTGGTTATCTGTATTTTTGTCACCCATAAATGCAATAAGCAGACTGACGGCATGCGAGCCCAGATCGGCCATGGCGCCTCCGTCGGGTGCCGGTGTAAGCCGGTTCGTCCGTTTTGAACGGTAACTTTCCTGAAGGTAATCGCCATGGTAATATTTTACATCAAAATGGATAGGCCTCCCTGTCATTCCTGACCTCCAAAAAAGAAGGGCTTCCCGTATATGTGTGGAAAAGAGGTATTGAAAGCCAACCTGTATTTTTATATCAGGATGATCTTTCACAATTACGGCAATATCCGTTTCTTCTCCAACCGTTGAACAAACAGGTTTCTCAAGGTAAATTCGCTTCACTCCCGGCATATTCAAAGCTGCTTTAAGATGCTCATAATGAACAGCATTTGGTCCAAGTATAAAGACGGTATCGATCCCCTTATTATTGAGAAATTCATCCAGCGGCAGAGCCCTGTTGAATCCATATTTTTCCGCAAACGATACGCGGTGTGACAGGGTAGCCGAGCAGACAGCTTCCATTTCTATCTCAGGAGGGCTATCATAATAATAACGCACCGAATTGAGTGAGAAAACATGAGCCCGGGCGATACCGCCTGCACCAATAAATCCAACAGTGAATTTTTTCTGTTTCATTTAATTTATTTATAAATTTATATCAAAAATAATTGATTTATTGGTTACTTTTCTTCCCTGAAGGATTCAATAGCAGAACCCTGATGAGCTGCAAAACAGTTTATTTAATAATATCCCCGATATTTTAACACTAAAGCCATTCTTATGAAAAAATTAAAAGTAGTGCTTCTGATTGCCCCTGTTTTTATTGTTTCAGTTCTGAACGCCCAGGTCCGGGACAAAGCTGCCCTGGAGAAAGGAATGAATTTCATCGATACCAGAACCTATACTGCTGCAGAGGATACAAGAATTCTTGAACTTTACAAGGATCTGCGTGTGGCAGATGTTTCCGACGGTCTCGATATGGTCGGCCTGCCGGGCACCGGACTTGTCAATACGGATATCCACGCCGACTGGGTTGATTTGAAAGACTTTAAGCATGTTTTCAGAGGAATTGCAATCACGGTTCGCTATGTTCCCACCCAGAAACCTGCTCTTCCTGTAGCTGGTGAAGACTTTAAGAAATGGGAAGGCAATTTCTACAATGTTTTTTCGCATGAAGGATTTACGCCATTGATAAGGAAGGGCTCAGCAATAGTTATCGACGACGTTGAGGACAGGGATATAGGCTCAATAGGGTCAAATAATATCCTTGGATGGTACAAGGCCGGAGCAGTTGGCGTTGTAACAGATGCGGGTGCAAGGGACACAGATGAAGTGGGCCTCGAAGGCGTACCACTTTATGTCCGGAAGAAAGGACGCGGGATCCGTCCTGGCAGAAACGAAATTGAATCTGTTAACCGTCCTGTAACTATCGGAGGTGTGCTTGTCTGCCCGGGCGACGTCATTGTTGCTGATGGTGACGGTGTTGTTGTTGTACCCCGTGCCGTAGCTGAACAGGTGGCAAAATTTGCAAATGAAATACTTGTCGGCGACAAGGCAGGCAGGAAAGGATTGTATGAAAGCCTTGGCCGTCCGTTGGATAAAACTGTGAAATAGATGCGGAATCATGAAAAAAACGCTAATCCCCCTGCTTATTCTGTTTTACCGGCAGCATTGGATTTTCTCAGACGGTCCGGACAGAACCAAAGACCCTGGATATTGGCTCGAAAGCGCCGGATTTTAACCTTCCGGGTGTTGACGGCAAAACCTACAGTCTGAAATCTTTTGACAAAGCCGGGGTTCTCGTAATCATTTTCAGCTGTAATCATTGTCCCACAGCCCAGGCTTATGAGGACCGGATAATTGCTCTTTCAAAAGATTATAAGCCAAAAGGTGTTGAAGTGGTTATGATCTCACCAAATTCTGTTAAAGCGCTGAATTATTCCGAGCTAGGATATTCGGATATGGGCGACAGTTTTGAAGAGATGAAACTACGTGCGGCAGATAAGAAGTTTATTTTCCCGTATCTCTATGACGGGGATGATCAGAAGACGGCCCTGGCCTATGGCCCCGTGGCAACACCTCATTGTTTTGTTTTTGACGGTAATCGTATCTTAAAATATGCAGGTCGCATTGACGGGTCAGAGAAGCCAGGCACAGGTAACGGCGAAGATTTGCGAAATGCTGTTGATGCTGTTCTGTCTGGCCAGCCGGTAAAAACTCCGGTTACCAAAGTCTTCGGATGCTCTGTAAAGTGGTCGTGGAAAGATGAATACACCCAAAAGCTTTACAAACAGTGGGCTGAATTGCCTGTGACTATTGAAGAAATTGATGTAAATGGAATAAAACAAATTCTTAAGAACCCCACGGAGAAACTCAGGCTTATCAATATCTGGGCAACCTGGTGCGGACCATGCACAATGGAGTTTCCCGACCTTGTGATAATTGACCGGATGTACCGGGGACGCCCCTTTGAGTTTATATCGGTCAGCGCCGATAAGCAGGCAAAGAAAAGTGATGCACTGAAATTTCTTAAAGAAAAACAAGCCTCAAACAAGAACTATATTTTCAATAATGATGATGTTTATAAACTCATCGAAGCAGTCGATCCGGAATGGCAGGGAGCAATCCCTTATACCCTTTTGATTGAGCCCGGAGGGAGGATAGTTTATAGAAGTCAGGGGATGATCGACCCCAGGCAGATGAAGAAACTTATAGTTGAGAACAAGTTCATAGGGAGGTATTATTAAGAAGTCAGCAACCATGAATAAAAATTACAGCAGAAGACATTTTATTAAATCCACAACAACTATCGCCGGACTTGCACTTGGATCCAGGGTTTTTGCCGGAGCATTTTTAAATCCGGCAGGCAATCCTGTAAGGCTGGGAGGCCCGGTAACAGGAAAATTTCAGGATCCGGGGGAGTGGATAAAGGCAGTCAGGGCCCTTAATTACAGCGCAGCATATTGCCCCGTCCAGTCAGGCGCACCTGCAGAGTTGATAAGAGCTTACAGGGAAGAGGCAAAGAAGAGCAACATACTTATTGCAGAAGTCGGAGTCTGGAATAACCTGATGGACCCTGACGAAACAGTCAGAAAAGAAAATCTGAAGAAGAATATTGACAGTCTGAAGCTTGCCGACGAAATAGGTGCAAAATGCTGCGTGAATATATCCGGAGCAAGAGGAGAGATATGGGACGGGCCATATCCCGGTAACTATTCCAAAGATACGTTTGAGTTAATTGTTGAAAATGTCAGGCAGATAATTGATGGTGCGAATCCTGTGAACGCTTTCTATTCGCTTGAACCAATGCCTTATATGTTGCCCGATTCACCCGATTCTTACCTTGAATTGATCAAAGCTATCGACCGGAAACAGTTTGCTGCCCATCTCGATCCGGTGAATATGATTTCAAGCCCCCGGAGATACTATGGAAATGCAGCCTTCATCAGGGAGTGCTTTTCCAAACTGGGGCCTTATATCAAATCAATCCATGCCAAGGATATCATTCTTCTCCCAAAGCTTACTGTTCATCTTGATGAGTGCAGACCCGGACTCGGATCGCTTGATTATTCGGTACTGCTCCAGGAAGCGAGTAAGCTGAAAGATGTACCTGTTATGCTGGAACATCTTGAAAAACAGGAAGACTATAAGCTTGCGGCAGATTATGTCAGGGAAGTTGGTGCAAAATCGGGGATCAGTTTTATTAAGTAACATCTTTTCGGGCTATAACTTAAGAACAGAAGCTAAATCACCCCTAAATCCCTGCCTACCGGCAGGCAGGCCCTAAAGGGGACTTATTGATTAACAAAGACTTAAGGCAGGCAAAGTGATCCTTCGCATCCTGGATATTTTCTTTGTTGTTTTCCATACAACACTGATACTCTTTAACAGTTTCGGTTGGATCTGGTATAAAACGAGGAGATTAAACCTGGTAACACTGTTACTGACAGGCAGTTCCTGGCTCTTCCTGGGACTCATTGTCGGGACGCTGGGTTATTGCCCTCTCACCGACTGGCATTTTAATATCCTTGCAAAACTCGGAAAAACAAACATTCCCGATTCATATGTAAAATACCTTGCCGACAGGTTGACGGGACTTGACTTAAATGCATCCTTAATTGATGATATAACATTATATACCTTCATTGCTGCCCTGGTGCTTTCGATAATATTCAATTTCCTTTCTGCCCGGAAAAAACAAGTGAAATAAATTTTAAAATTGATTTGTCTAATAAATAGGTTTGAATGTGAAAGTAAAAGGAACCTTCACGCAGATTCAAATAAGATGAAAAGGATATTTATTTAAAAAGAAAAGTAAAATGAAGAGATTAAAATTAATTATTGGAATATTGCTTCTCCTGCTGTTAGCAGGCAGCAGCACCCTGAATGCTCAACGCGGGATGAGAGGGATGATGCAGGATTCTGTAAGAATGAACAGAATGAGAATGGATATGCGACAAGATACAGCTGCTATGAGACCTTTCATGCGTGGAATGGGTCCGATGTACCATAGTCCAATGTGGCGGGGCCCTATGGGAAGTGGTATGGGTCATATGTGGATGAATCCGTACATGAGAAGAGGTATGGTACCTGGTTGGTGGGGTCCGATGGGAAGAGGAATGGACTCGACCATGAGGAACCGGATGCGCAGGGACGGGATGGGAATAAACGGTAACCTGCCTGAGAGAATACCCAATCTCACTGATAATCAAAAAACAGCTATAGAGAAGATCAGGGCCGACAATCAGGCTGAGATGAAAAAATTCCGGGACGAGACTTCTGCAAAAATGAAAAGCATGCGTGAAAAACACAGGGAAACAATAATGGATCAGCTTACTCCTGAACAGAGGAAATGGGTTGAATCCAACGTTCCAAAACAAGCGGGTAATTAATCCCGGATCATGGTGATATCTTCCCCGGATTAAATATTATCAGATTTAAGAATGGACGCCTGACAGGGCGTCTTTTTTTTTCTTATTTTTAAAACTATATGTTTGTACTGATTGATTACCGGTCACAATATTTGAAGATTATGAGGAACGTGGAAGTGAAAAAAAATGGGAACAGCAAATCACTTGTTAATCAGGGAGGAAGCCGCAGATCATTTCTGAAGAAATCGGGTGCGGCTGCAGCGTCGGTTATATTTGATCTTAAGTTTCCTTTGACGGAAGCGGATCACCCTCAGTCCGGTGCGGACGGCGAAATCCCCTGGTACAGGCGAACAACCCGATGGGGACAGACGAACATTACTGAAAAAGATCCGGTAAATTACGACATCCCCTGGTGGCGTGGTTATTGGAAACGTACTCAGATTCAGGGTGTTATTGTAAATGCGGGTGGCATCGTGGCCTACTACCCCAGCAAAGTGCCTCTCCACCGACAGGCAGAATATCTGGGCGGACGTGATCTTTTTGGCAGTTTATGTAAAGCCGCTCACCAGGATGGTCTTGCCGTCTTCGCTCGGATGGACTCAAACAGGGCACATGAAGAGTTTTACAAAGCTCACCCCGGCTGGTTTGCAGTGGATGCTTCCGGTAAACCCTATAAAGCCGGCGACCTTTTTATTTCATGTATAAATAGTCCTTATTATGATTCGCATATCCCGGCAATCATGAAGGAGATCATAACTGAATATCATCCTGAGGGGTTTACCGACAACAGCTGGAGCGGACTTGGCCGGGATTCTATCTGTTATTGTGAAAATTGCAGAAAGAGTTTTCGTGAAAAGACCGGAAAAGAAATTCCTCTGAAGGCAAATTGGAGCGACACAGGTTACAGACAATGGATAAGGTGGAATTATGAACGGCGTCTTGAAATCTGGGACCTGAACAACAGGACAACCCGTACCGCAGGCGGCAAGGATTGTATCTGGGCAGGCATGAACAGCGGATCTGTCAGCGGCCAGAGCAGAAGCTTCAGGGATTATAAGGAAATATGCAAAAGGGCAGACATAATTATGCTTGACAGCCAGTCACGGAATGATGCAGAGGGATTTCAGCAGAACGGCACTACCGGCAAGATTATTCATTGTCTTTCAGGATGGGATAAACTGATACCCGAAAGTATGGCGATGTACCAGGCCGGGAAGGCCTACATTCCGGTTGTCGGCAAAACCAGCGTCGGAGGCACACATGTGGATGATAGAGGGAATGGCCGGGGGCATTCAGCCATGGTGGCATCATGTTGGCGCCTACCATGAAGACCGGCGGATGTATAAAACCGCCGGACCAGTCTTCAGTTGGCACAAGGAAAATGAAGATTTCCTCATAAACCGGCAGCCTCTGGCTTCGGTTGGTGTTGTATGGTCACAGCAGAATATGGATTTCTACGGCCAGGATTCAGCTGAACAGCTGGTTGAGCTGCCTTTGCGTGGGATCACCCAGGCGCTCCTGCGGGCCAGGATCCCATTCCTTCCTGTACATGCAGACCATATCGACAGGGATACTGCTTCCTTTTCCGTTCTGATACTTCCCAATTTTGGTGTTATGACCGACAGCCAGGTGGCCAGCATCAGCAGATTTGTTAAAAACGGCGGCAATCTGGTTGCTACAGGTGAAAGCAGTCTGTTTGATGAGTGGGGTGATCAGCGGTCTGATTATGCACTCGCCAGGATATTCGGAGCCCATTTAATTGGAGGTGGCAGATCACTGACTGAAAGGATCCGCAACCGGGAAGCCGGGAGTACTCTGCACACATATCTCCGTATTATTCCTGAATTACGCCGGCAGGTTGATGGTCCGGAAAATGGTTCCGAACCACCCGTAAATGGTGTCCGTCATGCCGTCCTGAAAGGGTTTGACGAAACAGATATACTTTCATTCGGGGGTACCCTGGAGGGAATCCGGACAGAACCCGGAACCGAATCGCTCCTTACATTTATTCCGGAATTCCCTATTTATCCCCCCGAAACTGCCTGGATGCGAGTGCCCAAAACTGATATTCCGGGATTGATCCTTAACACAACTGCTGAAGGAAGCAGGATTGCTTTTTTACCTGCAGATATAGACAGGCAGTTCGGTCGTTACAACCTGCCTGACCATGGAAATCTGCTGGCAAACATTATCCGTTGGTCTTTAAACGACAAAGTTTCCCTTAAGGTTGAGGGCAAAGGCCTTATTGATTGTCACCTTTACAGACAGCCGGGCCGCATGATTTTGCATCTTGTCAATCTTACAAATGAAGCAACCTGGCGTCAGCCCGTTGACGAACTGATTCCGGTCGGACCGCTGGCTATCAATATAGAACTTGAGAAAGATGTTACTGGTAAGAGCCTGAAACTTCTCGTCTCAAATCAGAATCTTCAGACAACCGTAACCAATGGCTGGTGCCGGTTTGAGATCGATTCAATTTCTGATCATGAAGTGGTAGTGATAACTTAGATGTTGCGGGTTGCAGGTTGCAGGTTGCAGGTTGCTGGTTGCGGGTTGCATGTTCGTGTTTTGAAGTAAATATATATGTTTTATAACATAATTTAATGAAAAGAAGGAATTTCATAAAGACAACCAGTGTGGGGACTGCATATGCAGTGTTCGGATCACCTCTTGATAATTTTATTATAATGGAGAATGATGCCTGGTTTGACCGGCCGATGAGGTGGGCTCAGCTGACACTTGTTGAGAATGACCCCGGCAGCTTCGATCCCGATTTCTGGCTAAGCTATTTCAGGCGGATTCATGCTGATGCAACCACGCTCAGTGCAGGCGGAATCGTTGCATATTATCCGACTGATGTGCCTCTTCACCACCGGAGCGACTGGCTGGGTGACACAGATCCGTTTGGCTACCTTGTAAAAGGGTGCCGTAAAATGAATATGTCGATAGTTGCCCGTACTGATCCCCATGCCGTCCGTCAGAATGTTTTTGACGCACATCCCGACTGGATTGCAGTAACTGCAGATGGCAAACAACGACGGCACTGGGCAAATCCGGAGTTATGGGTCACCTGTGCCCTGGGTCCTTACAACTTTGAGTTTATGACAAAGGTGCACAACGAGATAATGGAGAGATACCAGCCTGACGGTATTTTTTCAAACAGGTGGGCTGGCCATGGTATTTGCTATTGCGAACATTGTAAAAGGAACTTTAAAGAATCGACAGGGCTCGAACTGCCCCGTTCAGCCGACAGGTTCGATCCGGTTTATCAGAAATACAGCGAATGGAATACCGGCAGGCTGAAGGAGCTTTGGATATTGTGGGACAGTGTAATCCGTAAACAGAAATCCACATCACGCTTTATTCCCAACGGGTTCCCGGATAAGGTAGTTACCGGCAACCTTTCGGATATTGTTTTTACCGATCACCAGGCAAGAAGCGGAGTTATTCCGCCATGGTCTAATGGCAGGGTTGCAAAGGAATTACGCGCCTCTATCGGCATGAAACCCCTGGGAGGCATTTTCAGCGTCGGATTTGAGGAACAGTACCGCTGGAAAGATTCGGTGCAGAGTGAAGCCGAGATCAGGGTTTGGGTAGCTGAAGGCACTGCCAATGGTATGCGGCCGTGGTTTACAAAATTTTCAGGCGTACTTTATGACAGACGCTGGCTCAATACTGTGGATAAGATCTACCAGGTACACTTACCGGAATGAGAAATACCTGAGGAACATTTCTCCTATGGCACGTGTCGGAATGGTGTTTTCAGAACAGAATCCCGAATTACGGGAATGAAGCACTGGCAGCAGAGGAGCGGAGATCATTCATCAGGAATGTATCATGCACTGATCGAAAACCGTATCCCCTTCGAAATGGTCAATGACCGGCTTGCTTGATCCTGAACATCTTAAGCCGTTCAGGTTGCTGGTGCTTCCCAATATCGCTACCCTTTCTGATGCAACAGTGCGAGCCAGTTGCGAAAATTTGTAGCAGGCAGGCGGCAGTCTTGTTGCTACATTTGAGACGTCACTTTATGATGAAGAGGGAAAGCAAGAAGATCCGATTTCGGACTTGGCGATCTGTTTGGCGTTTCATATGATAATGGAGTGGAAGGACCAATGCAGAACAGCTACCTGAGGTTGAAGAAGCGATCCGGTAACTGATAAATTCCATCCGGTTCTGAAAGATCTGGAAGATGCTTACCGGATTATCAATACCATACACAGGTTAAGGTGATCCCAAAATCACACTTTCCTGCTCCTGTAACGCTGATCCCGACCTATCCCGATCTTCCGATGGAGGATGTTTATCCCAGGATACCTGAAACCGATATCCGGGAACTTTATCTGCGGGATACGGGAAAGGGAAGAATAGCCTATTTTCCCGGCGATATTGACCGCACTTTCTGGCAGATCATGTCTGCAGATCATGGTAAGCTTCTCCGTAATACGATCATGTGGGCTCTTAATGAAGACCCGCTGGCTGAGGTAAAAGGTCCGGGAGTAATGGATGTTACTGTCTGGCGTCAGGAAAATTCAATGACAGTTCACCTGGTTAACCTTACTAATCCGATGATGATGAAAGGTCCGTTCCGTGAACTGATCCCGGTCGATGCAGGTGTTAGCATAAGAATTCCGGCAGGAATGAAGGCCGGGGGAGTCAGGCTGCTGGTTAGGGATCAAATGGCTGATATTGAGGTTGTTGATAATATTATCAGGTTGAATGTCCCTCAAATTGCAGATCACGAAATAATAGGGATCGATCTGGCAGAGAAATAAAAATGCACCTCGAGGGGGCTGTTGAAAAAGTCAAAATCCCTTAACCGCAGAGGGCGCAAAGGGGAAACGCAAAGTTCGCAAAGAGCTGAAATTATGTGCTTTAGCTTTGCGTTCTTTGCGACAACTTAGAAAGGCCCGCCCCTTAGCCTTACGGGGAGGGTTTGGGAGGGGTTCAGGAGGTCGCGTGGTGGGTATCTACCACCTTCTGTGACGGTTCTCAGTATTATTCCTGCCGGTTGAACCGTTTCTGGGCCTGTTATAATCCCCATGTTGCTGTTTTGGCGCCTTTACAGGATTGTTGTCAACCAACGGGAATGGGTGATTATCAACAATTTGAATTTTTTTTATTATCAGCTTTTCAATGTCCCTCAGATATTCTTTTTCGTCTGCATCACAGAACGAAATAGCTGTACCTTTTGCTCCGGCCCTTCCTGTCCTCCCGATACGGTGGACATAGGTTTCAGAGATATTCGGAATCTCATAATTAATGACATACTCAAGATCATCCACATCAATTCCACGGGCTGCAATATCTGTAGCCACAAGAACTCTAGTCGTCTGAGCTTTGAAATTTGACAACGCACGCTGCCGGGTGTTTTGTGCTTTATTCCCATGGATCGATTCAGCGCTTATGTTCTTCTTCTTCAGTACTTTCACAACTTTATCAGCGCCGTATTTGGTACGTGTGAATACCAGCGCGGTTTTTATCTTCTCATCTTTAAGCAGCTCGATCAAAAGAGCATTTTTATTTACTTTATCTGTGAAATAGACAAACTGGTTCACAATTTCAACTGTTGAAGCCGATGGTGTAACTTCCACTTTTACAGGTTTATACACAATGGTGCCAGCCAGTTTTACGATCTCGGGAGGCATGGTGGCCGAGAAAAAAAGCGATTGTCTTTTTACCGGAAGAGCGGCAATGATCTTCCTTACATCGTGAATAAAGCCCATATCGAGCATTCTGTCTGCTTCATCAAGAACAAAAATTTCAACATCTCTTAAAGAGATATATCCCTGGTTCATAAGATCAAGAAGCCTGCCGGGTGTAGCCACAAGTATGTCCACCCCATTTCTTAAAGCAGTTGTCTGTGGGTTCTGGTTCACACCTCCGAAAACTACAGTACAGGTCATCCCGGTATACCTGCCGTATACCTTGAAACTTTCTTCGATCTGTATTGCAAGTTCCCGTGTCGGAGTTACAATAAGACTCCTTATTTTTCTTTTCTTTGAGTATGTCCCGGGTTTGCTTAGCAGCTGAAGAATTGGTACAGCAAAAGCAGCAGTTTTTCCTGTCCCGGTCTGGGCGCATCCTATCAGGTCAGTTCCCTTCAGGACAATTGGGATAGCCTGTTCCTGGATTGGTGTTGGTATAGTGTATCCTTCTTCTTTTAATGATTTAAGAATAGGTTCAATAATATTCAATGATTCAAACTTCATAATAAATTGTTAGTAAAATATCTGGTGAAATAAAAACTGCCTGGAAACGGCGGGGATTATTCCATAAAAACGCAAATGTACAATTATTTGACAGATATTCAGCTCTGGAGGCTGTATTCATCAAACAAATCCCTGTTTCTCCTGTTAAACTGTGTATGGATCAGATAATCTTTATAACAGATAATGTAACAAACATGGATCGGATAATCCTTTATGACGGAAAATGTAACCTATGCTGCGGAACCGCCAGGTTCATCAAAAGGCATGACAGTATAAAAGCTTTCAGGTTTGAATCGCTTTATTCGGAAGAAGCGGGAAATATTTTGCAGAAATCAGGTTTGTCCGGAAAAGATCTCAACACACTGATCTACTTTTCTTCTGACCGGTTCTATCTAAGATCATCCGCAGTACTTCATATTCTGAAAGATATGGGTGGTGGCTGGAGCCTTTTTTATATATTTATAATAGTACCACCGGTAATCGGGGACTTTTTCTATAAAATAGTTGCAAAGACAAGATACAGGATCTTCGGCGAGAGAGAAGAATGTTTTTTCGATTAAGGAAAGATGCACAAACTGATGAGGCGCTTATATAAATTAAAAAGCGTATAAAATTCAAAATCCAATTTGTTACACACATCGCTTTTATATCCTTTAAACGCAAAGTCCCCCTCCTACGAAAATTGTAGGAACTTCAAAATTAATATCTCTCTGAAAATCATTCCGGTACAAAAAGAGTTATAAAGTAGCCCTTTGTGTACCTTAGTGCTGAACTTTGTGATCCTTTGTGCCTGCCTGCCGGTAGGCAGGGTTAATGGATTTATTTTTTTACCACTAAGTACACAAAGGTCCTCACCAAGGGGCACGAAGGAGATCTGCATGTTTATATAAAATAAGAACGTAGGATAATCTATATAAGCGCTTTTACAGATGTCAGTAATGCAGTACTAAAACAGTTTTCTTATCAGCCAGATGATAAGCGAAAGCAACAGACTCACTATTATCATTGTTGTTATTGGAAAATAGATCTTTACATTATCCCTTACAATTCTGATATCACCCGGCAGATGACCGATCCAGCCCAGCTTATTTCCTGCAAAATAAATAATGAAACCGGCTATAACAAGTACTATTCCTGCAAAAATCAATATTTTACCCAGCTGCTCCAAAGAGATCTGATATTAATAAGTTTACTGCAAATTAAACTATACCCGGGTAAATTAGAAATTCCCGGAACGGAAATTTTTATTTTATTTGCATCAGACCAGGAAAAAAGATGAGGAAGAAGTTAATAACTGTCAAAATACTCTTATTCGTTTCAGGATTCCTTGCTGCACAGGTGTCCGATTCACTTTCAATTGTAGATACACTATATTCCCGTCCGCTTAGTGAGGTTGTGGTTTCAGCCAGAAGGTTTAATTCCCTCGGGTTCGACACTCCTGAAGCAATCAGAATTCTGGAAACCAGGTCGATTCAGAAATTCCAGCTGCGTACAGCCCCTGAGGCTCTTCAGCTGACACCCGGCGTTTTTGTCCAGAAAACAAATCACGGAGGTGGTTCTCCGTTTATTCGCGGACTCACAGGAAACCAGACGCTCCTGCTCATTGATGGAATCAGGCTGAGCAATTCAATTATGCGTTACGGCCCAAACCAATACTTCAATACTATCGATATCTTCAGTATTGGCAGGATGGAGATCCTTCGCGGAAGTGGTTCAGTGCAGTACGGATCTGATGCCATCGGAGGTACAATCCAGGTTTTCAGTGATGATGCTGAAGCCAGTGAAAATGCAAAATGGGGCTCCTCATTTCTTACCCGGCTGGCAACCAGGGGAATGGAACAGACCATTCGGGGCGGAATAACCTTTACAAATAAAAATTCTACTTTCAGGACAGGTCTGACATGGAGAAATTTTGGAAATCTTGTCGGAGGCGATACGACCGGCGTGCAAATACCTTCAGGATATCATGAGCTTGACTATGATCTTAAAGGGAAGATCATAATCTCACCAAAATCCCTGATCACAATGGTTTATCAGAATGTTAATCAACACGACATTCCAGTTTATCATAAAGTTATCCTTGAGGATTATACCGTTAACAGGACTGATCCCCAGAAGCGCCAGCTTGCATATCTAAGATTAAACCAGGATCTTGGTGAAGGCCTTATTAAAAGCGCAATTATCACTGCCTCGTACCAATATTCAGGAGAAGGGAGGGAAGCGCTTAAAAACAATTCAGATGTTTTACGGACAGAATATGATAAAGTAAACACATTCGGGTTCTCTGCTGAAGGAATAATGTCAGCCGGGAGTATCTGGTCCGGAAATGTTGGCTTCGAGATTTACAATGACATTGTGAAAAGTATACGGACCGATACAGAACTATCGACCGGCCTGGCCACATTAAAACGCGGATTATACCCCGATGGAGCAGTAATGAGAAGTCTGGGGCTCTTTGCAGTTAATACAATCGATCTGAAGAAATGGAATATTACAGCGGGTGCACGATTTAATAAATACCTGATCAAAGCGGAAGATGAAGCTGTAGGAAATGCAAAATTAACACCTGCAGCGATTGTAGGGAACCTGGCGGTTATGAGGAAGATAACACGGGAATCGAACCTTTTCGTTTCAGTGAATACAGGCTTTCGTACCCCCAATATCGATGACCTTGGCACCCTTGGGATTGTTGATTTCAGGTATGAAACCCCGAATTATGATCTGAAGCCCGAAAGTTCACTCCAGTATCAGGCCGGGTATAAATATCAGGATCGCAAACTCAGGGGTGAAATCTTTATTTATCGAAATGAGATGTACAACCTTATAGTACGTAAAAGAATTGAGGATCAATTTATTGACGGATATCCTGTATACCAGAAAGAGAACAGCGAGAGGGCCTTTATCAGGGGTGTTGAATCATCCTGGGATTATTCTTTAAGTCGTTCCATGAACTTGTATGGCAGTGTGACCAGGACATATGGACAAAATATCACTAAAAACGAACCACTGCGGAGGATACCCCCGCTTTTCGGGCACCTGGCTGCAGATTACAGGTTCAGGGAATGGTGGATAAACATTGAATGGCTTGCTGCCGCAAAACAGGACAGGCTTGCCCAGGGTGATAAAGACGACAACAGGATCCCCGATGGAGGTACCCCCGGATGGAATATCCTTAATGTCAACACCGGTTATACCTGGCGCTTTCTGAGAGCCGACCTTAGTCTGAGGAATCTTTTCAACAAAGATTACAGATATCATGGTTCAGGCATAAACGGTTACGGACGATCGTTATTTGTTACCTTAGCAGTTGAAATTTAAATTTCAAAGCTAAATTTTACAACCAATGCCTTATCCCGATAAATCGAAACAAGCTTTCAGGGGGGATCAAACATATAAAAACAGACTCAGGATATTGAAGAAAGCCGGGTTAATAGCACTAAAGATCAGCCTGGTAGCTTTAGCGGTCCTCTTCCTTTTTTCAGTATCAGTCTACATTGGTGCATTTGGCCGGCTGGAGAGTAAAAAGGAGCTTCTGAACTTCAAAAATGAAACAGCCTCAACAGTGCTCTCGGCTGAAGGTGAGCTTATTGGCAAATTCTTTACCGAGAACCGGACGAATATTACCTCCGGACAAATTCCTGAACATCTGGTTAATGCGCTTATTGCCACTGAGGATGCCCGTTTCTTCGAACATGGAGCTATTGATTCAAAGAGCCTGTTCAGGGTTCTGTTGAAAACCATATTCCTCGGGGAACAGAGCTCTGGCGGTGGCAGCACGATTACCCAGCAGCTGGCTAAAAACATGTTTGGCAGGGATGATTATTGGCTGCTTACCACTCCCGTAAATAAAACAAAAGAGGTATTCCTGGCTGTCCGTCTCGAAAAACAATTCAGCAAGGAGGAAATAGTTACCATATATCTGAATACAGTTTCGTTCGGAGAAAATATTTTTGGGATCGGAACCGCATCACAAAGATATTTTAATAAAAAAGTCGAGCTTCTTAATATTGAAGAATCAGCCGTATTAATAGGTATGCTTAAGGCAAATACCAGGTATAACCCGCGTCTGAATCCCGAAAATGCCAAAAGCAGGAGAAATGTTGTGATCAGTCAGATGGAGAAATATGGGTATCTGCAGAAAGCTGAGGCGGATTCCCTGGCACAACTGCCGCTTGAATTGAAATATACCAATACTGAATCGGAGGGACCGGCAGATTATTTCCTTGTGCAGGTAAGGGATGATGCAGATCGCATCCTTCAGAATACTTTTTCTCCTTCCGGGGAAAAATGGGATATCGAGAGGGATGGCCTGACAATAACCACGACCTTGAACTTTACCCTGCAGAACTACGCCAATAAAGCGTTTCATGATCATTTGTCAGTCATGCAAAAAAGACTGAATGATCAATATAAAAGCTCATCAGGCATAAGAACGCTCACCGGAATAACCGATCGTGAACTGGTCAGGTTGAACCTGACCAATAGGGCTGAAATAACCATCGCCTCGCAGATATTTGACTGGAACGGATCCTATGCTGATTCTGTCTCTGTCAGGGACAGCCTGAGAAACGCCCTGACTTTATTGCATGCAGGCCTGCTGGCAATGGACCCAACGACGGGCGCCATAAAAGCCTGGGTGGGCGGGATTGACTTCAGCACGCAGCAATACGATCAGATCCTGGCCAGTCGACAGCTGGCATCAGTTTTTAAGCCTGTTCTTTATTCGGTGGCCTTTGAGGAAGGAATGGAGCCATGTCAGTATCTTGATAATGATTCGATAGTTCTTTCGGGGTTTGAAGATTACAGTCCCGAAAACTATGACCATTCGTATGGTGGAAAATATTCACTTGCGGGGGCGCTGGCCCGGTCGATGAATGTTCCCACGTTCAGCCTCTATTTGAAAATTGGTTTTCCCAGGCTGGATTCGATGTGGAGAAAGATGGGATTTTCGTTTCCGATCTTCGATAATCCGTCACTCGCGTTAGGTACGGCTGAAGCCAGCATTAAGGAAATTGCTATAGCCTATTCCACGTTTTCAAACGGTGGCTTTAAAGTAAACCCTCAGACGATACTTTCAATAAAAGATCCGGGTGGAGAGGTTATCTGGGAAAATGATTTCATGGAAGTTAAGCCCCGGGTACTCTCGGAGAGAACAGCCCAACTGATGTGTGCCATACTGCAAAAGGCTATAAGAGAAGGTACAGGAGCTGAAATGAGCAGCGTTTATGGCGTCACTCTTCCACTCGCGGGAAAAACAGGCACTTCACAAAATTACGCTGATGCCTGGTTTGCTGCCTTCAATCCTGGTTTGACAATTGTGAGCAGGGTAGGGGCTTCAACTCCCGCGGTGCATTTCAACAGTGGGTCGAACGGTTCAGGGAGCGCACTTGCTCTGCCTCTGGTTGCATTAACATTGAGAAAAGTACAGCAGAATCCGGATTTGAGAAATCAGCTATTCAGATCTTTTCCGGAGCTGCCCGCCGAATTATCAGGGGCACTTGACTGTCCTGATTTCAGGGAAGAAACCTTTTTTGACAGGTTCCTGGATATTTTTCAAAACGAAAAACCGCGCATCATCAGAGAGAACAGAAAACCAGGGAAGACAAGGAAACCCTTTTTCAAACGGCTATTCAAAAGGAGATAATATTTTCTCAGTGCCGGCAATGATCTTTGGCTCTATCGTCTTGTCCGACTCAACCCTTTTCGCATTATTGCGTTCCCGGATCAAGGGGATAAGATCGTCACCTGCCAGTGAGAATTTCTCATATTTTTCAGGTATTGTCAGATATACCGGAGTCTCCGGATCCAGACCTCTCTCTATAATAATATTTTTATCATTGGAAAGCCCAACCAGGACAACCTGCCTTTCACCTTTCTTTGTGTAAACAAAGGGAATACTATCCGGTCCGGCGTGAACAGCTTCGAGAGGTACAAAAACCACTTTATCAAATGTGTTTATAATAATTTTGTTGCCGGTGGTCATCGAAGGTTTAAGCGTAGGATCTGTACCATCCAACCGTATCTGAACTTCAAACACTTTCGAATCGGAATTAGATAATGTCTCTCCGATGTTTGCAATACTGGCAATCTTACCGGTAAATGATTTTCCCTTGAATGCATCAATGCTGATCTCGGCAGCCTGTCCTGTTTTTATCTTGTTGATATCGATCTCGCTTATGTATGTTTTTGAATCGAGTGTTGAGAGGTCAGGCAGTGTGGCCAATACCGGATCAAAAGGATTCAGCATTGAGCCTGTTTTAATTTTAACCCCTGTACGGTCTCTTTTATATGTTACCATTCCATCGGAGGGGGAGGTGATTGTAAAGGAAGCCAGCATTACCTGAAGATCTTTGACTTTTGTGCTCTGCTCCTTCAGGGATAACCTGAGCTTCCGGGTTTCAAGCGACGCTTCGGCCATCCTCAGTAAATAGAGTCTCCGTTTTTGTTCGAGAACACGCTGGGACATATCGCGTTCTATCTCTGCGCGACGTTGTGTTGCCGGTGGTTCATACCTTGACTCATCAACTTTAATTGCAGACTCTTCAGCTGCAAAAACCTGGTTTCTGATATCATCTCTCAATGTGTTGAGAACCACAGCCGTGTCGAGAAGCTTCATATCAAAGTCAGATTGGATTTTATTCAGGTTTGTTATCTCATCCTTCAGCGTATTATCAAAGCTGGTCCTGTCGAGAGTGGCTATATAATCACCCTTTCTTACGATTGTACCTTCAGGAACCATATCTGTTATTTTTAAGGGTGCTACTCTGAAATACCTGTTCCGGACAATATTGGGTCCCCTTATGTCCATCGACCTTTCGGGTATCAGCTCGCCGATGCCTGACACGGTGATTTCGAAGCTGCCTTGTCTGGCTGCGGTGAAATTTACTTCCTCATTATTTTTCTCAGAAGTGATTCTGTAAAACGATATCAGCCCGGCTGAAGCCAGGATGATGAATATTATGGTTAATCTGATTGTCCTTTTCATTCTGCATTTCTACTGGTTTTCAAACTAAACAGCATTATGTTGTTTGTTTAGAAACAAATCTTGGCAGGAAATGTTCGGAGGTATTTACTCAGCGTCCTACCCGAACCAGGGGGGAGACCCCATCTGCCTAGCGGGCTCGGGGCCACCCCTGCAACCTGGCTCTTCGCTAAAACAGTTCGCTGAACTGTTTCGTAAAGCTCAACCCTCCCAGGGGGAGGAGACCCCCTCTGCCTCGCAAGCTCGGTAAGAGACCCCCTCTGCCTCGCAAGCTCGGCATCTCCCCCAGGGGGGAGACAATACAGTGGATGCAAATATCTTATGTAAGGACACAATGGCATTGCATTTCTTCTAATTTTGTAATAAAGTAATTCAGGTGATGGAATGGATAAATGCTTTGCTATGGAAGGAAACAATCCCTCATACAATTCTTTTATATAGCGTTGTAATTGCTGCAGGAGTATTTCTGGGGAAACGGAAAATATTCGGCGTTTCCCTTGGTATCACATTTGTCCTGTTTGCAGGAATTGCCCTGGGCCATTTTGGTTTTAAAGTGAATCATCAGGTTGCCGAATTTGTAAGGGATTTTGGCCTTATTATGTTCGTTTTTTCAATTGGCCTTCAGGTTGGTCCCGGATTTTTTTCTTCATTTAAAAAAGGAGGATTAACACTTAACCTGATGGCAGTTTTTGTTGTTATTCTCGGAGGATTTACCACTATTATGATTCATTTTTTCACAGATACTTCCATGCCAATTCTTGTTGGCGTTATGTCGGGCGCTGTAACAAATACGCCCGGGCTGGGAGCAGCGCAGGATGCTCTTAACCAGGTCTCCGCGAATGCCGGCGTTGCGAATGTCCCTGAAATAAGCCTTGGTTATGCGGTTGCTTATCCCTTTGGTGTCCTGGGTATTATTCTCACAATGATATTTATGAGAAAAGCGTTGCGGATAGATATTGCAAGGGAATTGGATCTTTATAACCAGGATCAGCATCCCGAGGGGATAACGCCGGAGAAGCTGAGCCTTATTGTAACAAATCCAGCGGTGTTTGACAAGACCGTAACCGAAATCTCAAAACTCCTGAACAATGAGGTGGTAATATCGAGGGTATTACATAACGGTGAGTTGCTGCTTGCAACTTCTGAATCAACAGTATCAGAAAATGATATTATCCTTGTCGTTACAAAAAAAGAGCTGGTCCCCGAAGTTATCAAACAAATCGGCGTCGAAAGCGAGATGGACATTACATCCAGATCCGGGAACCTGATCTCACGCCGTCTGATTGTGACCAACAGGGAAGTCTTTGGCAAAGACCTTGGATCGCTAAGGCTTAGAACTAAATACAACATCAATATTACAAGGGTATACCGTTCAGGGATTGAACTGATAGCATCACCTCAGATAAGGCTGCAGATGGGTGACCGCCTGACAGTAGTCGGCGATGAAAAATCAATTGAAAAGGTGACGGGAATGCTGGGCAATTCGCTTAAACGCCTGAGGGAACCCAATATAGTGCCGATTTTCATTGGCATCATGCTCGGAGTGATTCTGGGAAGTATACCGGTCCACGTTCCCGGTATTACAAATCCGCTGAAACTTGGACTGGCGGGGGGTCCGCTTATTGTTGCAATCCTTCTGAGCAAATACGGGTACAAATTTTCGCTTGTGTCTTATACCACTACGAGCTCAAATCTGATGATACGTGAAATCGGGATCGTTCTTTTTCTGGCCAGTGTGGGTTTGATTTCAGGGGAAAAGTTTATTCCGACACTTACCTCCGGCGATGGATTCATATGGATGGGTTACGGCGCTCTGATAACCATAGTGCCTTTAGGCCTGACCGCGCTCTGTGCAAGGCTTGTCCTTAAAAGAAATTATCTCGAGATCTGCGGACTTCTTGCCGGAAGCATGACCGATCCTCCGGCGCTTGCTTTTGCCAATAACGTGGCACAATCGGAAGCACCTGCAATCGCTTATGCCACAGTTTACCCACTTGTAATGTTCCTGAGGATTTTCATGGCTCAGCTGCTCATATTGCTTTTTGTCTAGTTATTTAATAACTTGGAACCAGAGAGTATTTGATTACCGGCATTAACTGAATACAAACCAACATTCATTGCTATGAAAACTATGTCAACCATCCTTTCTCTGCTGATTATCTGCATTTTTACTGTCCCACTCACCGGCCAGATTGTTATAACCAGTACAAATCCGACGGCTGCACAGGTAATCGAAACAATAATTAAAAAAACTGGCAGCGCTCAGATTCCTAATACAGTGGATGTTATCAAAGAGGGAGATCCTGAAACCCGTGTAACCGGCATAGTGACAACCATGTTTGCTACTATGGAGGTTCTCAGAAAGGCTGTTGAAATGAAATGCAATCTTATTGTGGTGCATGAGCCGCTCTATTATAATCACCGTGATGAGACACAGCAATTTGTTAAAGATCCGGTATTCCTGGAAAAGAAAAAATTCATAAATGACCACAAACTTGTCATCTGGCGGTTCCATGATTACATACATAGCGCCAGGCCGGACGGGATCATACTGGGCATGGTTGAAAAACTTGGCTGGAAAAATTATGTTAATAAGGGTGATTTCACCCGGTTTATTATACCTGAAACGAATCTGAGTGCATTGCTTCAGCGACTGAAAGCAATTTTTCCCAAAAATGCATTTTATGTCATAGGAAAACCTGACATGAAAATAACTCAGATAAAGCTCTCTCCCGGCGCCCCGGGAAGCCAGTCTCACATCGCATCGCTGAATAGCGATATTGATGTTCTCATCGCAGGGGAGGCACCCCAATGGGAAACATATGAGTATGCCCGTGATGCTGTAGCCCAGGGCAGAAAAAAAGCGGTTATCTTTCTGGGGCACATCTCCTCGGAGGAAGCCGGTATGGATTTTTGCGCAGGATGGTTCAGGGATTTTATAAGGGATATCCCCATTATCTTCGTTGAGAGCACACCTTCGTATTGGTCGTATTAGGAAGAGAGGGGAGAGGGGGAGAGGGGGAGAAGGGGGCAGGGTGAGAACGGGAGATTAGATTAGATATGCTATATTGTGCAATTTGAGCTCTAAACGGAGGAAATGTAATGGGTAGAAAAATATTGATTCAGACTGGCACCTGGCTGGCAGTGTTTATTTTTTCAGGTTTTCAGGCCGGATATTCGCAGGAAGAAAACTGGACCAGTTTCAGAGGAAACAACTTAAACGGTATTGCCACAACAGAGAAAGTGGCCCTTAACTGGGACGAATCCAGCATAAAATGGAAAACAGAAATACATGGCAATGGTCATTCATCTCCTGTCGTTTATGGTAACCAGATCTGGGTTACAACTGGAACTGCAGATGGGAAGGAACTTTACGCTGTTTGCGCTGATTACCGGACAGGAGAGATAAATTACGATATCAAGGTATTTACCCCTGAAGATCTTTTTGGTAAACATTCGATCAATACTTACGCAAGTCCCACTCCATGCATTGAGAAAGGTTTTGTCTACGTACATTTTGGCAGTTCCGGAACTGCCTGTATAAATACCTCAGATGGTTCAATTGTCTGGAAACGGACGGACCTAAAATGCAAACATGTACAGGGACCCGGCTCATCACCGGTACTTTATAAGAACCTGCTTATACTTCATTATGAAGGGACTGATGTAAGATTTATTATTGCGCTTGATAAATCGACAGGTAAAACTGTCTGGAGAACCGACAGGCCGGAAGAGCCTTACAAACCGCTGCCGGTAATCGGAAAGAAAGCCTACATCACACCTCTTATCCTCAATGTAAAAGGGCGCGACATGTTGATCTCAAACGGGTCGGCAGTCTGTTGCGCGTATGATCCGCTAACCGGAAAAGAAATATGGAGAGTGGTAAGGGGGGCTGAATCGACAGTGCCGATGGTGATAGCTGAAAAGGGAATTATTTATTTTTACACGGGGACCATGGTTGATCCTGAAGGTACAGTTTTTACGGAAATGCTGGCCGTTAATCCGGAGGGTAAGGGTGATATAACGGCAACTAATATACTGTGGAGGAAACGTGATGACCAGATCCAGACCCAGATCCTTACTCCTTTAATTAAGGATGGTTTAATTTATACTGTTAATTCCAGGAACATCATGATGTGCATTGATGCAGCTACCGGAAAAGAGATCTGGTCTGAACGCCAGAAGGCAAATTTTAACGCATCCCCCGTTTATGCCGGCGGGAATATCTGGTTCTTCTCCATAAAAGGAGAGGTTCTCGCAATAAAGCCGGGTAGAAATTTTGAACTGATAGCCCGAAACCAGATGGATTCAGGGATCTGGGCTACACCACCAATACTCAGAAATTCAGTGATCCTGAGGACTGAGAAATATCTGTACAGGATTGGCAGTTAGTAACTCCGGTACAGAATCTTAAATTTTTGTTAAACTTTTCCATCTTCAGATCCTCTTCAGAATTGCAGAATATTTTTGACATGATTATTTAACTTAAAATCCATAGTCATGAAAAAATTATTCTTTTTGCTAATAGCATCCGCGGGATTTACTTTCCCATTATTCGCCCAGGTCGATCATGTACTTGATGAAAGTGAAGAAATGCCCGTCGAGAACCTCATTCTAAAGAAGGATCAGGTCCCACCCGCAATTATAAATGCAGTAAATTCAGATTTCAGGAACAGTGAAGCTTTCAAGTGGGGAAAGTTCCCATTTGTACTTGAAAAATACGCATGGGTTGTAGATAAGGATGCGGGAAATGCAAAACCCGATTATTATGAGGTCTTTATTAAGGCTCATGACGGAAGCGATATTTATGCTGTATATACACCTGACGGGACTATCAAACAATCAAGAACGATCAGAAAAAATGCGGCATTGCTTCCCAGTGTAATGCAGTCACTGGCAAAGAGCCAGTATAAAGACTGGACGGTTGTTGGAGACAAGGAAATTATCAAATATTATAATACAAAAAATGACATTGAGGAACATGTTAAAGTGACTGTTGAAAAGAATAATGTTAAGAAGAATTTATCATTTAACTATAAAAAGCCGGTTGGTCAATCATAAAACTATTTCCGGGAGCAGGAGGGGTTGACAACCCCCATAATTATATTATCCGGTTTATTTATTGGAAGTCAGTAGGTTGCAGAATTGTCAGACAATGATGGACTTACTGACTTCATTTTATTTTTTATAAGTGCAGGATACAAAAGACGGACAGGGAGAAAACCGTTAGAACCAGGAGGCCTGCTTAATTGTTATTAGTAAAGGACAAATCATGATTTGTTTAAAACCCAACAGAATTGAAAATACTAATTGTTGAAGATGACAGGTCCCTAAATGCTGCCATAAATGATTATCTGAGGCTGGAGGGACACATCTGCGAAACAGCTCAAAACTATAATCAGGCAATATTGAAAGCAGGAGACAATTCGTACGATTGCATTATATTAGATATTGGCCTGCCTGATGGCAGTGGTCTGGATATAATCAGGGAACTAAAAGCAAATAAATCCACCGATGGAATATTGATACTTTCAGCAAAGAGCTCGCTGGAAGATAAGCTTACAGGTCTGAAGACAGGCGCTGATGATTACCTCACAAAGCCCTTCCATTTTGCCGAGATGAGCGCCAGGATCAATTCGATCTTCAGAAGAAACAACCTTCTTGGCAGGAATGAGATCTCATTTAATGAAATTACCGTCAATACGTTGGATAATCAGGCTTTTGTCAGCAACAATTCGCTTGATCTGACCAGAAAAGAATACGATTTGCTGTTATTTTTTGTTGCCAACAGCCGCAGGTTGATAACTAAAGAATCTATTGTGGAGCATTTATGGGGAGATGAGGTTATCCTTACCGATTCTTTTGATTTTGTATACACTCATGTCAAGAATCTCCGGAAAAAAATTACAGGTGCAGGAGGAAGGAATTATATCAGGTGCATTTACGGCTTCGGTTATAAATTTACTGATAGTTGAGGTTATTAACTAAAAGCACATATTACTTTCTTTTCTTCTCCAGCATTGCAATGATTGCAGGGGGGGTACTGTTATTTTTTATAATAAGGAAACAGGTTTACAAACAGATAGACAACAGCCTGGTAACTGAAAAAACAATTATTCAGGATGAGATCGAGCAAACGGAAACAATTCCCGATTTGGCTGCTTCTTTCGGACATCAGATCGTAGTCAGGCTGTATAGTTATCCTTTGCCTGCCATCCAGATCATACGCGATACAATAATATTTGATACAGTTTCGGAAAGCAATTTACAGTTCAGGGATTTATATTTTGCAGCCAGCACACCAGAGAGCAAAGGATATACTATTAGGATTTTACGTAGCCTTGATGAAAAAGACAAGCTTCTTGAATACCTTGGGCTTTATGTATTTTTTCTTTTTCTTTCATTGTTTATTATTTCGATTTTTCTGAACTATATCATTTCCAGAAGGTTATGGCAGCCATTTCATAAAACTGTAAATAGTGCCGAAAACTTTGATATCCGGTCAGACGAAGAGCTTAATCTTCCTGAAACCGACGTTGACGAGTTCAGGCAGTTAAATACAGTTTTTTCAGTAATGACAAAGAAAATGAGGAATAACTATGTCAGTCTGAAGGAATACAACGAAAATGCTGCCCACGAAATACAGACTCCGCTGGCTGTGATCAGGTCAAAAATGGAGTTGCTTATGCAAAGAAAGGAGCTCAGGAAGGAGAGTATTAATATTGTTAAATCAATCAATGATGCTACAACAAGGTTATTTAAGCTTAATCAGGGTCTGCTCCTTATTTCAAAGATTGAGAATTCATTTTTCCGGGAAGAAACTGAGGTTTCGCTTAAGCGGATACTTGAGCAAAACATAGAAAACTACAAGGAGATTATGGCGCTCAAAATGATCTCTGTCGAGGTTGAAGCTGCGAATCCGGCAATTGTTAAAATGAATGAGGTTCTTGCTGAAGTGCTTATTTCAAACCTGTTCAGCAACGCGGTGAGATACAACGTCGATGGAGGTTTTATTAAATGTACAATAAGCGATGGATCCTTTACAATTTCAAACAGCGGCGCACCATTAAGAACGGATCCGGAACTTCTTTTCCGCCGGTTTCATAAATTGGGTGATAATCCTCAATCAGTTGGACTCGGCCTGTCAATAGTTAAAAAGATTACTGACACCTGTCAAATGAGGATCACTTATACATGCAGCGGTAATATTCACGAATTAAGACTTGCTTATACACGCGACCTGCCAGATCCGGACAAGGTTAAAAGCATGATATTATAATTAAAATTTCTCAACTTCAGATCCTCTTCAGAATCGCGTTTTATTTTAGCTGCTTAACCAATAAATTAACAGTAATGAAAAAGTTAGCATTTTTAATGGTTTTGTTGATGACAGCTTTTGTCGTCAATGCACAGCGCACACCTGTTAAGGTAGCAGACCTTCAGAAATCCATAACTGATAATATTGCAAAGGATTATCCGGGATTTACAATCAGGGATGCTGTAAAAATTATGAATAATGGTGTAACCTCATTTGAGGTAGTTATCGGTAAGGGAACCACATCAGAGACTCTCCTTTATGATAATGGTGGAAAATTCCTGAAAAAAGAGATGATGGTATCAGGTATGACAGGAAAGTCACGTACGAAGGAAAAGGCAGGCAACGGGCATATGGCTCATAAAACAGTGCCAAAGAAAAAGTAACTTAAAATCAGGTTCAATTCAGGTAAAGCTGCCTGAAAAGTCAGGAAAGACTTTGCAGGTAGCTTTTTTTATTTTGTATTTTACTGGCAGAGTCTGTTTTTCTGTCAGGAACTCATTTTATGACAAGTGTCTGGATGGAATGAGGTAAGCTTGTAATTTCAACTGAACCGTCCTTCATATATAAATTGTACAATGTTTTCTTATTGGTTTTATTCATTACAACGATGGCAAGACTGCCATCTTCATTAACAAATCCTGTAGTTAACAGCTGGCTCCTGCTTGCTGAAGTCAGTATCCTTCTGGCTCCCGGACGGATGAACTTCGAGAAATGGCCAATATAATAATATGAATTTGTGTAGATCAGCCGGCCTGACCTTGTATCAGCATGAATCGGGGCAAAACAAAAATTCCCCACATGGTTCGGTCCTCCGGTCTCATCCAGCAGAATATTCCAATCCGTCCAGGCTTCTGTCCAGTTATTAAAATCCATTATCATCGACTCTCCATATTCCTCGCCAAGCCTAATTCTTCCTGCCGGTCTTCAGGGAGCTTTGCGAAGGTTTCTGCGGAGGCGTCCGTCAGGGCACCACCGATTCCTATAAATGCCTGGTAGGTTTTATCAGGATCTGCAAAGACGTAGATCCGTGATTCAGCTATCGGATCTGATTTTCTGAACTGCAAAGTGTCGGTGGGGGAGAGCCTGAGCTCTGTACTGTCGGCGGTGCAAAATACAGAAACAGCTTTGCCTTCTGTTGTGAAATTATTAACAGGACCGGATTCCCTGATATTCCCATTTTTTTGCTGGGAACATGCAATCAAAAATAATAAGGTAACTATATACAGGTTATTTTTCATAGTATTACTGAATATAATCCTGTACAATTTAAGACTTATTTTTAAAACCGGGAGAATAATTCTGGTAGAGCCACATCCGGCAATCTCTGGTCCCGGGTTATCAGATCGCCAGCCTTATATTAAAAACTCCGGTTTTTGTAGCTCCCCACAATCTTATCCATAAGGGCAGATACATTTCAGTTCCACGTGCTGCGGTGATATCACCAAGGTCCATCAGGTTCTCATCTTTCCAGCCGAATTGATTCAGAAGATTTCTTACCTTCAGTTTGGCATCATTATCATTTCCCGAAATGAAATTAACGTGATCTCCTCCTGCTACCAGCTGAGGATTAACCATCAGGCTGCTTGTTAAGGTATTCAGGGTCTTTACAACGTAAACTTCCGGGTAGTTGCTCTGGATCACCTCTGCCAGGGATGTTGTGTTGCTAAGCCCGGGGATTAAGCTGGGGGAGTTCGCCTGACTGAAATCCAGCGGATTGGCCACATCCATAAGAACTTTGCCATTCAGGTTTTGAGTACCGGCAAGGTTCAGAGCGCCCAATGAACTTCCGCCATGAGTAGCATTGATAATCAACTCACCGAAAGCTGCAGCTTCAGAAAAAGTTCCTAACCTGACATTGTTGTTTGATTTGTACCACTCGCTGAATGGAGGATTGCCCATATAATCCATTGTTGTACTGGCAAGCTTTTCAGCAACATCCCTTGTACCTAACATACTTTCGTGGCCAAGTCCGGCAAGCCTGGCAGCAAATGTACGGCCTACAACCCCTGTACCAAGTATTCCAATTTTCATTTTGCTTTATTATTAGGCTAATTACTATTACAATACAAACGTGAACATATATCTGTAACAAGCAATCAGGCAAAATGTTGAACGTTCAGAAACTATAGGGATTAAATTAAGCTATGCAGCCGTTGATATGTTTTATTCAGCTTTATTAAATATAAATGCCCCCTCCGCAGCTCCGGCTGAGCTCGAATTTTTAAAGCTGATAGTAAGAGTCTTATTCGTTTTATCAACTTTCCAGATCTCTTTTGAAATAAAATCTTCCGTACCATTCGATCCGGTAAATGTTGTTGTCGTCTCAACATTCAGAACACCTTCCTGATCGCCCCGGAATGCTTTGGCTTTTCTTGGCATTTCATAAACGGTGATCAGGTATTCTTTGCTGTCAAGTGTAAGGTTTTCGGTAAAAGGATACTCCTGGCCGTCTCCGGTATCATACGTTCTTACAGTCAGGAGACTGTCTCCTTTCAACTGAACATCTAATCTCACAAGGGTTGGAGAATACTCCGCCAATGTTGATTTGGTCCTGTCCAGCTTCCAGGTACCTGAAAAGTCTGATGTCTGTCCTGAAGCCGGTAAAACCGAAGCAATAGCGAATACCAATACGGTCATAAAGATTGTTGCCTTTTTCATAATTGTGTTATTTAATTTAGGGTAAATGTATAAAAACTATAATTTAATGATTAATTAACCTGTATTAATGCCCGGACGGATATTTTGTTCTGAATAAAGGACAATTTTTTTTATCCGTTCAATACGTGTGTTATCTCTTTTTGCGTCGTTCGACCAGCCAATATAAAGTCTTCTTGCGGAAGGAGAAAATTTCATAAAATTGTCGAACGCGGTCTTGTTGTCTTTCAGAGCCTCCAGGAGATCTGCCGGGATTTCCGGATCGGCTGGCCTGTTGTCATTGACCAGCCCGGGATTTTTGAATATTTCATTATAAGCTTCCAGTCCTGCACCGGCCATCCTGCCTTCCTGAATCAGTTTTTCAGCCCTTTCTATATTGTATTTGGACCACCTGCTACCCTTCCTTCTTGGTGTGTAGCTCTGAATATAATACTCCTCATTTATCCTTTTAAGTTTCCCGTCAATCCAGCCGAAACAGAGCGCCTCTTCCAGGGCCTCTTCATATTTAATGCACTCCCTGCCCGTATGCTTTTTATACATGATCATCCAGATCCCCTGAGCCAAAGTGTAATTCTGTTCAAGCCATTTCCGCCACTCAGCCCGGTTCTTAAAAAAAATCTCCTCCTTCATAACTCAGTGTGGGTTACGGATCTGCAAGGATTTCTATCCGCGATCAATATGGCAATCGTGATTGCGGGAGATTTTTTGTTTCCCGCATATCACGCTGACCTGCCTGCCGGTAGGCAGGTTTTCGTTGATAAAACCCTTTTGATCCGAAAGCAATTCGCTTATTATCTGCAACCAAGTTATTAAAAGTTCATTCAATATATTATGTGTTTTTATGGATTTTAGAAAAAATTTGAAATTATCCCGCTTTATTTATACATTTAGATTAATTAACTTAAGTTGCCAGTTACTTGTTGCTGGTTGCTAGTTATTTGATAATGAGCATCATGATTAATGCAAAAATATCAAATAAATTTTAAAAAAATCGCCTGTTGTTCTGTTAATAAACAACTAACCAGTAACGAGGAACCAGCAACAAGCAACTTGAATTAATTAGGAAGTTTCAAATTCTCCAAAAAAGCAAACAATAATATAATGAAAGTTCTGATTACAGGATCTTCCGGTGCTTTGGGCAGCTTAATCACCAGGAGTCTTGTTGAAAAGAAAATTCCGGTCACCGGAATAGATATAAATGGAGACAATGAAAACATTCCCCCTGAATGTTTCAGGTTTTACAAATGCTGTATTACAAACAGAGGTAAGCTGGAATCCATTTTCCTGAAAGAGGAGCCAACGCATGTAATTCACTTTGCATGTTCATTCAATAAGATACGCAACCGCCAGAAGGAATATCAGGTTGACATAGTGGGATCAAGGAATATCCTTGAGATATCCGACAAGACACCCTCCGTCAGGCAGCTGATTTTCTCAAGCTCGGCTGCCGCATACGGAGGCAACAGCGGGAATTCACCCTGGATCAGTGAATATCATCCGCTTCGACCCGGAAATTACAGGTATGGAATAAATAAGGGACTTATTGAGGAAATCTACCTTAAGACACCAGTCCGGGAAGATCTTAACCTTAATTTAGTCAGGATATGTACAGTTATTGGACCAGCGATCAACAAAAAGGGAAGCGTAGTTTCCATATTGTTGAAAATGCCCTGGCTTCCGGAATTTTGCAGGGATAACAAGCTTCAGTTTTTACATTCCGACGATTTTGTTTCCTTAATCAACCATATGATCCCTGACGATCAGATAAAAGGAGTTTTTAACATTGCTCCCAACAGCTTTTCGCCGCTTACAGAGCTTTTGCCACACAAAAAATTCAAAAGGATCCCGGTTTTTCTGGTAAGCGCGTGCCTCTCAGTTCTGTGGCATCTTAAGCTGGTTGATATTCAGCCTGCAGGCATAGATATCAGTATTTACCCGATACTGCTGAGTCCTGAAAAGATAGTAAAGCGATTCAATTATAAATTTAAATTCACTTCGACAGAAGCTTTTAAAGATACAATTAACAATAACATGTTGAGATCGGGTAATTAATGACTTAAAGATGGGCTTATACACCTACGATGACACACAAAGTCAGGATCTAACGGACCTGACAAAGCAGTTAGGACTGTTCCACCCGCTCAGATGAAATGGAGGTCGCAAATTGCGTCCTCCAAACTTGAAATCACAAATTGTGATATCAAGATTTATATAATAAATTTACATAGCAAACTACAAAACACATGGCAAAAGGGTCCAATCAAATTGCAATCCCGGATGAGATAATAACCAGTAAGATATATCTGATAAGAGATAAGAGGGTGATGCTGGATGAAGACCTGGCGGAGCTTTACAATGTATCTTAGGAGGAGGTCCCGGTTCAAAGTTTAAGACTATTCAGGAAGCCGCAATGGATTTTGGAATTAGATATAATGATAACTCAATAATGAGGCGAAAGGAATTTGGCACAGTCTTTTTTTCATTTAACGAAAACGGCTCAACATTCTATTCATATTTAATACCAGTAATTGGTGATGAAGGTGGTGTAATATTACCTCATCTTGCTCCATTAGGAACAACTCTTGAAGGAGAAGGTCATACACATGGATATGGATTTGATTATGAAACTTTTTCGACCACTGATTTAAGTGCATACCGTTATGCGTTTCTTTGTACCCCTACTGGTTCTCTTTATCAATATGATGCACGTAATTACTCATATGGAGTAATCACCAGAGATTTGCCAAATATGTCGAACTTCATGTACTATAATTGGAGTGAACCTGATCATGGATACAGTACATCTTGGAAAAGAATTTTAATGCAATTATTTGGGAATAATTTTTAGCTAGTTATGAAAAGAAAAAAAAATCTAATTGCCGCAGGTATAGTAGTAATTTGTATTATTTCATTTCTCATATTGACAAATATACCTTCTGGTAAATTAGAATTCAATTTAGCAAAAGAAGGTATGGTGACTGATGAAGTAACGGCTATAAAAATAGCCGAGGCAGTTGGTAAACCTATTTTTGGTAAGCACCTTAGAGACTATAAGCCTTTCCATGCCACCTTACAAAATGATAGCATCTGGTATGTATATGGATTACCCAGAAAAATGCTGCTGTCTGTACAATTAGGCGGATCCCCTTGTTTTAATATTCAAAAGAAAGATGGCAAAGTATTGAATGTTTATTTATCTAGGTAGAATCTTGAACATCGATCTTCCCTTTTTAAATAGTTTTTCATGCTTGGTTTTCGTTCAAAAAGGCCCCTTGAAATGGAAGTTAATGTTCTTAACTTTTACGTTGTTTTGGTAATAGTCAGGGATCACAACTCAAAACAGAATTAAACGCATCAGGTTAATGCAAAGCGGAAAGAAGGTCCTCCCGGAGACATTATCCCCGGTGCAGATCGAGAAGATCTACCAGGACTTTTGCAATCTACCCATGTGGAACCATGCAACCAAAGCTGCAAAGCTCTTACATCAAAGAAACATCGTGATCCTTGGACTTTTGATTTACCAGGGACTGGAAAGCGGGGAGATCGCCAGGCTTGAAACCGGTCATGTGAATTTAAACGAGGGTAAAAGTACACCCCTTCAGACAGAAACAGCAACTCAAGAACTCTGAAACTACAGGCAAACCAGATTTTACCAATTAAAACATACCTAGAAGAAACCCATCCTACTCTACTGGAAAAGAGAAACCTGGTAAAGAAAGACTCTCAGATAATGATCCCGGATGAAGTGATCATGAGCAAGATTATCATGATCAGGGGTCAGAAAGTTATGATAAGCAATGATCTGTCTGAATTATATGGAGTGACAACGAAGAGGCTTAATGAGCAGGTAAAACGAAATATTAGACGCTTCCCAGATCATTTTATGTTCCAATTAACTGAAAATGAGAAAGAAAATGTGGTCGCAAATTGCGACCACCCAAACAAAACTTACTTTTCAATATTTACAGTCACTTCAGCGCCTTTTAATCCCTTTGATGCAGCTTTAACAACAAATGAACCGGAAGCTCCTTTTTCTGCTCTGACGATCACAAGACACATCCCATTATAGGCCTTCCTGTATGAAGCCTGGAAAGGATCGTGACTGGTTGCATCCCCATTGTCGACCGCGACGATTTTACCAGGTCCTTCTATGCTGAAATTCACCATGTTACTGCTTCGCGGAACAGCCAGGTTGTTTTTATCTTCAACCCTGACCGTTATAAACACAAGGTCAGAACCATCGGAACGGACAGATGAACGGTCAGCAGAAGCAGAAAGTATGGAGGCTTTCCCGGTAGTAATCATTTTATCTTCAGCCCATTTGACCCCATTCCTGTAAGCTACAACCTTTAGTTCACCCGGTTGATATACTACATCATCCCACCTTAGCCTGTATTCATATTGTCCTTTTTTCTTTTTGCCAAGCGATTTGCCATTAAGAAACAATTCGGCTTCATCCCCTGAAGTATAAACATGTACAGGAGTTACCTGACCCTTTCTTTCCGGCCAGTTCCAGTGAGGAAGGATATGTGCCATTGGTAGCTCAGGTCTCCATTTAGACTGGTAAAGATAAAAACGGTCTTTTTTAAAGCCGGCGAGATCGAGAATACCGAAATAGCTGCTTCTTGAAGGTACTTCTGTAACGTTTTGTTTATCAAGTAATTCTTTTGCCATATCATATCGGCGTGTTCCCGGGCGCAATCCTGTGAGATCGCCTCCGTAAGGAGTCGGTTCACCGATATAGTCAAATCCTGTCCATACAAATTCGCCAAAAACACCCGGATGTTTATCCTGCATTTCCCATTGCTGGTCGGGTGTGGAAGCCCAGGCCGGATAAGCAAGGTCGTATGAGGAGATCTGAAAGATCCCTTTACCGGGCAGATTATTATTCAGGTCGCCTGCAACCACAGGAAAGAAATATTCGCCTCTGGAACTTATTGTCGAAGCCGATTCGGTTGAATGGAACGGCAGGTTATCATTGTCCTTCAATGCAAAAAAAGCGTCATACCTGTAAAGGCGGTAGTTAATTCCAAAAACATCAACGGTTTTCTGAAAGCCGTTGGTTCCTGATTCGTCCCAGTTACAACCGACTGTTACCGGCCGGGTATTATCTTCTGATCTGATAATAGCCCTCAGGCTTTCCGAGAGGGCAGGGTTGTTCTGATCATTCACTTCGTTGCCTGTGCTCCACATAAAAACTGACGGGTGATTGCGGTCACGGCGTACCATTGCCCGCAGGTCCTCCTCATGCCATGCATAGAACAGTTTGTTGTAATCATTCCGTTTCTTGGGCGTCTTCCAGGCATCAAATGCTTCGTCCTGAACCAGAAAGCCCATCCTGTCGCACAGATCAAGCAATTCAGGAGCGGGTGGGTTATGGCTTGTCCTCACAGCATTGCATCCCATTTCTTTCAGGATTTCAAGCTGGCGTTCAGCAGCCCTTACGTTGAAAGCGGCTCCCAGCGCCCCAAGGTCGTGGTGATTGCAAACACCCTGAACCGGCACTTTTTTCCCGTTGAGCAAAAAGCCATCACGGGCAGTAAAATCGAGTGTCCTGAATCCGAAATTGGTTTCACTGATATCTGTTACCTCTGTTCCCTGAAGTATAGTTACAACAGCTTTATAAAGTTCCGGATTTTCAATATCCCATAAAACAGGATCTTTTACCGGTATATCAAACCTGAATTTGTGATCTCCGGAAGCAGCCAGCATTGCTGTTGCTGTTATTGATTCTGCAACCGGCACAGCAGATGCAATACCTTTTTCATTAAGCTTATAAACTGAAGCCCTGGCAGTAACGGGGACCGGTTGATTCAGGTGACTCTCAACATCAGCCTCCACACTTAGAACCGCGCTCTCCTTTTTGATTTCGGGTGTGGTGCAAAAGATCCCGTTATATTTAATATGAAGGGGAGATGTCTTAACAAGCCAGACGTTCCTGTATAAACCTGCACCAGGATACCATCTTGAATCCCAGCTTTTTGTATCTAGCCTGACTGAGATCAGATTCTCTTTACCGAAATCTACATACGGGGTAAGGTCAAGCCGGAAGGAAGTATATCCGTAGGGCCAACCACCCACATGCTTACCATTCAGCCACACATCACAATACGCCATGGCACCATCGAAATCTATATAGATCTGCTTTCCCTTTTCGGTATTATTAACTGTAAAATGTTTTCTGTACCATCCGATCCCTTTCCAGGGCAGAAGGCCTGTATTATTTTCAAGTGTATCACTGAACGGACCTTCAATTGCCCAGTCATGCGGAAGATCAACGGTACGCCAGTTACTGTCATTCACAGAAGGATTCTGCAACCCTTCCGGTTCCCTGTCAGTTGTTACGGCATCGGTGGCGGCATTGAAATATTTAACGAATTTCCAGCCCTGATTGAATGACTCGCGCGATCGGGGAGAATTCTGTGCCGGTAGTAATCCGGTATTCAGGAGAAGAAGACCTGAGACAAGAAGTGAGGTGAAAAGGTTACGTTTCATGATTTGCTCTTTGTTTTAATTTTTGTCTAAAGTATATATTTCAGGCGATTAATTAATATGAAAAATACTAAATCCCTTAACGCGCAGAGGGCGCAATGGAAAAACGCAGAGTTCGCAAAGATCTGAAAACTTTACACGGCAGGCAGCCATTTAATGAAGAAATATTGTAACCAGCTTGTGCATTTTCACCCTATTCTTTCACAAACCTTTGACTTACAATTTCCCCTGATTTCAGGTGTATTCTTATAACATATAAACCATCTGCAAACTGAGAAACATTTAGGGATGTTGTATATTCGTTGATGTCATTAATCTCAAGGACTTTATTTCCGGGAAGGCTGAAGATTTCAATTCTGTTGAGGGTAGTATCTGCTTCAACATAGAGAATATCGGCAGCCGGATTAGGGAAAACCCTGTAAATCGCCTTCTTGCTTTCTCCACTTGATGAAGCTTTGCCTACCATATTTGAATCGAGCCAGGTCAGACGCTTTTTTATCCAGTTTTTAAATTTTTCGATCTCGCCGCTGAAAGTAGCAGGTTGTACTCCGTATTCAGGTGTTCCGACGTTGATGCCGAGAATTTTCCATCGCTGGAAATGCCTTTCCTGAGCTTCATCCAGCAGTGATGCAACCGAATCGATTGCATGGTTCAGTGAGGATTCGCTAAGTATGGTTTTCCGGAGTTCAAAGTATCTGTCATGGATCCGGCCGGCGAATTCACTATCCTGCAGAAGCCTTATTTCCCAGGAAGGTGGAACGGGCCAGTTGTCGCAGTCATTTACGCGGTATGCCCAACCAGATCCGTCGGTTTGATTGAAATTGATGCAGTTTTCCCTGATATCTTTCCATGCCCAGTCGAAATCCCACGGAGGCCCTGAATGAATCAACCCATTTTTGCTGTCTTTATCCTTAAAATAAAATCTGCTCTTTTTGTAAGCATCCACATTTCTCGACAGTTCTCCAAGAATAAAGTAATCAACAAATGAATTTACATCCAGGTATGCCCTGTATCCGGCGCCCGGATCTTTAAATTGCGGACTGTACAGGATCCTTTCAAAAGAATCGACATAATCCTTCAGGTAATTCTTCTGAGTTGCGGTTATATCGTCAGGCTCAGGGTCATAATAAACAAAATAGACATCGCTGCCGGATCTGTTCAATGGGGAAAAATAACTTATCCAGCTGTTCGATCCATCATAGTAATCGTTCACAAAAATATACCCGCCTGTCAGGTCATCGCCAGAATTCTCATCCGGGTTCAGTTTCCCGATATCCACCCGGTTTTTATCCTGTTTTATCTTTTCCCCGAGCAGGTAAATCCCCTGGTACTCACCATTTAAAACAACCTCGCAATAAACGGTTCTGGGAGCATAGTGCCCCATTTCCCTGAAGAGTTCAAATGCCAGGAAATTTCTCAGAAAAGATTTGTCGTTATAGTTGGCGGTAAGCACCCAGTCATTTTCTTCAGGCATATCAAGCAATTCCACATTAAGGTTATTACCCGCATCGTCGCGTGTTTCGAAACCGTACGGTTTCTGAGGGAGCGATGCCGAGTACCTTCCTCTGATCTCAATCCCGACTCTGCCGGAGTAGATATTCCCGCTATCTGTGACATTGTTGGTCAATCCCCTTCCATTATGAATAATTTTCATATCTGCCGCAATTTTTGGCTCATCAGGTATACTCTCACCAGCAGAGGTATTTATAATAACAACAGGGAGTGTGGAAGAAATTAAATCAGCTTGTTGACCAAATGTAGTTATGCAGGAAGTGGCTGAAAAAATAAGATATAAGAAGAATACTTTTCCCATAAGTCAGATAAAAATACAAATAATATTTTTAACCCGGGATTGATTGATGATGGGGAGAAGATGGAAGCGTTTGATGCAGGAAATTTCTTTTATCTTTTTACTTTTGTCATTTGACTTTTAAATTATTGCATGATGAATAAATTTTCAGACTTATAGTTTTACATTGATTGCATTTTTGGTCTGGATAATACCTGCCCGTGCCCAGTACCTTGCACCGGCAGAAAAGACATTTACCCGTCAGGACACTCTCAGGGGTTCGATTACACCTGAAAGGGCCTGGTGGGACCTTGTCTACTACCACCTTGATATTGCAGTAAAACCTTCGGACAGCACCATATATGGAAATAATACAGTGATTTACAGGGTTTTAAAAGCAGCTGAGGTAATGCAGATCGATCTTCAGGAACCGATGAACCTGTTAAAGGCAGAACAAAATGGTAAATCACTAAAGTTTGAGAGGGAAGGGAATGTTTTCCGGATCAGGATGACGGATAAGCAGGAACCCGGGAGCTTGTATTCGGTAATCCTTACTTATGGAGGAAAACCCAGGGTCTCTACGAGGCCGCCATGGGAAGGAGGTATTACCTGGAAAAAGGATAAGAACAACAAACCCTTCGTTGCATCAACATGCCAGGGCGACGGCGCCAGCCTCTGGTGGCCATGCAAAGATCATATGTATGATGAACCGGACAGTATGCTTATCAGTGTGAACGTCCCATCTGACCTGATGGATGTTTCAAACGGCAGACTCAGAAGCAAGATAACCCTGAAAAACAATACAACTACCTATAACTGGTTTGTAGCCAACCCTATAAATAATTACGGTGTCAATATCAACATTGCTGACTATGCTCATTTTTCGGAAGTATTTAATGGTGAAAAAGGCAAGCTCGACTGCAATTATTATGTTTTGAAGGAAAACCTTGAAAAAGCCAGGGTTCAGTTCAAACAGGCTCCTATGATGCTTGAAGCATTTGAACACTGGTTTGGACCATATCCTTTTTATGAGGACGGATATAAGCTTGTCGAGGCGCCGTATTACGGGATGGAGCATCAGAGCTCCGTAACTTATGGCAATGGTTACAAAAACGGATATCACGGCGTGGATCAGAGTGGTTCAGGCTGGGGTGACAAATTTGATTTCATTATAATCCATGAATCAGGTCATGAGTGGTTCGCAAACAGCATAACATACGAGGATGTGGCTGATATGTGGGTCCACGAAAGCTTTACAAATTATTCGGAAAACCTTTATGTAGAGTACTTTTACGGTAAGGAAGCGGGCACTGAATATGCCCTCGGAACACGCCGCGGTATCAGAAACGACCGGACTATTGTCGGAAGATATGATGTGAACAGCAGCGGTTCGGGGGATATGTACCCGAAGGGGGGTAATATGCTTCATACTCTCCGTCAGATAGTAAACGATGATGAAAAATGGAGGGCTATTTTACGGGGAATGAATAAGGATTTCTATCACACTGTCGTAAAGGGATCTCAGATAGAAGATTACCTGAGCAGCAAAACGAGCCTCAACCTGAAGCCTTTCTTTGACCAGTACCTCAGAGATATCAGGATACCTGTCTTTGAATACTCTGTTAAGGATGAGAAACTTACTTTCCGTTGGAATAACTGTGTCCCACGGTTCAATATGCCTGTGAAAATATATGTATCAGGTGTTCCGATGAATCTTGTTCCGTCATCGGGCTTTACAACGATTGACCTTGGTATTAAAAATGCAACTATTCTCGTTGATCCGAATTATTATGTTGCGACGCTTAATATGACAGGTAAATAGATTTTGGTTCATCCACTGCAGGCTGGCCCTTCGCTAAAAATGCTCTCATTATACGGAAAGGCTCTCCTGACATTTTCTAACCCCTGAAGGAGGTTTAAAATCCTGTCCGATCCACTGGATTTCTTCTCCCCCCTGGGGGATCTAATGTTTATACACATCTTTTTAAATTCTGAATTTACACTGTCGTTTTTAGTCCAGCTGGCTCTGAAAGAGCCAAATATGAATAACCCCTGGCGCAGCCAGGGGTTGATGACCACCAAACACTTCCCAGCTCTGAAGGAGCTGAATATATTAGTTATGGAAAAAACTTTTCATCCGGCGTTATTCCGTAGTCCAGGAGAAGTTTTCTATAATTATATTAAGCCCTTTCAGGGCTTGAGATCAGATGGTTAGCCGTACCCCCGGCTGGCGCCGGGGGTTATTCACATTAAGCCACTTCGTGGCTTAGAAAACGGAGCTAAATTCACAAAGCTTTTTCAATCTGTGAGATAAAAAATGGTGCCATCTGAGGCCTGTAAATTAACCCCTGGACTATTCTCAACGCTCTGTGAAAAACGTAGACAGTACGGTTATATTGACTTCTTTCATAGCCGTATGAGATATTCTTTTATAATGTTCAGAGATGTGTATAAAGATTAGTCCGGGGGAGATGTCGAGCTTGCGAGACAGAGGGGTTTTACTTCCAGGCTGACAATACGGAGAAAGACAAATTTTATGGCAGCATTTTTGTAAGATGCTTTTTTGTTATATTTGAAAAGTTACAAAACTCATAAATTATTAGTCATGATAAGAGTCCTTCAGACGATCTTAATTGGTTCCCTTTGTGTTACTCTTGGAGCGCAGGATGTTTCGCAATGGAGAGGCCCCCAGCGGACTGGTATATATAATGAAAAGGGACTGCTCAGGCAATGGCCTGAATCAGGACCAAAAATGATCTGGCATTTTGATGAGCTTGGAGAAGGACATACATCTGCAGCAGTCACCAGCTCAGGAGTTTATACAACCGGAATGTTGAACGGGACAGGTTACGTTTTTGCTTTCGATCTTAAGGGAAAACTGTTGTGGAAAAAAGAGTATGGTCCCGAGTGGACTGAAAACCATTATGGAGTACGGTCAACTCCGCTGGTGATTAAGGACAAGCTTTATCTCATGAGCTCATTCGGAAAACTCCTCTGTATGAACACTGCCAATGGGCAGACTATCTGGTCGGTGGATACATTTAAGGAGTATGGTGGAAGGAATATTACCTGGGGAGTGACAGAGAACCTGCTATATGACGGAAATGTTCTTTATTGTTCACCCGGTGGCCGTGATGCAGGTGTCATTGCACTGGAGAGGAATACAGGGAAGCTAATCTGGAAAAGCAAAGGGGAAGGCGAGAAATCAGCCTATTGCTCCCCTCTTCTCGTGCAGCTTCCTTCCAGAAGACTCCTTGTCACCAGGATGGACAGGTCGATTCAGGGGTACGATGCCGGATCAGGGAAGTTCCTTTGGAGCTTTGATTTCAATATGGAACCTTATGTTCATCCCAATGTCCCGGTTTATATTGACGGATACCTTTACTGCACAAGCGGCTACGGACTCGGGGGTGTTATGCTCAAGCTGGCTGCCGACGGTACAGGTGTTACTGAGGTGTGGCGCAATGCAAAGCTCGACCCGAAAATAGGAGGGGTGGTTGTTCTGAATGGAATAATTTATGGCGGTGGCGACAGGAACCGCAGGTTTTTCGGCGTGGACTGGAAAACAGGCAAGGAACTCTTTGCACTGAACCAGCTTGCTCCGGCTAATGTCATCGCAAACGACGGGTTAATATATATCTACAGCGAAAACGGAAAAGTGACGCTTGCTGAACCCAAAGCTGACGGGTTAAACCTGCTCAGCACATTTACTGTTCCTCTGGGTACAGGAACACACTGGGCACACCTTGTGATCAACAATAAAAAACTCTATTTAAGACACGGTAATTCACTGATGGTGTACGACATAGCTTCCAGCGGAAGCTGATAAATCTGCGATTATCAGCGTGTGAAAACGGTAGCGAGGGATCTCCATCTTACGTATGAACTTGCCGGTCAGAATGATCTTTTACGCTGCAGATTCCTTATTTTTCGATAAGTACCGGTTTCCCGAATCCTATCTTTTCAAGCGGTTTAAGTTGTGTTGCAGCATCTCCGACAACAACATAGTACATTTTATCGGGCACAATATATTTACCGGCTATTGCTTTATGCTCTTCAACAGTCATGGTTTTTATGACATCTTCCTCCCTCCTGATATAATCCTCAGGCAAACCAAACCTGCCCATTGTCGACAGCATATTTACAAGAGCATCATTTGTTTCAAACCGGAGAGCGTTTGACCTTATCATGCAATCTTTGATAAACTGCAGATCAGTCTCCGATATGGCATTCCTGTATTTTTCCATCTCTTCCCTGATAATCCTTACAGACTCAAATGTTGCATCCGACCTCACGCTTGTTCCGGCAATGAAGGGGGCAATCGATTTCATCTCCTGGAAATAACTTGAAGCCCCGTAGGTGTAGCCCTTTTCTTCCCTTAATATCTGATTAAGAATGCTGGTGAATGCACCGCCAAGCCGGTAGTTTACAAATTCTGTCTTTATGAAATCCGGATTATCCCTTGAAATAGCCGGATATCCTGCATAGATCACCGATTGCCGCGATCCTGGCATGTCGGCAAAATAGATTGTCGATTTTTCAGGTGGTTTGGGCGAAGGATATTTGCTTAAGGTAACATCCCTGGCTTTCCATTCATCTGCCAGTGGTTTGAGAGCGGCAATAACCTTCTCCTGCGGGATGTTGCCTGCTATGAAGATTTTGGTTACTGAGGGCGAAAAACACCTGTCGTAATATGCTTTAAGGTCATCGGGACCAATCTTGTCAATTGATTCCCTGGTACCCTGAACATTGTATCCGAAGATATTATCACTTCCATAAATCAGCTTGAAGAATAACTGACTTGCAACGTTCCTTGGCTCAGCTTCTGATTGTATAATGCTGTTCTTCGTCCGTGTTTTGGCCATTCTGAACTCAGCTGAGTCCCATCTGGGTTCAAGAAGGATCTCTTTCATGAGTGAAACAGTTTTGGCAAAATTCCGGGTAAGCGTTTCAGAATTCATCGAGATATTTTCACGGCCGGCATACATCCTGATATCTGAGCCTAAAAGTTCAATCTCCTCTTCAAGCTCCTCAGGTGTTTTGTTTTTGGTGCCCTGTGGAAGGACTGCAGCTACCATTGAGGCCACACCCGGCAGGCTTATATTGTCCTGCGCTACACCCCCGTCGATAACGATGCTCATGTTTACAAGCGGGAGCTCTTTGTTTTCGATACCATATACGGCAATCCCGTTTGGGAACTCTGATTTCCAGATCTTTGGAACATTTACGTCGGGTTCCTTCCCTGCAGGCGGTTCAACAGCACGATCAAATGATGAAGGGGTTTTCATGATCTCTTTATTTCCCTCTTCAGCAATTTCAACCTGGCTGGCTTCACTGATATTCTCTTCTTTAACTCCCGCAGGCACAGAACCATCGGCAATCATCTCTTTCTGTCCCCTGGGTACAAAGCTCGTCACAAGATGGGGTTTCCCCTTAATATATTTTTCATAAACTGCTTTAATCTCGTCAAGAGTTACAGCCTTTATATTTTCAATATCTTTTTCAATAAAACCCGGATCGTTCAGGAAGGTATTATAAAAGGCAAACTGAATGGATTTTCCGAAAACGCTGGCTATCCCGTTATAAAAGCTCTTTTCACTCGAAGCCTTTATCCTTTCCACATCCTTTTCAGTTATCCCCTCTTTTTCAAAACGGGCAAAGGCTTCAGATACAGCGGATTCAATTTCCTTAAGCGATTTCCCTTCATTTGCTCTGATACTTATAGTGAATTCCCCTGTAAGTTCTCCTGTATTGTTATAAGCAGTTGTTCTGGATGTCAATTGTTTTTCTTTCACAAGGACTTTGTAAAGTGGAGCTTTTTTTCCGTCGGCAAGGATCTTTGCCAGGAAATCAAGTGCATAGGCATCTTTACTGATACGATTGCGGTGACAGGCCAAACCATTGTTATTTCCGGGACATTGGCAAAATTATCTTCATGGTAAAGCTTTTTCGTGTTTTCGAGTGATATTGTCATAGGATTGCGGGGAGCCACCTCACCATGCGAGGCAATCTCTCCGAAATATTTATCGATTAGAAGTTTGACAGTGTCAGTATCAAAATCTCCGGCAAGTACAAGGGTGGCATTGTTTGGTCCATAGAATTTCTCATAATAAGCCCTTACATCGTCAAGCGTGGCATTTTTCAGGTCTTCCATTTCGCCGATGACTTCCCAGCTATATGGATGGTTGGCAGGATACAGATTTTTGTCGATCACATATTCTGTAAAACCATACGGTGAATTATCTTCACCCTGTCTTTTTTCATTCTGAACAACATTCTGCTGTATTGCAAGCAGACGGGGAGTAACGGAATTGATGAAAAATCCCATTCTGTCCGATTCAAGCCACAACACTTTTTCCAGAGCGTTTTTCGGGAACATTTCAAAATAGGTTGTAACATCCCGCGAGGTGAAACCATTATTATTCCCTCCTACTCCTTCAATGACCATATCGAATTTTCCGGAAGGCACATTTTCTGATCCGCCGAAAAGGAGATGCTCAAACAGATGGGCAAATCCCGTCTTCCCCGGCGTTTCCCTGCTTGAACCCACATGATACATGATGGCATAAGAGATCATCGGATCTGAATGATCTGTGTGCAATATTACCTGTAATCCGTTCGGCATTGTGTATTTCTCGAAGGGCAGGCTGAGCTTGTCGGCTTCCGGAGCTTTCGAGCATGATACCGGAATAAGAATTGCGAGAAGCAGGGTGGCTTTTTTCAAAAAATGGAGATTTTTCATTGGTGTTGTTTTAAAATTGAAATACTTATAGTCTGACTAAAGCGAATTACGAAAGTATTAAATTATCGGCATTCACTAAACAGTTAGATCTGAAATTAGTTTTTTACACTGAGGTCTCCGCTTCATGTACTCACCCCCCCTGCCCCCTCTCTACCCCGCAGCCTGGCTCCTCCCTAAACTAGCCCCCCGGGCTAGTTCTTAACGGTCGGCCCTGTAAAGAGGGGGTGATAGCTTCTGTAATAATATTTTGATTGAGAGCAGCCTCGGTCATATTTTGTCTGAGAATTCGGCAATGTTCACGGATCTTGAGTTTACCATAAGAATAATAACGACCCATAAATATATTAATATCAATTAAATATACCAAGGGCATCCCCCTCTTTAAGCAGTAGAGAGGGGGAAAAAGGGGGTGAGTAAGTGTAATAACGAGCAGGAGGTCCGGATTACTAAATCCCTGTAACCGCAGAGGGCGCAAAGGAAAGACGCAAAGTTCGCAAAGAGCTGAATTTATGTGTTTTAGCTTTGCGTTCTTTGCGACATCTTTGCGTTCTTTGCGGTTAAAAAGGACTTTTTCAACAGGGTTGGAGTCTTTTTCTTACGATTTTTTGATTATTTTAGACTTGAATATTAAAACCTGACCAGATGAAAAAGAGTTTACTGATCTCTCTGTTGCTTTCACTTATTACTGTTTCTTCAGCTCAGCAGAAAAATTTTCTTGATGACATCTACAGCTATTTAGAAAATACTTCTGTCTTTGAGCTGAATCAGGAAGATGGTCATACACCCCTTGTTCCATATTCCACAGTAAATGATGCTCTTAAAAATGATTTTAATAAGGCTGCCAGCAGTTTATCGCTGAATGGCCTCTGGAAATTCCATTATTCAGATACACCTGAAGGCGCCCCTGCGGATTTCTTTAAAGTCGGATTCAACGACAGGAAATGGGATACGATCAGCGTTCCTTCAAACTGGGAGATGAAGGGCTATGGTGATCCGCTTTTCAGAAATGTCTCAACCCCTTTTCATCCTGACCCTCCACGGGTTCCGAGGGAATATAATCCGACAGGATCATATCGCAGATCATTCAATATTCCTTCCGGCTGGAAGGACAGGGAAATGTTTCCTGAGAATGGAAAAGACCGCTTCTGCCTCCTTCGTGTGGGTGAACGGTAAGGAAGTCGGATATAACGAAGGGGGACAGGAGCCGGCTGAATATAATCTGACAAGGTTTGTCAAACCGGGAAGTAATACAATTGCTGTAATTGTGTTTAAGTATTCTGATGGCTATTATCTTGAAGATCAGGATTATTGGCGACTGGCTGGCATTTTTGACAATATATGGCTGTTTGCAACCCCCAAAACTCACATCTTTGACTGGGTGGCTGTAACTGATCTTGACGATAACATATACGGATGCCAGGCTCGACCTGGCAGTTGATGTAAAAAACTATTCCGATAAACCCCGGGACAACTTTTTAGTCAGGGCGGTATTATATAACCCTGACAGGAGCATTGTTAAATCATTAACATCAGAAAAGTTTTCCATTCAACCCGGCGCCCGGCATACTGCAAAGTTGTCGGATGTTATACAAAAACCGGCAAAGTGGTCGGCTGAATTTCCGAACCTTTATTACCTGACTTTAGAACTTCTTAACTCTTCAGACCGGACCAGTGAGGTTATCTCAGGCCGGATCGGTTTCAAGGAGACCGAAATAAAAAACCAGGTATTTTACCTCAACGGAGTGCCTGTAAAGCTGAACGGCATAAACAGCCACATGCAGCATCCCGTTACAGGTCACACCATGGATGAGGAAACAATCAGGAAGGACCTGAGTATCTTAAAACAGTTCAATATAAACTGCGTCCGTACTTCTCATTATCCTCCGGTTATCAGATATCTGGAGCTTGCCGATGAGTACGGTATTTATATTGTTGATGAGACCGGGGATGAAGCCCATGCTACCGAGTATCTTTCGCTGGATAAGGCATGGGAAGGCATGTATCGCGAAAGGGCCAGGAAAATGGTGCTCCGCGACAGGAACCATCCATCCATACTTTTCTGGAGCGCCGGGAATGAAAGCGGAGAGGGCGACAATATTTGTGCTGTGATAGATGAGGGGAAGAAGTATGACAAGACCCGTTCATGGATGTATGGAGGCAATGCCTTCAGTCATCCGTGCGAGGAGATAATAGGTCCGAGGTATCCTCAGATAAGGGATCTTCTGACCCGGGTGTACAATATTCCGGAAACCCTCGATCCCCGGCCTTCATTCCTTGATGAATACCTTGCGGTTACCGGAAACGGCGGAGGCGGACTTGATGACTACTGGGATGCTTTTTACAGTCATCCGCGAAGTATGGGAGGGGCGATCTGGGATTATGTCAGCACCGGGATAAAAGAGAAGGTCAGAACGTTGAAGGATGTGTCAGGTAATAATGTGCAGGCTAATATAATGGGCAGGGCAAAGCTTGTTCCGGGTGTGTCGGGCAAAGGCCTGGATCTTAACGGCCATGATCAATGGGTCGAGGTTTACAGGGATGAAAAGCTTGAAATAAGCGGAAATAATTTAATATTGACGCTATGGGTATATCCACGTTCACTGTCGGGCTCCGCAGGCACATTAATAACAAAAGGGAACTGGCAGTTCGGGATCGGCCAGATAAGAAAGGATTCGCTTGAATTCTATATCACAACAAGGCAAAGACGCGCTGTTAAAATCGCCCTGCCTGAGAACTGGGAATATAACTGGCATCATGTAACCGCCAGTTATGATGGTTCTTCAATATTCATTGCCATCGATGGAAGGGAAAGCGCTCATTTGCCGGTCTCGGGTAATATCAGGAATACCCCGTTCCCCGTCAATATTGGCAGGAATGCCGAGATCCATGGGCAGGAGACTTCCGTCTATATCTCTGATGCAATAATTGACATGGCCGGCATTTTTTCAAAACCAGTCGATTTGACCTCTCTGAAGGAACCTTCGGATGATATTAAGAAACAGGCAGATCTCTGGCTCGATTTTGAAGAAATTTCTGAAAGCGGCGAATTTTACAGCTATGGCATCGGCGCAAGGACTTACGGATCAATCTGGCCTGACCGCAGACCTCAGCCTGAAATGTGGCAGATGAAAAAATCGGCGCAGCCCGTTCAGGTAAAGCTTGTCTCAGCCGGAAAAGGGGAGGTAGAGATCACCAACAGGTATCTCTTTACCAGTCTTGGCGAACTGGACACTGACTGGGCGCTGGAAGCCGATGGTAAAGTCATCCAACAGGGGAAGCTGGCTTTAAAGACCGCTCCTCAGAAAAAAGAGTTAATAAGAATCCCTTTTACAAAACCTGAAATTAATCCGGGGACTGAATACAGGCTGCTTGTAACTTTCAGGCAAAAAGAAAGGAGCTTATGGGCTGATGCAGGGTTTGAAACAGCCTGGGAGCAGATGGAGCTGCCCTGGTATGAGCCGGCTGAATTAAAACCGGCAAATACTGCTTCGCCGATAAACGTTGCGCAACAGGGCGATAAGCTGGTTATAAAAGGGAATGGTTTTGAATATGCCGTTGATACAAAGTCAGGTCTCCTGATTTCAATGAAGGTCAGAGAAAAGGAATTGATCAGCAAGGGCGCAGATCTTAATTTATGGCATGCCCCTCTGGCAAATGAGACTGACGAATGGACATTCTGGTCATCAAATATAAAGCACCGCACCGATGGTTACGGACGAATGGCTGCCACTGAATGGTATTCGGCAGGGATTGACCGGCTGACCCCGACCCTGGATCAATTCTCCTGGGAAAAAACAGGTGAGAACATCGTTGTTATCAATGCTAAAAGCGTATCTGAAACCGCAACCAGGAGAGGTGCTTTTATAAACTCTCTTAAGTATATAATTAACGGTGAAGGTGAAATAACAATTGAAAATACAATAATCCCCGACGGTGATGTCCCTTCATGGCTGCCACGGATAGGGCAGCAATGGATCCTTAATAAAAGCCTGGACCAGGTTCAGTGGTACGGCCGCGGGCCGCAGGAAAATTATCCCGACAGGAAAAGCGGATACAAAATCGGAGAATACAGATCGTCTGTTACCGAAATGTATGAACCCTATCTTATCCCGCAGGATTACGGATTAAGGACTGATAACCGCAGGGTCAGGATAACTGACAGTAGCGGGGCGGGACTCGAATTCACCGGTGACAGGCTGTTCAATTTCAGCGCCCATCCATATTCAACTGAAAATCTGACAAAGGCCTTATACACTTATCAGCTTCAACCATTTGACGGCATTACTTTTAACCTGGATTATGCCACGAGCGGAGTGGGATGTACTGCAGCAGGGGTTTTCCCGCAATACCAGGTTATGCCCCGGAGATTTGATTTTACGGTGACGGTAAGGCCAATTATTCCATAAACATATCCATAACCCAGACTTTCCCTTCCACGGGTCTGTTTAAAATCTCCTTCGTGCCCCTTGGTGAGGACCTTTGTGTTCTTAGTGGTAAAAAAATAAATCCATTAACCCTGCCTACCGGCAGGCAGGCACAAAGGATCTCAAAGTTCAGCACTAAGGTACACAAAGGGTTGGAAGAGAACCGGATAGTAACTCACCCAGAGGTCCACTGAGTAGACACAGAGTTATACAGAGATTTAAAGATCCCTTAATTCCGTAATCGCATACAGGTTACCTGCTGACAGCTCTACAGCCTTCCCAAGGTTTTCTTTAGCCGCAGTGTTATTAGAGAGCCCTTTGTTTCCCAGTCCTCTGAGAAGATAAGCATTTGACAGCCTTGCATTTTCTGCCTCCCTTTCTCCGAACTTTGCAAAGAAATCGATTTCTTTTGATGAACTCTGACCTATCTGCCGGTCTCCTTCACTTATAAGTTCATTAAAAATATCCATTGCCTCTTTCTTCTTTCCAAGCTTCGCAAAGCTCAATGCCTGGTAGTACTTAATATAACTTGAGCTTCTTGTCTCCCGTCCTGTTGACAAGGTGAAATAGCTTTTGGCCTTTGACCTGTTTCCCAGTGCTTCATACGCGGTGCCGATGAAATAGTCAACCTGTATGTTGCGGTTACCCGATCTGCTGCCTCCCGCCTCCTCTTCAGGAACCTGGGCCAGCAGAAATTCATCAAGGGCTTTTTTAAAGTCTTTCCCGGCGAAATACTTTTTGCCAAGCATCAGGTGTGCATCTATTATGTTGTCCCTTACACGTGAATCTCCCTCACGGTAGCTGAATTTTCTTCCTGTGAGGTATTCAACGGCAGTCTCCGGTTTCCCGGCAAGAGTGAGAACGGTCAGCTGACGGGCAAAAGCATCGTCGCGCCCTGAAACTGTTTCATTATTACCTTCGAACATTTTAAGCCTCTTTTCAACCGGGGCGTTGCTCATTTCATAGAGGGCGTCAAGTTCTTCATAATATACGGGTTCGTCCTTCTTAAGCGACATTGCCTTTTCATAGGATGCTATTGCTTTCAGTCCGTCGCCCAGTTGGTGATAATAGCCCCATCCTAAATTCCGGTGTGCAATTGCCAGTTCGGGCCCGTATTTAACCGCCTGCTCCCAGTATCCTATAGCTTTTTCAGGTTGTTTGTCATAGAGGATATTCCCAAGGTAATAATAAGCCCTGCTGTCACCCGGCGTATATCTGAGTGCAGTTTCAAGGACGTTGATGGTTTCAAGACGGAATGGGAAACAGTAGTCGACAGACTGCTCCGATCCTGATTTGAAATATTTTGCGGCTTCCTGCCTGTCACCCGTTTTATCAGCAATATATCCGAGGTAATAGCTTACAATGGGATTGTTCCCTTTAAAGCGGCTCAGAACATCTTTTGCCTCAGCCACCATTCCATCATTGAGATAACCTACGGCAAGTTCGAGGTAATTCTGGTCAAAGTTCCTCATTTTGATGGTCAGTGAGGCAAGCTCTTTCTCAGCATTTGCGAGTTCGCCTGATGCTTTTGCGGTAAGGTATGACTCGTTTGAAGCCCTGAAATCGAGAGGATCATTTTTCAACAGTGGGTCAAGAGTTGTTTTTGCACCTTCAAAATCGCCGGAAGCCCTGAGAAGGGAAGCTTTAAGGCAGATTGCGCTGTTGTTTTTAACGTTGGTTGACAATGATTCATTTACCTGGTCAAGAGCTTTGCTGATATTGCCCTTTATTGAAGAGATCCGTGCAAGCTCCAGGAAAGCGGATGAATGCCAGGCATAATCCCACGAGGCACGGTAAAGCGTATCGATGGCTTCATCAAAAAGTCCGAGCGCCTTAAGGGTCAATCCCTGACCATAAAGAGGCTCGCAGTTTGAGGGTCTCGTATAATCCTTTGTAAGTCTTTTTATTGCAGCCGTAAAATAGCTTCTTGCCTTAAGATAGTCTCCGTTTTTAAGGCAGATATTTCCCATTGCCGTATTTGTGCGGATATCCAGCGGATCGCGTTTCAGGGCCTCTTCGTAATAATCTTTTGCGTTAAGGGTCGGATTGCCAAACTGCTGGATCCTGCTTCCGGTAAGATAGAGTTCTTCAACAGTGGCCATATCCTTTGGTACGACTGGTCGTTTGACAGTCCCGGGAAGCTCCTTCTCCGGAGGCTGCTTAACGGGCTGATAAGAAACCAGGATCTTCCCGGTTTCAGAATCGGATAGCTCTGTATAAAGGTCAGTAATTTCAAAGGGTGCACCTATACTCACCAACTGTTTGAATGCATGTTCCGGGGAGATTTCCAGATCCTTTTTAAATACAGTTTCACCTTTATTTTTAAGAAGTATAGTTGCCTTGTTTATCCTTGAAGTGGAATAATATCCCAGTAAAACCTGGTTTTTTTCCCTCATTTCAAGGTTAACTGCTCCATTAAGGTTGGCATTTTTAAACCCCTCAATATCTTTTACGGGATACCAGTATTGCCTGAATGTCTTTACCTCATACGGCCTTATCCAACTGTAGTCAGGTTGATTATCGGAGAAAGCGCCTGTCATAATTTCCACATAGGGTCCGTCATTTTCAGTAAGCCTTCCTTCAGTGGCCTGGCCTCTTGGACCTGAACCCCATTCCCACAGCTTTGCACCTTTGACAATATTATGATCACCGATATGTACTGTCCCGGTCTCCCTGCCATGATCGTATCCCCCCATAAAATCTTCCTTCAGATCCCAGGCAAAAAATGAATTGGAATTAGGTGAGTTTTTCCACCAGCTCACATCAACACCCCGGGTGAAATCCTGTCCGTTATACACCTGTGTTGAAAATGGCCACCGGGTGAAGCTGTTTTTCGCATGGAAAGTTGCAAACTGAACGCTGGGAGGGAAGATCACCTGGTAATTATTGTTGGTATGAGCCGCTACATTTGCCCAGTAGAGGAATGAATTTGTGAAAGGAGTAGGGTTCAGGATTTTTATCTCTGCCATAAAATATGATTTGCCGGGGAATGCTGTTATCGCAATGGTCCACCTCATCCTCTGCCTTGGCTCGGTTTCGCCTATGCGTATTGTTTTGCTTCCGTCAGCGTTTTCGGAGATTGTGTAGTCGACAGGAAGAAAAGTGGAAGCCCTGTGATGATGAAGCACGCACCATTCAATTCCTCCGGAGACCCAGGCTCCCAGCATGCCGATATTTGATGGTTTTACTACCGTATTCTTGTAGATGAAATTGTAGTTATTTGTTTTATCGGTTGCATAATATAGCTTTCCGCCTATTTCAGGAGTTACACAAAGTTTAATATATTCATTTTCAAGAATTAAAGCTTTCCAGGCCTTTGTCGGATTTCTCATCAGAGATCACATCATTCAATCCATAGGGATAAACGTATCTTGACGCTCCCTGGTAGGATTCACCCTTGAAGAACATAGGATTTTTATCGGGAGGCATGACAGGATATGTAGGAAGTACCCACTCCTGTTCGGAAACTGTTACCTGCGATTCAAGATCTAAGGTTGAAATGAGTAATACAGCCAGAAAAGTGACAAGACTGGCCGGGCGCTTAACAGATATGGTTTTCATGTCGGGGATTTTTTGTAAATCAAATATAAAAGTTAGCTACATAAGTCTGATGAATATCTGAAGAATATTAGTTATATTTTCATTTTTAATAATTGTTGCATCTGAGCTTTAACAAAATTTAACTAATGAAAAATATTTTTGCATTACTGCCGGTATTCATCTTTGCCCTGAATAATGGATATTGCATTGAAAATCAGAAAATCACTGCGGAACAAAAAACAAAGCTTGAACAGCTTAAAAAGGAGGTGTCGGATAACCTGAGCGGTAACATACTCTCTTTCTGGACAGCAAAAATGGTTGATAATGTCAACGGAGGATTCTATGGACGGGCTGACTATGCCGGAACTGTGTACCCCGATGCTGAGAAAGGTGGTATATTAAATGCCAGGATATTATGGACATATTCATCGGCTTACCGTGTTACCCGTAATCCTGAATATCTGCAAATTGCCACACGTGCCAGGGATTATATCCTTGAGCATTTCATCGACAGCCAGTATGGCGGCGCATACAGGAGCCTGAATGCAAAGGGAGAGCCATCCGATCCGAGAAAACAGGTCTATACTCAGTCGTTCTTTATTTACGGCCTGGCGGAATACAGCAGGGCAACAGGAGACAAGCAGTCGCTGGCTAAGGCTATGGAGATCTTTAAACTGTTTGAAAAGTATGCATATGACAAAGAAGCAAACGGATATTATGAAGTCTTCAGCCGCGACTGGCAGCGTGTCCGTGACAGGCTGATCGGTGAAAAAAATGACACGGACGAAAAGACGATGAACACCCATCTTCATATTATGGAAGCCTACGCTAACCTTTACAGAGTGTCTGGTGACAAAGTAGTTGGCGACCGTCTGAGGAACCTTGTAGGGATATTTCTTGACAAGATAATCGATAAAAAGAGCTTCCACCTGATCTGCTTTATGGACAGGAACTGGAAAAGCACTTCAACTGTCGATTCATATGGGCATGATATCGAATCCTCATGGCTTCTCTATGAAGCGGCTCATCTGCTGAATGATCCCGCGCTTCTTGCAAGGGTGAAAGAGACAAGTCTCAGGATTGTGAAGGCAGCTGCTGAAGGCATTCAGAAAAACGGGAGCATGCTTTCCGACAAGGATAATTCAACAGGTCATGTAAGAACCCAGCTTTCCTGGTGGGAACAGGCGGAGACTATTGTCGGTTACCTTAATGCATTCGAGCTTACAGGTAATGAAACATATCTGGATAATTCAATTAAGTGCTGGGATTATACAAAACAACATTTTGTTGATGCGAAAAACGGAGGTTGGTATAGTTCCGTAACCGAATCAGGGGAACCGGGAAGAGGCGACAAGGCAGGATTCTGGGTTTGTCCTTATCATAACGGAAGAATGTGTATGGAAGTTATGGAGAGGGTCAAAGACTGAAACGGACCTTTACCCATGGATCATTTAAACTCAGATAATATGTACACTTATACATTAGGCGGTAAAGACGGCAGGAAGTTTATCCTGCGCGAAAGTGACAATCTTGTCGCTGTCCGTACTAAAAATTCAAGGGATCTTCAAAATGCCGTTATCACCGATAAAGGAAAAAAGGTCCTTAAGGACTTTGAAGTGTTGATGGAGTTTCCCGAGGCCGATATTACTGTATTTCAGACAAAAGAATCGGTTAAAGATGATGTGACTGTGAGAAATAAGGCCAGATCGGCCCTTAAGAAAGGAGCCGGAACTTAGGTTTGTGGGGAAAGTGCTCGTTGAGGAAGATGGAAAAACACTCGTGCTATACACTGAAAATGTCTTTATCAAATTTCATGATAAGGTCAAAGCTGAAGCCTGTGAAAAGATCTTAGCAGAGAATAATCTGAAAATCAAACAAAAACCTGATTATGCAAGGAATGCATATTTTGCAGCTGCACCTGAAAATACGGGAGTTAAGATTTTTGAGATTGCGGAAACTCTTTTAAACAAAAAAGAGGTAGAACTGTGCCATCCCGAGCTCATAAAGAAAAGGAGCCTGAAGAAGATACATCCTATGCAATGGCATTTAAAAACAACTACCATCAACGGGATCCTGATCAGGGCAGGTGTAAAAGCCGACAGTGCGCATAAGCTGACCATGGGTGAAAATATAATAATTGCCCTCATCGATGACGGGTTTGATATTGACCACCCTGAATTTAATCAGCCCGGAAAGGTGGTGCATTCAAGAGATGTTTCAACAAACAGTACTGATCCGCGTCCGAAAAACATTTATAATAACCATGGCACTGCCTGTGCAGGAGTAGCAACTGCTTCAGGGATTGAGGCTTCGGGTGTTGCACCAGCTGCCATGCTCATGCCCGTCCGGCTCAGCTCCAACCTCGGTTCGATGGCTGAAGCAAATGCCTTTAAATGGGCTGCCGACCATGGGGCTGATATAATCTCCTGCAGCTGGGGCCCGGAAGACGGCAACTGGAGCGATCCCGGCGATCCCGTACACACCTCTGAGACCGGACTGCCCGACAGTACACGTCTGGCAATGGATTATGCCGTCTCCAACGGGCGTAACGGGAAGGGATGTATAATCACCTTTGCAGCAGGGAATGGAAATGAAGATGTCAGATATGACGGATATGCAAGCTATAATAAGGTAATTGCAGTATCGGCATGCAATGATACCGGTAAAAGAAGTGTTTACAGCGATTATGGCGGGAGCGTCTGGTGCTGTTTCCCAAGCAGCGATTTCGGATATTCCCCGTTTGACCACCCCCAGCCCCTGACGACAGGAATATATACCACTGACCGGATGGGCTCTGCAGGCTATAATGCGGAAGGGGATTACACCGGAGATTTTGGGGGAACATCAAGTTCATGCCCGGGTGTGGCAGGTACTGTAGCTTTGATTCTTTCCGCAAACCCGGCACTTGACTGGCAGCAGGTGAGGGACATCCTGAGGGAGACATCGGAGAAAATTGACAGGGCTGATGGCAGGTACGATAAACAGGGACACAGTATTTTTTACGGGTATGGAAGAGTGGATACAGAAAAAGCTGTTAAGCGTGCCCTGGAACTGAAACAGGCAGTAAACAAAAAAGGCCGGAAGAAAAACCGGGAATCCCTGCCGGTGCTATAAATTCAGGAATAAGCTGAGAAAGGCTGATTCATGTAACAAATATTAACTTTTAATGTAAACTAATGGGACGTGAAGTACTGACACTGAAGGATATCCGGGAGTTTAAAAAATCCGGAGACCGGGTAGCGGAAGAAGCTGTCTATCCGGTTGGTAAGGACAATTATGTAGACAGGCTGTTTAAATATATTCCTGCAGAGCTGGTTGCAGGTTATATATTCGTAACCGGCATTGTGAAACGATTGACAGATTCCGGCGAGATCAGGATTATCCACTGGCTCCTGTTCTTTGTCTTTTGTGTCCTTACTCCTTTATATCTGTGGCGTGTACAGAAAGTCCTTAAACTCCAGCAGCATATCATATCTTTTCTTTCATTTGTTGTATGGGTTTTTGCCCTGGGTGGCCCGTTTGCGCTTTTCAGCTGGTACAATCCTCTTTACGGGGAAATATTATTGCCGGTATTTACCATTGTAATTGCGATCTGGGAGGCAGATTGATCTGAATTTTTAAAAGGTCCCCGATACGTGAATTTCTAACCTGTTAAATTCAAGTACTTTGTGAATCCTTTGTGTAATCCTTTGTGTGACTTTGTGGTATAAAGAAATTAACCACAAAGGGTCACCAAGGTTGTCACTAAGGTAACACAAAGGAATACAATAAATTAAGAATATTCATGAATTAAACAGCCTAAACATGCTGATTGCATTGGATTCTGAAACTTATTAAGAAATAATTACGCAATGAAGAAACTTAACGGGTTTATTCCAGATAAAATTAAAGTCCATCTGGCAGGGAAGAAAATTATTGTTCATTCATGCCTCGTTCTGATCTTGTTTTCCGGCTGCGCCAGGTACCAGTATATGTCTGTTAACAGTAAACTTGATCAGGATGCCAATAAGGAATTTGTAATCGATAATGATACAGTAAACATCAAATACAAGTTCTCGGGAGAAAATCTTTCTGTAAATGTTACAATTTTCAATAAGCTGCATCAGCCGATGTACATCGATCTTGGCAGATCCACTGTGATACTTAACAACCAGCAGATAAATGACGCCTTTTATCTTGAAGATCCGGTGAACTTCATAGCCCCGCTGGCTTATATTTCATTTAGCAGTAATCAGCTTAAGAATGAATTTATTGATGTAAAACAACTGGAACCACAAAAAAGCGTGGTTTATACTGACGGAAGTACAACCGGAAGGAATTTTTCATTCAACGAGGAGACTACACCTTTGTTTTTCAGGGTCTCACTTGCTTTAACGCCGAATGATGACTACTCTTACCCTGCTTTTTATGACTATTCATTCTGGGTCTCCGGTATTAAGCAGACAATCGATGGTCCCGGATCAAGACCGTACAAACCATCAAATCAATTCTATATCCGGACAAAACCAATTTTCGGACAGATCGTGGAGCTGACCGCCTTATTGCTGGTAAGTGCGATTATTGTGGGGTTGGCAGGAGGTGAATAAATTATAAGACAAACTAAAAATAGGGAGGCATAATAACTGTTTTCCGGCGTTTTTATGGGAGAGGGTCATTATGAAAAGCCTGAAACCGCATTGAAACTACGGTTTTTAATCAGAATAAGCAGGCAGTTCGTCAAAATCAAAATTTTTAATTCATAATTACTAACGGCTGGTTAAATCTAATAAAATCAGGCGCATACAGTTGATCCTATACTTACAGCACCCAAATTCCCTCTTTTCCTTATAAATTCCCATTCCATTTTGACGAATGATATCCTGATAGAAGGGAGCAGATTATTTCAGTAAACAATTCCCCTGAATTAAGTGACCAACGCTTCCCATGATATGCTCATATTTTCATAAAATGGGCATTATCGACTTGACATGTGTCATTATCTCAATTACTTTTATAATGAAGGACCAATATTAAAACATAAAGACATATAGACATGAAAGTCCATTACCAGATCACATCAGTTGAAACCGGAACTGTGAAACTAAGAAGAAGAAGAATTGCCAAGGCATTGCGCTGGTGGCTACGTGAAAACGGTATTACTTTCCAGCATATGTATTTTTTTTGCTAAAAGCGCCAGAGAGAGATTTCATAACGTCAAATATTCCTGAATAAGGCTATCCCGAAGGGAAGCCTTATTTTTTTTTACGTGTGCCGGCCACAAATTCCTGTTATATCTTTTAAAAGCCGGCTTAAGCATACTCAAACAACTGGCTTAAATTTGACTTCTATTAAAACAAACAGTAACTTTGTCCTTAAATTTCACCAACAGGAGCAATAAGGATTAGTGGAGGATCCGTAAAAATTAAGGCAATGAAAATAAGAATATCAGTTTTAGTTCTGCTGTCTGTTATTTGTTTTAGCAGTGTTGACGCACAAAAAAACAGCAGCAAGATCACAATAACCGGAACTGTACTTGATGCCACAAAAAGTCCGGTTGTGAATGCGATAGTCATGATCGACGGTGAAAAAACAAGCTCGATTACCGATGGTGCAGGAAAGTATAAGGTAAAGGTTAAAAGGGATGCCCAAAAAATTTCAATTTTCACATTTGGGAATGGAATATTTGAAGAGCAGATAGGAGGGAGGACAGAGATTAACTTCAATTTCTCCAGCTATTCATCCACCGCACAGACGGTTCAGACTGAAAACCCGGCAGAGGAGAGCGTTAATACAGGATACGGTTATGTTAAGAAAAAAGACCTTACCACCCAGGTTGACAAAATTGACGGTACCAATGAGAAATACGCATCCTATTCTTCTATATTTGACATGATCCAGAGGGAGATCTCCGGTGTAAGAGTTAACGGTAAGCAGGTTGTGATCCAGGGCTCAAAGAATATGTGGGGCGATGTGCCGGCTATGTTCGTGGTTGACGGCGTTCCCGTGGATGATATCAGTAACATAGCCCCCGTCACCGTTGAGTCGATAGAGGTTCTTAAGGGTACAGCAGCTTCAATCTATGGATCACGTGGATACGGTGGGGTGATCCTCATCAAAACCAGGCTTAAGAATTAATTAATATCTGGGTTAATTACGTCTTTAATTATTACTGATCTCAAGTTCAGGATACTGAGGGCAGAATTTGGAGACGGTGGTGTTCTCAAAGCTCATGTTTCCAATCTTCGGGCTCCAGTTAATCCGGACCATATTCCAGACATCGCGTTTATTGTTTAATGAAGATGAATTACGGATAACCATCTTACCATTGATATTCGACCAGTTGTAATTATCACCATACCGTATTCCGATCCCGTTGTTAATGAATGTACAACCCTCAGCCACGACCAGATGGTTTGGCGAGCTGAACCCAAGCTCCAGCCCCTGTCCGCAGTTTGTGAAGACACATCCGCTGAATGTGTGATTCTTCACAACATTGCCTCCGCTGGATAAAGCGGCGCCTTCATGAAAACAAGCCTCAAACCTGCAGTTTGTAATGTTTATATCTCCTCCTTCCTCATTCCCTGAATCGAGTCCGTCATCTTTTGCATACATGAATTTTGTATTTTCTATATCAGCATCCGACGCACTCAGGTAGAGGGCATCATTATCGGCATCCTCAAAAACATCGGAGTCGTTTGGGAAATCGGTAAAGATGGAATTCGTCAGAGTAAGATCAGAGCTGTTAATCTGGCCTCCGGTCTGGGCACGCTGTACCAGGATGTTATCGAGAGTCAGGGTAGCATATTGAGGATAGAAGATCTGTCCTATATGATCAACCATAAAACAATGGTCGAGTGAGAGTGTGCTTTGTTCGGTATAAAACAGTGCCTGTCTGCCGGAATGTCCCCAGTTGTAGCCGCTGGTATCGTGGTATCCGCTCTGGCAGAATATTGTATATCGTGCTTCAATAGTACCTCCGGCTACCCGTGTTATAAATCCACCCCAGAATTTGTCACTCCGGCTGCAGGTCAGAAATATTGGATTGGCCGCAGTGCCTGAAAAAATCACCGGACCGCTTACATTAATATCGACAGCCTCATCGATAAGGATAACCGCCCCTTCGTGCACCGTCAATGACCCTGACTACGATATCCAGATTGCCTGTTATCTTTACCAGGCTGTTGGCAGGAATATTAACATCTGAGTTTATGGTCCCTTTCAGTTCAAGAGGTGTTGAAGAGATCCTTTCAAGAGTCGCGCTTAAGCGTTTACCTCCGATCAGGAAGTCTGCCCGGCTGGCAATAGCGGATGAAGGGATGCTTACGGAGCCAACACCCTGCTTTATATTGAAGAAGTCAGCTGTAACAGGAAAGGTGCCTTCACAGTAAACAGGTTTAATATTACCCGATTCTTTCACATAAAAAATAAAAGGCACCTTTATCTGGTCGGTATACCAGCGGGGGTAAAACATTTCCACCTCCGCAGAACCAACCGGATCCGGCACGAAGGGTGCAGGCACCCATTCGGGTATTCCCCATTCCGAGGCTTCCCTTTCCCTGGTTATGGTTGTAAATAAAAAGGTATCATTTGCCATTTGGGCATCCTTGTTTACCAGTACAAGCTCATAAAATCCATTATCATCGAATTCAATGAATTCCCCGTAAGCAAAATCGACAGGGTCGTTGTTGAGTATAGCTCTTTGGATGGTGTTAGTGTCGTTTTCAAGGGCAAAAGGCATGTAGTAATCGTGCCGTGTTTCAAGATCTGATATATTGATACATCCCTCCGGAGGCTCAGTTGGCTCCGAATCTTCTTTTTTATTGCATCCGGCTGCAAGTGTGATCAACAATAAGCTGGTGTACAATCTTCTTATATGCATGATTTACCGGGTTTGTTGTATTTCGAGCTCACTCATTATCCAGTTTCTCCGCTCCTTAAGCATTTGTCTTTTAGCTGCAAGATTGGCTGTAAAGAGTGTATAGCTGGTTTCATCAACATCGTATTTCGACTGGGCAACGATGGAAGCGTTTGTATAAAAGCTGCCGACATGCTGGTAGGTGTAGTCAAAGATCCTGTCAATAGCCGGAAGATCAATTTTTTCCACCACCTTCCGCAGAACTTTCAGATATTCCTGATAGAGAACGCTGTCTCTGGCTATTATGTAATCAAGGTCATCTTCGATGGAAAAGAGCAATTTTGAACCGACATCCGCTATCACATCTGAGGTGCTGTCATAAACCCGCTGACCAAGTACTTTCCCTACGGCCCATGACCTGCCTATTTCATGAGGCTGACTCTCAAAAAGATCGTCAAGGTCCCAGGGGAAAACCCCAAATACTTCTTTTCCGTCCCTGATTTTGGTATAAAAAATTATTTCATCGGTGTAATCGCCGTTTTTCAATAGCATGTCGATACTCACCTTTGAAAAATACTGCTCCATGTCGATATTTGCTGAAAGGGTATCATACAACTGACGGCCTGAATATTGAGGGAGAAAGGAGTATATCCTTTCAAAGCAGTTGAGATATTCAGGCAGTTTTTGTTGGCTTTCAGCACTTACAGACCAGGCTTTTACAACATGGTCATAACCTCGCCTTGCCACAAACGAAGCATTTTTTTGCTCAATGAAATATTCAAAAGGGTCTTCAATAAACAGATATAATCCCTGGGTAATGTCATTTAACCTTACCTCGGTGAAAAAGCTTAAGACCGGCCACAGACCGACCTCTTTAAATAAACCTATGCCAGTGCTGTTCTCAATATAGGTGTAATCGTAAACCATTGCCAGCAGTTTGAATTCTTCATATTTTCTCTCCATCTGTTCCTCAGGATTAAAGAGGGTTATTTTACGGTCCATGTTAACTCCGAACCCCTTGCGGGTAAAGTTGAGAGTGTTATCCCCCCTTATTTCGAACCTGTCGATGGTGTAGGTTTCTCCCGCAAATTCCAGGCCAGGAACAGGATCATTTACCTCATACTGCTGACCCCGGCTTGAATTAATATGCTCCCTTTGGGGATCAGTTACGATGAAGTTAAAGATCTCCTTTTCGGGGTCTGTAACATAATTATCTTCCTTCAGGCAGGATGAAAGAGACAGTGAGGCCAGAAGGCAGAGAAGCAGACAGGAACGCAAAAAGATCTTCATTAAAAACCCTGAATTTTTGATTTAACACAATTCAGTACAATATTAGAGATATTCTCCTGTTTTCCGAACTTTTCCGGCACACCAATTATTTTTAGGTGTCCCGAATTAATCGTTTTCACTGTCCGGTCAGGGGCTGTTTAAAACTCTAAATCCATTAACCCTGCTACGGCAGGCAGGCCAGGGCGCTAAGGAAAGACGCAAAGTTCGCAAAGAGCTGAATTTATGTGTTTTAACTTTGCGTTCTTTGCGACATCTTAGCGTGCTTTGCGGTTAAATAATAACCTGAATTTCCAAAAACAGGGAGGTTATCATAATTTACCGGAAATGTTACCAGAGTATCATTTTTTGTTACAAATGAAGTTGACTTATACATTTATATAAGCGAACTTTGAAGGAACATAAAACGTCAAAACCTGACCTGATGAAAAAAATATTGATATTTATTTGTCTTTTGTTATGGCAGATTACAGATTCATACGGACAATGGTACACCAGGAAATATGATGTCTCAGACATTAATTTTCTGACTGAAACACAGCTTCAGGAGTCAATGAAAGATACCAGATCCGGTGTTTATGTTTCTCTTGCCGTTGCCGGTCTGGGAGGTGTTGTGATCCTTCTGGAGAACCTGATGCCTTATACCCTGGAGGATGAAGAGGATCCCACTTTTTTCGAACAGCTCCTCGGAACCAGGGGTATGCACACAGTTATTATAGGCACCGGAATAGGGCTGACAGGGGCAGGAACTATAGCATGCTTCGGCTGTCTTGGCAGGTTAGGGACTATCAGATCTGCACTTAACAGAAATTTTCCGTCTTCTGGTTCCCTGAACCTGTCTCCGTCAATTGTTTTCGAAAATTATACCCATTCAATTTGTCCCGGATTGACTTTGAGTTATCGATTCTGAGGATTCCTGCTTACTTTACACCCTTTCGTACAGGATCAGTATCAGGAGGACAATTTTTCAATTGCTTTCAAAGCTTTTGTAAGGGAAATACCTGCTTGCAGAACAGGTTTCCAGAGATCGCCTGTTTTAGCGAGCCGTTTTTCAATGTTCCTGATCGTAAACATTTCCGGCGACAACCGGTGGTTAACCTCCTTCCAGTTCAGAGGAGTTGAAACAGTTGCTAATGCCCTTGGACGAACGCTGTAGGGTGCGGCAATGGTCTGTCCTTTTCTGTTCTGAAGGAAATCGATATAGACTTTGTCCTTCCTTTTAGATACTATCCTTTCAACGCTTGTTACAGAGGGCAGCCTTTTATGGGAAAGGATGGCAAGTATTTCGGCAAAGGTTCTGACCTGGTCATAATCGTATCGGGTACCAAGCGGGATGTAGACATGCAGGCCTGTGGCGCCGCTTGTTTTACAATAGCAGGTGATGTTTATCTCATCACAAAGTTCTTTTATTACAAGAGCCGTGTTTACGACATCCTTAAAAGGGTTGTCGCCCGGATCCAGATCAAGTATCATGTAAGCAGGGTGTTCGGGCTTCATGTATGTGCTATGCCACGGATTGATTTCAATGCAACCGAGATTTGCCATGAAAACCAGTGTTGCCACATCATTACATATAAGGTAGTCGATGCCTTCCTTATGCGTTTTGGATTCCATCTTTGCTGTCTTTATCCATTTCGGGATCTGACCGGGATCCATATCTTTATGATAAAAACTCTCACCTTCTATGCCATGCGGATAACGGTTCAGGGACTGAGGCCTGTCTTTGAGATAGGGGAGTATATACCTGCTGATATTCTGATAATAAGCGATCAGGTCACCTTTTGTATATCCTTCTCCGGGCCAGTATATTTTTGTAAGGTGTGTCAGTTTTACTTTCTGGCCTGAAAGAACCATGGTCTTCTCCTTTTCTTCCATTGGTTTGTTAATTACCTGTTCCTCAGATATGATTTTCATTTCATTCACAACCTCCCCGGGATCCTTATCTTCCCTCAGGCCAAGGAATACCGGCAATCTCAGTATCCCGTCGCGGGTCCATTCCATAAATTTTACAGTGGCCACAAGCCCGGGTTTAAGCCATACCGGCCTGCCTTTGGAATAAGAAAGTCCGGGAACTTCGCTGAAAGGACATTCTGAACTTTTCAACGGCTCAAATTTCTGATAGAGGTTTTTTAGTGATGTTTCACTAAACCCTGTACCGCAATTGCCGATGTATTTCAGAGTTTCCCCTTCGTATAATCCCAAAATAATGGAACCGAAGTATTTTCTGCTTCCCTGTGGCAGGGTATACCCGCAGATCACCCCTTCCTGTGTCAGTGTGGATTTTATCTTGAGCCATGAATCCTGGCGTTTTCCGGGCATATAGGCGCTGTCCGGATCTTTGGCAATTATTCCTTCATATCCTTTCCGTGTTAAGTTCTGGAACAGATCCCTGCCATTCCCCACCCGGAAATCAAGTTTAATGACTTTTGTAAAATCATATTTCCCGAAAAAAGCATCGATCAGCTCCTTTCGCTTCAGAAGGGGGAAATTCATTATTGAATGCCCTTTCAGGTAAAGCATGTCGAAAACATAGTATTTCAATGCTCCTTTCCCTTCCGCGATATAGTTCTGGAGTAGTTGAAAGTTGCTTCGTCCCTTTGAATCTTCAACTACCACCTCTCCATCAATGACAAGGTTTTCCTCGATTTTACCAAGGTCATCAAGCAGTGTCCGGAATTGTTTAGTATAGCTGTTCCCGTTACGGGAAACCAATTCCACCTTCCCATCCCTGGCAGAACACAAGATCCTGAATCCGTCCAGTTTCATTTCGTAGATCCATGAAGGGTGATCAATCACTTCCCCTTTCAGTTTTGCAAGCATGGGCCGGGGGAGGGGATCGGGAAATGGTTCAATAGAGTTAACTTTTACGGCTTTTCCAGGTTTTGATGGCTTCGACTTTAATGGTGGAATAGATTCGATATCGAAAATATCCTCGGCAAACTCATCTGCCTTTTTTACGAGCATCCATTCATTTCCCTTTTCGGTATCTTTAAGATGAAATATGGCAAACCGGCCTTTCAGGTAGGTGCCGTTCAAACTGAATTTAATGTCGCCTTTATCCAGCATTTCCAGAAGATTCTTTTCAGGATCCTCAGTTTCGGTCACGGGTTTGTATGTTCCTTTATCCCAGATCTCCACTCTTCCGGCGCCGTAATTTCCTTCCGGTATTTCACCGTAGAACCTGCCGTATGGTAGCGGATGATCCTCAACCATAATTGCCAGCCGTTTCTCCCCTGCAACCATGGATGGGCCCTTTGGAATAGCCCAGCTCTTCAATACGCCTTCCATCTCAAGCCTGAAGTCGTAATGCAGCCGTGTAGCATTGTGTTTCTGAACCACGAAAGTAAGCCTGACCTTTTTCCCGGTTGCCTTTACAGACCGTGGTTCCGGGGTGCTTTTAAAATCCCTCTTTTTCTTATATACTGCGAGGCTCAATTGTTATGATGCTTTTGATCGTGCAAGACTTGCCTTAAGCTGTTCCATGAGATTGTCGGTTTTTGAATAAGCCACAGTCATTTTCCTGACCTTACCCTTCCTTCCAGATGCTCTATCCTCAATTACCTTAAGCAGGGCGGCTGCATATTCATCCTTGTATTTCGCAATATTGAAGGTTTCGGTATATTGGTTTACAAGAGTCAGAGCCATTTTCAACTCTTCCGGTTTTATAAGGGATCGTGAAGGGATTTTCAGTTCCTCGACGGTGCGGATCTCCTCTGCAAACCTTATTTTACTTAGTACCAGTACATCCTTCATCGGCTTCAAAACCGATAATGTCTCCGCTGTGCGAAGGATAAACTGCGCAAGTCCCACTTTCCCTGATTTGGCCATGGCTTCACGAAGCAGGGCATACGCCTTTTCTCCCGATTTTTCAGGTTCGAGGTAGTAGGAGTTCTCGAAATAAATAGAGTCTATCTCATCTTCCTTCACAAAATTGTTTATCGCTATTACCTTGCTTTTTTCAGGCGATGCAGCTTCAAAATCCTCGTCCTCGAGTAATACATACTGGCCATTGTAATTGTAAGCCTTGCCTATTTGTTCCATCGTTAGTTCCTGGCCGGTATTTTCATTAATACGCCTGAACCGGACCTTTCCCAAATCGCGCCGGTCTACCATTTCGAGGTTAACGCTGCTCTGCTGTGTCGCGCTGTAAAGTTTTACAGGGATATTCACCAGACCAAAGCTCACTGAGCCTTTCCAGATTGCTCTCATTTTATAATATTTTTAAATTACAGAAAATCATTGCAATGAGTCCCCTGAGACTGGCAAGGGAAATTATTTATGAACAGTCGTTGTTAATAACTTATACTGAAACAAAAATATGAAGCTGCTTGTTTAAAACATTATCATTAAAATCCATAAAATTCCCCGAAAAGAAATTTCCCGCTGATCACGCCGCCTCTGAAAAAGACCGGAAAGTTTAAGATCAGGAAACACAGTGGGGTGGTTCCGACCTTGTATTTTCTGACATTAGCATGTCTGCTTAAAAAGTAAATTAGTATTTTTGAAATCAAAATATGCAGATCATTCACAATGAAGTCAATAGAAGAAAGGAAATTAATTCTTGACAAAGATATTTTTAAACATGTGAATCATGGGTGGAGAGTTGCAACACAGTCGGAAACAAAGTGCTTAATGGTAAGAGAAAAAAAAGCAAATGGTTTTCTTTTGATAATTCTTCTTTTGCTTTTTATCGTACCGGGAATAATATATTTCTTTATTTATAAGGGCAGAAGCACGGTTACAATTGAGGTAACTCAGGAGGGCAACATTAAATACTTTGTAACCGGTTTATCAGATCATGAAAAGTCTGAATTGATGTGGTATTAGTAAGGGAATCAGGCCGGGAGCTGTCTAAACATTTTTTCGTGGGAAAGGTTTCAGCGGGGACTTATCACCAACCAGCCATATATGTCCAAATGGATCTCTGAATCCTCCCTGTCTATGGATTCCCCATGGCGCTTCATGATTCTTAATCCTGTCAAAACTGCCATTTGCACCAGCCTGAAGAGCGCGGGCTATGAATAAATCGGGATCGTCACAAAAGACCTCAATCCGTGTTGATGTAATTCCAAGCTTTTCAGGACTCTCCCAACCATTTCTGGCTGGTTCGCCAATGAAAAAGGGTGTGCCATCAATCTGCATACCAGCTACTGAACCCAGGTTCCACAACTCGGTAGCGCCGAGTGCCTTCTTATACCAGGCAACAGCTGCAGTCGTATCGAGGACTGCTAACATAACTGAAATGACCGGGTGTTTGCTTCCGGCATCAGGTTCCTCTTTCTTCTCCGGTGAACCTTTTTCTCCGGATGTCCTGTTAATGCCATGTGTATTACCCATAATTAATAGTATTTATGCGGAATAAATGCGTTTATTGTGCTGTGGTGGCTCCTTCAACTTAATATGTAAACAGATTAAAGGGAAGAGTGTTGAATGACCGGAAAATTTAAACTTTGACCATAGGTTGGATGATGGTGTATTCGTTCCGGAATCCATGCTTCAGGCTTCGGAAATCGGGATGGAATCCGGTTTTTCTCTATTGTCTGATCTTAGATTGCATTTTGTCAGAACTAATTGTAAATTTGAAAACAAGCAATAAAATAAAGTAACATGAAACAAAACGCAAGGACTTTTTCCTTAAATATTGGACGCCGGAATTTTTTGAAATCAGCCGGCGCCGGTGTGATAGGATTTGCAGGGATTGGCAGCTTAGCCTCATCTGAGCAGAGTATTAAAGAAAAGTTAATCAGCCGGACTAAAGAAGAACGCCTGCAGCAGATGGCATCTAACTCTTATGCAGTAAACCAGCTATTCAGGAGACGGGCTACTCCAGGAAGAGAGGAACGTCCGGAAACAGTTCAGTTAAAGAAGAAATATGGTGAACTTACACTTACTGACTTTCCACAATTCACAAAAGATACTTATCCCGGCGTTCCGGCAATGGATCTCTGGTCATCTCTTTTCGGAGATATAAACGATGATTCAATGTTTACAAGAGTTGAAAGAAACGGACAAACCCGCCCGGGTGAATTTGACCCATCGACTCTGTCCTCGAAACGTTACCTTGATCAACTTGCCGGTAAAATCGCATCAAGCGGAATAAAGGCTGTACATATTTCTAATAATGCCCCTCGTAATATAGCCGATCCCGACGAGGAATTAAGACGCGAAGGGATCCGTACTGCAAAACTATGGCTTGATGCGGCAAAAACTATAGGTGTCAGGTCAATGCGGGTAAATACAGGCGGCCCGCAGATAATTCCTGCGTCTGTCATCAAGGGTGGATATCCACAAAATGTGGAAATTGTTCCCTACTTAAAAAATGCCATTGAATCTTTCAAAGAGATGGCAGACTATGGAGAAAAAACAGGTGTCAGGGTCACGATCGAAAACCATTGGGGATTAGCAGCTGATCCGATAAATATCTTAATTATACTCAATGAAGTAAATAGTCCCTATTGTGAGTCTTCTCCCGATTTTTGCAACTGGGAACATGAATATATGCTTTATAATGGTCTTGAGGTTTTAATTCCGAGGGCCAAATCAATGTGTCATGCAAAACGATGGACAAGGTATCCTGACGTTGATATCAGCCGTTGTGTTCAAGTACTTAATGATGCGAATTACAAGGGATATATTTCGGTTGAATATGAAGCAGGGGGAGATCCGGTAGAGGGTACATTAAAATTGATGGAGGATGTGGTAGAAACACTTGTTTAACTATTTGACCAGGTTGCTTGTTAATGGCTGCCAGTTTCCGCCAGCTCCCCTTAATTCATTCTATTGCCACCAGCATTTACTTTTCCAAACGATTTCTCTTTCAGATAGTGAGTTGTAAAAACGTATATCGTTAACAGGAGAGAATTCGCCCGAACAATTGAAGGTATGATATAAAAGCCCTCCTGAACCAAGCATCATATCTGTCACAATAAAGTACTGGTTATTATATTTTTTACACCAGATTCTTCCCCAATAATTGCCTGTGTTATCATCAATTGACTTTGTTATAATGTCATTCAACCATGGTAAATTATTTCCAATGTCATTTACACCACAGGCATTTACCGTTATCAGTGTTCGACAAGGAGCTTTGTAATTATCAACTCCGGGCACAGGAATGGCAGTCACCTCAATTTCATTTGCCTCTTTATCGCAGGAAAGAGTTGCCAGTAAGAACAGGGCGATTAAAAGAGCTTTATGATTTAATTTTGTACGTAGAGAAAGTGTCATCAGGTAAAAAACTCAAAGTTTGTTATAATAAATCACTCAAGACATTTTAATCCAAATTTATTATATTTTTTGATGGGATAGAGATTCTCCTATTGAGAAATACTTGAAACCATTCTATTTATTTAAAGTCGTAGAGATCCCTCGCTGGCGTTCGGGATGACAGCCTCTTCAGGTGTTATGCCCGCCTTTTTGACTCCGAATATGTTCGCAAGATTTTATGCGAAATATATCGTAACAACTCGTGGATATCAACCCGGTCTCTCCCCAGGCCTCATATTAAGCTCCTTCAGAGCTTACAAAACAAGAGGAGACACCGGCCCCCGGATTCGCCGGGGTTATTCACATTTGTCACCCTGACGGGACAGTTAACTGGACAATATGGAACTCATAATCAACTTATCAATGAATTCACAGCTAAAGTCCTCTCCCCACGTGCCTCCCTAGATTAAGCTCCTTGCTCACAAAGATTTTTCTGACATTTTATTAGAGATCCTTCGCTTAACGCTCCGGATGCCACGTTTTTTATGGTTTAGGGGGGAAGAAGCGGCGACTAGACGCTTCTTCACTCAGGCCACACAAAACGAGCTGTCTCCCGAGCGCCAGCAGGGATCTCATTGATATATATACAATACAGGAACGAGGTATTCAACCACCCCGGCCAGACGAATTTAAAAAAAGGGGGCCGAGCGTGATTCGACTTATTGTATTTACTTTACCACATAATTAGTTTTGCATGATAAAGGAATGCCTTTCTCAGTCACACCTTCAACAGTTATATTCACGTTTGACGGTCTGTCAGAGTTGAAGAAATCCACCTCTTTTTTATTGTTATTTTGATTGATTTCAGGTTCCCAGAAGATAGTTGAACGATAATCGGGAGCTGTGGTCTGTTCAGTCTTATTGTCATATTTCGGCGAATAGAAGATCCTTGGAACTTCAAAACCTTGAAACGAAGTATAAACTGAATTCGGAGCCAGCGTGACAGGTTCTCTCCTCAGCCCGACTTTTGTTATAATGTTAATAACTCCATTGGCTCCTCTCATTCCGTAAAGCGGGGTTGCAGTTGAGAACATCGATCCTGTCAATGGCATTCATCGGAGTGTTGAGGACAAAACCAATTCCTGCATCTTCCAGTTCGTATCCATCCAGAAGGATTAAAGCACCAAACCTGACATCAGAACCACCTTCAATCTTTTTCGTTGAATACTGTCCGCGTATAAATATTTGTACATCATCCGGATAAAAAAGATTTGATTTATCTATTCCCCTGACAACCTGGACGCCCGGAATTCGTCCTGACAGATAACTGAAAACATCTCCTGAAAAGTTCTCCTGGGCCGGCTGCACTATGAGTTCCTTGTCCGGTGCAGTATAGATCCGTCTGCTTTCCCTGACTTTAACCTCCTGGGGAGTCTCGATCTTCGTTGCTGTTATCGTTACTTCCCCTATGCTTATCGTATCACTAAGCTTATACTTTTTCAAAGCATTAAGCCTGTATGAAGCCTCCTGCTTATATGAAGCAAGCTCTTTCTGAGTTATCTCTAACGACGCAGTGTCCCTATGAAGCTTTTCAGCAGGCGGGGGATTATATATTATCGGTTCAACAGATATTTTACCCTGCATGTTTTCCATTTTCCCGGTCGATGATAAAAATGTCCTGACTTTTCCGTAAACTTCAAGTTCTTCAAACCTGAACTTTCCATCTTTATCGGTTCTAGTATCGATGAATTCTTCGGTGTTCATGTGGAATAAAGCCGCGTTGATCTTTGCCCCTGAAACAGGATTGTTGTTTAATATCCTATTAACCTGCCCTGCAAGTGTAAACCCAACTTCATGCTTAAACGGAGTCAGTGTATCATACTTCCATTTGAAATCCCTCCATCCCTGAGTCAGGAGCAAAAGATCAAGTTCCTGAAGCCTTTTATCGTTATCAGGATCAAAGTAGTTACCGGGATCCTCAACAGGTCCCCTGACATCCGACTCAAGCAGGAACCACGATGTAATTGACCTTGAATATGGAGCCGAACTGTCTGATAACTTTTTATCGACAACTGCCATTGAAAAATCTCCCTTATCTGTTAATGTTGAATCCCCTGAAAGTGCTATTGTCACTGTAACCTTTTCACGAGTTTTATATTCTATTTTATCAGTTGTTACAATCAGACGTTCATTCTGGTTTCGCTGAAGGAAGACCAGCCTTTCGCAAAGGGGCAATCCATCCGGCACACCAAGAGTGACCCTTAGTACACCGTCTGGAATATCAGCAAGCGGAATTAAAAAGTTGTTGACCAGCGAATCAATTTTCAATTTTGTAGTTTTATGTACCAGGTTTCTCAGTGAAACCTCAACATTGAGATCCTTTCCGATTAATTGACGGAAGTGTGGCTTCGTTGGTATTTATTGTCACGATAAGATTTTTATCAGGAGTGATCAATGTACGTATGGTAACACCTGCCGGAAAACTTACAGGAATTGGCGCCTTTATTTCCGTACCATCCTTTCCCTGAACAATAGTATAATAGGTATAACCAGTAAGTGGTTTAAGGTTAAAGAATCCCATCCCCAGATGTGTACTGTTAAATATTGTAATCAATTCTCCGGATGAAGAGTACAGCTTTACAGTCACATCACATCCTTTACCAAGGGCATTAACTGCCTTGAAACCAATGGTTGAGGTTACATTGTCAATAAGGGAACCGCCTTCCGGAAAAAAGGTAATATCAATTTTGTTATCGATTTTTCTGACCGGCAACTGAAGCTGGTCAGTTTCATTCGGGTCGACTATTGCTATCTCCTTAACAAAGAATTTCTCTTCTCCATAGTTACGCATGTGGTTTGTGTAGGCACGTATTCTGTATTGTCCGGATGGAATTGAATCAGGGAGAGAAAAATCTCCATGACCGGTTCCTTTGACAACCCTGATTATTCTGCTTTGAACAATTTCCGATTCAGGGGCGATGAGTTCAACATGGAGGTTGTTAGTATTACGTGAAAGCTTGTTTGTTGAAGGATCAATAACATAGGCTTTGAACCAGATATCTTCTCCTGAAGTGTACATACTACGATCAACATGGAGGTAGACTTTTTCAGCGACCTGAGTAGTATCCTCAGGAATTACGGCAAAAAGTTTAAAGGAAATTAAGAAAAGAAAAGCCAGGGAAATTAATTTTTTCATTTCTATGAAATTTTATGTTGAATCTCATATAAAATTCCTGCCCCAGGTTGCAGCTAACTAAAGTGTTTAACAGGTTTCCATTAAAGGTAACAATAATTAATAACAACAATATCTAAATTGTTATTTCAAGATGATACTTGTGACCTCTGTAATTGATATCACAAATTGTGATATCCAATAAAACAAAAAATGATTTTTTGTTTTCCCGCAGATCACGCAGATCTTCGCAGATTAAAAAACCAGAATAACTTAATTTTCATGCATGTTTGCGCTTAGCAGAATCATAACTAAGACGGCGTGTAACAATGGTGACCTTACTTAAAATCCCTCCGTGGTTCTTGTGAATCCCCTGCCTGCTGGCAGTGATTTAACGGAGCGAAGCGTTGGGTAATAATTTATTACGAGCGTTTGCCCTTTACTGACAACATTATGTAAGGAAATAGTTTCTAAACAATAATATGCAGCTGGCGCTCGGGATGAAAGCACTATAGGTGTAAGGCCCACATTTCCTGATTCCGAATATCTTGTCGCAAGATTTTATGCCGAAATATATGGTAATAGTTAAAGTTGCCCCTATACTGACAACATTATGTAAGTAATTGGTTTATAAACCGATGGTATCCCTAGCTGGCGCTCGGGATGAAAGCCCTTTAGGTGTCATGCCCACCTTTCTGATTCCGAATATGTTCGCAAGATTTTATGCGAAATATATCGTAACAACTCAACCAAAGGACTGTCTTGAGGAGGGGGAAATTCCCCAGGGGATGACATTCTGATTTAAAACTATCCCGGAGGGATTCCATCATTATAGTCAGAGCATTAAATATTAATCAGAACCGCGGAGAGGTTCCATCAAATCTCACTACGCTTATCGGAATATCTAACCAAAAGCCGGTACCTCAAATTCACTCATCCCCTGACAGGTGGATATCAATACGGTCTCTCTCCAGGCCTCATATTAAGCTCCTTCAGAGCTTGGCCGCTTTGCGGCAATACTTTTTTTAATCATTGATGAAGATTCCATCTCCTGTGCCAAGCCAAATCCTCTTGTCATTTGCTTGTTTGATTGTAAATACACTTGACTCTCTGTAGGTTGAATCATCAACAATCCATCGTATTCCATTAAATACTGCATATCCTCCTGACATTGAGCACCATATGTTATCCTCATTATCGACCGTCAATGATTTTATTCTTGCCATATCATTGATTCTTAATTGTTCTGTATTATGTCCATCAAATACGAACACCTGAGGTCCGGGATTTACCCACATGCTTGATAAAGAATAATCAATGGCTCCACATATCTTATTTTGAGAATTAATATCAATGTTGGTAAAATAATAAGGGACAAATCCTAAATCTTCACTTGTATATGTCTTCCAGTTTGTACCTGAAATTTTTATCAGGTAAGTGTTATTTACAACCTCTGATAAAGCAAGCCAGACGTTATCATAATTATCAATAGCAATGCTTTTAACAGAGTTGACCGGTAAATCTGAATTATCTGGTGTAAATACTTTCCAGTTAGTTCCATCAAATTTGACAAAACCTCCTTCCTTAAATCTACAGGAAGTAAACCATACATTATCTTTTGAATCAATAGCTATTGAGTAAACAAAATCCTCGGGAATGGGGCTATTAGACGTATTGTAACGGGTAAACTTATTGCCATCATATTTAATGATTCCGTCACAGCCGACCCAAACATTATCCTTGCTGTCAACAGCAATATCCCAAATGACTAAGCTGGCAGGCAGAATTGAATTGGAGGAATTGTAAATAATAGTTTCTTGCGGATTATATTTTATTAATCCTTGTTTAAAGGTCCCAATCCAGGCATTTCCTTTGCTGTCAAATGCAATAGATGTAACAAAATAGCCATCCATTATTTTTAAGTTAAAACTGGTATTTGGATTACCTGGAGAATTATCAAAGAAACTTGTTTTCTCACAAGAAGTGAGAGAAATCATTATCACTAATATTAGTGTTATATTTTTCATTTTCAGCATTTATATGATGAATTTCATTCCTATTTGGTTGCGTAACATAGGTTCGTATTACCGTCAACTAAATAGCGTTTTATTACATTTTACCCTTAAATATAAGAAAAAAAATAACAACAAAAGATAGACTGTCAGTTCAGGCAGGTCCGGGAAATCAGCGGGAAATTTTTTGTTTTCCCGCAGATCGCGCAGATCTTCGCAGATTAGAAGACCAGAATAACTTAAATTTCTTAAGTCCCCTTCAGGGGATTTAGGGGCGACTTTTCCGTGGACCTCTGTGTAAGTTCTTATGTTTATTTTATCCGAAATCCTATAACCGCAGAGCCACTTTAATACTATCATAAATCCAACTCCAAAACCGATATCATTCGCAAGTCATTTTTTTCATCATTGTATTGTAATCTTACCTCTCAGTGAGATATCTCCTAACCATATCCTGTTCTTATCCTGAAACAACTGGTCTTTTGTTACCTGGTACGCTAAACCGGGAAATTCAAATGACAGGTTGTACTCTCCGGGATTTATTGGAGTTTCAACCGGATAGTTGATTGCAAACGACATCGACTCACCTGATTTTAATGTTGACAGCCATTCAGGTTTCCAACTGTTCCATGGTACCGGTGCCCGGTGTTCTATAGTACTTGAAAAGACTTCATTATGATCCTGATCCCTGAGATACAGCCCATTGGTAAAATAATGATAAAGTTCAGGACCTGTTTTATTAATATCTATGATCAGAAGATCGGTGAGATCGTGGTTTGTTATTGTAAATCCAAAAGCCAGCTGAGTTCCGGTTATCTCCACGAAGTCGACAGTACCGGACAGCCCGGAATGCAAAAGATTATGTTCTTTCAACAATTCTATAATTCTCGGACAATTTCTTAAATCCGGTTTTTTATCAATCCATACATCAATTCTCAGAGCATGATTTCCATACATGCCCGGGGAATGGATCATGGGTCCGGCGGGAATAAAGCTTGAGTATCCGGGGACAAATGTGCCTGCATAGATGGTATCTCCTTTATCCAGAAATGCGAATGAATCGCTAAGAAGATCATTGAGGACAAGCTGCTCCTCCTTTAAATAAAAGATATGGGTTGACGAGTCGTACAGTTTGATATCGTCAAATCTGAATTCATCCCCTCTGCCGATTTTGAAGAAAACATCCGAAGCAGTTTTGCTGTCGGATTTTTCACAACCTGTCAGGGTAACCAGAATCGTAATTACTATAAGAACTATCTTCTTCATTGTTATTAGTCGTTAACCTTAATTTCCTTATTCAACTGTAGGATCACCGACTTTTCCCATAAATAATATAGTTCCTGTAGAGGTTTCGTGGATGAAATAAAGAAAGGGACGATCAATATCAATTTTCCAGACAGATGGTTCGGTGCTGGCATAAGTAACAATGATCATCTCAACAATTGTCGCTGCAGCAGCTTCTGTACCTTCCTCGTTTGTTTCAATGAATGACTGATGTATTACCCTGTTGATCTTAAGCTGCCTGATCACTGATATTGGTAAAGTCAGCCCAATCCGAGAAGGCAATACCCATTCCAAGGTTTATCAGATCATCATTTAGAAGTCTCTTATATTCATATTTGAACCTTGGCATGCTGAGTTCAACTTTGTGAGTGTTATTTTCCAGCAGCGACCATCCACTCATTCCACTGCGATGGTGTAAGAGCATCAGCAGCATCAGAGGTGGAAATACCGGCATCAGGTAAAACGACTAACATTGAATAATTGCCCTGACCATAGGGAATGTCGACAATTGTAAGATTATTGTCTTTTGCAGCTTTCAGGTTCTCTTCCTGATGCATCATGGGAACTGTCTTTGGGTGCCGATGGTGTAACATAGAACGGTTCTTCCTTTGTGTCAGCTTTGTCAAACTGATACCTCCACTTCCCGTTGAAATAGACAGCATTGATCAGAAGCATGGCAAGATCAGGATCAAGATAATCCAGCATATCAGTTATCTTATCATGGGTTTTCTCTGCAATCCAGCCGTTAACAATATCAACTGCATCAGGATCTGTGACATCTATTCCCCGTGCTTCAGCTTTGTACCAGTTCTGTACATCGGTCATAAACTTCTGTTTAACAGTAAGTCGTTTTTCAACCCATACCGAATTGGCAATCTCAAGTACTACACGTTCATCCACCGGAACCATCTCTGTCATCAGCTTGAGGTACGTGTCATTTATCTGTTCAAGGGTCTTACCATCCAGCCTGAGAGTCTTCTTCATGGCTTCAAAGGTCTCTCCGGATGCACCATTAAGGGTCATTGAAAGGGCGCTGGTAATGCTGAAAGGAGAGATCATTATGTTCTCATCACCTTTTGCATCAGCAAGGATGGGTTGGAAAAGATCAAATGCAAACCTGTTTGCAGAGTCAATTACTTCTTTTTGATGAATTTCAGTAGGAATATTTACAGGATCTCCCGGATCGATGGACTTATCATTTGTACCATTTTTTTCACAGGAAGGAACCAGAACAAGTGAAATGAGAGCTGCAACAAATAGTTCAACTTTGGATATATTTTTCATAGACAGGGTATTTAGGTTACGATTCTATGAACAAAAATTGTACCATACCCGTATTTTCACTTTCCACCGTATTAAGCCATAAGTATTAGCGGGCAGGCATTTTATTAGTTTACTTGATTAAATCAAAGTTTACAATGTAAAATCGGCTATAAATTGGTTTTACTGTTTCTGTTCGTACTTCAATTTTGGAATCATTGGTAAAAACATTAAATGATTCTCCATATGATTTATATAGTTCACTATTGCGAAAATATCTTTTGCTTCTGTTCGGATATTTATTTTTAATTTCTTCAAGGAATTCGTTTGTTTTATCAGCATAAGTTGAATTTCGTCTTATCATGACTCTGATTGTTTTAATGACCTCTGGTTGTGGTGCATAATCTGGCTCCCATTCATACATGCTTACCTCCACAATAGCTTGATCCCCCTGATTTTTTGGTTCCCAATGTTCCGACCTGAAAGCCCTGAGATCAGGAATTAAAGGATTTGGCATTGTCCCGGGTGCAATTAACTTAGTTTCACCGACATTAGAATATTCAAAATTATGCTTTTTTAAGATTTTTCTTAAGTGGTCGGTATTTGTTAATGCTATTTCAAAGTCTTCAACTGTCAAAGAAGGTTTACTTAATAATTGGCAATTACCAATAGTACTATCTAAGCAGCTAAGAAATAAAAGAGCCAGTAATTTTTTCATAGTAATTGATAACTATTTATTTATTTGGTTCTAAGTTTCTTATCCAAAAATATGCCATCCTTCAAACATTACCTAATGAAATCGTCTTTATTTGGCACTTTTAACACAGGTAAACATTAACTGATGTATCCTGATATTGAATTACAAAAAATATTTATAAATATAGTTGATTAACTATAAAATAAGTCATATATTTGTTATATATAAAAATGGACAGACAATGACTTAAGTTTTACATATTGATTTCAGTAGGAATGGCTATTTATTGTTAACTTATTGTTATTCATGCAACTTGGCTTTGATTTACACTATTATGGGCGGTCATAATTTCTAATTTTTTAAATTGAAAATCATCATGGCAGATACGGTTAAAAAGATACCTGATTTCGATGATATCGTATTTGAGAAAAGAAACAAGGATTACGGAGGATATATCCTGCGAAAGAAATATTACCGGAACGTTATCATTTCTCTTCTTATCGGAACCACCATTTTAGTCACAACCGTTACTATACCATTCCTGAATGCAAAATCGCTGGAGGACAGAGCCAGGCGTGCTGAAAGGCAGGTTGAGATCAAAATGGAAAACCTGGATCAGCCGGCTGAACAGATTGCGCCGCCTCCACCTCCACCACCCCCGCAGGATGTGGTACAGCAGGCAAGATATGTACCTCCTGTAGTTGTTGACTCAGTTAAACCTGAAGAAGTTGTTCAGCTTATGACAGCGGACCAGGCACAGGTTGAAGTAAAGGATGAAGAAGTAGTTGAAGTCGTTCAGGAAATTAAGGAGGAGGTTCAGGAAGAAGCGCCGGAAGTAGAACCGTTTGTACGTGTGGAAGAGATGCCAATGTTCCCGGGTGGAGAAAGTGCACTGTTAAATTATATTGCTGAACATACCCAATACCCGGAGGTTGCTAAAGAAAACAACATCCAGGGGAAAGTTATTGTACGATTCTGCGTAACCCCAAAAGGTGGCGTTGATAAGGTGAGCGTCTACAAAAGTGTTGATCCTGAACTTGATGCAGAAGCAATAAGAGTTGTGAAATCATTACCTCAATTTATCCCTGGCAAACAGGGAGGAAAACCTGTACCAGTCTGGTTTATTGTACCGATCAATTTTCAGCTCAAGTAGCTTGAATCGCACACTCAGGGTTAAAGATTCTGGATTTAGTATCACTTTTTTCCTTGCATTACTTCTCTAACCGTAGCATCAATGTCTTTCCCATTCACTTCAACCGGTTCTACATACAATCTTCCCCATTTAATTTTTCCGTTTTCAACGCCCATTATAGTCACACCCCGCATAAGCAACCTGCTTTTATCCTGTCTTGTTCCCTGCCATTCCCATTCAGCCCAGATGGAGTTATTGCTTATAAAATGTCTCAATAGCTGGGCAGAAAAGTCAGGCATTTCATCAAAATTCGAAGACCAATTCTTCTTCACTTGCTCCTGTCCCAGGAAAGTGCGGTCAGGGTGAACAGGCTGTTCACTAAAATAGTTCTCGTCAAAGCACTCAATAAATGAATTTATATCATGCTTGTTCAACGCATCCTTTAATTTTAATAGTAATGATTCTAAATCCATTTTACACAATTTTACTTTTTTTCATATAATTTCTTGTGTCAGATTTTAAACAATTTAAAGGGTAAGATGGTTCCAGATTTGCATAGCGTCATTTACAATTAAAGGGATTTCATAATTGGATCTGAGTACATACATGTTTTGTTTGTTGTAATCTTTTGGTATATAAACATTATAAATATCAGACTTCCGATATAAGAATTTTGAAGTATCAACTCTGACAGATATTCCGGGATCGTGATCAACATTGACTTTTTGAAAAGGCGGATTTATCAGAGAAGCACAGGAGCATGAGAAAGTAAAGAAGGGTAGGAGAATGCGAATTATTTTCATGTACGGAGTATATTCTTATGTTTGCTAACATTAAACCTGGCTTGAAGAAGTAAGGTCTGCTAAACTAATTTCTTTAAAATACCAAGCCAACATTAAGTCCTGCAGTAGTCAGTTTTAAAGAACCAAATTCGGAATTGAATGGAATAATATTATGAATCCAAAGCTTTGGCTCCAGGTTCAATTTGAGGTTATCGCTGATTTCAAAATGTTTCCCAATCGAAAAAGAGATTCCAAGTCCCATCTGCTTATCAGTGATCTGATCAGCATTTTTATTTAGTTGAAAATCAAGCATTGGATTGAGACTAAGATATAACCTGTTTAGATTATAGATGGTTGCAAAGCTGACCGAGATCAATTTCAACTTATCAGTTTGTCGGATTAAATCACCCGTATTCATATTTGGAGTATATTCAACCTGGGAGAAGTGGTAGGCTAATCCAAATCCAAGATTTATTTTCTTGTCTCTGATAAATGAGTAATCCAGCGATGTACTGAACCCTGGTTTAAAATTGCGACCCGGTCCACCAGCTACGAATTTAAAATACAAAGCATTATTAATTGTGGGAGCAACTGAAATTTTAATTTCTTGTCCATAAAGAAAAGCAGTCGTCAAAAGAATTGAACAGATTAGTATAGTTTTTTTCATTTTACAGGTGGTTTGGGTTTAACTTAACGATCAAAATAATATTCATTCCCTGACAAAATGATAATTGAATCCATCGACAATACCCGACTGAGATAGTGTTAAATCCCCATTTTCATGAAAGATTATATCAAATGGGAATTCAGTATAAAAGTTAGCGATCGGATGGTTTGTTTTTCGCATACAAAAGCTGTAAGAGCGATGCACAGAGATACGAAAATTAATTTTTTCGGTGTGTTTCTCATGGAAATTGATTAAAGGTTTATTCAACTGTAGGATCACCGACCTTTCCCATAAATAGAATAGTACCTGTGGAGGTTTCGTGTATGAAATACATGAAGGGGCGATCAAGATCAATCTTCCAGACTGATGGTCCTGTCCCACTTGTAGTACGGATCATTTCAACAATTGTCGCTGCTGCAGCTTCTGTGCCTTCCTCATTTGTTTCGATGAATGACTGATGTATTACTCTGCTTATCTGAAGCTGTTGATCACTGATATTGTCAAAATCAGCCCAATCAGAGAAGGCAATACCCATTCCCAGCCCTTTCAGATCATCATTTAAGACTCTCTTGTAGTTATATTTGAATTTCGGCATACTCAGTTCAACAATATGAGTGTTATTTTCCAATAGGTCCATCCACTCATTCCATTTCGAAGGTGTGAGAGCCTCAACAACAGCAGAAGTTGAAATCCCGGCATCGGGTAAAACGATTAACATTGAATAATTGCCCTGACCGTAGGGAACATCTACAATTGTCAGATTATTGTCCTTTACAGCTTTCAGGTTCTCCTCCTGATGCATCATTGGAACTGTTTTGGGTGACGTTGGTGTAACATTGAACGGCTCTTCCTTTGTGTCAGCCTTGTCAAACTGATACCTCCACTTGCCGTTAAAATAGACAGCATTGATCAGAAGCATTGCAAGTTCAGGATCAAGGTAAGCGAGCATATCAGTGATCTTATCGTGGGTTTTCTCTTCAATCCATCCATTTACAATATCAACTGCATCAGGATCTGTGACATCTATTCCCCTTGCTTCAGCTTTGTACCAGTTCTGAACATCGTCCATAAACTTCTGTTTAACTGAAAGTCGTTTTTCAACCCACACCGAATTGGCAATCTCGAGTACCACGCGTTCGTCCACCGGCACCATCTCCGTCATCAGTTTGAGGTATGTGTCATTTATCTGCTCAAGGGTACTGCCATCCAGTTTTAAAGTCTTCTTCATGGCTTCAAAGGTTTCTCCTGATGCACCATTCAGGGTCATTGAAAGAGCGCTGGTAATGCTGAACGGAGAGATCATTATGTTCTCATCACCTTTTGCATCAGCAAGGATGGGTTTGAACAGATCAAATGCAAACGCGTTTGCAGAGTCTATTACTTCTTTTTGATGAATTTCCGTAGCAATAGTTACAGGATCTCCCGGATCGATGGGCTGTATCATTTGTACCATTTTTTTCACAGGAAGGAACCAGAACAAGTAAAATGAAAGCTGTAACGAATAGTTCAACTTTGGATATGTGTTTCATTGAAAGGATAGTTAGGTTACAATTCGATGCACAAAAATTGTACCATACTCGTGTTAAGGTTGATTATAAATTATCTTTATCAACCCCATCAAGAAGCATTTTTAGATCCTTAGTCCACTTTCCTATTGAATCCCAGTCCCTGTGATCACCTTCCTTCCAGACACCGAGTCAAAATGCTTATACGGAATTTAAGTTTGTCACTTAAGGATGGCAATTCTTTTTACGTCGAGTGTCCCGGCAAACAGACCTTCACTTACAGGTTTAACAATGTCCCGGACCGGCTGTAACCAGCTGGATACCGTTCCTCTATAACTGTTCCCCTTTGGCATTGCAAGAGTCATGCAGACCAGGAAGGCTGCAAAATGCTTATTTTTCAGCTCGTGCTGATGTGTTTTAATAAAGCTCATAGCTTCAGGTAACCACTTTCCGGCTTGAATCGCACTTCCGGCAATCACAGCACTGTACTGTGAAAGGTCGGTTACTTCCTGCATAGGAGCGATGTCGGCATTTTCTCCAAGATCAGATTAATTTTTCCCTGATGCATTCGGCAACACCTTTTGTTGATCCTGTTCTCGTGGAGTATGTTACAAGTACTTTTCCATTCATAATTCGTAATTCTAAATTTGATGGCGTTACAATGGCTGTCCAGGTTTTTCACCTTATTATTAAGCTGTCTTAGGTGCAGAATCAAAAGCAAAAATAGTGACAAACAAATGACCTTTGTTGTCCGTGTTATGCGTTCATGCTTTATTGCTTTATCCACATTAATTGTCCCATATTCAGCGCTTTAATTTCTGAATCCTCACTCAGTATGAAATCATACCCTATGCTATAACTTCCTTTTTCTTTTCCTTTAAATCTATTATTACCTAAGGGAATTAAAGGAGATTCGAAAAGTACATCTTGTAAATATGTAGAATACAAACTATCGTTTCTTAAATAAATTTCGAGGCTACCGTATCCACCTGATAACTGATATGTACCAGTAAATTTATTTAGGTCTGAAATAGTTTTTTTATTGTAAATCGGTAAAATCAGACGACTGATATAATCATTAAGCCTGGAAAAGTCGAAATCTGTTGTATTTGTCAGAATTACCCAGCCAATTTTTATTTCGGGATTAAAAGCAATTTCACAACGATAACCGAGCATGGCTCCTTCATGTGTAACAAATGGATATGATGGTTTCCATCCAATATTAAAAGCCTGCATCATTGCCTTGTAATCATCAGAAAGAATTTTGTTGGCATCAATTGAATTATTTTCAAATTGGAAACTTATAAATTTAGACAGGTCAGTTGCTGTTGAGTACATTCCGCCTGCATATAAAGCGGAATTTGGTTTAAAAACTGGTGTTTCAATTAAAGTATTGAAACTATCATCATAAAAATACCCTTTGGCAAGTATGTTTTTGTCGATATTTTCGGTCAAAAAACCAGTATTGTTCATTTTTAATGGCTTACAAATATTTTTAATTACATAAGTGGCATAATCAGTTTTAGCGGCTCTCTCTAATGCTATTCCCAGCATTGAATAACCAAGGTTTGAATAATGCCTGTCACCGTAGCGCATAAATTGATACTTCGGATATTCGTTTTTAATAAATTTCAAAGAGCTAAGAAGTTCTTCTTTTGTTGCTGCCTCTATGGTTGAATCTTTTGTGCCAGCCAGTATCCACATGTCAACCTGTTTTGTAAAATTGATATCAGCCTGTGAATTACGTGGAAATCCTGAGGTATGAGTAGCCAATTGCAGGAGTGTCGTTCCACTTTTATCGGGAGAATCTGAGCTTCCGTTAAATTCCGGTATATATTTTTTTACGTCATCATCCAGGTTTACAATATTTCTTTGCATGAGTTGCATGAGCATAGTTGCTGTAAACGGCTTTGTGACGGACAGAATAGGATATTTTGAATCAACGGAAACAGGAATTTTGGATTCTAAGTCAATAAATCCCTGCGATTCGCTAAAAATAATTTCTTTATCATGTACAATTACAACAACAATACTGGGAGTGTGATATCTATTTTTAAATCCCTCAACTGCTATTCTTAATTGTTTGGATGTAGAATCATTTAACAAAACCTGTGATTGACAAACCACTGGAATAATAATTTCAAGGACAACGACAAGAACGAACAATAATTTTTTCATCGTGAAATAGTTTATATTTTTAAAATTATGGTTACTTAAATACTATGTAACCTTTTGAGATTTTGAGAATCTGTCACCAGAATCCGATATTAACTTTGAACTTCACCTGTGCCGTACGTCAGACTTTGTCTTTACACCTACAGAAGAGCAACTTGTGCATTTCCTCTTTCCAATGCTACTCCATTGCGTCTCTTCCCCACATGGTTTATACCAATAGCAGTTTTCGAAGCTATCGGGGACATCTCGGTTGTCCAGTCTACGCTGGTTACCTACAACCCGACTTCTGGTCCCGTACTCTGGTTACCTCTGGGACGTTATCGTACAATGCTTCTGAGTTCAGGATGGTATTGCATGAACCTATTACAAAGATAGGTTATCGAAAAGTAAAAAGCAAAGAAAAATGATGATTTTATTTAACTGATATTCAAATTATTATCTAATATTAAATATTATTTAATCTAATATTTTCTATTAGATATGTCCTTACTTCGCAAGCCAGAAACAAGTCATGGTATAACAAGTTTTATAGAATGCAATTCAATATAGGGTTTCCTTAAGATTGTAAGTTTTGGAAATGCCTAATTCACGGAGTTGTAAAAGTAATACCGTTGCCATATCCAACACCTTCACTATTCAATGCATATGCTCTCAAGTAATATGTAGTTTTTGATATCAGACCTGATATTTGACTTACAAAAAGTCCTGTTCCAGATCCATCAGATGTTTTGTTGTCATTTATTGTTGGATAGAGTGAAGTACTCCAGCAAACACCTCTTACTGTTACTTCCGCACCATTATCGTCTAATATATTACCACCTGAGATTGCAGTTGTCTGTGTTATAAATGAAGCGGAAGAAGATATTAGGCTTGGAGTTAATGGGGGATGGGTCACAAATGTTATTTGGTTTCCATATCCAACCCCGGCATGGTTTTTAGCATACGCTCTTACATAGTACATTGTCTGGGCAGATAAATGTTCGATATAGAAAGCAAAAGATCCCAAACCATTTCCTATTGACCGTCTATTATCCTCGATTGTCGGGGATTCTGAATCACTCCAGCATACTCCTTTTTCGATAACTGTTGCACCTCCATCATCGATTACGTCTCCTTCACCTCCAATTGCAGATGTAATGAAAACCTGACCCATTGGTTTTGTAATGACAGTTGGCAATTTAGTTTTCTCACAACCCGACATGAGAAATAAACTATAAAGAATTATTAGTCCTTTTAAAAGTTGGTTTCTCTTGATTAATTCAATTTTAATTGTGTTTAATATAGCGATTTCTATTAGACTTTACAACCGGTAACCTATTATGTTATTTTCGTTGCTAAAAGGTAACAATAACAACAAAAGCTAAGCAGTCATTTCAAGGTGCTACTTGTTCCCTCTGCAGGCGGTAAAATAAGTCCGACAGTGAGCAGGTAAAATTTTGATTAACATGAAATGATATAAAGGTCCGGATATGTTGTGGTAAAAGGATGATTATATCGGACGCAACGATATTAAGGTTGGTTCCTGTCTGATTACTTCGCCGGTCATGACATCCACATATAATATAAAGGAATCCTGATCCAACCATATCTTCCAAGCCACATGGATCTCGATCTGATTTTCGTTCTCAATTGGAACTGCAACAAGGCGGATAGTACTTTTTTGAAGAGATTCGGAAGTAATTTTGAGGTCAATGGGATTTCCTGCCATGCCAATATGTGTAACAGTCCTATTATTTAGGAAACTTTTTGCGAGGTCCTCATTAACATTGAATTCCTTTGGAACATATATCCGGGGAAACCAGTTGCCAAGGCAGGATATTACCTCTCTACCTCTGATCGTGACATATAATAACGTTGACAGAACATCAATAGAATCAATCTTTTGGGCTTTAATTTGCACGTACCAGTGCTTATTCCCATCACGAAAATTATTTCTTTCGATCACCTTGATGATTTCAGGATTATCAGTCTCCTTTACTCCGGTATAAGATGAATTCTTTACAAGAAATCCTTTCGCAATACTTATCAGATCGGATTGTGCAACAGTAGGGTCAATAGGAGGATCTGGTGCGATAACCGGATCTTCAGAATAATCACAAAAACCAAATGCGTTGAGGGAGGATTCCACATAGATATTCTGTAGTGCGAAATCTGATCTAAGACTGCTAAGCCGTTCAGCATTAACTATCTTTATAATTGTCGGGTAATTGGGATCAGAGTTAACCAGGTAGGTACTCTTCTCACAACTGAAAAGAACCATTATAAAAATCAGGTAAATAAGGAGGTTATTCTTCACGGTATTGTTATTCTGTCCCTCAAAGTGATATCTCCTAACCATATCCTGTTATTACCCTGAAACAACTGGTCTTTTGTTACCTGATACGCTAATCCGGGGAATTCAAACAATACACTATATTCTCCGGGATTTACAGGCGTTTCAATTGGATAATTAATCGTAAATGATACCGATTCACCTGATTTTAAAAGTGACAGCCATTCAGGCTTCCAACTATTCCATGGTACCGGTGCCAGGTGTTCAATTGTACTTGAAAAGACTTCATGATGATCCTGATCCCTGAGATACAGCCCATTGGTAAAATAATGATAAAGTTCAGGCCCTGTTTTATTAATATCTATGATCAGAAGGTCAGTGAGATCGTTGTTTGCTATCGTAAATCCGAAAGATAACTGGTTATCGGTTATTCTTAGAAAATCAACTGTCCCTGACAGACCTGAGTGTAAAAGGTTGTGTTCTTTTAGGATCTCAATTAATCTCGGGCTGTTTCTCACATCAGGAATGTTTTCAAACCATAGCTCAATCCTCAGGGCATAATCACCGTACATACTTGGAGAAGGGATAAATGGTCCTGCTGGTATAGAACTTGAATAGCCGGGACTAAATATTCCCGAATATATGGTATCCCCATTATCAAAGAAGTCAAACCGGTCCTGAAGGAATACACTGAACACGCTCTGGGCCTCTTTAAAATAGATTATGTGAGTCGATGAGTCATAGAGAGTGATATCATCAAACCTGTACGCGTACTCATTTCCGATTTTGAAGAAGACCTCATGATCCTTCAGTTCCACTGGTTTTTCACAGGAGGACAGCATGCATGATATCCCGAGAAGGACCACCAGCACTCCTGATGTGTTTATGTTTTTCATTGTGAGGGTAGTTAGGTCACTTAATCATGTTCGCAACAAAAACTGTACCAGCATGTTTATAATCCAAAGCAATTCTTCGCGGAATTGATCGGGAAAGTGGATATTATAGCGGTCCTACATGGAGCAATTAGCTTTCGCAGCAAAAACGAATATTAACCTTGTTCGTGGACTGGCTTTGTGCGGTCCCTCTTCGACAATCTGATTATTATCAATACTATTGCCATAATCCACCCAATCGGATAAGGCAATATGAGTAAACCGTACCACCAGGATAAAGCTGAATCACCGCCAAAACCACCAAGGGAGGATAGATAAAACAGTAAAGAAACACCGATCGCGATCAATATGGTTGAAAGCAGGAATAATTTTCGATGTCGATCGTGTGTCAGGTAAGTAGCTATTGTTATCATTAAACTACCTGCTGCGATTACAACAGATCCTTCCAAAAAGTCGAGAATACCGATTATCAAGGCTGCAACACCAGCAAAGTACATGACCCGGGTCCAGTTAATTCTTTTCATTGTAAGATCATTTAAACAGACTTTCCTTATCAACAAGTACATTTTCCATTCTCCTGGACAGGAGGACACTTTACACTTCCATACGAACAGAAAACACAGCAGTCACCATGTTTTGGTTTCAAAACGTGCCCACAGTTACTGCATTCATAGAAGATCTGGCAGGAATCCACAGGCATTAATTCCTCCTTGCTGAATCCGCACATGGGGCAGGTAATTATCGAGTTTAATTGAATGTCTCCTGGCATAGTCATTAACTATTTCGTTGAATCAAGTAAAACCTTTAAGTCTTCAGCCCAGTTTTTAATTGAATTCCAGTCCCTGTGATCCCCTTCCTTCCAGACTCCAAATAAAACACTTAGCCGGAATTTAAGTCTATCCCTTAACGAGGTATTCTATTTATATCCAGTGTCCCGGCAAACAGACCTTCACTTACAGGTGTAGCAATGTCTCTGACCGGTTGCAACCAGCTGGATACCGTTCCTCTATAACTGTTCCCCTTCGGCATTGCAAGAGTCATGCAGACGAGGAATACTGCAAAATGCCGATATTTCAACTCGTCCTGATGCGTTTTAATAAAGCTCATAGCTTCAGGTAACCACTTTCCGGCTTGAATTGCACTTCCGGCAATCACAGTACTGTACTGTGTAAGGTTAGTTATTTCCTGCATTGTAGCGATGTCGTCATTTTCCCCAAGATCAGATAATTATTCCCTGATGCATTCGGCAACACCTTTTGTTGATCCTGTTCCCGTGGAGTATGTTACAAGTACTTTTCCATTCATTTTTCGTAATTCTAAAATTAATACGTTACGGTGGTGCGGTCTGGGTTTATCACCCGCTTTAAAGCTACTTTGGGTGCAGGAGCGAAATCAAAAAGTGTAACAAGCAACTTACCTTTATTGACCGAGTTATGCGTTTTACCTTTTTTTGTCAACATTATTATTTATTCGGGGACAAATAAAACTGTAGTCCTATTGAAAAATATATTCCACTATTTGTGGCATCCTCAACATCTTCCCTGTCATAAGAAGTCTTTTCGTACTTATATTTTATGAGTGGTTCTAATGCTATTGAATTAGTTATAAAAAGACTATAACCGATTCCGGAACTGAAAGAAAAACTCCTGGGTTTTTTCCGTGTTTGTCATTAAAACCTAAATGTCTAAATCCTATGGCAAATGCTTCTTCGAAGAAAACGCCTGGCTTTGTATAAAATCTTAGAAATGGACCAAATGAATAATTATTTGAAATTTCAGTTGATTTGTTATCATTCAAGGTGTTAGAATATTTTATACTCTTGAATGAAAAGTCAGTCAGGAGCCCCATGGTTATATGATTGGATATGAAATAGCCACAATATGCGTCAGTCCCAACAGTAAAGACTTTATGGTAAAAAGCAGCATCAGGGAATTTGACTAGTCTCATTTTCATAATTGGTTATAATGGAACCACCCAAAAGGAAAGAGCTTTTTTTAACATGGCTTGTGATTTGTCCAGATGCAATTTGTATACTGCATGCAATGAGAATACAAAAAACAATTTGATTCTTCGTAATGTTATTACGCATAACTAAATAGTGTTTTATACACAGTCATATTACAGTTTACTTTTAAAGGTAACGATAATTAATAACAATAAAAGCTAAACTGTCATTTCAAGGTGTTTCTTGTTCCCTCTGCAGAAGGTAAAATGAGTCCGATAAACTTGCATTTCCCCCTATCCAATGCTACTCCATTGCGTCTCTTCCCCACATGGTTTATATCAAAGCAGTTTTCGAAGCTATCGGGGACATCTCGGTTGTACAGTCAAGATTATCTTATAAGATTCTCCTTGACAAGGACTTCATCACTAACTGTTGGCGACATTATTAGGCTTTATGTATCAGGTCAACTTTGAGTTAAGTCATAATCGGAATCCTAAAAGAAAAACTAAACAATTTTCTTTTGTGTCAAAAACATTTTGTGCATGATCATATCCAAGTCCACCCCATTGACCATAATTTTTTCCGGACCACTTGCCTATATGTTCTCCTACGTTTTTTTCATATTTGATCTGTAAAAAAATTACATCATTGGATTTTGTATTGAAACTAACTTCTGTACCTACTATAATCCCTACCTGATAACTACTTGAACCGAGATTAAAATTCCCATAAGAAGCTGATGAATAATCAAATTTAAGGAGCCTATTGTAATTAATACCAGCAAGAACCGATGTTTTGAATCTTTTCATAGGAATCCCATAGTTAATTTGTAACGGAAAATTCAAAGTTGTAACATGTAAGTTTGAACTGTCCGTTGAATATTTTGTATTTGAAAGACTTAATCCGGTTTGAACACCTAATCTCCTGCTAAAGAATAAATCTTCAATATAGATTACAGCACCTATCCGGCTTCCCATCCCTACTGATGGCAAAAGTAATCGTTCCGCTATATCCGACGTAGGCACCCTTAATAGCACTTGTGGAATGGAAATCCCGACAATTAACCCGGGTGAAAGTTTGATCTTATTCCTCTTTTTAGCGTATATTATACATTCCTCATTTGGACAAGTCTCTTTATGATATTCTTCTGATAGATCAATAAGAGAATTTAGATTAAGTAAAGAAGATTCAGCTCTTTGGGATACAGTTGGACTCTCCTTAAGTAAAGTCTTTAATACTCCAATATATTCTTTTGATTCTCTTTCGTGAATTACGCCATTAACTCTTATTTTTTGAGTCTCATTTTTTAATTCTGTCAACTGATTTTCATTTTTTTCAATCAGAAAATGTACTCCGGATTCATCAAAATAATCATATAGATTTATTATACCATCAAATAAGAATTCAAGGAATCTCTTTGATTCATCATTCTCGTTCAACTTTTTTGAAACGAAATATCTGTTATTTTCTAATCGATATTGTAGAATATCATTTGCTGAATAACTAATTGATTGAGAAGTTTTATCTTTTTTAAATTCACAGTTACGAGTATTCTCAATATTGCTGCCATTCTTGATCATGCCAAAAATCGTATCTCCGTAATTTAAGATGATATAACCATTACTGTAACTATTTTGGGAATAACTAAGTAGGGGGAATAATATTACCAGGATAATTGTCGAGAGTAGTTTTTTCATTTGGTATTAAATTAAAATCATTCTTCAAAATGCACCTCAACTGGATATATGCTGTTAAAAGGTGGATTTATTTTTGTCATGTTGCAAACATTGTCCATATGAGAGGACTTTATTCTTTTTATCATTGCGGCAAACAGATAATCACCATATTCTTAAATTTAAACTCATCTTTTGTACTTTTTATTATCGGTAACTGCCTAACTTTTATTCGATAGACTTATAAGTCATCAAACGGACTCCTGATCTTCTGAATGCTTTTCATTGTTACATGAGAAGGCACATTATTAAGATCCCTGCTAATAAGGGTAAAATAGTGTCCGAGGGGAGATCATGCTCAATGGACCAATGGGATATAAGATATTACCGTTGGCTCCTGTCTGATTATTTCGCCGGTCATGACATCCACATATAATATAAAGGAAACCTGATCCACTCATATCTTCCAAACAAAATGTATCTCGATCTGATCTTCGTTCTCCTCTGTACTTTTGCTAAATTAAAAAAATGTCTTGAAAAATTTGGAAATTTACAAACTGTAAACTACATTTGTAGATAGTTGTCAATAAAAGTAGATAGAATGTACCTTACCAATGCCGAAGAACAAGTTATGAAGTTGCTATGGGAACTGGAAAGAGCCTTCATACGCGATCTTAATGAATGAATTTCCCGATCCAAAACCTGCCCAGACGACTGTCTTCACCTTATTAAAAAGAATGATTGATAAGGGCTTTGTAGGTTTCAGGCAGTATGGAAATTCACGTGAATATTATCCTCTTGTTAGCAAGAGTGAATATTTTTCTGATCAGATCAGCAGCATAATTAAAGATTTCTTCAACAATTCTACTGCGCAGTTTGCATCATTTTTTGCCAATGAAACAGATATGACAAAGGAAGAGCTTGAAGAATTGAGAGAGATAGTTGACAAAAAAATTGCTCATAAAAAAGCAAAAAAATGACTGCTTTCATCATCAAATCAGGTATCTGTATGGTCATCTTGTTCGGACTATACTGGCTGATTCTCAGGAAAGAAAAGCTGTTCATCTTCAACAGATATTACCTGATCTTCTCAGTTCTTTTTTCTTTAACTGTCCCTTTTATTTCGATCCCAATAGATCTTGGCTCTAAAAAAGTAGCTAACGAAATAGTAACAGTTTTGAACCATAAGCTTCAGCCAAATCCTATAGAGCATGGAGTAGGAACTGACCATCAGGAAAAAGCGTTATCAGGCATTACAGATACTTATTTTATAAGTCAATCTGTATCAAATAAATCCACTTCTATTGACAGTAAAAAAATCCTTTTAATAATTTACCTGTCAGGGTTGATGCTGATGTTTGTCAGGTTCTTCAGGAATATTTTACTGGTACACCGGATGTATAGACGATCTGAAAGAATTGATCATGAAGGGTATAAGATTGCATTGCTTGACTATCCTGTTAATCCTTTCAGCTTCCTTCGGATAATTTTTTTAAATAAGCAGGATTACATTGAAAACAGGATTGCTGTGAATGTTCTCAGACATGAGCTTGAACATGTAAGACAATCACATTCATACGATATCATCTTCTTTGAGATACTTCAAATAGTTTTTTGGTTCAACCCTGTGCTGTTTTTATACAATTGGGCAGCAAGGATCAACCATGAATATCTTGCTGATGAAGCAGTAATCAGAAGCTCTTCAGACCTGGAGACCTATGCAGGTGAGTTGATAAATTTCATAAGCCGCAGAGTAAATGTACGATTTACAAGCGGATTCAGTCCATCGATGATCAGAAAGCGTTTACTGATGCTGAACACGAATACCAGTAAATGGGGCAAAAACATCAGGATGGGTATTACTCTGTTTATATCAGTATTGCTGATGATTATTTTAAGTATCAGACCTGCATACCCTGATACTCAGGATCGCAAAAACAAAAAGCAGATTGCAGAAAATGATGATATTGTTATTGAAGAAGTATATTTCAGAAACCCTGATTTCAAACCTTTGAAAGCTCTGGTTGTAATGGATGGTAAAAAGCTTGATATCAATGATACTATTAATGTTGACCCTCAACATATTAAAACCATCGATATTTTAAAGGATCGCAACGCAATCCGTAAATATGGCAGAATTGCGAAGAACGGTGTAGTTGTAATAAGCACATATGAAAACGACAAAAGATCTGTACCTGATTCCTCGTATTTCAAACCAATTTATACTGTAAACAATAAGGTTCCGGAAGGATCAATAACTATCCCGGTTTCGAATTTGTATTCATTAAGTATGTGGACTTATCCGATTTTCCCAAAACAAGACCTCAGGAAGCGGTGGAGGACGATAGATATAATGACCAGGGACTTTTACAGGATCAGAGGAAAGGTTATTCAGAAGAATGGTGAACCATTACCCGGAGTTATGGTAACCGCCACTGACAACCCTTCTAAGGTAACAACAGATAAGGACGGGCGCTTTCTTCTGGAGGATGTAAGGTCAGATGCTGTGGCTGAATTATCTGCAGAAGGATACGAACCTTTATATTTTAAAGTTAAGGGAATAGTTTTTACATCTGATCTTACAATAACTCTTGACAAAAAGAATGAACCGGATCAAAAGATAATATCGGGTCAATAATAATATTAAGGATTTTTCAGGTAAATGGAAATACAACAAAGAACTGACCAAGAACGCCTTTCCCTGTAATTAATTATGTTTACGAGATTCGTCAAAATGATTCTGATTCTATAATGATGAACACTTCAACGACTCTTGAAAACAACAGAGAATTTAATAGTATTACAGGTTTATCTTCAATACAGTTAAAACAGAAGATCAAATCTATTTGAGAACTATAAAATCTACATCACATGTTCGATTGCTGCTGACGGACAATCCTTTTCAGTCACTCGTCAGATGAAAAGCAAACTTGGATTATTCAAAGACTATAAGAGAACTGAAACTTATTCACTCAGTGATGATGAAAAGCATCTGATCATCCGCACATTTGATTTTCCGGACGTTTCTTCTGTTACCGGAGAAGAAATTATAAAAATGGTTTTTGACAGGATGTAGGTTGATATGCAAACCTTTACGATGGGTTACAATTCCAAGCACAATAATCGTATCATACTCGTATTCAGGTGGTTTATGAATTTAGTACATTTGAAAAAATTATTCTAATCCTCTATGCTTTAAGCATTTTCAGCATCGAAGCACAGGATAAAGGTTTCTTAGTTGGACAAATAATTGTAATTATTACAATAGCGATTTTGTCATTTATAAAAGTCAAAAAAAATGAAGTTGGTATAACACATAGGGCTTCACACTGTGTTTAGCATCCACTGATAAGCTCCCGTTGAACTGAAACTTTCCAATTTGAATAAGTGGAACACATTAAGACCAGCCCTCGGATCAACCGGGAGCTTTTTATTCTAAAACTATATGAGACCTTGAAAAATAAATTTGACATCAGTTCCTTTTTAGTTTAACTTTGATTAATTTGATTATCTATTTGTTAAACAATTAATTGTATACCTATGAAAAAAATCGCATTTGTCTGGGTTTTGGCAGTAATATTTGCATTCGGTTGTACCCAGAAAAAGCCCGTTGAAAAGACAGTCTTTGGTATGTGGACTGATTACTACCTGATCCCTAACACTTTGAACGGCAAAGTAAAGGAGATGAAGGAACTTAATTATTGGGCTATTGAAAGTAATGGCAACATAACAAAAGGGAAACTTATGACCAGAAAAGATCTTGACAGCATTCCTTCAACTCCAAATTTAATTGTCTATTTTGACGACAAAGGGATGTTGACGAGATATGATCGTTTAGATAAGGAGGATGTAGCTCAAAGTCGTATAGGTACTATTGAAAATGGCAAATATAAAAAATGGGATGAAAAATTGAAAGATAGTACAACATCATACTATATTCCTGAATATGACAATTTGGGTTTTATTGTTGGAGCAAAAGGTTACAGACCTTTAGTAGACACCTTAGTCAGCAAACTTGTTGCTGCACATGATAGTAAAGGTAATTTTACCAGGTTTGAATATTACAATTACAAAAACCAGAAGACTGGTTATCATGTTTGTTCACTGGATGAAAAAGGAAATATTATTGAAGCAAAATACTATAATAAAGCTGACTCCCTGGGATCCACCTTGACAAACACTTACGATGACAATGGCAGCCTGATTAAGCAACTAACAACAAATGAAAAACCAAAAAGCACATCAACATGGGATTTTAAGGATCTGAAGTTAGACGACCATGGTAATGTTATTGAGTACTATTCTAATGTAGATAATGGGAAATTTAAAATATTTACTGAACGATCTTTTATTTATTACTAGAATTAGATTTTATTAAAATGGATTGATTTTCTAATATTAATTTAATCGGGTTTTAACGGCAAACGGCATTTCATCCATATTGTCCTTTATCTAAAGGATTAAACTATCGAGATCATATTGCAGCTTCACCAATAGGAAATCCGAGGTCAGTATTCGATCTCGGATCTCAACAGATAGGGTCCCCAAAATTGTAATAATGCTGCCTGGGAATACCTCCACGCTGCCTGTCACCGGCTATAAAACCTTTGTTCGCCTTGATACTTGTCAACCCGGCCTTTCCGGCAGGGGTGAACTCACGACCAGAGGGAGTAAGGATCAAGGTTGCAGATAATTTCTGGTGCAATACCAGTAACATAGGTGCGGTGGCAAACCGGAAACGGCGCGAAGTTAAGTCTGTTTCGTAGCGCCATCAAGGCTTTGTGTAGCGGGCAGGGCCGAGCGTTAAGAAAAAGTCCGGTGGACTTTTTTAGCGAAGGAGCCAGCTTGCAGGGTAGGGCTTAACTTTTCATTTGTCTGCGGCGAGCTCGCGAAATTTGATCCTGGCGCTATCGCGAATTGAATCTGCAATTTTCGCTCGTTTCCGGCGGCTTTTCTTTGTTACTTTGACTTCGTCGAGCTCGGGGTTGAAAAACTTCCTGCCAATAAAACCTATTAATCAACCCCTCGGTTCTTTTTGCGTAAAAAGAAAGTAAAAGAATAACCTTGGGCGAGCAAAAATAAAAAACACTCACACTCTTGCATAGATTAACCACCCCGGCCGGGAAAGTAAATTGTAAAATGTAACCCGTAGGGGTGAGCTCACGACCAATGGGAGTTAAAGATCGAAGGTTGCAGATAATTTCAGGGTGCAATACTAAGTAACATGGGTGCGGTGGCAAACCGGAAATGGCGCGAACTTAAGCTCATGCGCTCGGTAGAGCCAAGTATGGTCACTGTGTAGCGAAGGCGCAGGGCATGGACTTAACTTATCATTTCCAGCGCCGCTTTTCTTTGTTACTTTCTTTTACGGCGTAAAAAGAAAGTAAAAGAATAACCTTGGGCTAGCAAAAAATAAACAAGACTCAGATTCTTGAAACATGGCGGTTTTCGTTTTACTCAAATCCCTCACTCCGGCAAGCCGGGTTCGGGATTTCACACCACCGATCCATCGGGATTACCTCCTCACCGCCTGAGGGCGGCTCGTCGGTGATCCCTCGCAGGGGGAGCATCAAAGGCATCAGATCAGTCCGCCTTTCGGGATTACCTCCTCACCGCCTGAGGGCGGCTCGTCGGTGATCCCTCGCAGGGGGAGCATCAAAGGCATCAGATCAGTCCGCCTTTCGGCGGTTTTTGTTTTACTCCATTCCCTTACTCCGGCAAGCCGGGTTCGGGATTGGAGTAAAACAAAAATCCCCCCGCGAGAGCGGGGGGACTGATCTGATGCCTTTGGCGGAGAAAGAGGGATTCGAACCCCCGGTCCCATGGATATAGGACAACGGTTTTCAAGACCGCCGCATTAGACCGCTCTGCCATTTCTCCAATAGGTGATTTCGCATCAGAAAGATCCGCCCGCCAAAGCTTTAACGAGGGTGGAAATTTCTCCGCCGCAAAGATAATATTTTTTTGATCTTTTGGATTTTTTGACGGAATATTATATATATCAGATAATCAGCTGCATAAGTAATTTATTAACAGGATGTGAACAAAATTTTTTCCTGTCATACGGAAGTTATGAACTGATGTGGAAATGCGTTAATTTTGAAATCACGGTGTTTTTTCGGAAAAAAAGGCCTTTTTTGTACTAAAAGTGCCACTATTTGCGCAAAATCGGAAAAAATAATTTGTACATCACTTAAAAAAAAATATCTTTGTACTCAATTAGAACCATTGGTCTAACCTTTAAATCTTTCATCATGACAAAAAAAGAATTAGTTAATGCAATCGCTGCTGATGCAGGTCTTTCAATTAAAGATTCAGGAAAAGCTTTGAACGCATTTGTTGGAGCTTTTGGTAAAGCAATGAAAAAAGGTCAGAGGATCCAGCTTCCGAGCATGGGTACCTTCACCGTTGCAAAAAGAAGTGCCAGAGTAGTTCGTAATCCGCGTACAGGTGCAAAACTTAATGTCCCTGCTAAAAAAGTTGTTAAATTTAAACCAGCTCCGGCGCTTAACAAAGGTCTTTAATCTCAGATGATTGAGATTGCCTCAGGGGTGTTTTTTAACACCCCTTTTTTTTACCACGACCGCACTGTTAAACATTCTGATGTTAATCATGGACAACAAGGATCTGTTTATATTTGGATTTCCTCATGAGTAATTATAATCAAACATAAATTTGGTTTCAAAATTTTTACTATTTTTGATTTGGGAATCCCGGCCTAAATTAGGACAAGATGAACTGTATAATAGTCGATGACGATAAACTGAGCTGCAAACTTCTCGAGGGTTATGTTAACAAATACGCTTCGCTGAATCTGCTTGGCGTTTTTAATGACCCCGTTTCAGCCCGAAATGAGATGGCAAAACATAAGGAGATCGACCTGATTCTTCTCGATGTCAAGATGCCGGAAATGGACGGATTCGACTTTATCGGAAGCCTTGACCATCCCCCTAACATAATAATCGTATCGGGAGGAGGTGAATTTGCCCTCAAAGCCTTCGATTTTAATGTCGTCGATTTCCTTCTGAAACCAATATCGTACGCAAGATTCTGCAAGGCTATCGATAAAACAGTAAGATATTTTTCTCCCAGGGAGATCACAACCTCAGGCGACGAAGAAATTTTTATTAAAAAAGGATCCTCTCTCGTTAAGCTGAAACTGAAAGATATCGTCTTTGTCGAAGCCCTCGAAAACTATGTTACCCTTAACACCAGTACCGACAAGTTTACTATCCATTTCACAATGAAGGCAATTGAAAACCAGCTGCCTTCCGGTGTATTTATCAGGGTGCACAGGTCTTTCATAATTAATAAGAGCATGATCCAGGCTATTAAAGAGAATTCACTGGACATTACCGTCGGACATTCTGTCAAAAATATACCGGTAGGAAAATCATTTAAGGACTCGCTCCTCAATGATATTAACGTGATGGCCCGGTAACTTCTTCCTGATAGCATGCTAACAAACCGCCAGCTATTTCTTCAACATCTCGGTCAAACTTCTTCTTCACCACTGCTGCTTGAGATAGAGAGAGCCGAAGGCATGTTTATGTATGGTCCCGGCGGAGAAAAATATATGGACCTGATTTCGGGCGTTTCGGTAAGCAATACCGGTCATCACCATCCTGCGGTGGTTAAGGCTGTAAAGGATCAGGTCGACCACTACATGCACCTGATGGTGTACGGTGAATTGATTCAAAGCAGCCAGGTAAAATACGCAGAATACCTGACACAATTCCTTCCTGAAAGCCTTGACTGCTGCTATTTTGTGAACTCGGGGAGTGAGGCGGTTGAAGGTGCGCTTAAACTGGCTAAAAAGTATACGGGAAGGAGCCGCATTATTTCATTCAGGAATGCATACCATGGAAGCACTCATGGCGCCCTCAGCATACAGGGAAGCGAAGAGTACAGGAATGCCTTCCGGCCACTGCTGCCCGATACTTTCCAGATCAGCTTCAATGACCCTGAAGCGCTTGACATAATTGATGAGAAAACTGCCTGCGTGATCATTGAACCAATCCAGGCCGAAGCCGGTGTAATCCTTCCCCGGGAGGACTTTCTCGGGAAAGTGAGAAGCAGATGCACTGCAACAAAAAGTCTGCTGATTTTTGATGAGGTCCAGACTGGTTTTGGGAGGACCGGAAAAATGTTTGCAATTGACAGGTACGACGTAGTACCTGACATTCTTCTTCTTGCAAAGGCTCTCGGTGGTGGAATGCCCCTCGGAGCATTCATTGCATCGGCAGCCATCATGAATTCACTGACAGTGGATCCTCCCCTGGGACACATTACAACTTTTGGTGGTCATCCGGTCTGCTGCGCGGCAGGACTTGCTTCAATGAAGGTTCTTACAGAAGAAAACCTGGTTGAATCATGCAATCAGAAATCTGAACTCTTCAGGCGGAAACTGAACCATCACCTTATAAAGGAGGTGAGAGGAGAGGGGCTGCTTCTTGCAGTTCAGCTTACTGATCCGCGTTATATTAAATATGCTGTATCCAATGCTCCGGAATATGGCCTGATTCTTGACTATTTTCTTTTCTGCGGAGATGCATTCAGGATAGCCCCGCCGCTTATAATCACCGTGGATCAGATTGACCAGGCATGCATGAGCATATCCCGGTTGCTTGATGATGCAGAAAAAAACGCCGGAATTAAATGAAAAAAGCTCTGTTTATAGTTATCCTCTCCGGATCATTCTTCCTGGCTTTCCTTAACGGTCAGATTGTTAAAAACGACATTCCGTCGGTTCTTGAAAAGCTATATGCCAGACTTATAATCAGCGTCGGAGACGATGAGAAGCTGAGGATTAACGATTCAATATCCACGATAATCGACAGCTATGTAAGGTCAGATTCAATATTCTCCCATAACTTTAAAAACCTACGTTATCTCGGGCAGATAACTTCACCTGATTCCCAGCTTAAAATTGTGACATGGAACCTGCTTCTCAAAGATTCGGCCAGCCGGTATTTTTGCTATTTCATACTGAAAACAGAGGAAGGGAACAGGATATACAAACTAAGCACAGAATACAGGACCGGTCCGATCAGAACCGATACAACCTATAACGAAAAGGACTGGTATGGAGCACTGTACTACGACTTAAGACCACTTAAAAAAGACAACAGGGGAGGCTGGATGATCCTGGGTATTGATTATGGTAATCCGGCTGTGACAAGAAAGCTGATTGACGTATTGACATTCACACCTGAAGGAGGCATCCTTTTTGGCAAAAAATTGTTTGTGGCAGGTGAAGAGATTAAATTCAGAGAAGTGCTTGAATACAGCCATACCGCAGTAATTTCACTTCGATTTATTTCAGAAAAGAGCATAGTTTTTGCACCATCTGGTGCCTATTGATCCCGCGCTGACAGGGAACAGGGAATTCTATGCTCCTGATTTTTCATACGATGCCTATAATTTTGAAAAAGGAATGTGGAGGCTTTCAATAAACGAGGACATAAGGAATAAGAAAAAAAAGTAAGTAATGATGAGAACCAGTCAGGCGTATATTTTCTGTCTTGATGAACACCGCAATTTTTCTGAGGAAGTCAGAAAACGGTTTTCCGATACAGCCAAGTACAAAATTTTTTCGTCCGTCACCCACATCGATTTTCTCCGGAACCTCAATGACGAAAACGAGCGCCATAACTGCAAGGTGGCTATTCTTACGATCTACGACGGCAAAGAACAGGGTTTACTAATAGAAAATCTGACTAAGGAAATAAAAAAGAACGATCCCGGAACAGGGCTTATCCTTGTATTCCCCGCTGAAAAGTCGGATGAGATAAAGAAGTCGGTGATTTTTAATATCGACTCCTACATCCCCAGAAATGCCAATACGATATTGCGTCTGCATAATGCCGTTAAGAAGCTGATAAGCGAACATAACCTTGAGATCTACCGCCGGCGCAGAAACATGTCGGTATATATCCTTCTGGCATTTCTCCTTCTTTCAGGCGTGCTCTTTCTTGTGGCACGATTAAAGCTGCCAGTCTATTTCTGACCGGCGTTAACCGGTAATTCCACAGATTTGTGCTCAGGATCTGAAAAAGTGACTATTTGTCAGTTGGCATTTAACGGCATATCTTTTGAAAGAGTACCCGCGTTGAGAATGTCTAACTATTAAACTAAACGATATGCAAACTGGAAAAATTGGAGTAACAACCGAGAACATTTTCCCCATAATAAAAAAATTCCTCTATTCTGACCATGAGATCTTCCTTCGCGAACTTATTTCAAATGCCGTCGATGCAACCCAGAAACTGAAGACCATGGCTTCAGTAGGCGATTATAAGGGAGATCTGGGCGACCTTACCATCCGTGTTTATGTCGATAAAAAGAAAAAAACAATAAGGGTATCCGACTTTGGTGTCGGAATGACCTCTGAAGAACTCGATAAATACCTCAATCAGATAGCTTTTTCAAGTGCAAATGATTTCCTTGATAAATATAAGGACCAGACAAATGCCATAATCGGACATTTTGGTCTTGGATTTTACTCCTCTTTTATGGTTTCGGACAAAGTTGATGTAATCTCGAAATCGTGGGAAGAAGAGAAACCGGCTGTAAAGTGGACCTGCGACGGAAGCCCTGAGTATCTTATTGAAGAGACAACAAGGGATCGCAGGGGAACCGATGTGATCCTGCATATCGACAAGGAATCAAAAGACTTTCTTGAAGAAAACAAAATCGAAGGACTTCTTAAAAAATATTGCAAATTTCTCCCTGTCGAAATAGCTTTCGGACAGGAAAAGGAATGGAAAGACGGGAAAAATGTTGAAACCGGAAAGGATAAGATTATAAATAACATCAAACCTGCCTGGACACTGAAGCCTGCCGATCTTAAGGATGAAGATTATCTTAAGTTCTACAGGGAGTTATATCCGGCGGGTGATGAGCCGCTGTTTAACATTCACCTTAACGTCGATTATCCCTTCAAGCTTACAGGCATTCTTTATTTTCCAAAGATCAAAAGCAACATAGAAATCCAGAAAAATAAGATCCAGCTCTATTGCAACCAGGTATTTGTTACCGATTCAGTGGAAGGGATAGTTCCCGATTTTCTCACTCTCCTGCATGGTGTGATCGACTCCCCGGATATTCCGCTCAACGTCTCAAGAAGTTACCTCCAGAGTGACTCCAATGTAAAGAAGATCTCGACCCACATTACAAAGAAAGTTGCTGACAGGCTGAACGAAATATTTAAAAACAACCGTGAGGAGTTTGAAAGGAAATGGGACAGCCTGAAGCTGTTTATCGACTATGGCATGATCACCGAAGAAAAATTCTATGAAAAAGCCTCGAAATTTGCACTGCTTAAAAATACAGTCGATAAGTACTTTACTTATGAAGAGTATGAGAAGGTAATAAAGGAAAACCAGGTTGATAAGAATAAAACACTGGTTTACCTCTATTCGACGAACAAAACGGACCAGTTTACATATATTGAAAAGGCCAGGAACAAGGGATATGACGTTCTCCTGCTTGATGGACAGCTCGATGTTCATCTGATAAACCATCTGGAAACAAAATTCAAGGACTCGAGATTTGTAAGGGTTGACTCAGATGTTATTGACAAGCTTATCCAGAAGGAGGAATCGAGAGAGTCGAAACTAACTAAAGATCAGCAGGATGATATGAAGAGTGTTTTCAATGTGAAGGGTAAAGCGAAAGAAATGTATAACGTTGTCATTGAAACACTTGACGAAAATGACAGACCTGTATTAATTACACAGTCGGAATTCATGCGCAGGATGAAGGATATGTCGCAGATGGGGGGAGGGATGAATTTTTACGGAGAGCTGCCCGACAGCTATAACCTTGTTGTAAATCCAAATCATCCTCTTATTGTTAAAATATCAGAAGAGCTTCAGTCAGAGGCAGGAGATAAGCTCAGGGAGAACAAAACTGAGATCACCAGGTTGAAGGAGGAGATAGATTTCATGGAAAAAGAGCATAACAGGAAAAAGAGTGAAGAGGTAAGCCAGGTTGAGAAAGATGATCTTGAAAAACTGAGGAAGGAACTGGAGACTATGGAGAGCTCAAGAAAAGAGGTACTGGAGGCTTACGGATCTGATAACAAGGTCGTTAAACAACTGGTTGACCTTGCTCTGCTGGCAAATAATATGCTCCGTGGGGAAGAGCTTAGCAGCTTCGTCAAGAGGAGTGTGGAACTGTTGTAGGAGGATGCAACCTTCAACCTGCAACCCGCAACCTGCAACCTGCAACCTGCAACCTGCAACCTGCAACCTGCAACCTGCAACCTGCAACCCGCAACCTGCAACCTGCAACCTGCAACCCGCAACACTTTCAGATCAGTCTTGCCACTTCTCCCTTTAAAAAATCGATAGCCACACGGGTCGGCTCTTTTTCAAGTTCCATGATATTGGTTAGAAGCTGCCTGCTCAGGTCGATGCCTGTTGCCGTCGGTGGCATTTTCTCGGCCACGTTGTTTATAGCCTTGATAGTGTTGGAACGCGCATTTTTAACAACCTCCCAGGCCTGAGGGCTAATGTAAATCTGTTGGGAGAGGTTATGCTCAAACTCATTTCTGATGTTAGAGAGCAGCGCGGAATGGAGCTGGGCAGATGTCATGTCAGGAGTACTCACCCTTACAAGGAGCGATTCCATAGAGATCCTTTCAAGGAACAGCACTAATCTTTCATACGCCTGGAGCTTTATTGGAGCGACAGTCCTTGCTCCCTGAAGAACAATTTCCTGGCGTCTTTTATCCTGATCATTCCGGATCATATTCCGAAGTAAAATCCATGCAGTAAAAAACACGATCAAAGCCGGGATTGTAATTTTAAGGATATCAGCTGCTATTTCCATAATCTCTTGGTTTTAAATACAAACGTAAGATATTTTGATAAATAAATTAAGACTTAAAAGGAGTTTTTCCGCAGATTTCGCAGATTTTCGCAGATTGGTTGAATGTCTATACTTGCTCCAATTATATAAAAAGAAATAAATCTGCGAAAATCATCGTGATCTGCGGGAAACTTTTCATTCACTATTCGTTTTTCTTTATACATTTGAATCCGACTTCTTTTACTTCAACTTAAACAATATGGAATATTTATCAGACAGAATTAAAGCTCTATCAGTCTCACAGACACTTGCAATGGCTCAGAAGAGCCGGGAGTTAAAAGCAAAAGGCTTCGATATCATCAGCCTGAGCCTCGGGGAACCAGATTTTAATACCCCTGACTATATTAAGGAAGCGGCAAAAAAGGCTATCGATGAGAACTATACCAAATACCCGCCGGTACCCGGATACAATGATCTGAGGGATGCCATTTCGAAAAAGTTCAGGGAAGAGAATGGACTGAGCTATTCGTGCGATCAGATAATTGTTTCGGCAGGAGGGAAGCACTCGCTAATAAATGTAATTCTCTCAATAATAAATCCCGGTGATGAGGTAATTATCCTGGCTCCCTACTGGGTAAGCTATTGGGATCAGATAATACTGGCAGGAGGAAAGCCGGTTGTGATCGAAGCAACTCTCGAAAACGATTTCAAGATAACGCCCGGTCAGCTCGAATCCGCAATAACTGCAAAGACACGGCTTATAATCTTCAATTCGCCGTCAAATCCCACTGGTATGGTTTATTCAGGAGAGGAGATGGAGAAGATAGCACGGATAGTTGAAAAACACGAGGGTCTTTTCATTATTTCGGATGAGATATATGAGCATATTATTTTTGAAGGGAAACATGTAAGCATGGCTTCATTCAGTTTCATTTACGACCGGGTGATAACCGTTAACGGGGTGTCAAAAGGTTATGCCATGACAGGCTGGAGAATAGGATATATAGGTGCGCCGGTCTGGATTGCCAAAGCGTGCAACAAACTTCAGGGGCAATTTACCTCAGGAGTTTGTTCAATCGCCCAGAGAGCTGCTCTGGCTGCCATAGAGGGACATGATAATTCGCGGCAGGTCATGAAGGAAGCGTTTAACCGCCGCCGTGACCTTATCTGCGGACTACTGAAAGAGATCAAAGGGATGAAGGTGAGTGTACCTCAGGGGGCTTTTTACGTAATGCCTGATATAAGTTATTATCTTGGAAAAGCCGATGGCGAAAAGAAAATAAACACATCGGACGATCTTGCGCTCTATCTCCTTGACAAGGCTCAGGTTGCGGTTGTAGGCGGAGATGCATTCGGAGCGCCCGCGTGTATCAGGATATCCTATGCAAACTCGGATGAGCTTCTTGTGGAGGCTGTTAAAAGAATAAAGTCCGCGCTGGAAAGACTGAATTAAAAAGGATTTTAATATTTATTATACGACACTGTTTCCTCGGGAGGCTTACGTTTCTTTTCCCTGTAATCGCCGGTTGAATACCCTAAAGTAATTATGAGCTCAACTCTTTTTGAGGAAGGGATATTAAGGATCTTTCTGATCGATTTCTCATCGAACCATCCTATGATGCATGAGCCGATACCTTCAGCTGCAGCCTGAAGGCAGATATTGCCGGCAGCAATGCCGATATCGATATGGGAATAGTCTTTGTTTTTAATTGTCCCCCCCACTCTTGAAGAAAAGTTTGGTCTTTCCCTTACGATTACAACTATCACGGGAGCCTGGTTGACAAAAGTGTTCATCCCAATAAGCTTTGCCGAGGCGGCTTCTGAAACATCCTTTATGAGCTCCGATCCGGTGACCACGACAAACTTCCAGGGTTGCGCGTTGCATGCCGAAGGGGCCATCCTGCCAGCTTCAACAATTCGTTCAAGCTTTTCCGCTTCAACGGGCCTGTTACTGTACTGGCGGTCGCTCTGACGCTTATGTATCAGCTCAAGTATATCCTTCCCTGCAAGCATACTTTAGTATTTTTCAGTCATTAGCTGGAAGTAGCTTTCGGGATGCAGACAGGCAGGACAATTCTTAAGCGCTTTGGTCCCGAAATGAATGTAGCCGCAATTTCTGCAAAACCAGAAAACTTTTTCTTCACGTTCAAATACTTTATCCTTCATGACATTCTCAAGCAGTTTCCTGTATCTTTCTTCATGGCCCTTTTCTGCAACTGAAACTGCCTTGAATACACCGGCAATATTTTTAAAACCTTCTTCTTCTGCAACCCGGGCAAAGTCAGGATAGCCTTCACTCCACTCCTCATGCTCACCCTCAGCAGCACTTGCAAGATTTTCTTTAGTGGTACCGGTTTTCCCGCCGGGATATGTTGCTGTAATTTCTACCATTCCGCCTTCAAGAAGCCTGAAAAACCTTTTGGCATGCTGTTGTTCCTGTGCTGCAGTTTCAAGGAATATGCCCGCGATCTGTTCATATCCTTCTTCTTTTGCAACTTTTGCAGCAAATGTGTATCTGTTTGATGCCTGTGATTCACCGGCGAATGCTTTTAACAGGTTTTTTTCCGTTCTGGTTCCTTTGAGACTTTTTTCCATAAATATTAGTTTAAGTTAATGCCACACAACTGGTTCAAATATAGCAAAAATTTCTATCTTTATTTTGAATTTCAGTTGATACCAATTGTTTAAACCTTAATCTAAAATCAAAATGGGAGCATTTTTAGTAATTATTCTGATAATTGTTGTCCTTGTAATGATGGCAATTACCCTCTACAACAGGCTTGTAAAGCTGAGAAACAACAGGGAACAGGCTTTTGCAGATGTAGACGTCCAGCTTAAACAGCGTCATGATCTTATACCTCAGCTTGTTGAATCTGTCAAAGGCTACATGCAGCATGAAAGAGGTGTACTCACCGAAATCACAGAAGCACGTACCAATGCGATGAAGGCCACAACGATCAATGAAAAGATTGTTGCCGAAACACGGCTTTCAACAGCCCTTGAAGGCCTGAAAATATCGGTTGAAGCATACCCCGATCTTAAGGCAAGCCAGAATTTCCTTGACCTTCAGAACGAAATATCAGATGTTGAAAACAAGATTGCTGCTGCACGCAGGTTCTTTAATTCAGCCACCAAGGAACTTAATGTCTCTGTAGAAATGTTCCCGTCAAACCTGATTGCCACACTCTTCAACTTCAAACGTGAGCCGATGTTCGAGCTTGGTGAACAGCGCGCTGCAGCAGGGGAGCCACCACAAATAAAGTTCTGATCCTATGAAGTATTTCGGTTTGCAGGGTCAGATAAGGAGAAATAATACGAACTCGATATTGCTATTGCTGATGTTTCCCGTCGTTTTCTTCGCTCTGACATGGCTCTTCTTTTTTCTCATGTCGGTGACGGCGAAGGATTCCGGGATGACGCTCTTTGATGTCAACAGGAGTTTCATCACTACCGCTCCCTGGATCACTATTGGCGTAATTATCTGGTTTATAATAGCATGGTTTTCACATTCAGCAATAATAAACAGCGCTACAAATTCAAAGCCTCTTGAAAGGAAAGAGAACAAAAGGGTCTATAACCTTGTTGAAAATCTTTGCATTTCAACCGGCATGCCAATGCCTGCGATCAATATAATAGAGGATGATTCCCTGAACGCCTTTGCAAGCGGCATTAGTTCAAAAACCTATGCAGTTTCACTTTCACGCGGAATAATAGATAAACTGGAAGATGATGAGCTTGAGTCTGTTATTGCTCACGAACTTACTCATATCAGGAACCGTGATGTGAGGCTGCTGATTATTTCCATAGTCTTTGTGGGAATCTTCGGTTTCATAGCCGAGATGCTGTTCAGGTCGATGAGGTTTGGCAGGATAGGACGCGGGAAGAAGGAGGGAGGGGCTGTTATAATTGCTCTGCTGCTTGCAGTTGTGGGATACCTGCTGGCTTCACTTTTCAGGTTCGCGCTTTCAAGAAAACGTGAATACCTTGCTGATGCAGGCTCAGCTGAGCTTACCAGAAGGCCTCAGGCGCTTGCTTCGGCATTGAGAAAAGTGTCGGCTGACCCGACAATTGAAGCAGTTAAACGGAAAGATGTTGCACAGATGTTTATCGAAAATCCACAGGTAAAGGAAGTTAAAAGCTCTTTTTCATTTGCGAATCTTTTCGCAACTCATCCTCCGATAGACAAAAGAATCAAGCTTCTGGAGCAGTATTAACAATAGAAACTTACACTGAGGTCCACGAAGAAATCGACCCCTAAATCCCCTGAAGGGGACTTAGCCTCCTTTAGAAGCGTCTCCTTCGTGCCCTTAGTGAGGACCTTTGTGTACTTAGTGGTAAAAAAAAATCCATTAACCCTGCCTACCGGCAGGCAGGCACAAAGGATCGCAAAGTTCAGCACTAAGGTACACAAAGGGCTACTAAATAACTTGTATTTCTGCTAATTAGATAATTCTCAGTTTATAGCTGATTCTTAAGATCGGCTATGGTGCAGCAGGCCGGTTCTTCCTGAAAAGTTTTGACTCTTCTCCTTTAAGAAGTCTTGAGATATTTTTCTTATGGGTAATTATAAGTGCAAAAGCCACAAGGACTGAGAATATCCTGAAAAGAACCGAAGGGGTATTAAAAAACAGGAACAAAAGTACCGGAAATGCCAGTCCTGCGCTCATTGATGAGAGTGATACATAACCCGAAATAAGCAGCACACACAGGAATACACCAAAGCATGCGACCGTCAGCAATGGATTTATTGCCAGGAGCACGCCAAATACCGTGGCGACACCTTTTCCTCCCCTGAAATCTGCAAATACGGGAAATATGTGCCCGACTATCACCAGCAGTCCAGCCAGTATCTGCAGGTTTACAAGCAGCGGAGTTCCGTGGTCCGCAAGATTGAAAAAAAGCGGCAGCATGGCAGCAAGCCAACCCTTTAAAATATCTACGATCAATACAGGAATTCCGGTCTTCCATCCCAGCACCCTTATTACATTTGTGGCGCCTGCGTTGCCGCTTCCGTGTTCCCTGACATCGACATTGTGGAATGTTTTACCAGCCCACACAGCTGTTGGTATCGAACCTGCCAGATAAGCGAGTATTAAGGTAACTACCAGTTTAATGATATTCATGCCCCTTGTCAGATCCTAGGACCAAATTCCGAAAGCTGCAATGTCTCTTCATTTGAAGAGAACTTGTTGAAGTTGTTTATGAATTTCAAGGCCAGGTCAGTTGCGGCAATATGCCATTTTACGGGAGAACTCCAGGCTTTGGCGGGATCAAGAAGGGAGCTGTCGACACCATTTAGTTTTACCGGAATGCTCAGGTTGAAGACCGGAAGGTTGGTGAATTCACTTTTATCCAATGATCCGCTGAGTATCGCATTAATGATCCTGCGTGTTGTGGGAAGGTCAATCCGGCTTCCGGTGCTGTATGGCCCGCCTGTCCAGCCTGTATTCACCAGCCAGACTTCTGCGTTGTGAAGTTTGATCTTTCTCGTCAGCTCATTTGCATAGATAATCGGATCAAGCATAAGGAATGCTGCACCGAAGCATGCAGAGAATGATGGCACAGGCTCGATGATCCCTCTTTCGGTGCCGGCAACCTTCGCCGTGTAACCACTGAGGAAATAATATTTTGTCTGTTCTTCCGTAAGTCGGCTTACAGGGGGCAAAACTCCGAATGTGTCGGCTGAAAGAAAGATGACAGTGCCTGCATGACCGGCCTTTGACACAGGCTTTACTATATTGTTGATATGGTAAATCGGGTATGAAACCCTTGTGTTTTCTGTCTTTGAGTCATCATCAAAGTCAATTGTTCCGTCGGACAGTACCACAAGGTTTTCAAGGAGTGCATCGCGACTGATGGCATTGTAAATGTCGGGTTCATTTTTTTTGCTGAGCTTTATGCATTTAGCATAGCATCCACCTTCCAGGTTAAAAATGCCGTCGTCATCCCAGCCATGCTCATCATCGCCGATCAGAGCCCTGTCAGGGTCCGTTGAAAGGGTAGTCTTTCCTGTTCCGGAGAGGCCGAAGAATATTGCAACATCTCCATCTTTGCCAACATTGGCGGAACAGTGCATTGAAGCAATTCCTTTTAGCGGCAGGTAATAGTTCATTATTGAGAAGATACCTTTCTTCATTTCACCTCCGTACCAGGTTCCTCCGATAACCGCCATTCCCTCTTTAAGGTTGAAGATGACAAAGTTTTCGGAATTGAGTCCCTGTTTTTTCCAGTCGGGATTGTTTGCTTTCGAGGCATTAAGCACAACAAACTGCGGGGTGAATGAATCAAGTTCATCCTGCTCGGGCCTGATGAACATATTCTTTACAAAATGCGCCTGCCAGGCTACTTCAAGTATAAATCGCACCGCAAGGCGGGTATTTTTGTTTGCACCACAGAAACAATCTACCACAAACAGCCTCTTCCCCGAAAGTTGCCTGGCTGCAAGGTTTTTGCAGTGTTCCCAGATTTCGGGTGTTAAAGGCTTATTATCAGAGACCTTTGATTTCTCTGACTTCCACCAGACAGTGTCCTTTGTTGTATCATCCAATACAACATATTTATCATTAGGTGACCTGCCGGTAAAAATTCCGGTGTCAACCGCAACCGCTCCCGATCTGGTGATTACACCCTTTTCGTATCCGTCAAGCCCCGGCTTGATCTCTTCGGCAAAAAGGAAATTATATGACGGATTATAGATTACTTCAGAAGCATCTTCAATTCCGTAATTTCTGAGTTCTTCCACTGAAAACATCTGCAGGGTATTTTTTGAATATGTCATAATGGGTCAAAGTTATTAATAATTACTAGTATAAACCGCCGTAAAAATATCAATTTCCAAATGATAAAAGAGATATAAATAGGGTAAAATATATCATAAAGGTCTTAGTATTGGTTTAAACTTCATAGTTAAGGGTTAGCAGACATGAAAAGAAAAAAGGGCATCCCGCAGGACGCCCTTTTTTTATTTATCAGAACCAAAGGATTACTTTCCGAACTTAACAGCGGCCTGTGCTGCTGCCAGTCTGGCGATCGGAACCCTGAAGGGAGAGCAGCTCACATATGTCAGCCCTGTTTTATAACAGAATTCAACAGAAGCCGGATCTCCACCCTGTTCGCCACAGATACCTACTTTCAGATCGGGTTTGGTAGAGCGTCCTTTTTCAACAGCCATTTTAATAAGCTGGCCAACGCCATCCTGGTCGATCGTCTGGAATGGATCTGCAGCCAGCATTTTCTTGTCGAGATAAGCGTTCAGGAAACTTCCGATATCATCACGGCTGAACCCGAAGGTCATCTGCGTAAGGTCATTTGTTCCGAATGAGAAGAAATCAGCCGTCTTAGCCATACGGTCGGCAAGAAGTGTGGCTCTGGGAATTTCGATCATAGTCCCGTATTTAAAGTCGAGCTTTTTCAGTCCGGCTTTTTTGCAGATTTCATCATAAGCCTGGTCAACAATTTTTTTGGTAACATCAAGTTCCGATACATCACATGTAACCGGGACCATCAATTCAGGTTTGCGGATGTTTTTTCTCTGCAATAAGGTCGGCAGTTGCTTCGAACATGGCCTTAACCTGCATTTCAGTTATTTCAGGGTAGGTTATGCCGAGGCGGACTCCGCGATGGCCCATCATCGGGTTGCTTTCGTGAAGCGCTTCACCGCGTTTTGCTATGTCTGATTTCTTAATGCCCAGGGCTTTTGCAAGTTCAGCCTGTTTGTCGGCTCCCTGCGGTACAAACTCATGCAGTGGCGGGTCAAGAAGCCTGAATGTTACAGGGAGACCATCCATGGCTTCCATGGTGTCTTTCATGTCTTTCTTAACGTATTTAAAGAGTTGATTGAGCGCTTTCCGCCGTTCAGCTTCATTGGCGCTGAGGATCATTTTACGAAGAAGGAATAATGGCTGTTCTGAACCTTTTCCATAGAACATGTGCTCGGTACGGAAGAGTCCGATGCCTTCAGCTCCGAAATCACGTGCTATTTTTGCATCTGCAGCTGTCTCTGCATTGGTACGAACACCCATGGTCCTGTATTTATCAACGATCTTCATGAATGCCTTGAAACGAGGATTCTCCGATGCATCCATAAGCGTTATTGCTCCTGTATAAACATTGCCTTTTGTGCCATTCAATGTTATAACATCACCTTCCTTAAGCACTATATCAGTTCCTGAAATTTTTATTTTCCTGGCAGCAGCGTCAACATGAAGTCCACCTGCACCTACGATGCAGCATTTGCCCCAGCCGCGTGCCACAAGGGCAGCGTGGGAGGTCATTCCACCGCGTGCTGTAAGGATACCTTCAGCAGCGCGCATTCCTTCAACGTCTTCCGGATTCGTTTCTTCACGGACCATTATGACCTTTTCTCCTTTACGGAACCATGCAACAGCATCTTCGGCTGTAAAAACGATTTTGCCTACTGCAGCTCCTGGTCCGGCGGGTAATCCTTTGACTACTGGTTTTACTTTCTTTTCTGCATTCGGATCGCATATCGGGTGCAGAAGTTCATCAAGCTGCGCAGGATCAACACGCATTACAACTGTCTTTTCATCGATCAGCTTTTCCTTCAGCATATCCATTGCCATATTCAGGGCAGCAGTCCCGGTTCTTTTGCCTGTGCGGCATTGCAGCATATAAAGGGTACCCTCCTGAATTGTAAATTCAATATCAAGCATATCATGGAACGACTTTTCAAGAATATCGCGGATCTCGCAGAGCTCCTTGTAAGTCTTCGGCATAGCTTGCTCCATGCTTTTCAGGTGTTTATTCTGCTCATTTTTTGTTTCATTGTTCAGGGGGCTTGGTGTGCGTATACCTGCGACGACATCCTCTCCCTGAGCATTTACCAGCCATTCGCCATAGAACAGGTTCTCACCTGTTGCCGGATTACGTGTAAAAGCAACGCCGGTAGCCGAAGTGTCACCCATATTCCCAAAGACCATAGCCTGAACGTTAACGGCAGTACCCCAATCATCAGGAATTCCTTCAATGCGGCGGTAAGAAACAGCTTTCTTCCCGTTCCAGCTTTTAAATACGGCTTTGATACTGCCTTCAAGCTGTTCTTTTGCATCATCAGGGAAAGGTTTGCCAAGCACCTGCTTTACCTTTTTCTTGAATTTTTCCGAAAGATCTTTGAGCTCATCGGCTGAGATTTCAGTATCGGTTTTATATCCTTTTTTATTCTTAAATTCATTTAGCATTTCATCAAGCTGTTTGCGGATACTCCTGCCCTCACCGAGGTCAATTCCTTCAGCCTTTTCCATCACCACATCAGCATACATCATAATAAGACGACGGTAAGAGTCCCATACAAAACGGGGATTATTTGTCTTCTTCAGAAAACCCGGGATAGTCTCTGTGCAGAGTCCGATATTAAGTACAGTATCCATCATACCCGGCATTGATTTACGTGCTCCTGAACGGCATGATACAAGTAGCGCGTTCTTAGGATCTCCGTATTTCATGCCCATTGTCTCTTCAGTTTTTTTCATAGCGGCCCATACCTCCGGCATAAGCCCTTCCGGGAGAGTAAGGTGATTCAGATAATATTCGTTACAGGCATCGGTAGTGATAGTAAAACCGGCAGGAACAGGTAATCCAAGGAGACACATTTCCGCAAGGTTGGCGCCTTTACCCCCAAGAAGGTTCTTCATTTCTGCTTTACCCTCTGCAGTCTTCCTGCCAAAGGAATAAACTCTTTTTACTTTTGACATACTTTTATGAATTTGAGATAAACGTTAATTAGGATTTTCAAAATAAGTTGCAAAGCTAATATTTAAAATTGAATTTCAGAAACCAAAACCGCATCACGATCTGGGATGAAACATGATCAGGGTGTCACGCAGAAAACTCCTGTCGATATGAGTATAAATCTCGGTCGTAAGGATCGATTCGTGACCCAGCATTTCCTGGACAGCCCTGAGGTCAGCTCCTGCTGCAACCATGTGTGTGGCAAAGGAGTGACGGAAAGTGTGCGGACTTATTTTCTTAACGATTCCGGCTTTTCCTGCCAGATCCTTTACTATGGTGAAGATCATAGCTCTTGTCAGTTTTTTGCCCCTGCGGTTCAGGAAGACAATGTTTTCATCATGGATGACAGGCAGCCGGTTCCTGTCAACCTTATACAGGTCAATCTCTTTCAATGTTTTGTCGCTTATGGGAACAAGCCTTTGCTTGTTACCTTTTCCTGTCACTGTTATAAAACCTTCACCATAATGGATGTTGGTAAGGCGGAGGTTGACAAGCTCGGAGACCCTCAATCCGCAACCGTAAAGTGTTTCAATGATCGCTTTATTCCTGTGTCCGCCGGGCAGGCTGAGATCGATGGTATCCACCAGCTTGTCTATTTCAGTCACTGTGAGGACTTCCGGAAGTTTTAACCCGATTCTGGGAGACTCGATAAGGGAGGATGGATTCTCAGTTATCTCTCCGTCGATAAGCAGGAATTTAAAGAAGGCCTTTATACCCGAAAGCACCCTGGCCTGTGTTCTCGAATTCGGATTTCCGGAACCATACCATCCCAGAAAATCCTTCAGGTCGGAATAGGTGACTGAAACCGGAGTCAGATCTTTGCCTGATCCGGATGCAAAGTTTTCGAGCTTCTGAACGTCATTCAGATAAGCTTCAATGCTATTCTCAGACAATGATTTTTCAAGCCTGAGGTAGTTTTCAAAGTTTCTGAATGCCACTTTCCAGGATAAGGCCATCTGGTTCTGCTGTTTTGAGGGTATAAAAATATTATATAAATAATAAATCGTCAATAAACCAGGTTAATATATTAACAAACTGAGTTTATCCTTCTTTCAATAAAATCCATTATCTCCCAGTCACCTCATATTTTTTAGTTATTTTTACTCTTTATTAACCTGTAAACCGGGGTGAATGAAAATTCAAATAATTAACGGACCAAATCTTAACCTTCTCGGAAAAAGAGAACCTGAAAAATACGGCATGCTGACCTTTGAAGAGTGGCTCACCAATCTCAGGCCGGCTTATCCGCTGATCGAGTTTGACTATTTTCAGTCAAATATTGAAGGAGAACTCATCAACAAGATCCATGAAGCAGGATTTTCCTGTAACGGGATCATTCTCAATCCGGGCGGGTATTCCCATACTTCGGTCTCGCTTGCCGATGCGGTTGCATCGGTAAAGGCGCCGGTGGTAGAGGTACACATAACAAATATCGCAGCACGCGAAGAGTTCCGGCATAACAGCCTGGTAGGACGCTATTGCGCGGGAAGCATTATAGGATTCAGACTCGACGGTTACCGCCTGGCAGTGGAAGCGCTTATTGAAATTAATGAACACCCTGATAAAAAAGGATGATAAAGAAGAGAACTAAAATTGTTGCCACAATTTCCGATAAAAGGTGCGAAAAGGAGTTTATTAAAGAGCTCTACGAGGAAGGGATGGACATTATAAGGATTAACTCGGCGCATCTCAATACCGAAGGAGCATTGCAGATCATAAATAATGCCAGGGAAGTTTCCGACAAAATCGCAATCCTGCTTGACACTAAAGGCCCTGAGGTCAGGACTACAGTCTGTGACGCACCGATCCGGTTAACGAAGGGTTCAACGATCCTTATTTCCGGAAATCCCGACAAGACTACTTCAGCCCAGGTCATCTATGTGAGCTATAAAGACTTCTCAAAAGATATCCCGGAGGGAACATCAATCCTTATTGATGACGGGGAACTGGAGCTGAAGGCAATAAGGAGGAACGGAGAATTCCTTGAGTGTCTTATCGAAAATGACGGATTGCTTGGCTCCAGAAAAAGTGTCAACCTTCCGGGGGTAAAGCTATGCCTCCCTTCGCTGACCGAGAAGGATAAGACTTTTATTAAAATGGCTGTCGACAACGGGGTGGATTTTATCGCCCACTCATTTGTACGTTCAAAACAGGATGTCCTTGATGTTCAGGCTGTCCTTGATGAATATAAGAGTGACATCAAGATCATAGCCAAGATAGAAAATGAAGAGGGTGTTGAGAATATAGATGATATACTGGAAACGGTTTACGGAATAATGGTAGCAAGGGGCGATCTTGCTATTGAGATACCATATGAAAAGATCCCCGGCATACAGAGAATGATAATCTCAAAATGCATAAACAGCAGGAAACCTGTGATTGTAGCAACCCAGATGCTGCACTCCATGATAACTAACCCGAGGCCGACCCGTGCTGAAGTAAGTGATATTGCAAATGCAGTATATTCTCAGACTGATGCCATTATGCTGAGCGGCGAGACTGCCAGCGGCAAATATCCTGTTGAAGCAGTTAAAACAATGACAAAGGTTGCACTTGAAGTTGAGAATAATAAGGAGAAGTTTCTGGATCTGGACGTTGCTAATGCGATAGGTGAAATTTCAGCCTATCTTGCAAAGGTAGCCGTCAAAACTTCAATCAGGATCGGTGCAAAGGGGATCATCGCCGATACGTTAGGCGGAAGAACCATAAGGGATATGGCTGCATACAGAGGATATAACCAGATAATGGCCCAGTGCTATTCAACAAGCACTATGAGAGAGCTGGCTTTATCTTACGGAGTGTATGCAAGTTACCAGGAGAAGAAAAAATCAGTGGATGACTTTATTAATATTGCCCTTAAAGATCTGATTAAGAGACATGATCTAAAAAAAGACGATATCATTGTTGTTCTGGCAGGAAATTTTTCAGGAGGATCGGGTTTCTCATTTATTGAAGTCGGTACGGTTGAATATCTGAAAAGCCGGGTTGACATAATTGACTGAAGGTGTATTGTGGTCTGATTTTTGAGGGTATTATATTAGCCAAAACCGGTTATAAATGGTAAAAACCCTTTTTCTTTCAATATGGATAATGACCCACCCGGTTCACGTTTCACTTTTAAGCATCGATTATGTCCCTGACCAAAAGATATTCAGTGTATTTTTAAAACTATATTACGATGATTTTCTTCTTGATTCGGGGATCGGTGAAAATGGGAAGCAGGCCCTGAAATTTACTGGCGACGATGAATTTACAGGAAAATTTATGACCGGATATATAAACGATAAAATCAAAATAATTGCAGATGACAGACAACTTTCCGGAGCGCTCAGGGGTTATAGTCTTGAGGATAATGAACTGAAGATTAATCTGTCATTTGATACTGTTAATAAATTAACAACACTTACAGTTAAAAACCTGATAATGACCAAACTCTATTCCGATCAGGCTAATATGCTGATTGTCAGGGTTAATGATTTTGAAAAAGGGGTAAAGATGACCCCGGAAGAGACTGAACAGACATTTATAATTAAATAACTTAAGCCAGTACGGTTTTAAATCAGCTGAGGAAATTGATAATGAAACGATTTTTCATAGTTACTCTTTTATTGTTTTGTTTTATTCGATCAGAAGCAACTCATAACCGGGCAGGAGAGATCACATATGTGCAGTTATCTGATCTTACCTATGAGATTACGATTACCACATTCACTTATACACTGAGCTTTGCAGACAGGCAACAGCTTACGGTGGAATGGGGCGACAACTCATCCTCGATCGCTCAGAGGGAAAGTATCCTGTACCTTCCAAACTTTTATAAAAGAAATATTTACAGAATAGTCCATACTTATCCCGGACCCGGTGTTTACAGGATCGTTGTACAGGATCCCAACAGAAATGAAGGTGTCCTGAATATTCCAAATTCGGTAAATGTTGTATTTTCAATTTCAACAACACTTATCGTAAATCCTGCGGTGGGAAGAAACAGCACTCCTGTTCTGCTTAATCCTCCGTACGATAAGGCTGCCCGCGGCTATGTATTCATTCATAATCCGGGAGCATTTGACCCCGACGGCGACTCTCTTTCCTATGAACTTACAGTCTGTACGCGCGAAGACGGGCGTGCAATAGAGAACTACACTTTCCCACCTGCAACAAATTCCTTCACAATCAATGCTGTCAGCGGTGACCTGATCTGGGACACTCCCAGGGATACCGGAAAATATAACGTGGCGATGCTGATAAACGAGTGGCGTTTCGGAAAGAAGATAGGCATAGTCGAAAGGGATATGCAGATAGAGGTAAAGGATACCAAAAATAAACCTCCGGTAAACGGACCACTTAAAAATTTATGTGTGCAGGTTGGGGATGTTGTTGATTTCCTTGTAACTGCCACCGACCCTGACAATGATCCTATCGGACTCAAATCTACCTCAGGTATTTTCAATCTTGCATGTCGCGCCCAATTCACAAAGGTGGATTCAGTACCTGGCCGTGCTTCCTCCAGGTTCACCTGGACCCCATGCCATGAAGCTGTAAGGAATCAGCCCTACGATGTCCTTATAAAAGCTGATGATTACAGCGGGGAGCTTAAGCTCTCGGATATTGACAATATGCAGATAAAAGTGGTCGGCCCGGCGCCGGTTCTTAACACAGCAGCTCCGGAAGGTAAATTTGTCCGGCTTACCTGGAATAACTACGGCACCGGAGTTATTTCGGGCTTCAGCATTTACCGCCGTGAGGGGGTCTCGGGTTTTGTTCCGGATTCCTGTACTGCAGGTATTCCGGCTTCTTCAGGATTTATAAAGGTAGGATTTGCAGATGGTAGCTCAACTGTTTCTTTTGTTGATACCGAAAATGGTCAGGGCCTTCAGTTCGGAAAAGAGTATTCATACAGAATAGTAGCAGTGTACCCAAACGGCACCGAGAGTATCTCATCCAACGAGGTTGCAACCTCACTGGTATCGGGAGTTCCTGTGATAACTCATGTAAGCGTACGGAGCACCTCCGTAACCAACGGTTCAATATACGTCAGCTGGAAAAAGCCTGACAGGCTTGACACAATACCTGCACTGGGCCCGTACGAATACCTGATCTACAGGGCAGATGGAATTGCCGGGACCAGCTTTGCCCAGGTCAGGTCAATACTGACAGTCAACTTAAATGACACCGTATTTATTGATACCCTTCTTAATACCCAGGCAAGAGGTTATATCTACAAGATCGAATTGTACAACAACGCTGCAGGTAGCAGATTCCTTATTGGTGAACCCGGCTTTGCTTCATCCGTTTTCCTCACCGCCAACCCGGGAGACAAAAAAGTAAGGTTTGTTATAGCCCGGAATGTTCCATGGGTAAATACAAGGTATGATTTCTTCAGGCTCAATGAGACGACATCAGTTTATGACTCCATAGGAACAACTAACCAGCTCACTTTTACAGATAATGGTCTTGTAAACGGCAATCAATATTGTTATATGGTGCGCTCATCCGGAGGATACCCGAGCGCAAATCTGCCAAGAAATCTGATTAATTTTTCGCAGACAACCTGTACCACGGCTGTCGACAATGAACCTCCATGCATCCCGGAAATAGCAGTTACCAGCCAGTGCGACAGCCTTTATAATACTGTCAGATGGAGTATCACTGATGCTGCATGCCTCAATGATATTGCGGGCTACAAGATTTATTACAAGCTTACTACAGACGAAAACCTGACAGTTGTCGCGACTATCAACGATAAGAATACCTTTACCTACAGACATTCCCCTGGAGAAACAGTATCAGGCTGCTATGCCGTCTCGGCTTTCGACCTTATTGGAAATGAAGGCGACAGGTCGGTTATGATCTGCGTCGATTCTTGTAATTTCTATGAGATACCCAATGTCTTCACTCCTAACGGGGACAATTTTAATGACATGCTTGTTGCCAAAACCACGGGACTTGTTGATAAGATTGACTTTAAGCTCTTTAACCGTTATGGTGTTCTTATATTCCAGACTGATGTCCCAAGGATCAATTGGGATGGGACATATAAGGGCAAGATAGTTTCGCCCGGCGTATATTTCTACCAGTGCGATGTTTTTGAAAGAAGGATTTCAGGCCTTGAGCAATTCCATCTTTCCGGATTTGTGCATGTAATTACGGAAGAAGGGTCAAAGGTCCCGGTGTTTAAATAAAATCATGGGAGTCAGAGAATGAGAAAGTTATTAATATTTATGGTGGTGATTTCTTTTACCGGCATCCTTTCGGGACAAAAGCCTGTAGATTTTCTTCTGAAGGGTAAAGCCTTCATTGATGCAGGCAGATCAGAAGATGCAATAAATCTCCTTACCGAAGGCTTGCAGTCGTTCAATGAAAGCAGCCTTTATCTCCAGAGGGCTGAAGCCTATATGCTAAAAGGGGAATATTCACAGGCAATAAGCGATCTTAATTCAGCAAACAAGCTGGACCCATCGTCGGGGGAATATGGGCTTGCAAGGATCTATGGCCTGAAAGGTGTTGCAGCAACAGCTGTTTACCATCTGGAGGCGAATCTTAAATCGCCCTATAAAAAGAGTGAAAAGGAAATAATGCTCGATCCTTCTTTCAGCACCATTGAGAACAGGACTGAGTGGCGGCAGTTCTGGCAGAAGGAGTGGTATGGAAATGCCGAAAGAGGAGTATCTGAAATTGAATACTATATTTCAACAGGTAATACCGGTGAAGCCAGGTCGGTCTTGTCGGGGCTTACAGGGGAGTACCCCGGAGATAACCGCATTATTTATGCCGGCGCCCTTCTCAGTTTTGCGGAAAGTAAATATCCGGAAGCCATTAAAGCAGTTTCAGATCTCCTGAATGAGGATCCGGATAACGTGAAATACCTCCGGTTTCTTGCCACGACTCAGGAAGCGGGCGGCAATCAGGCGGGAGCTTCAACAACCTATACAAAACTTCTCAATCTCGGCGTACCTGATGCTGAATTGCTTCTCCGGAGGGCGGAATGTTTCAGAAAAACAGGTGAGACAGGTAAGGCGCTTGAGGATGTCAGCAAATATCTCGATTTATATCCCGCAGATAAAAAAGCATTGGGCTTTGCCGGGAAAGTTGAATCAGCATCGGGAGACAATATCAAGGCGCTGGATTATTTTTCACAGAACCTGAAGCTCCATCCAAATGATGCACAGTGCTATATCGACAGAGCTAATTCATATTTCCTGTCAGGATCATGGAACTGGGCTATAAAAGATTACAGCATGTCGCTCGACCTTCAGCCCGAAAATTCCGAAGCATGGCTTAACAAAGGGATTTCACTGTTGAATTCGGGGAATACAAATGATGCCTGTCACGATTTCAGAAAGGCATTCAACCTCGGGAATAAAAAAGCAACCGAACTGATCAGCAGGAACTGCATTAAATAGGGGAGGCTGCCCTAAATAGTGGAGGCTTCCCGGTGATCACCTGGTATTTCTTAAGATCTTATCGTACAGATCCTGTGGCTTAAATGGCTTCAGCACATAATCATTAATACTGAGGTCTTCTATCTTATCATGGCTTTCCGACATTATTGCAGCCGTAAGGGCTACAACAGGTATATCCTTTATTCTCGGATCGCTTGACTGCCTGATTATCCTTGTGGCTTCTATCCCATCCATCACAGGCATATGGAGATCCATTAGGATAAGGTCAAAATCCTCATTTTCAAGAATATCAAGCGCTATTTTGCCATTCTCGGCATGAGTTACCTTAACTCCCCATCCGATCAGGAATTTATTGGCGACAAAAAAGTTAATCTTATTATCTTCAGCCACAAGTATCCTTTTACCCTCCAATCCCGTGCATGGGTCTGAAGTCTCACTGGTCTGCACGGCAACTGCTTTTTCAGGTATACCGAACGCGAGTGAGAATCTGAAAGAGGAACCGACTCCCGGCTCACTCTCAAGCTGAATTTCACCACCCTGGAGCTCCACGAGTTTTTTACATATTGAGAGGCCCAGGCCGGTTCCGCCGTAGTGCCTTGTAGTATCAGGCGATGCCTGTGTAAAACTGTCAAAGATAACTTCATGCTTGTCTTTTGGAATGCCAAGACCTGTGTCTTTGACCTGAAATTCTATAACAGTCCTGTCGGCTTTATGCTCCAGCTCCTTAATAATAACAAAAATGCTCCCCTTCTGGGTGAATTTCAGAGCATTTGAAAGCAGGTTGGAAAGGATCTGGTTCAAACGGATGGAATCTCCAATTACTTCAGTGGGAAGATCATCCTCCTTTAACATTTCAAACTCAAGGCTTTTTGACTTGGATCTGAATGAGTAAGCTCTCATGATATCCTTGAGAAAATCGCTGAGGCTGAAAGGGGTCTGCTCAAAAACTATCTTTCCCGATTCCATCTTATTGTAATCAAGAACATCGTTTACAAGTGTCAGAAGGTGGTTTCCCGAAAACCTCAGTGTCTTTATGAAATCCATCTGATCCTCCCTGGGCTTCCCCTGAAGCAACAGATTGGTTATTCCTATGACTTCGTTAAGCGGGGTCCTGATCTCGTGACTCATTGTCGACATGAACTGCTGCTTTGATTGTGCGGCCTCCTCAGCCTTGCGGCTTGCAAGGATGACATTATCGAGCATTGTCCTTCTCTGAATTGCTATTGCAATCTGATTTGCAATGAATTCAAGAACATTCACATCTTCCTGCGAGAACTTGTTTTCATCATGGTAATCCTGAAGCGCCATGACTCCTATTATTTCCTTATCAGCCTTCAGCGGAACTCCCATCCAGATTTTGCAGGGTGCACCTACAAGGTCAATATCTCCCGAGTTTTCAAGATTTCTCAGGTCAGTTTCCTTAAGAAGGACTGATTTTTTAAGTCCTATCACCCAACGGGTAATCGTTTTACGGGCGGGAAGCTTGTCAAAATTGTCTTTCTCATCCGAGAAGAATGGCATTGACAGAGTATCGCCTTTTCTGTCATAAAGCGCAATAAAAAAATTATTGGTGTCCCAGATCTTGCTCAGCTCATGAACTATTGTCGGATAGATATCTTTTACATCCATCTGGTTAAGTGCGGCAGTTGAGATATTATAAAGGATCTCCTGGATAAGCTGGTTTTTCCTTTCAAGTGAAATATCCCTGTAAATGCCAAGGTAAGCAACAATCTCGTTGTTGATCAGAATATTGGTTGCATTCAGCGAGACCTGGATTTTGCGTCCCTGCTTGTCTTTTCTTATTGTCTGTTTTATAACTTTATCTCTGCCGGAAGCAAGAGAGTCAATGTTAACAGCCTCCTGCATCATCTCCTCGGGAACAATCAGATCGTCTATTTTCTTGCCAATGACCTCATTAACCTTGTAGCCAAAAAGACTCGTAAATTCTTTATTTATTGAGGTGATATCCCCGTTCCTGTCGATTATTGCGATTGCCTCGGGAATTGAGTCAATAAGGTGTTCGAGAAAAGCTTTTTCCCTGCTGATCTGATCCTCATATTCCTTGTGTTTGCTTATATCTGTAACAACGCCGCGGTACCCGATTATCTTTCCCTTATAAAAAAGAGCAAAGGAATGGGTGAGGATAGGAACCTGAGTTCCATCTTTCCTCGTGGCAATATACTCATTACTTGAAACCTGGTCGGGAGATGTCAATCCATTAAGGTTTTCGATCATACTGGCAAAGCTGTCGGGAAACAATTCAGAGATGTGAGTCCCTGATTCCAGATCTGCTTTGTTGTACCCGAAGAAATTCAATCCCTGTGAATTCGAATATATTATCCTGCCTTTTACATCTACTTCGTAGATCATCTGTGGCAGCATCTCTGCAAATTCTTCAAAAATTGTCCTGTGCAGATCATCCTGCCGGAGCTCCCTGAATCTGCCACTCGCTGCGGTGCGTTGCCCGGTTTTGGGCTTCAGGGAATCAAGCTCCTCTTTAAGCCTCCGGTTGAATTCCAGAAGTTCTTCGTATTTTTCTTTATAATCAATCATTCCCGGCATTAGATTCAGTTCTGATATTGGAATACTGATAAACAGGTCTTTTACAGAAACGCTAATTATGTCCCTGGATTTTAATTGCAGGCCTGTTTTTTTTAGGTTTTTCAGAATAGTACCTGCAAAAATCCCTCAATCCGCATTGCATACAGAGCGGATTTCTGGCTTTACATATATATCTGCCATGTAATATAAGCCAGTGATGTGCCTTATGCATCATATCCTCAGGGATATTTTCGGAGAGCTGACGTTCAACACTTAATGGAGTCTTTGCATTCCGGGCCAGACCAATTCTGACCGAAACCCTGAACACATGTGTATCGACTGCAATTACCGGCTTATTGAAAGCAACGGAGGCAACAACATTTGCTGTTTTCCTTCCGACGCCCGGTAACCGTTGCAACAATTCGGGTTCGGATGGCACGATACCTCCAAAATCGCTGAGGAGCATCCTGGCCATTCCGGATAGATGGTTTGCCTTGCTGTTGGGGTATGTACAGGATTTGATAAATTTAAAAATATCAGAAGGCTCGGCCAGCGCCATCGATTTGACATCGGGATATTTTTCAAGAAGCAAGGGGGTTATCATATTCACCCTCTTGTCGGTACACTGTGCTGAGAGTATAACTGCCACAATAAGCTCAAAAGGATCGGTCCACTCCAGTTCAGTCTCAACAACCGGCCTGTTTTTCTGAAAATATTCGAAAGTCAGCCTGTATCTCTCTTTTAATGTCATTGTAATTAAAATAGCGATGCGTGAAAGTTAACACTTTTTTATATTTGCAGAATGGATTGATTTTAATGCCGTATTAATTTTCACCATATACCAGGTGTTTATTTAAAGTAACGGAATGATTTCATACCTTTAACAAACAATAGAAAAATATTGGAGAAAATAGTCATAAATACAGTCGGATCTACGTCCGAGGTGCTTGTCGGGGCTGGCTGGGAGTCGGTACGTGAACTGCTTCCGGGGAGCGGTGTGGTCATTATTACCGATAGTAATGTTAAGCGCATATATGGAGAAAAATTTCCTGAGTTTCCGGTTTTCGCCATAAAAGCCGGCGAAGTAAGCAAGAAGATCGAAGTAATTGAAGGTCTTGCAGAACATCTGCTTGACCTGGGTATTGACCGCACCGGTTTTGTCCTTGGCATCGGAGGCGGTGTCGTATGCGATATTGCAGGGTTTCTGGCCTCTATATACATGAGGGGGATAAGGTGTGGCTATGTCTCAACTTCGCTTCTTTCGCAGGTCGACGCCAGTACCGGAGGAAAAAACGGGGTTAATCTGGGAAGCACCAAGAACCTTCTGGGATGCATCAGACAGCCTGAATTTGTAATATGTGATCCTTCAATGCTGAAAACATTGCCCGAGGAGGAGTATTTTTCAGGGCTGGCCGAGCTTATTAAAACGGCTGTTATCGGAAATAAAAAGCTTTTTGAGATAATTGAGAATAACCATGAAGCAATTGTCAGCAGAAATTCAGATCTGCTTACGCGTGTTGTTTCAATGGCAGTTAATTTTAAGGGGTCAGTTGTATCGGAAGATGAAAAGGAGAACGGCCTGAGGCGGATACTCAATTTCGGACACACCTACGGTCACGCAATTGAACTCTATAAATCATTCAGGCACGGTTACGCTGTTGCTTCAGGAATGGCTCTGGCTACCAATTTCTCATTCGCCAGGGGATATATCACAAAAGATGAATGTGAACGGATATTCAACGTTCTTAAAACCTATAACCTTTTGCGCCGGTACGACATTCCCGATAACCAGATCGGTCAGCTGATACTGCATGATAAGAAGAAAGCGGGGAATGAAATGTACTTTGTTTTTACCGAAGGAATAGGCAAGACCCATATAGAAAAAATTACCGTAAGTGAAGTTGTTGACTTCTACATTAAAAGTAAACCCTGTTAAATACTGATAGTTATGAATTCTTTTGGCACTCTTTTCAGAGTTTCACTTTTCGGAGAGTCGCATGGAAATGGAATAGGGGTGGTTATAGATGGTTGTCCACCCGGCATACCGGTCAAAGCCGAAGATTTTACAGGTGATCTCTCAAGGAGACGCAGCGGGAGCAGAGGCACCACGAAACGTCACGAAGGTGATCAGCCTGAAATATTAAGCGGGATCTACAACGGGGCAACAGCCGGATCGCCGGTAACAATTATTACAAGAAACACAGATAAAATCTCAGGCGACTATGAGGATTTTAAAAGCATCCCCCGGCCGGGTCATGCCGATTATGTTGCGGGAATTAAATATTCTGGTTTTTCAGATTTAAGGGGAAGTGGCCACTTTTCAGGCAGGATTACCTGGGGCCTTGTTGCTGCAGGGGTAATAGCAAAAAAGGTTGTACAGCCGGCTGAGATTTCAGCGAAGCTTATCTCAGCAGGTGGGATTGCAGATATTGACCTGGCAATCGAACGTGCAATAGCTGAGGGTGATACAATTGGCGGAATCATAGAATGCCGGGTTAAGCTTCCGCAGAAAGCTCTCGGAGAACCTTTTTTCTATTCATTTGAATCAGCGTTAAGTCATCTTATATTTTCAATCCCCGCGATCAAGGGTATTGAATTCGGCTCAGGCTTTGCCGCTGCCGGAATGAAAGGATCTGAGCACAATGACAGTTTTGCCGGCAGCTCCGGAACCACCTTCACGAATAATGCAGGAGGGATCAACGGCGGAATCACAAACGGCAATGAAGTGATATTCAGGGTTGCCGTTAAACCCACTTCTTCAACCGGTGTTGAACAGAGCACCTTCGATTTCGCAAAGGGAGAGATGACCAGCCTCAGGGTTAAAGGCAGGCACGATACGTGTATTGCCCTGAGAATGCCCGTAATTGTAGAAGCTGCCACAGCGATAACAATGGCTGACCTGCTCCTTACCGACAGGGGAATATATGGGCCCGGGAACCGCTGATAATGCACAGGCTACCTGACAGCTGCTTCAATTCTGAGGACTTTTAAGGTTGCTCCGGTGATCCGGAACCGGTTATCGATCCTTTCCCCGATGATCCACACTATTTTCCCTTCCGACTCCAGGATCAGGGCTTGTTCCTTCCTGGTTATCGGGAACTTCCTGTCGACGAAATAGTCACTGAGTTTCTTTTTCTTTTCCATACCCAAAGGGAAAAAATAGTCACCTTTTTGCCAGGGTCTGATAAGCATCGGATATCTGACGGTATCAAGATCGAGGTACGCCACATACTTGTCATCCGGTATTTTGGAGATTTGGCTGATCTCAATAATTTCTGCCGACACAATACAGGGTACATCAGGGAAATCAGTGATTTTTTTTATTTCCATAGCACACGGCGTAACATTTTCGAGTAGAGTTATGATCAGTTCTTCCCTGTTTTTAAGCAGCCGGTGGGTGCGGGTGAAGATCTGCGAGCCGGTCATGCCGGTCACCAGATTTATCAGGTCTTTGATCAGAGCGCCTGTAACTCCATATTGCCTGAAGAGTTCAAAGATCAGGGTGCTATTTGAAAGATAACCCTGTAAATCATTTATTCTGAATATTATAGTATCATCCCTTGTTGTTGAGATACGATCCCTTATACTGCCAGTATACACCGACACGATCTCATTAACTCCTGCCAGTCTCCCTGCAGTTTCATTAAGGGTATCTTCAACTGTCGGGTTTATTTCCTTCAGGACAGGTACGACCAGATGTCTGATCTTGTTTCTTGTGTACTTTGTTTCTTCATTCGACTTGTCCTCCCGGAACTGAATGTTCTCCGAATCGCGGTAATGTGCTATCCTCTGGCGGCTGGCAAAAAGAACCGGCCGGATGATCCTGTTGGTGGCGGGCTTCATTCCGGTCAGTCCCGCGATGCCTGTCCCGCGAATCAGGTTGATTAAAAGGGTTTCAATGTTGTCATTCAGGTTATGGGCTACGGCAATATAGTCGAAACCGTTTTCACTCCTTATCTTTTCAAACCAGTCATACCTCAATTCCCGTGCTGCCATCTGGATGGAGATACCGTGCTTCACTGCGTGAGCTTTGGTTTCGAACCGCACTGAATAAAATGGGATATTGTTTTTTGAAGCAAATAGTCTTACAAGCTCTTCATCTTTGTCAGATTCCTCATCCCGCAAACAAAAATTGCAGTGGGCGATCCCGGTCTTAAAACCTGCAGTCAGGAACAAATTCGCCATCACCATTGAATCTATTCCTCCGCTTACTGCCAGAAGTATCCGGTCATTTTCTCCGAAGAGACGGGCCTCTTCAATGTATTTTACAAAGTCATCAAGCATGGTCCTGCATCACTATCTGTATGGTAATAATGAAGGTGGCCCGGGTTCAAAATTATGTGGTTTAAGTAATTGCTCCCCGGAAACAGGAAGGTGATTTACTGATGAGTTCAGCGGTAAATTTGGGAAAAATCCTAACCTGATCTGTAAAGTATTCAGGATCAGGTTATCATTTCTTATCCTTATACCCAATCCGATGGCCGAGAGATACTCTCCATTGCCGACAAACTCATTTGTTCCGAACAGGTAGCCGATGTCGGCAAAGCTGAAAAGGGCGAATTTGAACCCATAAAAATTGACTGGGCTGAACAGTACTGATTCAATGCTGACGGAGAGCCTTTGCGCTCCGTTTAAAGAGTCATTTCTGAACCCGGAGAAGCCGTTTTCTCTATTAATTACCAGAGATTCATCAAGATACCTGTCAAACCCACGTGTATAATCGACTTTCAGGAAATTTCGCAACCGGTACCTTCCCAGTAAAACCAGGTTTGAAATATAAGATGTTCTTAACGACAGCATACCCTGTTCCGTCCTACCCTTGTTAAGAAAAGTAGCAAATCCTGCGGAGCTGTAAAAGTAACCTATTCTTTTGATCGAATTTCCGATTGAAAGTGTGGTCCCCAGATATGTCCTCTCCTTGAATTCGTTAATTTCCTTTCCAAACGTAAAATTCAGCAATCCGCCGTATGGGATATCCTCTGTTCGCCCATATCCGTAAATAAGGTTAGCCTTATAAAATTTCTGAACTGAAAATGATGCAGAACCCAGGAGCATCTTATATCTCTGAAGCCGGTGAAATGATTCGGGAAGGATATAAGGCCGGGCAAATACATTATTATTGGTGTACCTGGCCCCGATGATCAGTCTTGAAACGGAAGCTTCATTTAACAGGAACGACCTTGAAAGCCAGTAATCCTGCAAATTGTACTTTACCTGCTCAGGTTGTTCCAAAGTATCGAGGTCATCGGAGGTGAACATCTCCCTTACCGAAATCCCGCCTGCATATTTTGTGGCAGAGCTTACAAATTTTCTGCTCAGATCGAAACCGTAGGTTTTCTTCCCAAGACCGTCGAGGTAGAACATGTTCAGATCGACGAAGGTCTTCCTGAAGTTATTGATGAGGTAATGAACTCCGAATCCGGGCGAATCTGAGAATCTGCTGTCAAACGGAACTTCAATCCCAACCTCATGTCCCATTCCGAAAATGTTCTTTTCGAACACTGAAACGGAGCCTTTGTCGAAACCGCCGGGTTCAAATCTTGCTCCAAGGGAATAAATATCTTTGGTAACGACAATAACATCAACCACGTTTTCGGATACGGGGATAAGCATTATCCTGGCATCGTCGATATAGGGAAGCTGCCTGATCAGCCTTTCGTTATCGCTGAGAACCAGGGCAGATACAGTATCTCCTTCATTAAAAAGTATGTTTTTGCGGATAATGGCTTCACTTGTGTTGAAATGCGTATTATTGAGAAACTTTTCAAGCTTGTTGGTCCTATTCACACCCGGGATGTTAATGTCCGTCCCAAACACGTTAAGTCTCTGAACTACAATATTACGGATAGTCTTACCCTTGTACCCCTGGTAATTTTTATCACTTACACCAGTAATCTCCTTTTTAACAGACGGTTCACGGTTAATAATTACAAAATCATACAGAGTCCTGGTAATAAGGGTCTTTGATGCCTTGTTCTTCAGTGAATCAAGGAATATCAAAGTCTTTTTATCTTCAGACGGAGGGAAAGGGATAAGCGCTGAAGGAGAGGAAAAAGGAGAACCTGTATACGACAATTTTATTTTTCCGGGTTCAATCGGGGTTATTTTAGATAGTGGAAATAAAAGTGAATCAGAATCGACTGGATATTGGGAATAAACAGTAATGCTGAAGAACAACAGTACCAAAAAAGGTAAAATTTTATATGAAGTCCTGAGGTTTTTTATGGTATGGTATTCAGGTTTCATGCGGGGTGCTATTCAACACATCATCTGAGTTAAACTGGAATCCAAGTCGTTTACCTGTTATAACCCTTGAGTGTTGAATCTTGGATTCAGCCTGTCCTACTGTAGCAATTTTGACTGTGTCGTATGGCGGAACCAGCAGATCAAATTCAAGGGAATATTGTATTGCCGTTGAAATAATAAGTTGCAGTGCAGGCCTGTTCAGGGCATCATTCCCATAATTGGAGAAAAGCATTCCCATTTGTCTCTTCCCTTCAACCAGATATTGATTCTCATGATTGATGAATATACGCGCTATAAGGTACCCGAGATCATCGAATCTTGAATATTTAAAAGAATCGAACAGAAAATTGTAGATATTTATGATACCGGAATAAGCATTGTATTTATTCTTCTGAATATAAGCGGTTTTCCATGCCGGATGTTCCCTGTCGAACTGGAAGATGTTGGAATGCATGCTAAAAAGAAGGATATCGCCAGCTACCTTGAGCTGGGCATCAAAGCTGCTCCTGTCGGTATATTCCATCTTAACCCTTGGGTCGATATTTCCAAGATTAGTATTTACATCCTTTGAAAAGGTCCTGAGAATGTCTTTAGCCACTCCGAACCATTCGAGGGTGTTATCATATACTTTTTGTTTCAGGATGGATTTTTCTTTGAGCGTACTGACGATGGTCAGTTTACTGGTTTCCAGTTCCGGCATGATATAACTATATTATAACGGCGTCTAAATTAGTAAATAATAATTAAATGAGTTTTTTACAAGACACAAAAAGTTGAAATCCAATTATAGCGGATTCCTGACAGACTCATCAATAAGATCTTGCAAAGAGGACACGCCTTTTTGAAGGATTGCCCGAGTATATGCACTTCCCTTCCTCTTCAGGAGTGTCAAAAGGAATGCACCTTATCGTCGCCTTTGTCTCATCCTTGATTTTCTCTTCAGTTTCAGCAGACCCATCCCAATGTGCCATTATAAAACCTCCCTGGTTATCGAGTATTTCAATGAATTCACTCCAATTGTCAGTGTAATAAGTATTTTCGGTCCTGAATTTAAGAGCCTTATTGAAAATATTTGTCTGAATATCTTCAAGCAGTACAGGCAGGCGGGTTGTGATATCCCGGACTGGGATGGTCTCTTTTTCAAGGGTATCCCTCCGGGCGACCTCCACAGTGCCGTTTTCAAGATCACGGGGGCCCATTGCAAATCTTACCGGCACTCCTTTAAGTTCATAATCTGCGAACTTCCAGCCTGGTTTATAGTTTTCGCGGTCATCGTATTTTACGGAGATGCCCGAATCCTCAAGTTCAGCTTTTATCAGTCTTGCTTTTTCCGAGATCTGGTCAAGCTGTTCCCGGGTTTTATATATCGGAACTATCACTACCTGCAGGGGCGCAAGGCGAGGTGGCAGAATAAGTCCATGGTTATCGGAGTGTGCCATAATCAGAGCACCTATCATTCTGGTCGACAAACCCCACGATGTTGCCCATACATATTCAAGCTTACCCGTCCTGTCGGTGAACTGGACATCGAAAGCTTTTGCAAAATTCTGCCCCAGGAAATGGCTTGTACCTGCCTGAAGAGCCTTGCCATCCTGCATCAGGGCTTCAATAGTAAAAGTATCGAGGGCTCCTGCAAAACGCTCGTTTTCACTCTTATATCCTCTTATTACCGGGAGCGCCATGTATTTCTCGGCGAAATCAGCATAGACATTTATCATCCGTTCGGTTTCCTCAACTGCCTCTTCACGTGTGGCATGTGCAGTATGTCCTTCCTGCCAGAGGAATTCTGCGGTTCTCAGAAAAAGCCTTGTTCGCATTTCCCACCGTACAACATTAGCCCACTGGTTAATAAGAATAGGAAGGTCGCGGTAAGACTGGATCCAGTTTTTATACGAGTTCCAGATGATTGTTTCGGAGGTTGGGCGGATGATCAGTTCCTCCTCAAGCTTTGATGCAGGATCAACAATTAAACCGCTGCCGCTTTCATCTTTTTTAAGCCTGTAGTGTGTGACAACCGCGCACTCTTTGGCAAAGCCCTCAACATGAGCAGCTTCACGGGTGAAAAATGATTTCGGGATGAGAAGAGGGAAATAGGCATTGACATGCCCTGTAGCCTTGAACATTTTGTTGAGCTGAGCCTGTATATTTTCCCATATTGCATAACCATATGGTTTAATGACCATGCATCCGCGGACAGCTGAGTTTTCAGCCATATCTGCCTTGATAACCAGATCGTTATACCATTGTGCATAATTCTCGTCCCTGTTTGTTAAAAACTTTGCCATTATTTGGTATGGTATTTGAATTACTTAATGTAAAAAATTGGTTGGTAAAAATAGACAAAACTTGGAGAATTAAAAAAGAGGAGGTTCATCATGAAAGCAAAATATTACATCGGAATTTTATTGGCCCTGGTTCTTTCAGGCATGCCTGTAAAAGCCCAGTATGCCGGTAATGGTTACCACAGGAATGGTGGACCCGCAATATCAGCTGGCAATCACCACGATGATTATGATTTCTATTACTCCTCGAGGATAAACAGGTTTCACAGAAGCTATGTTGCATTTGACTTTTATTCTCCCGTTTTCACCGGGTCTTACTGGTACAGCTACAGTCCGTATACCTGGGGAGCAAGTATATACAGGGGGGGGCTGGGATTCAGCTACGGATACGATTTTTACTACCCGATCTATTCCGGATTTGACTACTATTATGATTACGGATGGAGTGATCCTTTCTTCCGGAGTTCATACTACTGGGGATACCAGCCTTACTTCAGCTACTGGCACACTCCTGTAATAATTAATGTTGGTTTTGCTAACAGATGGGATAACCGCTACCGGGGATGGGACAGACACGATTATATCTACGACTCTTATTGGAGAAATGATTACAGGTCCGATCACAATAATTCTCCTTCAACAATTTATTCAACAAGATATTCGACAAGAAACAGCACTCCGGCTGAAAGCACCGGTACCCGTTACCAGTCGAGACGGCAGGAACCTGTTCAGCGCCACACACCAACACGGGAAACACACGCACCAGTGAAACCAGGAGAAGCAGCATCAGCGAACCATCAGAAAGAGTAAGTACCCGGATATCAGAAACCAGAAGGTCATCAGTTTCAACGGTAAGCACTCCTTCGCAGAACAGATCAGTGAACGTTCCGGCCGGAAATTCATCTTCGACCAGGAGGGAGTCAACTATGTCTCAGACCCGAACCAGCACAAGAACAGAATCAAACAGCGCCGCTTCGCGTTCATCGGGTTCAAACAGTGGAAGGAGGAAATAAAAAAAACCAGGAGACACCTTCTCTACAGTGAAAGAGGTGTAAAAACCAAAGAACCAACAAGTTCTGCAGAGTTGATATTAAGGAAGTAACATAAAAGAATGTATTTAAACACCCACTTTGAAAATAAATTGTATCTTAGAAAAAAATATTAAATTTGCTAAACCTTAAAAAGAATCTTTAAAAATTAATAATTGGTATAATATTTGAGAGTTAATCAATATACTAAAAAGAAATAAAATGAAAGCATTATATTACATATTCGGAGGCGCCCTTCTTACACTTGCATCCTGCTCATCCGGACTTTATGTAGGATCTGAATATGACGATCTTTACTATTTGCCTTCAGACCAGCCGGTTACCAGGGTACAAACAAGGGTTAACAGACCGGTTGCGGAAGGTAACCTCAGGTCGGGTGACTATTATGATAATATATATGCAGCTGACACACTTGTTTTCTAAAGAATATTCAGATGCTGTAGATTATGATGATGCAACACTTTATGACAATAACTCTTTGAGAGATTACGGTTATTATGATAACTACTCTTACACGGGCAGGCTGAGAAGATTCTACGGGAATTACTTCGAACCTTATTGGAGAGATCCTTTTTACTATAGCTGGTATCCATCATTCGGATTTAATTATTATGGCGGATATCCTTCCTACAATTACTACGATCCATTCTACAGTGATTATTACAGCCCTTACGGCTACAGCCCTTACGGCTACAGTCCTTATGGCTACAGCGGATTTTATGGCAATTATTACGGAGGAATGTTTAGCAGGTTTTCACCATTTTACGGATCCTACTATTCTCCTTTCTACTACGGAGGATATTACAGCGGCGGGTTCTTAAATGATAATTATGATTCCAGTTACGGTAGAAGAGAAAGGGCCAGTAATCTTTCAACAAAATGGTCTGGAGGTTCCGGATCGGCCACAGGCGCCACCTCACGAAGAGGTACCGGAATTTCGACAGGAACAAACAGTGGGGCAACCCTTCCCGGCGGATCACAGTCAGTAAGTGGCTCAAGGAGAACAGTTACACAGTCTGCAGGTTCACAGCAGGCAGTTACCTCCAAGTCAGCACAGGAAGCCGTTAAGTCTGGAAATCAGACTGTCGGAACTCAGTCAAGAAGACCGGCAGTTACCAGGCCGGAATACAACTCCGTTAACAGGAGCTACACTCCTAGCTACAGTAATCCCAGGCTGAGCACACGTCCTTCATATAATAATACCAGGGTTAATTCAAACGCGGGCCAGTATAATAATTCAGGAAACAGCAGGGTGAACAGCAGCACTGTCCCCAGCAGGTCCGGTTCAACCCAGCAGTCAAATCCGGGCTACCAGAACACAACAAGGAGGAGCACTTCCTCCTCCTCTTCATATACACCTTCACAAAGCAGAGCGGGCTCATCATACAGCGCACCGAGAAGCTACTCTGTACCATCCTCATCAAGAAGGAGCTCTTACAGCGGAGGTTCACCTTCATCCGGATCAATGAGTTCCGGGAGCAGATCGTCGTCTTATAGCAGTGGATCTTCATCAGGTTCAATGTCAAGAAGCAGCAGTTCCTATTCAGGTTCATCATCTTCGGGTTCATCTTCATCAGGTTCATCGTCATCAGGCTCGTCCAGAAGGAGATAGTTCAAAACAAAATATATTATTTATGGCTCTTTTAAATTCATTCTGATTCAGAGTGCAGGTATAGTTTTAACAAAAACAATAAAAAATGAAAAGAATAACACTAACCATAGCAGCAGCATTCCTGACTCTCTCGGGGATCTTTGCCCAGAATGTCGATGATGCTTTGAGGTATTCCCAGATTTTCTATAACGGAACTGCCAGGTTCATGTCGATGGGTGGTGCATTCACAGCTCTTGGCGGTGATATGTCAACTTTAAGCCAGAACCCCGCAGGAATAGGAGTTTTCAGATCAGCAGAGATATCATTTTCACCGCAGCTTTTCCACATAGGAACATCATCAAATTTTCATGGCGTATCAAGAGACTACCTGTATAACTTCAATATCGGGCAAATAGGTATAGTGAGTAACCTGATCTCCAATGTCAGGGAATCGGGACTGATATCGCTGAATGTTGGATATTCATTTAACAAGACCAATAATCTGAACTCGTCTGTCAGAATTCAGGGGAACAGCAGTTCAAGCTCCCTTGCCGACGCGTGGGCTTACCAGGGCGCCGGAACTTTATACTCTGGTCTTGGCGGCGCCCCCGGCATTGCATATGATGCCTGGATTATTGATACGATAACAGGCTCAGGCGCTACAAGCTACGGAACCGTCTTCTCGAATTACGGCGACAACCCCTCTTCAACATATGGTCAGAACATAAGACGCCTGATAACTAACGAGGGATATACCGGAGAACATGCATTTTCGATCGGAGGTAACTATTCAAACAAGATCTTCTTCGGAGCTACCGTGGGAATTAGCAGGCTGAGGTATACAGGACATTATGAACATCAGGAGACAGCAGATTATAATCTTGATTCAGGTTTTGAAAGTTTTACCTATGCTGAGCATTTTGAAAATACAGGGACGGGGGTTTCATTTAAGATGGGAGCAATTTTCAAACCTGTTGACTTTGTACGGATAGGGCTTGCATTCCATTCGCCGACAATCTACAGGATCAATGAATACTACTATGATAACGTAAGCTCAAATTTTACGGGGAATGAACACTATGAATTTGACAATGAGGCCACAAGATATAATTATGCACTCACTACCCCTTTCAGGGCTCTTGCCGGAGTTGCCATACAGATAGAGAAAGTCGCCCTGCTGAGTGCAGACTATGAATTTGTCGACTATACCGCTGCCAGGTTTTCAGAAACAGGCGATAATTACGACTATACCGAAAAGAACAGCGCTATAAAAAACACTCTGAAGCCAACAAGCAATATACGTCTCGGAGGTGAATACCGGTGGAACAAAGTATATTTCAGGGGTGGATATGGCTACTACGGCAAGGTATTCCAGATAGGTGAAGAAAATGACGACATGGACTACAGTTCAATTTCATTCGGCCTTGGCTTCAGGGAACAGAACCTTAATGTTGATTTTGGTTATACAAATATCCAGAATCCACAGAGGTATATACTTTACAATACAGCAGCGGAAACTGCATTGGCTAACCTGAGCACAGGACGAAATATTTTTACAGTTACCGTTGGATATAAATTTGGCTACTAATACTTTGAGTTACTTCTGATTTCGGAGGCTGTTGATAAAAACTACAGCCTCTTTTTTTTGTAAAAAGAAATACGTATTTCGTAAAAAAGAAATACGTATTTCTTTTAAAAAAAAGACATATTAAAAGACATATTAATTACTTATACCTCACCCCCTTTATCCCCCACCACAATACCTCCCCTGCATTCTGGCTCCTCCCTAAAATTGCCCACCGGGCAATTTCTTAACGGTCGTCCCCTCTCCCGGTGTGCTACCCTTTATACACATCTTTTATATCTCGCAGATTGAAAAAGTTTTGTGAATTTAGTTTCTTTTAAAAGCCACGAAGTGGCTTAAGATGAATAACCCCCGGCGTCAGCCGGGGGTACGGCTAACCCTCTGATCTCAAGCCCTGAAAGGGCTTAATATAATTGGACTTATATAAAATCCACAGGAGCATTATCAAAAAATATCATATGGAAGAGTATAGAAAACTTTTCCTGGACTACGGAATAACGCCAGATGAAAAGTTTTTTCCATAACTAATATATTCAGCTCCTTCAGAGCTGGGAAGTGTTTGGTTGTCATCTACCCCTGGCTGCGCCAGGGGTTATTCATATTTGGCTCTTTCAGAGCCAGATGGACTAAAAACGACAGAGTAAATTCAGAATTTAAAAAGATGTGTATAAAGATTAGCCCGGTGTGAGAGGGGGACTTAAACCCAAAACTTTCACGGATTTTCAAAAGGAACCCAAACAATTGGTTTTTAAGCCCCTCCCACACCGGGGGAGGGGTTTGGGGAGAGGTCCTGGCAGAAAATACGAAATTCAGTGAGAGTTATCTGAAACTTTTTAGTATCTGGATTTAAATCTGCGAAGATCTGCGTGATCTGCGGGAAAACAAAAAATTTCCCGCTGATTTCGCAGAATATCGCATATGGCAGAGAGGGGACAGGGGTGAGTACATTACAGTAGATCAGCTGATTCAGGTCCCATGTTGAATATAAGGTCAAGGATACTGAGACCTGCAACAAATCCATTTTCACTGAATACCTGATAATATGGTTTTGGAGAATACCCGGTGGCTTTTTTTGGTGTCAGGGCATATCTGAAATCATTTTTCATTCCTGCCGGCTGAAATGAAGAAGTGTAGCTGACGATTCTATCTATCCTGAGGATGGCAAGGCAGATCCTCAAAAGTTCTTCATTCAGATCGAGCAGATATTTATGGTTCCGTATCATGCTTTTTTCAATACTTTCAAAATAAAACTGAAAATACGGAGATGTGCTGTAAGATGAGGTAAATGCCCTGAGGTGCACCTGCTGCCATCGCTTTGAGTAATCGATAACAACATCCCTTAAGGGAGCTTTAACAGATGCACCCTTCATCACCGGGACCGAAAGTACAAGAATTCCCGCGGAAGTCAGGATTTTGCACCTGTTACGGTAAGTCTGCCTGATATAATTTTCCTCTCTCTCAACAAAGACGCTGTCGGCGTTTTTAATAAGGCTGAAATATTCAGCGGACGGAAAGTAGGCTGTAGAAAGCAGTATTTCTCCCGGCATATTCAGATATCACTTCATCTGATTGATCATGCTGGCGGAAAAGCCTGCCCCGAAACCATTGTCTATGTTTACGACAGTGACTCCGGCTGAGCAGCTTGTCAGCATTGCAAGAAGGGCAGAAATACCTCCGAAATTAGCGCCATATCCGACGCTTGTGGGAACAGCGATAACCGGTATATCAACAAGACCACCAACAACCGATGCGAGCGCACCTTCCATACCGGCAATAACAACTATAACCCTGCACTTCCTAATCTCAGGAAGCTTATCGACAAGCCGGTGTATGCCTGCAACCCCGGCATCATAGATCCTTATCACCCGGTTCCCAAGAAGCTCTGCTGTAACTGCAGCTTCCTCGGCAACAGGCATATCCGATGTTCCGGCTGTTATTACGGCAATCCTGGTTTCGGAAAAGGATGGCTTTTTTTTCTGAACGCTTATTATTCTTGCTTCAGGGTGGAAAACAGCATCGGGGATAACCTGCTTTACTGCATCGAACATCACCCTGTCGGCCCTCGTACCTATAACACTGTTTTCCCTCTGATACATTACCGTGAAGATCGCAACAACCTGTTCGACGGTTTTCCCTGCGCAATAAACGATCTCCGGGTATCCTGTACGCATCTCCCTGTGGTGATCAAGCCTGGCAAAGCCAAGATCAGAGTAGGGGAAATTTTTTAAGACATCAAGTGCTTCTTCAACGCTTTTGTCCCCGGTTTTTACCTCATTCAACAGAATTTCAATGTCATTCCTGGTCATACAATTTCTATTTCCGGATCAGAACCTCCTGATCTGTAACCTTCAAGATCCAAAGATACATATCTGAAGCCGATTTTTTTAAGGTTACTTATAATTAGTTCTTTCCCGGGATTGTGAACCATTTTTTCCATGTAACCCGGGAGGCATTCTATCCTTGCCAGGTCGCCATGTATTCTGACTCTTGTACCCGGATATCCTGAATCGAACAGAAACTGCTCAGCCTGCTCAACCATTTTCAGAATTCCGTCGGTAACTTCTGTATTATAAGGTATACGTGTAAGCAGGCAGGCCATGGCAGGCTTATCCCAGAAAGGAAGCCCCTGCCTGTGAGATATTTCTCTTATGTCTTTTTTGGTCAGACCTGATTCAAGTAAAGGGCTTCTTATTTCAAGTTCCCTTAAAGCTTTCAGTCCGGGTCTGAAACTCCCTGTATCGTCAGCATTTGTTCCATCAATTACATATCTGAAACCGTTCTCACCGGCGAAGGCAACAAGATTTGTAAAAAGTGATTTCTTACATGTATAGCAACGGTCGACCGGGTTAAACCTGATCTGTTCGGGAAAGTTGAAATCAATAATTTTATGGTTTATGCCGTATGTTCTGGCAAAATCAACAGCCTCTTCTATTTCAGCCGAAGGAATATAAGGGGTTCTGATAGTAACTCCGATCAATTCAATTCTTTTTAGTGAATGAGCTCTGTGAAGGAGAAATGAACTGTCAACACCACCCGAAAAAGCAACGACGAATGACTTTAGATTTTTAAGTATCGTATCGAGCTTCTCCTTTTTCCTTTCTAATGTATCATTTTCTGTTTCTGCTATCATATCTTATTCTTTCTCTGAGTAATCTCTGAAATTAGAAAATTATAGACTTCCTTTAAAGGAGTACCTGTTTCAGAGGCAATTTTTCTGCAGTCTTCAAATTCAGGCTTAACCGATACTTCATTTCCATTAAGGAATGAATGCTTAAATGTAACCTCACCGTATTTTGTGCTGAGTTTCCGCAATTCCCTTACCAGGGTATCCTTCTGAAACCGGAAAGTCCTGAGGCCAAGAGTCGTGGATTCAGTGAAAATGATTTCTTTTATTTTATCATCCAGCCCCGACTCACATATTACATTCATCACTATTCCGGGCCTTCCTTTCTTCATTATGGTGTGTGAGTAATAAACGTCGGAGGCGCCGGCTTTAAAGAGCCTGTCGGAGATATGTTCGTAAAATTCGGGATTCATGTCATCTATATTGCACTGGATAAGAAGGGCGTCATGCCCTGAACCGGCATTTCCTGTTTTTTCCCCCAACGATACTCTTAGAAGATTGGGGACAACGGGATGGTCCTTGTGGCCAACGCCATAGGCAGTTTTTTCGAACTTTACGGCACCGGAAGCGCCAAAGTCAGTTCCGAGCACAGATAGAATAGCGGCACCTGTTGGAGTGGTGGCTTCAAAATCAACACCTCCGGTCCTTGAAGGGATACCTTTTATTATCTCAGCTGTCGCCGGTGCAGGCACCGGCAGCTTTCCATGAGCGCAATCCACGAACCCGCTGCCGAGCTCAACTTCTGAAACATGAACAGCTTCAACAGCCAGAGCATTGAAGCAGATTGCGGCACCGACAATATCAATAATTGAATCGATGGCCCCGACTTCGTGAAAATGAACGGCATCGACCGGAATTCCGTGAACAGCCGCTTCCGCTTCGGCAACCTTCAGGAAGATCTTACGGCTGAGCTTTTTATTCTCTTCCGAAAGGGATGAATCTGTAATTATCTTTTCAATATCAGAAAGATGCCTGTGTGCATGTTCATGAATGGTCTGCCTGACTGTTACTTTTGTTCCCATTATCCCATGCCGCTGATCCTTCCCGGCGATCAGCTCCCATCCTTTAAGGTTCAACTTGTTCAGCTCACTGACCAGATAACTCTTTTCAATTCCCAGGTCAATCATTGCACCAAGATTCATATCACCGCTTATCCCGGAAAAGCAGTCATAAAAAAGTACTTTCATAAAAGGTATATTTAGTTCTTACAACAATCAATAGTGATGAATGTTAATCTGTAGCATAATTTCCCGCGGTTCCGAAAGATATCGGTATCGCTGATTTTCACAGATTATAACCATCTTTAAACAATCAGTACCCATGTGCAAAACCGGCTGTTTTTATGTTAAATATAACGCCTGTTGCTAACCAGGCCGCAAATATACAATTTACATTTCAGGTGGGATAATATAAAAAAAAAGTCGTACTTTTCGGCACTTTTTTATTAATGTTTTAAATCTACACTGAATTTTCGTTATGAAAAGAAGAGATTTTTTTAAAACATCAGCAGGTGCGGGACTTGCAGCCGGAGCAGCATTAAGCCTGGGCGGATTTCAGAAGCTCTGGGCTTCTTCGCCGGTTGCCGCAAGTTATGATATGATTGCTATAATGGGAGGAACCCCTGAGACAATGTTCGATCTGGGGATACAGGAGCTTGGAGGAATCGGGGCGTTTGTAAAAAAAGGTCAGAAAGTTCTGGTGAAGCCAAATATCGGATGGGATGTAATCCCCGAGCTTGCAGCCAATACAAATCCCATGCTTGTAAAAAGGATCATTGAACACTGTTTTAAAGCCGGGGCAAAAGAGGTATACGTTTTTGACCATACCTGCGACAACTGGGTAAACACCTACAGGAATTCCGGAATTGAAAAAGCTGCTAAGGCTGCCGGAGCCAAGGTGGTGCCTGCCAATTCGGAAAATTATTACCAGACCATCGAGATACCAGGCGGTGTGAAGCTGAAAAGTGCAAAAGTCCATGAGGTATTGCTCGAAACTGATGTTTTCATCAACGTGCCAATCCTGAAAGACCATAATTCAACCAGGATGACAGCCTGTCTTAAAAATAACATGGGTCTGGTCTGGGACAGGGGCTTCTGGCATTCCAACAACCTTCATCAGTGCATTGCCGATTATGCCTTATATGAAAAGAAACCTGCACTGAATATCATTGATTGCTATAATGTTATGGTTAAGCATGGACCTCAGGGGGTATCCAAAGAGGATGTTGTACAGATGAAGTCCATGATAATAACAACCGACTGGGTTGCCGGTGATGCTGCTGCAGCCAAAATGCTCGGAGTTGACCCGGCCAGGATCGATTATATACCAATCGCACATAAAATGGGACTTGGGAACATGAACCTGGAATCCCTGAATATTAAGCGTATAAAAATGTAATTTAAAATGACGTCATCTTTTCTCAGAAGATTCCGGATAGGTTTTTCCGTAATTGTTCTGATCTGTTTTGTATTGATATTTCTTGATTTCCGGTCACTTATACCCGAGGCATATAAAAACTATCTTCTCTATCTGCAATTTGTTCCTTCAGTGGTAAAATTTCTGGATCTGAAGACTATTGCGGCAGGGGGATTTCTTGTAGTCCTTATATTAACTCTTCTTTCAGGCCGGACATATTGTTCATTTTTATGCCCTCTGGGAATAGGACAGGACCTGTTTAGCAGGTTTGGGGGACGCATCAGGAAGAAATTCAGGAGATTCGGATATAAAAGACCATTCACGATTGTCAGGTATTCATTGCTTGGCATAACCTTGCTGGTCGCTATAGTCTGGGGTATTTACCTCGTAACACTTCTTGATCCTTACAGTATTTTTGGACGGTTTATGACCTATTTCGGCAAACCGGTAGCTCTGCTGGTGAATAATTTATTTGCCGGTATTCTGGGGATATTTGATAATTATACACTCAGTAACATTGAAATAAAAGGATTCCAGCTTGTCGCATATTCGATTCCTGCTGCTTTTTTTCTGCTCGTTGGTATTCTGTCGGTTTTAAAAGGAAGGCTCTATTGCAATCTGATCTGTCCGGTAGGAACGTTGCTCGGATTGATCTCAAAAGTTTCGTTAATCAGGATTAAGTTCAATACTGAAAAATGCTCAAGATGCGGGCGCTGTGCGATTGTCTGTAAATCTTCCTGCATTGATTTTCTGAATTACAAGGTTGATGTATCGAGATGTGTCGACTGTTTTAACTGTGTCACTACCTGTCCCGACAAAGCGTTGTCGTACGGCGCTGTACGGCCTAAAAAAACTGAACATCAGACAGATGAAAGCAAACGGAAATTCATTGCCGGATCGGTCCTGATGTTATTTGGACTTTCTCAATATGTAAAAGGTCAGGAGAAGAGCGTTCCTGTTCCCAAAAAGGAATCAACAGTCAGGGAAACCAGGACATTCCCGGTATGCCCCCCCGGAGCCGGCACCTTTGAGGACTTTACTAAAAACTGCATTGCATGTTCATTATGCATAACTGCCTGCCCGAACAATGTTCTGCAACCCGCTGTGAAACAATATGGCATTGCCGGTTTAATGCAGCCTGTGATGAACTACCACAGGAGTTTTTGCACATATAACTGTACCGTTTGCACCGAAGTGTGCCCAACATATGCATTGAAACCGCTTGCTCTTGAGGCTAAGAAGCTTACCCAGCTTGGGAAAGTCATTTTTATCAAGGATAACTGTATTGTAAAAACCGAAAAGACGGCATGCGGTGCATGCTCGGAGAGCTGTCCTACAAAAGCTGTCTATATGATCCCCTACGAGGGGAACCTTTTAATACCAGAAACAAAGCAGGATATATGCATCGGCTGCGGACACTGCGAATTTGCATGCCCAACTGTCCCTTACAAGGCTATCTTTGTTGACGGGAATCCTATTCATCTTGCTGCTCAAAAACCTGAAAATGTTCAGTCAGAGATTAAAACACCTGAAGAGTTTCCATTCTGACGTTTTTAAAAATTATATCCATGAATCCTTCGCATATTGAACATATTGGTATTGCGGTCTCCGATCTTGAGGCTTCAATAAACTTTTATGAAAGAGTTTTCGGACTTACCTGCTATAATATAGAAGTTGTCCCGGAACAAAAAGTCAGGACCGCTTTCTTTTTAGTGGGAGATACGAAGATAGAGCTGCTCGAGTCAACAGATCCTGAAGGTCCCATCGGGAAGTTCATTGAGAAAAGAGGGGAGGGGGTTCATCATATCGCGTTTGCAGTCGAAAACATCGAAGAAAAGCTCAGGAAAGCCGAAAAGGAGGGGGTGAAGCTCATTGACGTTAAGCCGAGGAGGGGAGCCGAGGGACTCGATATTGCCTTTCTGCATCCGAAATCGACAGGTGGAGTTCTTACCGAAATATGTGAAAATAAAGAGCGTTCCTCTTCTCCTGTTAACCCGAAATAATTTAGTAGGTTTGTATAAGATAACCTGTGAGCCTGATGAACAACGATTCTGCCACTTCAGGAAACTCCGGTCCGAAGATCAGGTCAGATTGTGAGATGACCCTAAGCCTCCGGAATGACGGAGGAATAGTCATTGATTTGAAATCGAGGGTTCAAACTCTGTATGGAGCATCAATAAGGAAGCAATGCACTGAAATCTTAGCATTTTTTGGCATCACTCATTCGCTTCTGACAATAGATGATTCAGGGGCCTTGCCTTTTGTGATCGCTGCACGCCTTGAAGCTGTTGTAAGGAAGCTTATTCACACTGACCTTGAATTTCTCCCCCCCCTTGCTGAAGAGAACAGCTATTCCACAACTCCTGACAGGTTCAGGTTTACCCGCCTTTATGTCCCCGGTAATTCACCCGGTATGATGATCAATGCCGGACTTCATTCGGCCGACGGGATAATACTGGACCTTGAAGACTCTGTTGCTCCTGAAAAGAAGGATGAAGCGAGGTTCCTTGTAAGGAATGCACTGCGGCAGATCAATTTTTACGGGGCGGAGAGAATGGTCAGGATCAATCAGGGTGAAAGAGGTTTAAAGGACCTTGAATATGTTATTCCTCAGAATGTTAACCTTATTATTATACCCAAGTGTGAAACTACCGCTTCGGTTCAATCCGTTGACTCTGAGATTACACGGATAAGGGAAAAACAGGGCTTAAAAAATCCCGTCTATCTCATGCCGGTTATTGAATCGGCGCTTGGAGTCGAACGATCGTTTGAGATCGCCAGATCATCTTCAAATATTGTTGCTCTGGCAATAGGACTGGAGGATTATACTGCCGACCTCGGAGTTCAGAGAACCATTGAGGGAAAGGAATCCTTTTATGCAAGGACCAGACTTGTAGTTGCCGCTAAAGCCGCAGGGATCCAGCCAATCGATTCCGTATTTTCGGAGATCGCTGATATGGAAGCTTTAAGACAGAATGTTATTACCTCAAAAGCGTTGGGCTTTGAAGGCATGGGATGCATACATCCGAGGCAGATAAGCGTAATAAAACAGGGATTTGCTCCGGGGGCTGAAGAAATTGAGAAGGCAATGAAGATAGTCTCGGCATTTGAAGAGGCTGCTAAAAGTGGATCTGCAGTTACGGCGCTGGGTTCAAAAATGATTGATCCGCCTGTTGTAGCCAGGGCGCAGAAGACTATTGACCTTGCCGTTAAACTCGGAATTTTATCCGGAAGCGGAGCAGGGAGTCATTCAGAACCGAATTAGTAAAAATGATATCTTCCATGCCAGTTCCAACTGTTAAAAATGCAGCCGGCAGGGTCGTTCCCCTGGAGGTAAACGGCAAACCCGTCATTCCATTCATGGGAGTTGGAAAGTACAGGCCTGCCGGAAATAAATATGGTCCGCCTGTGGCGACCTGCTCAGATTACCCTGCTGACGGCAATAAGGTTGTCGCCTCTCTCGAAGAAGCGCTTCGCCGGTGCGGGCTCCATGACGGGATGACAATATCCACCCACCATCATTTGCGCGACGGCGATCTGGTAAGCAACAAGGTGTTTGATATTGCAGCGGCAATGGGAGTAAAGGACCTTGTCTGGTTCCCGTCAGCCTCTTTCCCCTGCAACGATCCACTTATCAGGTATCTGGAGGACGGAACCATAAACAGGATTGAAGGTAGCATGAACGGCCCCCTTGGACGATTTGTCTCGGAGGGAAAAATGAAGGGAACAGCAGTTCTCCGTTCTCATGGAGGACGTGTTCAGGCTATCCAGGACGGTGAAGTTAAAATCGATATTGCAGTGCTTGCGGCCCCTTCAGCTGATCCATCTGGCAATTCAAAAGGTACTGGCGGCAATTCAGCCTGCGGTGTACTGGGGTATGCAAAAACGGATTCGATGTATGCTGATAAGGTTATTGTGGTCACAGATAATCTGATAGATTTCCCGTGCTATCCTATGGAAATTGAAGGAAGCAACGTTGATTTTGTTGTTGTTGTCGACAGAATTGGAATCCCTGAAAAAATTGTTTCTGGAACTACGCAGATCACCAGGAGTCCGGATCGCCTGCTTATAGCGGGGCTTACCGCTGCTTTCCTGGAGAAATCAGGGATATTGAAGGATGGTGTGACAATGCAGGCCGGTGCAGGTGGTACTTCGCTGGCTATCGCGGTATACCTTCATGAGATGCTCAAGGGGAAAGGCTGGAAATCGAAATTCGGATTCGGGGGCAGCACAAAATATATGGTTGAAATGCTTGAGCAGGGACAGATGGGGCATATTCTTGATGCACAGGCATTTGATCTGGATGCTGTAACTTCGGTGGCAAATAATCCGAATCATATTCCATACCCTGTCTTTAACGCCTATAACTATCACTCGAAGGGTAATCTGACAAGTATGATGGATATTATGATCCTCGGTGCAACTGAAGTCGATCTTAATTTTAACGGAAATGTCGTAACCCATTCGGATGGCTGGCTCCTTCATGGTATTGGAGGGTGGCAAAACTGCCTTCATGCAAGGAATGTCATTCTTCCCCTGCCGCTTTTCCGCGACAGGATCCCGGTAATAGTGGATGAGGTAACAACACTATGCGGACCCGGTGAGCTTATCGATGTTATTATAACCGAGAGAGGTATTGCGATCAATCCCCTGAGGCCGGACCTCGCTGAGAGTGTCAGGAACAGCGGACTGCCGGTCAGGACCATACTGGAACTCAAAGAAGAAGCTGAAAGAATTTGCGGCAAACCTGACAAACCGGTATTTGAGGATGAGATTGTGGCTGTCATAAAATGGGTCGACGGGACGGTAATCGATGTCGTCAGAAAAATAAAGGCTTAACAGTGAAAACTATTACTGAATATGTATAAATGTGCAGTATGCGGACATGTTTACATGCCTGACGAGGGAGAACCCTCACTTGGGATTCCACCCGGAACTCCATTCAGCGAACTTCCGGACGACTTCCTTTGTCCTATATGCGGAGCGCCGAAGGAGGAGTACCATCCCTTTGAATAAGGTATTTTAAAGATAATGCCGGCTGGTATCAGACGGTCTTCAGGGGTATATTCCTGATAACGCTGAGGAGAAGATCCCAGAACATCTGCACAGTCCTTATTTCAATCTGCTCCTGAGGTGTATGAGCCCCTCTTATAGTTGGCCCGAAGGAGATCATATCGATTCCTTTGAATTTCTCATAGATCAGGCCGCATTCAAGTCCTGCGTGGATTGCCCTTATTGCCGGTTCCTTTCCGAACAGATCATTGTATGATCTTACTGTTATGTTCAGGATTTCGGACTTAAGGTTTGGTTTCCAACCCGGATAACCCTGGGAATGTATCACTTCAGCACCTGCAAGATTGAAACATGATTCTACCATCGCCGCTGCATCATACTTTGATGATTCTACTGAACTTCTTTGCGTTGTGATGACCCTGATATTGTTACTGCCGGTAAAACTGACAGAAGCAAGGTTTGTCGAAGTTTCAACGAGATCATCCATATCCCTCGACCATGCTATTACTCCGTGAGGACAGCATGAAAGAGAGTTAAGCAGCTTTGTCTGGGTTTCCCTGTCCATAACTTCTGCCGGAGCCCCGCCTTCCCTGATGGATATCTTAAGATCCTTTTCCATTTCTCCGAATTCCTCTCTCAGTACATCCTGGAATTCTGAGACCCACTCCTTAACAGATTCTTTAAGAGGTTCATCTACTGTTATGCCGGCGAATGATTCTCTTGGAATTGCATTACGAAGGTTTCCACCATCAAACCGGCTTACCCGGATATCAAACTTATTTGAAAGGTCCCGGAGCATCCTGTTCATAAGTTTTACGGCATTACCGTATCCTTTGTGTATCTCGTCGCCTGAATGACCCCCATGAAGCCCGGTAACCGAGATCCGTAATGGAATCTGACCCTCCGGTACCGGCTGACTTTCATATCTGAGATTGCTGACAGTATCCATTCCTCCGGCGCATCCGATAAAGAGAATGCCTTCATCTTCAGAATCGAGGTTAATTAGAGTCCTGCCCTCGAAAAAACCGGGCTTCAGGTTTATCGCACCTGTCATTCCTGATTCTTCGTCGACAGTAAACAGGCACTCTATAATTCCTGCTTTAAGATTTTGGTCAGTAAGAATTGCAAGCTGTGAGGCCAGTCCAATGCCATCGTCGGCGCCAAGGGTTGTTCCCTTCGCTTTTACCCACTCCTTTTCAATGAATGGAATTATAGGATCTATCGACCAGTCATGCGGATAGTCTGCATTTTTTTCTCCAACCATATCCATATGACTTTGCAAAACGAGTGTTTTCCGGTTTTCAAACCCTGGAAATGCAGGTTTTTTGATCAAAATATTACCAATGGAGTCCTCCCTGCATTTAAGATTATGCCTCGATGCAAAATCAAGGAGATAGCTTCTTATCTTTCCTTCATTCTTGCTTAAACGAGGTATGCTGCAAATCTCTTCGAAATAGATCCAGATTGGCGCTGGATTTAATTGAGATAAAACACTCATGCTTTATAATTCTCTTACAATAAGGCATAAAAGTACTCTAATTATTATTACTGAGCAAAAAATATTGAATTTCAGGTCAGTCAAATTTTGTTAATTTTACCCCTTAATGTTTATTTTAACTAAGACAATTTCCAACAGATGGAAAAGCGGACAATAGTTACATTACCAGGAGACGGAATAGGTGCCATAGTCCTGAAAGAAGCCCTGAGAGTCCTGGATGCAGCCGGTTTCAAAGCAGATTATGCAGACGGTGATATAGGCTGGGAGTTCTGGTGCAGGGAGGGAAATCCATTGCCTCAAAGGACACTGGATCTGTTAAAGAAACACAGGATCGCACTATTTGGCGCAATAACCTCAAAACCGAATGAAGAGGCAAAGGATGAACTTGATCCATCACTCCGGGGAAAAGGTTTAGTATATTCGAGTCCGATTGTAGGATTGAGGCAGAAATTCAATCTCGATATATGCGTTCGTCCTTGCAGGTCATATGAAGGGAATCCGCTTAACTTCATCAGAAGGGGAAAAGATAACAATATTGAGGAACCACATATTGATGTGGTGATATTCCGTCAGAATACCGAATGCCTGTATTCAGGAGTTGAATGGACAAATCCTCCGGAAGCTGTCTACCGTGCATTTATGACCCACAGCAAATTCGTTGAAAATTTCGGTAAAGTTCCGGTCGCGGAATTATCAATTTCATCCAGAATCTTCACAAGGAAAGCAACAACCAGAATTCTGGTGGCTGCTTTTGACTATGCACGCAAATATGGATATCCAACCGTAACTATGTGTGAGAAACCCAATGTCATACGGGAAACGTCGGGGCTGATGTGGAGACTTGCAAAAGAGATCCGGAGAGACTCCTATCCGGAAATAAAGCTTGTCAATACCAACATTGACGCCCAGATGATGTGGCTGACAAAGAATCCTGAAGATTATGGGGTGATTGTCGCCGGGAACATGTTTGGTGATATTGCTTCCGATGCATTTGCCGGACTTATCGGAGGACTGGGATTTGCCTGCAGCGCCCAGTTTTCGGAGGACGGAATCGCAGTCTTTGAACCCACACACGGGTCAGCTCCTAAATATGCCGGTTATGAAATTCCCATTGTCAATCCTGTAGCCATGATTGAATCTGCCTGCATGATGCTTGATTACATTGGGGAGACTGATATATCACAAAAAATCCGTTCTGCAATTGCAGATGTGATCAGGGAAGGGAAAGTAAGAACGTATGATATGATGAAGATGCAGGGAAGACCGGAAGTGATTAATAATGGTGCAGCTTCGACAATGCAGATGACTGATGCAATTATTTCAAAGATCAGGTAGGAGGACCCCATTTCTAACCATAAACTTAAGATACACCTGAATGAATGAAATAGTAAAAAAACTCTGGCCTGAGCTTGAATGGATAGGCGATCAGCTGCTCAGGGAAAAAACTGCCAGGACATGGGAAATTGCTCTCGGGCGCAGCTTACTTACTGTAGAGGACCTTGAAATAATACCATTTACGCTGTTATGCGGGCCCGGATTGAAAGTAAGCTTTATGGAGCATAAAAGATGTGTCGTTCATATTGCAAAAGCCAGCGGTGATAAGATGAATGAGTTTTTCGGGAATGAACTTCCCGTCAATATGGATGTACTGATATCAGGGGCAATACTGGCAGATGTAGGCAAGTTGCTGGAATACGAGCCCGGGGCTGACGGGAAAGTGGTGCAGGGAAAATACGGACATTATCTGAGGCACCCTTTTTCAGGTGTATCACTTGCCGAAGAGTGCGGCATTCCTCCTGAAGTTTGTCATATAATCGCTGCCCATGCGCAAGAGGGTGACCTTGTTAAAAGGACAACCGAAGCCTGGATTGTACATCATGCCGACTTTATGACATTCCTGCCGTTTAAGAGCCGCCTTGTGATTTAGGAAAAACGGGAGCTATCCGAGCTTCATCTTTTCAACTTCCTCGATATTCCGTTCATTGGCAACGTCCTTTGCATCAGGAGTATATAGATAATCAATAAGGTCCTCATATTTATCCATGACCTTAGCCCTTACAATCTTCATGGTCGAGTTCATAAGGCCATTATCTTCGGAAAAACCTTCCTCGAGAATCCCGAAGGAAACAGGCAACCACCGTTGGGGGAACATATTGCCGTACTTCCCGTTTGTACGGTACTCATTCAACTCATTTTCAATAAGGATAAGCACTGACCGTTTACCTTCGTCCGAATCGGCAGAGAGGTTTTTCTCCTCGAGGTAAATCTTGAGTGTATGCTGGTTCGGAACAACGAGTGCAACAGTATAGGGTTTCTGGTTATTGTAGAGCATACATTGGTCTATATATTTAGACTGTTCGGTGATGGTTTCCTCGATCCCTTCAGGGCTGAATTTTTCGCCGTCATCAGCTATAAGCAGGCTTTTAAACCGTCCCATGACATAAAGAAAACCATCACCATCCATATAACCCATGTCGCCGGTATAAAGCCATCCGTCCTTTATAGCTTCCTTAGTGGCTGATTCATTTTTCCAGTAACCGTGCATTACGTTACCCCCTCTTATTACTATTTCCCCTTTTTGGCCCAGGGGCAGTTCTATTCTTTCATCGTCAACTATTTTAAGATCCATATTGTTGACAAGGACGCCTGATGAACCGAGCTTATGTTTCCCTGTGGAGTTGGAGGATATGACCGGAGAAGCTTCGCTGAGTCCGTACCCCTGGTACATTGGAATTTTCAGGGCATAAAAGAACCTCTGGAGTTCAATGTCAAGGAGCGCTCCGCCACCGATAAAATAATCAAGTTCTCCGCCGAAGCTCTCACGTATTTTGCTGAAGAGGATCCTGTCGTAAAGATCGAGCAGTGGTTTTTTAATCCTCTGTATTCCTCTCCCCTTATTCCATCCTTCTTTATTATATGAATATGAGATCTTTATTGCATGATTGAATAGAATTTCGGCCATTTTCCCCTTTTCCCTGATGCCTTTCTCGATATTCTTCCTGAAGTTTTTGGCAATTGCAGGTACGCTCATAAGCAGATTCGGTTTGATCTCCTTAAGACATGAAGGCAGATTCCTGAGTGTCTCCATTGGCGTCTTGCCCGTCTTGACAGACGCAATACTCGCACCTTTTCCCATGAAAGCATATATTCCGCATGTATGACCAAAGGAGTGATCCCAGGGGAGGATGATGAGTGTTTTATAAAATGATGGGATGTCCATAAGGCTATAAGCCTGATACACGTTGGTAACATAATTTCCATGTGTCAGAATGATGCCCTTTGGATCAGCAGTTGTTCCCGAAGTATAGCAGATATTTGCAAAGTCCGAAGGTTTGATGCTTTTCGAAGTCTCCCCGAAGCTGTCCTTATTCCCGGGCGATTCAAGCCATTCCCTTCCCAGCTTTCTTACTTCATTAAAATGGATCTCCCTTTCGGAGTATTCCTCCTGCGTATCAAAATGGATTATTTTTTCAATTGTTTTGCATTCGTCAATTACATGTTTTAGTTTCTGGGCCTGGATCGAAGAGACCAGGACCATTCTTGATTCCGAATGGTTGATCCTGAATTTGATTTCTTCCGGAGTAAGCTTCACTGAAAGCGGTACATTCATTGCACCGGTGTAAAGTATCCCCAGTTCGCCGACCACCCAGTTGTTACGGCCTTCCGAAACAAGGCTTAACCTGTCACCTCCTTTGATTCCCAGGCACATAAGGCCTGCTGCAAATTCATAAACCTGTTTCTTCGTTTCCCCGTAAGTCGTACCTTCATATTTATCCTGCGGTTTTTCCCACATATAAACATTGCTTTCATACTTTTCGACACTTTCTTCAAAAAATTGTATCAATGATTTCATCAGGTATTGAATTTAGGTTTTAAAAATTAAGCCAGAAACGCAACCACTTCGGATTAAGCGGTCAAAGCAGGATGCTTAAGTGTATAATGAATTCTGTCTTTTTGAAACAACGAATTAAAAGCAGAAGCATTTATTTCTTACCGGAATATTGTTTCATTTCTGTCGGGACCGACCGAAACCATTGTAACGGGCACTCCTGTCTGTTTTTCAATAAATTCAATAAAATGCTTAAGCGAACCGGGCAATGCATTGAAATCCCTTATTTTTGAAATATCCTCGTCCCAGCCTTCAAGATCTGTGTATACGGGGTCAATAATTGCATTGTTATCAAACAGGACTTCCCCATGTTCCTTTCCTTCAGTAAGATATGAGGTACAAATCCTGACTGTTTTGAATCCTGAAAGTATATCAGCCTTTGTCATGAAGAGTTTTGTAACCCCATTTATCATTATGGCATATTTCAATGCAGGGATATCAATCCAGCCGCACCTTCTCGGACGCCCTGTCGTTGCTCCGAATTCACAGCCTTTTTTACGCATAAGCTCACCGGTAGGATCATTAAGCTCAGTCGGGAACGGTCCGCTGCCCACCCTGGTACAATAAGCCTTGAAGATTCCAAAGACCTCACCGATAGATTTGGGTGATACTCCGAGTCCTGTGCATGCGCCGGCGCTGATGGTGTTTGAAGAGGTAACGAAGGGATAAGAGCCGAAGTCAACATCGAGCATTGTTCCCTGGGCTCCTTCGGCTAGAATTTTTTTCCCGTTTGATAAAAGTTCATTGATGAGATACTCTGTATTCCTGATCCTGAATTTCCTTAGTAATTCAATACCTTCGAACCACCCCGATTCGTACTTTTCAAGGTCAAATTTAAAACTGTAATTTTTCAGGATTGCCAGGTGTGCCGAAAGGTGTTCATTATACAGATCTTTGAAATTGGACCGGAGTATATCTCCGACTCTCAGCCCGTTACGGCCTACTTTATCGGTATACGCCGGCCCGATTCCTTTCAGGGTTGAACCGATCTTTGAGTTACCCTTCTCCATCTCATAGGCCGAATCAAGGATCCTGTGAGTAGGAAGGATAAGGTTAGCCCTCGTTGAAATAACGAGCCTTTTTATCAGTTCTTCAAGAGGCGGGCCAAGTTCATCAATCTCCTTTTTAAAGACTGAAGGATCAACTACAACGCCATTACCGATTATATTGAGTTTTTCAGGATGAAAAATACCTGAGGGTATCAGGTGCAAAACATGCTTAACTTTGTTGAACTCAAGTGAATGACCGGCATTGGGTCCTCCCTGGAAACGGGCTACAACATCATAGGCAGGACTTATGGCATCAACTATTTTACCCTTTCCTTCATCGCCCCATTGGAGTCCTAATAGTATGTCAATGTTCATATTATGTATTGATCAGGATTTTTCAAAACAGATTCCAAGTTACAAAATAATTCATGCAATTATCACGTTGATCAAATATTGTTAATAAATGGAAGATGAATGTCAAAAAGAACCTCAGATGATATTTTCCCCTGAAAATTTGCAGGTGTAATTTTATTTTTAATTTTCTAAACCCAAAAAGTAACAACTTCTAACTATGAAAAAGTCAATTTGTTCACTGATAATTGGTCTGGTCTTTATGATTATCTCAGCGCCTTTGTTCGCGCAGGATCAGCCGGATGTCTCTCCTGAAAAAAATGTGCTTAAAGTCAATACATTAGCACTTATAATTGGCACAGGATCTGTTTTTTATGAGCGTGAATTATCTGATCTTATCTCAGGTCAGTTTGGTGTAAGTTATTTGAATTACAAAATTAATGATGTAAAATTCAGCGGACTTATCCTCACTCCTGAAATGAGACTTTACGTAAAAAAGAATGCGATCGACGGATTCTATGTTGCCCCTTACCTGCGTTATCAGAATTATAGTTTTGATGCCGCAGATGCCAATGGTTCCTTGATATCAATTGGGGGTGGAGCTGCTTTTGGCATGCAATGGATCTTTCAAAAGGGTTTCGTAATGGATCTGTTTTTCGGGGGACACTACACCAGCGCTGATGCCAAACTGAAATCCGGTAACGAGATACCTGACATAACCAGTTTTGACGGATTTAGAACAAGAGTTGGATTTTCCCTTGGCTTTGCCTTTTAGAGAGGTGAAGATGATTTAAAAAGGATGATTAAATGTCATCCTTTTTTTTTGTTGTTTCTTTATCAATATCCTTAAGATGCCCGTAAATATATAATGAGTGATACATGGGATTGAACTGGTAGAGTCCGCTGGCAGTGCGTATAATCTCTTCGATCCTGGGGTCGCAGAATTCAATAACCTTACCTGTTTCAATGTCAATAAGATGATCATGCTGGCTGCACTGATAAGCCCTCTCGAACTGAGCTATATTTTTTCCAAACTGATGCTTGATTACAAGGCTGCAGTCGAGCAGCAACTCTATTGTATTGTAGAGTGTGGCACGGCTTACTCTGTAATTCTTGTTCTTCATGAAGATATACAGCGACTCGATGTCAAAATGACCGTTTCTGGAATATATCTCATCCAGAATTGCATACCTCTCAGGCGTTTTCCTGTGTCCCTTCTTTTCAAGATATTCCGTCAGGATTTGCTTTACGGTTGACCTGGTATCATCACTAATCATATTTGGTCTGAATTAAAATAAAACAAAAGTATGCTTTTTTTCTAATAAAGAGGCATTGATGACCGGGTATGACTATTCTGAGAAATCCTCAACCCTTTTAATGCTTTCGATTCCACTGACATTGGAAATTTTGAGAATAAGGTTGTTCAGGTCCTGTGTATGATGGACAAAGAGGTCGATGGTGCCTTCGAAGATACCGTTGCGTACGCTGATATTGACATTTGTCATATTGACCTTTAGTTCAGAAGAAATAATATTTGTAATATCATTTACCAGACCGATCCTGTCGACACCTGTCATGCTTATGCGCGCCAGAAATGAAACAAGCTTATGGATTGCCCATTTGACAGCTATTATCCTGTTCCCCTCGTTCGACATTATCCTTATCGCCACCGGGCATTTGGGCTTATGTATAATAATTGAGCCCTCAGGGGAACGGTAACCCAGAACTTCATCACCGGGTATCGGGTTGCAGCATTTGGCTATCTCGTACGACTGCCCCGAATTTTCTATATTTTCCCTCAGGAGGAAGGGAATGTTCCCATCGATCTTTTCAGCCGGTTCCTCCTCATCCTCCTTTTTTGTTTTTTTATTTCCGAGTAGTTTCAGCTCCCAGTACTTGATTACATTTTTGGAAGGGCTTGGCCTTACTATCTTTTTAAGATTTTCCAGATTGATGGTGCCAAGTTCGATTCCAGAATACAACTCGTCTTTATTAACCACTTCATAGGATAGCATCAGTTTCTTTACAATTTCCGAATTTGGCGCCACTCCAAGCTCACCAAGTTTTGTTTCGAGCATCGTCATACCTTTCTGGATCCTGCTTGTCGATTCGGTTTTAAGCTGACTCTTTATTGCCTCCTTTGCCTTGGATGTGGTTACAAATGACAGCCATTCCTTTTCAGGTTTTGCTATGTCGGATGTAATTATCTCAACCTGATCACCGCTCATCAGGGTTGCACTGATGGGATTAAGCCTGTAGTTGATCTTGGCTCCGATAGCTTTATTGCCTATCTCCGTATGGATTTCATATGCAAAATCAAGAGCAGAAGCGCCCTTGGGCATACTGACAAGAACCCCTTTTGGAGTAAAGACCATTATTTCGGACGAAAACAGATTCATCTTGAATTCATCAAGGAACTCTATCGGGTCTTCAAGGGGATTTTCGAGCATCATTCTGATCTTCTTGATCCACTTGTCAAGCTCTGTTTCCGGGGAATTATCGCCTTTATATTTATAATGCGAAGCATAGCCTCTTTCGGCAATCTCATCCATTCGTTCGCTCCTTATCTGGACTTCGACCCATTTGCCTTCAGGACCCATAACAGTCAGATGGAGAGCTTCATAGCCATTCGGTTTAGGGCGGCTTATCCAGTCGCGAAGCCGGTCAGGCTTTGGAAGATATGAATCGGTTATCATCGAATAGATGTTCCAGCAGGTTGTTTTTTCCGGAATTCCGGCGATGGGCTTGAATACGATCCTGACGGCCAGAACGTCATACACCTCTTCGAAAGGAACATTTTTCGACTGCATCTTTTTCCAGATGGAAAAGATCGACTTTGGACGACCGTTTATGTCAAACTTTATTCCGGCTTCCGTTAGCTTTTCAATGATAGGAAGACTGAATTTGTTGATAAGGGACATGTATTTCTTTTCCCCGTGTTTCAGCTTTGATGCTATATCCTGGTATATCATCGGTTGCCGGAACTTGAAGCTCAGGTCCTCAAGCTCGCTTTTGATAGCATAGAGGCCCAGCCTGTTAGCGAGGGGAGCATAAAGGAAAATTGTCTCACCGGCAACCTTCATCCTTTTGTTCTCGGGCATCGACTCGAGAGTTCTCATATTGTGAAGGCGGTCAGCTATTTTAATAAGGATTACTCTCAGGTCGTCGGAAAGCGTCAGAAGCATCCTCCTGAAGTTTTCAGCCTGCATTGAAGATGAGGAGCCCTTATCGTAAGTGCCTGATATTTTCGTAAGACCGTCAATCAGATTGGCGATTTTGTCGCCAAAATCCCTCTTGACATCTTCAAGCGAATATTCAGTATCTTCAACGACATCGTGCAGCAGTGCGGTAGCAATGGATCTTGCACCGAGTCCTATCTCCTGGTTAACTACTTTGGCAACAGCTATGGGATGGATAACGTAAGGCTCACCAGATTTTCTTCGCATATTCCAGTGCGCCTTATTTGCAATCCTGAATGCTTTATCAATGAGTTCCCGGTCACCGGGATTGTTGCTTCTCAGAAGATTATTTACCAGCGAATCATATTCGGTCTGAATATTCTTTATATCTTCTTCATCGAAAATATCCTTACTCCCCATATAAACTCCATATCTTCTAGTTCACTTTGTACAAAGATAACTTTATTAGGTTAAACTTTTTCTCTACGGTGATATAGTGCAGCCTGTTTACCGGCTGTTTTTAAACAGGGTCAGGGTTCCTGTCCTGGAAATCGATCTGCCGGTCGGTGTTGATACCTTCAGTATCCAGAGGTAGACCCCTTCGGGAACCGGATCTCCGTTGTCGGTTCCGTCCCATGATTCGGTAAAATCCGCTGACTCGAACAGGACTCTTCCCTGCCGGTTGCTTATAATCAACCGGTAAGAAGATGGGGTGAAGGTAATAACCGGCCGGAAGAGATCATTTCTGGCATCTCCGTCGGGAGTAAAGATATTCGGCACTGTAATAACCTCATCTACAGCCATACACACTCTTCCAGAACTGCTTTCTCCCGCAATTCCGTAGGGATTGGAGTTTTCAGAAGCTGTAATATAAAAACAGACCTGCCCGCCCGTTACCCTGTACATAATTTCCGGTATGCTTATTGAAAAACAGTATCGCCCGGCTCTGTCTGTGCCTCCTCGATAAAACCGCTTCCGGTGTCCATAAAGACCCTGTAGCCCGAGACCGGTCCGAGCCACTCCTGATACTGGTTCCAGGAGAGTCTTGCTTCATTTCCTGTACTGAAAACTGATAGCACCATATTCGAGGCAAGGTTTGAGGAAGTTGACAATACACTACAGTTATTGATAGCCGACAGACGGTAGTAATTTATAGCATTGATATCTGCTGTTTTATCTGTAAATGTAACCGACCCGGTTGCTGTCCGGATCTGACCGATCTGCCTGAAAAGTACCTGACCTCCCTGTCTTTCTTTCCAGTCCGAACAAATCTATTTCAGATGAAGGATCAACAGTGAATTTAAGGGCGATCTCATCAAAGTCAGTGACCGTGGCGTAATCTGCATTGATCCATTGCGGGGGAGTCTGAATTCTTGCTGTAAGGCATGATTTGTTAGATGAGGAAGCAAAACCATCTTCCAGGATAGCTTTGACAATAAAACAGTAGGCGGAGCCATTTATAAAATCATCAATCACAAAGTTAGTAACATCGGCGGAAGTATGTCCCGCAAGGTAGTATGCATTGCCATTAACTGAAGCAAGTACATCATATCCTGTTACGATTACAGGAACGGACATATAATTGTTCCATGCGAGCAGGATTTTCTTATTGCAGGTGTCTGCTGCGATGCCGTATAAATCGTATTAAGTTCGTTTGAGAGCGGGCTTATGTTGCCTGCTGTGTCAATTGCGGCAATAACGTATGATTCACTGAAATAGGATGTTCCGGGACGTAAAACCGAATAGGATATTGCTGTGGGATCCGGGATTGTGTCAATTGCATAACCTTCACCATCCTGGAAAATATAGACTACATAACCTGCAACGTCAGGAGAAGGGCTTAACGACCATGTCATTTCAGTAATACCTGTAAGCTGATTTATAGTCACTGTTCTGAAGACAGGAGAAACAGGTGGATCCTCATCTGTCTGACACACAGCAGGTGAAGCCATTATTAACAATAATAGTATAGTAAAATATTTTTTTGCTTCTGCCAGGTTATCCAGCGGTAATCTCATACAGATCATCAATTTTGTAGTACGTTTCCGCAAGCCTGATTAATTCGTCCGGGAGGATAGTTCTTATAGTTTCTGCAAGGCGTTGATAGTATGTATAGTCAAGGCCAAACTCCCAGACGGCTTTAAAGCTTTCAGCCAGTGCAAACGGACCGTCAAACATTCTGACAAGTTCACCCGACATATAATTCCGGACGACTTCAAGTTCATCAGGTCTGACAGGTTCGGTCTGAAGCATCCTTATCTCCTTATAGACTTCGTCGATAACCATCTGAGTATTCTTTGTGGCCGTGTCTGTCGATATCACCTTGAAGCCTGAAAGCTCAAATGACGAAACACCTGAATGAATACCGTATGTGAGACCTTTTTCCTCCCTTATGTTTTTCATAAGTCTTGAGCCGAAAAACCCTCCAAGAGCCGAATTCAGGATTTTTAACCCGGGGTAATCCGGATGAGGCTTGGTTATTGTCGACGAACCGATTCTTATTGCAGTCTGGAGGGCACCCGGCTTTTCAATTTTTACTGTTTTCCGGTCATCTCCTTTTATAAAGCCTGCCGTTTCTTCTATATAGATTTTTTTTGACCGGAGTCCTCCGAAATGAGCATTCAGCAGATCGACTGTCTTTTCATTTATCCGCCCGGATACAATTACAGCCATGTTTTCGGGCGTGTAATATTTGGAGTGAAAATCTTTAAGTATTGCTGGTGTAATTGTTCCGAAATCAGATTCTGCCACCTGCCGTCCATACGGATGATGACTACCGAAAACTGATTCAAAGATCTGATCCATTGCAAGATTCTGTACTTTTTCCCTGTTAACCTGGTACCATCTGAATCTTTTTTTCATCAACTGGTTGAGTTCTTTTTCCGGGAACACCGGTCTGAAAAGAATTTCAGAAGTTAACTCGAGCACCTTTTCGATCTGTTTACTTAAAAAATAGATAACTATACCGGCAATATCCTTTTCAGAAGAAGGATTTAAAAAGATTCCATAATAATCAAGAATCCTGTTCAGCTCCTCAGATGTATAATTTTCTGAGCCCTCGGTAAGCATCATATTGGTAGAAGAGGCCAGCAGCGGAAAATATTCCCTGACAGCACCAGCCCTGAAGATGATTTCGATCCTCATTACGTCCTCTGTCCCGGCTTCAATAAGGAATACCGGTATGCCATTATTAAGATAAGCACTTTTTGTGCGGTTGAGGATCTTAGTGGCGAATGGGAAAACAGGCGGTTGTATCCGTTCAAGTGGCCTCATTTTCAATTTTTTCTGGATGAAAGGTAATACAGGGTGCTGCAGTTTTCAGGTGTAAAATACTTTTGTGCAGCCTCTTTTACCCTGTCTTTATCAACTGCCCTGTAATTTTCAATCTCCCTGTTTATCAATGCAGCGTCCCCCAGGAGTTCATAAAAGCCAAGATTCATTGCTTTATTGAGAATGCTTGTATTTGAAAGAACTGTCGATGATTCGAACTTGTTTTTTACCTTTTCAATCTCCGGGCTTCCCAGGGTACCATCTTTAAAGGAGTCAATTACCTCAGTAACAGCTTTTTCGGCATTATAGATGTCGGTATCCTTCATGAGTTTCCCGTATAGGACAACCAAACCCGGATCAACATCAGAAGTAATATAGGCGTTTATCTCGCTGAAGAGACTTCTCTTTCTTACGAGTTCAGTATATAAACGTCCTGATTCGCCCCCTGCAAGCAGGTCAGTCAACAGGTCAAGTGAAAAGAAATCATCGCTTTTACGCGGCCCGGTATGCCAGACCTTATAAAGTGCATCAGAGGGTATATCTTTTTCGATCGTAAGTTTCCTTTCCGAATCCTGTGCAGGTTCCGAAGGGAGTTTTCGCTTTGGAACTCTTCTTGCTGCGATTGGTCCGAACCATTTTTCAGCAAGGTCATAAGCTCTTTCGGGAGTAATGTTTCCGGTCAGTGTTAATATCGCATTGTTTGGAGCGTAGTGGGTAAAGAAGAAATCTGTGATATCACTGAGCCTGACATTTTCAATATGTGAGATATCCCGGCCTATTGTTGCCCATCGGTACGGATGAACCTTGTAGGAGAGGGAGCGGAGCAGAAGCAGGGCATCACCATAAGGCTGGTTCAGGTATCGCTGCCTGAATTCCTCGATAACTACATTTTTCTGGATGTCAAGGTTACGCTGTGAAAAATCGAGTTCCAGCATCCTGTCGGACTCGAGCCAGAATCCGGTTTCGATATTCCCGGAGGGGACTGTCAGATAATAATCCGTAATATCATTGTTTGTGAACGCGTTGTTATCGCCACCCGCGAGCTGGAGCGGCAGATCATATTCCGGGATATTTATCGAACCTCCGAACATCAGATGCTCAAATAAATGTGCGAGACCTGTTTTTTCCGGATCTTCATCCCTTGATCCTACATCGTAGAGGATATTCATAGCTACCAGCGGCGATGATATATCCTCATGAACAAGGATTTTCAGACCATTATTCAGACTGAATCTGCTGAAGTTTATCATCTGTTTAAAGGGATTAACGATTGGACAAACTTACTTAAAAAACAGAGAAGGTTTAGTATTGTTTTTATATTTGCAAAATTATGTTCCGGAACAGGTATTTATATAAGCTTCTGAGTACACAACTTGCGAATATTGACCAGACGAAGGTTGTTTACTTCCTTAGCCTGATCGTCGGACTGCTAAGCGCAGTCGCAGCCGCAGTTCTTAAAAATACAATTCATTACACCCACAAGATCCTTACAGAGGGTATCACAACTGAGTCGGGAGGTTATCTTTATATAGTTTACCCATTGATAGGGATGTTCCTGACCATGTTATTTGTAAGGTATATCGTCAGGGACAATATCGGGCATGGTGTCAGCAGGGTTTTATATGCTATTTCAAAGAAGAAAAGCAAGCTCAGCAGGCATAACACATGGACATCAATTGTTGCTACAACACTTACAATAGGATTTGGTGGTTCAGTAGGCGCAGAGGCTCCGATTGTTCTGACAGGTTCATCGATAGGATCGGCGATCGGGAGGTATTTCAGACTGAATTACAGGAATATAACCCTGCTTATCGGATGCGGTGCTGCAGGAGCGATTGCCGGCATTTTTAAAGCACCGATCGCCGGATTGGTTTTTACACTTGAGGTCTTAATGCTCGACCTTACTATTTCATCGATAGTCCCGCTGCTTATTTCTTCGGTCACAGCTGCAACTGTAGCCTATTTCCTTATGGGTGACGTTGTCCCCCTTTCTTTTGACATCACAGAGGCATTCATTATTAAGAATATTCCCTGGTACCTTCTTCTCGGGGTTGTCTCTGGTCTTGTCTCACTCTTCTTTTCAAAAATGACGCTCTTCATTGAAAGCAGGTATGAAAAGGTAACGAATGTGTTTGTCAGGCTTGTGACCGGAGGACTTGTTGTCGGAGGGTTGATCTGGTTATTCCCCCCGTTCTTCGGAGAGGGTTATGATACCCTGGAAGCGCTCCTCCAGGGTAATGCGGCCTCAGTCTTCGAAAATAGCATATTCAGTGAATTTGGAGATAACTATTTGATATATATACTGTTTTTCTTTGGTCTAGTAATTCTCAAGGTATTCGCCAGCAGCTCAACAAACGGGGCAGGAGGGGTTGGAGGTATTTTTGCGCCGACTCTGTTTATTGGTGGTGTGAACGGTTTCTTTCTGGCAAGCCTTTTGAATAGATTCGCCGGAGTTGAATTTCCTGATAACAGATTTGTCCTTGTCGGAATGGCAGGTGCAATGGCAGGTGTAATGCATGCTCCTCTTACAGCTATTTTCCTGATTGCCGAAATAACAGGAGGTTATTCACTCCTCATCCCTCTTATTATCACGTCAACAGTAGCGTTTATAACAACAAGAGGTTTTGAGAGGCATTCAATTTACCATGTTCAGCTTGCGGAGAAAGGTGAGCTGATAACTCATGACAAGGACAAGGCTGTCCTGACTTTTATGGACTGGAGAAAGGATATTGAGAGAGACCTCATTAAAATTAAGTCCAACGAGACTCTTGGCGATCTGGTCAGCATCATATCCAGGTCGAACAGAAACCTGTTTCCCGTGGTCGATGACAACAATGTGCTGGAAGGTGTTGTAAGCCTTGATGATGTGCGGGATGTGATGTTCAACAATGAATTGTATAAAACGAAATATGTGAAAGACCTGATGACAATACCTCCTTCATATATAGATATTCAGGAGAACATTGAAACAGTGATGGATACTTTCAGAAAAACAAGCGCCTGGAACCTGCCGGTACTTGATAAAGGCTATTATGTGGGATTTATATCCAAATCAAGGATATTTTCTACCTACAGGGAACTACTTGTTGAGTTTTCGGAGGAATAGACAAAAGGGACCGACAGCGTATTTTTTTAATTTTTTAACATTATATTTGTCCGTAACAGCCTGAAACCGTATTCGGAGAACAGATTTTCCAGTGTTAATCCTCTCATAATCAATCATTAATAATATTACAAATGGAGAAAGATACTTTGATATTTGACCTTATTGAAAAAGAACGTCAACGCCAGATAAATGGGATCGAGCTTATTGCTTCGGAAAATTTTGTCAGCCCTCAGGTGCTGGAAGCCATGGGATCGGTCCTTACCAATAAATATGCCGAGGGTTACCCGGGTTACCGGTATTACGGGGGTTGTGAGGTTGTGGATCAGACTGAACAGATTGCAATAGACCGTCTCAAACAACTCTTTGACGCTGAATATGCTAATGTACAGCCTCATTCAGGAGCACAGGCAAATATGGCTGTTTTTATGGCGGTCCTTAAACCCGGTGATACTTTTATGGGACTGAACCTTGCACATGGCGGACATTTATCGCATGGTTCCCCTGTTAATTCATCAGGCATCCTTTACAGGCCTGTTGCATACAGTGTGAGGGAAGAAACGGGACTTGTGGATTATGATATGATGGAGGAACTTGCGCTGAAGGAGAAACCCAAAATCATAGTAGGAGGGGCCTCTGCTTATTCACGCGAGTGGGACTATGAAAGGATGAGAAAGATCGCTGATAGTGCAGGTGCAATCCTGATGATTGATATGGCACATCCGGCCGGGCTGATTGCTACCGGACTGCTAAAAAATCCTCTGAAATATGCCCATATTGTCACCTCAACTACCCATAAAACACTCAGGGGACCCCGGGGAGGTATCATACTCATGGGAAAAGACTTTGTTAATCCATGGGGGATATCCACGGCAAAGGGCGAGATCAGGATGATGTCGTCTCTTCTGAATTCAGCTGTGTTTCCAGGTGTTCAGGGCGGCCCCCTCGAGCATGTCATTGCTTCAAAGGCTGTCTCCTTCAGCGAGGCATTGCAACCCGCATTCAGGGTTTACCAGGCACAGGTGAAGAAAAATGCATCAGTAATGGCTGAAGCATTTATTGAAAAGGGTTACAAAGTAGTATCCGGGGGAACTGATAACCATCTTCTGCTTATTGACCTGAGGACTAAATTCCCGGATATATCAGGTAAAAAGGTTGAAAACACACTTGTCCTGTCGCACATTACTGTTAATAAGAACATGGTGCCTTTCGATAGCCGTTCTCCTTTCCAGACATCGGGACTAAGGGTAGGGACACCCGCCGTTACAACAAGGGGTTTGAAAGAAGAACATATGGGAATTATCGTGGAGCTTATCGATGAGGTGATATCTGATATTGAGAATGAAGCAGTTATCAGGAAAGTCGGCGAAAAGGTTATAAGTATGATGAGTACATTTCCCCTCTTCGCGTATTAGCGACGAATAACTGAATAAACAAATTTAACCAGCAGTATATCCGGGATTTGGATAGACCGGGACAGTCAGATGGATACTGGAAAGCCTATTTCAGAATGAAAATGTAGGTTATCGTACCTTTCTGTGTAACAGGCGCATCAGGCTTCGGGTCAAACCGTGCCTTAAGGGCAGCCTCCTTTGCTACTCTTAAAAGATAATCATCAAGGGTGGTAGAACCCTGGGTGCCGGGGTTCGCCTGTGTGACTTTACCTGACCTGTCCACACTCACATCAACTACTACCTTACCTTCACCCTGATATTCATATTTTGGTTCTGGCAGGGACTGAGATCCGCGTCCTTCAAGGGAGTAAGAAACACCCTTGGTCCCCAGTCCGCTTCCGTCGCCCCGTGTTTTTGAATCTACCGATCCTGTCGGGACACCCTGATTGCCTTTTCCGCCTGCAACACCTTCGCCTGTGCTTGTAGTGCCGGCATTCTTGGAATTTGCAAGGGCATCGCGGGTACGGTTCTTTATATCGGCTTGCCTTTTTTGCTCAGCCTCAATCCTTTTTCTCTCTATTTCTTCAAGCTCTTTCTTTTTTCTTTCAGCTTCAGCCTGTTCCCTTATTTTTCTGTCAGCCTCTATCTTTTCAAGCTTTCTCTTTTCTGCAGCCGGATCGACTTTCTTTACTTCCGGAGCTTCTTCATTGTTCTGGGTAAGAAGTGGTTCGTCGGCCTGGACCTTTGGGGCGCTGCTCTGGGGAGCAGCTGATGCTTCTTCCTGAACAGGAGGTGGTGAGGGCTCTATAAGTCCAAGCCCTGTTTCATCGGTTCCGAAATTGACAAGAATACCCTCCTCGAGTTCAGGCGGCTTCGGGGCTTTGAATGCAACAAATATAAGCAGCAAAAAAAGCACGACATGAATAATCGTAGTACCAAGGATCCCTTTCTTTTTTTCGTTGGGAAACCTTCGCAAGTCTTTATTTGAGTGAGGTCGCAATTATTAATTTATAATTATTAGCCTGTGCAATATTTAAAACAGCCACCACGCTTTCAAAAGGTACAGTTTTGTCGGCGTGGAGCGAAATATAAGTCTCGGGATTTGATCCAAGCCTTTTTTGCAGAACATTTTCGAGGTCCTCAAGTGAAACCGGTTGCAGCTCGACATAATATTTTTGGTCGCGTGTTATTGAAACCGTGGTCTGTGGCTTTGCGGAAGTCTGGGTACTCCCCTTGGGAAGGAGCAGCTTCAGGGCGGTAGGGTGAACGAGTGTTGATGTTAACATAAAGAATATTAGAAGGTTAAACACAACATCAGTCATTCCCACAGAACTGAAGTTAACGCTTACTTTATTTCTGGATGATATTGCCATTTTAACGTCCTGTTTTTAATGGTTCATTTAAAATATCCATAAATTCAGTCAGTGTTGCCTCGAGGTTAAATACCACCCTTTCAACCTTGACTACCAGCGTGTTGTAAGCAAAATATCCGAGAATACCGACTATCAGTCCGGCAACCGTTGTAATAAGAGCCGTATAGATCCCGTCTGAAAGCAGTGATACCTCGATATTATTCCCAGCCTGCGACATGGCATAGAACGATTGAACCATTCCAATAACTGTGCCAAGAAATCCGAGCATCGGTTCAGCTCCTGTTATTGTTGCAAGAGTCGGAAACGTCTTTTCGAGCTTTGATATTTCAAGTTTGCCGACATGTTTCAATTGCAGTGCTGATATCCTGCAATGGTCTTCCCAATCTGCTTATTCCTTTTTCAACCATACGTGCCGACGGGCTGTCGGTCGAATTGCAGAGTGCAAGGGCTGACTCTATTTTCCCGTCATGTATATAGTCCTTTATCCTGTTCATGAAATTTGTATCCTCTTTTGTTGCCCTCCTTATCACATAAAACCTTTCAATGAAGATATATGCTGCTACAAAAGACAGAAGAACGATAGGGATCATTACCCATCCTCCTTTAATTGCCAGATCGAGAAGTGTAAGCTTCATTTCGCTTGCTTTCTCAACGGTGCCGGGAACATCCTGCATTATGAACTCTAAAAATGCCATCTTTTTACTTTTAATTAATTAATTTAAATACAAGTAATTATCCTAATCGCTGTTGATTTTATCACGGGGCGAAGATATTAAAAAACGTAAAAACAACATGGTCTATTATTCAGGGTTAATAACAATGTGATATTATTTATTAACTCTTCTATTTGACAGTTATTTCATCCTCTTTCTTAATATCCGATTTGTCTTTTTTCTTAAACAGATCAGAGAATTTATTGAAGTCCTGTTTGTAAAAGATACCCAGTCCCTGTGTGTAGGGAGTACCTCTTCCCGTGTATATATTATTGAACCTGTTAAATACTTTAAACCGTATTTTTTCAGTGATTTTATATTCAAGGTCAAAATCCCCGGCAATGGATTTCCCGTAATAGTTGGAGGGATCTCCGACACCAAAATTCCCGTTTATCATGACTTTGTCGTTTAACAGCTGGGTTGACAAAGCAACCTGGACCTCCTGCGATTTGGTGTCTTTACTATCGGGCCTGTAAACAAAACCTATGTCAAAGTCTTTGCTGATCTGTGACAGCCAGTTGCTCAGCTGGTTTGAGACCATTTCGAACGTGTTTGCCGTCGCCGAAGCTGATACATCGGGGGTCCCGGTGTCGGGATAGAAGCTGTTCATTACAAGAAGGAAAGAGGAACTGCCGGCTTACTTCCTCATCAGTGGAAATGGCGTTTTGCAGAAATGCGCGTGTTTTCTCGTCAGCATTCGGCAGATAGATGTCAAACGCGACAAGCGGGTTGAAGAGGTTTCCTGTCAGTTTCAACTGTGGTTCGACAGATACCCTGTCACTATATTCTTCACCAAGTATTGGAGAAAGCGAGGTCTTTAAGTTTTTATAACTTGCCTTCAGATCGATCTCGGCGTTTTCCACGTCACCGTTAAAGGTTATTTTCCCTCCGCTTTCAACATCAAACCTCTTATTTAAAATATTGCCAAGTGTAAAGAGGTAATCTCCTTCATCAATTGTGTAATCACCTGTTATTTTTAGTTCCCCTTTTCTGTTAAGGTTTATGTTGAGTTCGCCTTCTCCTCTTCCCTTAATGACGTCACCTGCCTTGGGATCAATCAGCAACTGGACCTCTGCATCGGGAGTAACAGTAAGGTCAATGTTGAGTTCCAGCGCAGTTGCTGTACTTTGTTTTGAAGCTGTTTTTTCTGCTGTTTTCAATCTTTGTTGTATCCTGGCTTACGAAAGTAACGAACGAGTTTTCTGAGATTGACAGACCTGAATTAAGAGGTATAAAGACCTTGGTATTTTTATTTGTTGTACCTGAAATATCGAACGAGAGGTAATTTGGACCGCTCCTGATTGTTGTAACGCCCGTTGCATAAGCTGTTCCATAAAACATTTCATTGTCCTTTGCCTGGGTGTTAAGTACAAGGCAATCGTTCATATTGATAGTCAGATCAACGACAAAATCTTTAAAATACTTATGGTTTACCGAGCCTGTAAGAGTTGCCGTCTTACCCTTTTCGTCCGTTAGTTTAAGATTCCTGAATTTTATTCCGGCATCATCAAACCGGATAGTATCGTTTACCATGTATTTTGCCTGAAGATAATCGATCTTCAATGATGTGTTTTCTGCCATCAGTGCACCTGTCAGCACCGGTTTGCTTATTTCTCCCGTAAGCCTGACTTTTGCCCGATACTGTCCCGGTTATTCCTGATGCAAAAAAACTAAGGAGGGGATTTAGTGCATCTACCGGCAGCTTTGATGTTTTAACTGTAAGATCGGTCTTTTTTGATGCAGGGTCATAAAACCCGGTTAAATCAAGGTTCCTTTCCCCGTTGAGATTATTGTTTGCATTAATCTCAGCAACTTTTCTCACGGCATTCCATGCTGATATTATTTTAACATCACCGTATTCAGCTCCGAGAAGGGAGAAGCCTCTGGCAGTAATGTTGCTTTCGATCAAAGGACTTTTTAAAGCATGAGAAATAAATATATTGCCATCAATAATCCCTTTTATATTGAACGGTATTTCATCATTTTCTTCTTTACGGTATTCTTCACTTATCTGGTTCAGGGGGCTGAGATCCAAGCCTTTGACACTAAGCTGCAGGGTATCACCAGCGTTTTCTGTAATGTTGCCATCAATCAGTAAAAAATTGTCCCTGCTGCCCGCAAGGAATTTGTTGATATATATGGCGCCCGAATCGAGTATAATATCTGACTTGCTTATTCTCCACAGGTTATTGCGTACATAGATGTCTGAAGAATCGATCCCTATCTTCAATACAGCCCCATTACTGCCTTCCGTCTTTTTGAAGAGCGACCCTCTTGCTGCAAAACTTCCTTTATTCAACACCTTGTCCTTGTTATCCCAGTTAAAACCGAAAATAAAGTTGTCAGGCTTCACTTTCAGGTCAAGGATAAAATCTTTGAGGTCGGCTTTCCCAAGTATCGACAACGATGAGCTGTTCAGACCTGTGTTAAAAGTGGAGTCAGAGTATTCAGAGGTAACTGACAGGTCATGGAAGGTGTTGTTTTTAATGCTCAGTGCTTTTGAATTAAGGGTGAAGCTTATTGTACTGTCAGGAATAAATGACCCGGTAAGAGTACTCTTTTCAGATATGATAATGCCTGTTTTAAGGAAATTATTTATTTTATCAGTGTTTTTAAAGTTCACCGAAAACAGGAAGTTGTTCTTTCTCTGGTCTTTCCCTGCCGCAGGTGCTGAAAACCGGGAAGGCATAAGGGAGGCGAGTGCTTGTTTTAATACAGTTGATACTTCTCCGAAATTGTAATAACCTCTGAGATCCGCGTCGGCAAAATCTGTCCTCAATGAAATTGCAGGCTGGTTATTCTCCGTGAATGCTTTTAGGGTGAAATCGTAAAGATCAAGTTCGCTGTTATACTTTTTAAGTGTCGAATTAAGCATTTTGATTTCCCCATAAAGGTTGTCAATATTGTTTCCCCTGAAATTAGCTGTAAGGAGCATTGCCAGGTGCGCTGTTGAGTCTTTCCTGTCAAAGTTCAGCCTGTAAAGGTCCGACTCTGCCAGGTTAAGGGTAAAATCAAATTCCGGAAGTTCCTTGCTGAAGTCGAACATCCCGAGAAGGTCCATCTTTATATTCTCTTCTGAAATTTTTATGCTCCCATCCCATGTTTTTTCAGTAAAAATCCCGTTTAGTGCAACATTTCTGTAAACATATTTATTTACCTCGATGCTGTCAATTTTTCCGGTAAGGGTTCCTGAAATCTTTTTTCCTGAAGAAGCATAGCCGTCAAGATTTGTCTCCATGCTGAGCTTTCCCAGCAGATCGGGTTTTCCGGTAAGCTCACCCAGATCAATGTTGCTTCCCTTTACCAGACCTTTGATTTTAAATCTGTTCTTTTCCTCAGGTCGGAGGGAAACATCCATCATCATATCACCTTTTCCGGTAGCGATTCTTCCATAAGCAACGAAATCGTTGATAAAACCCGTAAAGCTTCCGTTGAAGGTAATATTACCCAATTTCTTAACCCCTTCGGGTATTATAAATTTACTTTCGCCAGGCATCTTGAAATTTTCAATATCTTTTGAATTTGTCTTCAGGCTGTTTATACCTACATAGATAAATGCATCTTTTATTTCGGGAAGCCCCGAAAAGTCAAAATCGCATTCAAGGTCACTCTGATCACCATAAGTAAACCGTATATTCCTTCCTTTTAATTCGGCTATTGTCCCGGATACTCTCCCCGAAAGCCCGAATGCTTCACTTCTGCCTTTTAAGAATGGAAGAAAGTACCGAAGGTCAGCGCTGCTTAAAAATGATTTTTGAAGCCCGATATCAAGCTTTACTTCTTCAACAAATCTGCTGAAAGATTCTGATGAATCAGCTTTAATTGAGATATGATCAGCATTGATGATGGAGCTGTCGCACTCGAGGTATAGATTGCTGAAAATAAAGTCATTATCGGCAAGCAGGACATTACTGTTCATCTTTTGAAGCTTAAAGCCTTTTGATTCCTCAAATTCGAGTTCCCTTATACTGAATGAAGTTGAGTCATTCTGTATTTTCAGATCTGCAATCCTGCCATTAATCCCTGAAATAATGAGGTCGCTGAAGTCTATCAGCATCCTGCTTTTAGCGGCTGTTTTATTCTGCAGTAAAAAACCTCCGTCCTTTATGCTTATCTGGTTTACCGAGAATGTGGTGCTGGTTTTCTTCCCTTCACTGCCGGGCATTTCCAGCATGCTGAGATACCGGTTCAGGTTACTCACACCTGAGGAGTCGGTGATGAGTGAAAAGGACGGACCTGTAAGCTCAGCACTTCCAAACACAATGTTCTTATTTCGAAAATCAAGTTTCCTGATCCCCAGTGATACTTCACGGGAATAAAGCATTGTATCATTATTGCCATCTTTTATTAACAGATCGTCGATCAATAATTTATTGAAAAAGGTGTATTCGAGTCTTCCTACTGTGATTGTCGATTGGATCTGTTCCGAAAAATGACTTGTTATTCTTTTAACAATAAAGGTTTGGACCTCTGGTATCCGAATAATAAGGTAAATGAAGGAAGGAGTCAGTACAATGATACCGATCAGGATTATCAGATACTTGATTGATTTTTTAATACTTTTGAGCATTTATTTGGTGGTATTAAAAAACAAAGGTCAAAATAACCTAAAATATACGGAAAATCAAAGTGTTGACGACAGTTACAATACTTGCTATTGAATCTTCATGTGACGATACCTCCGTTGCTGTTTTGAGGGATGGTTATATCCTTTCAAATCTTATAGCAAACCAGGATGTCCACATGGCTTATGGCGGTGTTGTACCTGAACTTGCATCCAGAGCACATCAGGCAAATATTGTGCCGGTAACTGATATGGCTCTGAGGAAAGCAGGCGTTACTCCCCGTGAAATCGACGCAGTCGCATTTACGCGGGGACCCGGATTGCTTGGATCTCTTCTTGTCGGCACATCATTTGCCAAAGGATTTGCCCTTGCACTTGGAATTCCGTTGATAGAGGTAAATCATCTTCATGCTCATGTGCTGGCACACTTTATACTTGAGCAGGGCGCTGATAACAAAACTCCTGCTTTTCCGTTTTTATGTCTGTTGGTATCGGGAGGGCATACCAGGATAATAGTTTTGAAAAATCATCTCGAAATGGAGGTATTAGGCACTACGATTGATGATGCAGCAGGTGAAGCATTCGATAAATGCGGTAAGGTTATGGGCTTCCCGTATCCGGCCGGACCACTTATTGACAAGCTGGCAAAAGAGGGGAACAAAAATGCATTTGTTTTTTCAAAGCCATCAGTAAGGGGACTTGATTTCAGTTTCAGCGGATTAAAAACCAGCTTCCTGTATTTTCTGAGGGACAGGATTGTTGACGATCCGGCGTTTATAGAGACCAATAAACCAGATCTTTGCGCCTCGCTTCAAAACACAATCATAAGCATTCTTATGAATAAACTTATTAAGGCAGCTCAAATAACCGGAATAAGGGACATCGGCATTGCCGGTGGCGTGTCGGCAAATTCGGGGTTAAGGGAAGCCTTTACAGGTGAAGGTAGAAAAAGAGGCTGGAATCTATTTATCCCCAGGGTGAGTTATACTACTGACAATGCTGCAATGATTAGTATTACAGGATATTATAAGTATCTAAGTGGTGAGTTTACAGGACATGACGTAGTACCTCTTGCCAGGTTCAATTAGGTGATTGTAGATCATTTGGATAATTATACTTACGAAAGAGATAGTTTGGAATGAACGAACTCAGGATCGCACCGACGAAAAATTCACCGGAGGTAATCATGTCTCCGGACGGCATTATTAAAATAAAAGGCCGTTCAATACATGAGAATATAGTTGATTTTTACAAGCCGGTAAGTGAATGGGTGAATGAATATATTAAGGTTCCCGCGGATATTACCTGCGCGGATGTCAATCTCGAATATTTCAACAGTGCAAGCGCCAAAATACTGATTCAACTTTTTCAGCGCCTTTCACATGTTCAGTTAAAATACAAGAAATTCATTATTAACTGGTACTACGAGGAAGGGGACGAAGAACATTCTTGAACGCGGTGAATATTTTTCTTCTGTGCTGAATATCCACTTCAATTTTATAAAGCTCACCCCTTGCCCCACCCAGCACTGAACTCACCCCTCCCGACAGCCATCGGGACCTCTGCTCCCAACTATCTTTAGACACATTTTTAAATTCTGAAATTCAACTGTCGTTTTTATCTCATCTGGCTCGAAGAGCCAAAATAAGTAACACCTGGCGCAGCCAGGGTAAATGACCACCAAACACTTCCTAGCTCTGAAGGAGCTGAATACATTAGTTATGGAAAAAACTTCATCTGGGATGTCCGTAGTCGAGGAAGAAGTTTTCTATACTTTGTCCGATATGATATTTTTTCTATGATGCTGTGGATTTTATATAAGTCTTATATTTAAGCCCAGGGCTTGAATCGAGGGTTAGCCGTTACCGCTGACGCCGGGGGTTATTTCATCTGTAAGCGACTTCGTGGTCTTTTCAAAAGAAACTAAAATCACAAAACTTTTCAACTGCGAGATATAAAAGATGTGTATAAAGGATAGGCTTCCACGAGAGCGAAACCCGATTCCAATTGCCATATGCAATGGCTTATTTATCGTTATATTAATAACAAACCAGATATTTATAACAATGAATATCAAAGGAGTAACAGGATATCCGAACGTTTTGTAAGGCCTTTCCGTATTCTTCATTTTTTTTCTGAAGATAAATATTCCGGCAGCTGCAAGGGTAAAGAAGATCCATTCGACAGACACGGTATAGGTTATAAGGTTTTCGAGTGTGCCCCAGAAAAGAAGCAGGACTATCGACCAAACCGACTGGACAATAATTGCATTGACAGGTGTCCTGAAAACCGGATGCACCTTTGAAATGCTCCTGAAAAAGAGGCCGTCTGAAGCCATGGCGTAGTAAATGCGCGGTGCCGACAGGGTGTAAATTCCGATTGTTCCGAATGTACTGACAGCGATCAATCCTGCAACCAGCATACCTCCGAAGGGGAGTATGGTGCTTCCGCTTCCGCAGCCACTTTTTCTGAGCTGACAATAGTGCTGACCGGCAGCAGCATCATATATGATATATTTACGAGAAGGTAGAACAGAGTTACTACCGCAGCCCCGGTGATCATCGCCACAGGTACGTTCCTGGCGGGATTTTTAGTTTCACCTGCAAGGAACGATGCATGCTGCCAGCCGCCATAAGAACAGAACTCCTGTAAGAGCCACGCCGAATGCCGACAGTCCTGCGTTAGAAGGTGTCGAAAATGAGATCTCTCTGAACGATAGATCGCTGTTCCCGAAAATGAAGCCAAAACCGATTATCAGATAATATCCCCAGGATCTTAAGTCCTGTAAAGACATCTTGAAAAGATTTCACCGAATTTTGCCCTGAAAACGTTGATTGTCGTAAGCAGGGATATCGTAAATATACTCGTGATCATTTTCCATGTATTATCCATCGGGATAAAAAAGCTAGGATAATAGTAAACGCCAGGGAGAGAACCGCAATCGACCCGAGGTGATGATTACAAGATATGCCCAGCCATACAGGAACCCAAGCCAGCCCGCCGTACGCCTCTGAAGAAACCCATATATTCCGCCGGCTTTCGGGAAGAGTGACCGAGCTCCCGATGTAGAGAGCACCTGTCAGTGCAATCAGACCGCCGAGAGCCCAGACAAGCAGGATAAGTCCTGAAGAGGGGATCAGACCTGCAATCTGTGAGGGGGTTACAAAGATACCTGAACCAATGCACGAGCCAATCGCCACCATTATCAATCCGTAAAGCGTAAGCTCTTTAGCAAGGTTTGGCATGGTCTTTACCTGTTTAGATCGCCGGAGTCTTTTATTTAAAAAGGAGAGTTCTGTCTATTTCATTCCCATATCCGTTTATGACAAGCCTGTCAATGTAAACATCGACCAGGGCAAAGCTGTTGATGGATTCGGTTTCTACCATCCCTTTCATGGTAATGAAATGTTTGCCGCTCAGACCGGTATAATTGCCCGAATGATTATGCCCGTTGAACCAGGCGACAGCGCCTTGTTTTTTCAACTACCGGGAGTAAGTCTTTGTAATTTAAAAGGTTATGGATATGTCAGGAGCGATTGGGAAGTGGCAGAATATAATTGCTTTTTCACCTTTTATATCCACCTGTCTTCAAGCTCAAGCCATAAAAGCTGACCACTGCCTAATCCTCCGTTCCAGTCGATTGCATTTTCGGCTCCTTCCTCCCCGAGCTTTTTAATATAGGCTTTCGCCCGGTCAGTTACCTCCTTATTATTTGATGCGTAAGTGCTTATCTCATTGCCGTTTAGGACAATCATTCTCGAATTTTCCGGTATGTGAATGAATAGTATCCGTTTCGACCGGGTTTAAGCACTGGGATTGATCTTGGAGTCCGGTTTTACTGCGTAGTCATGATTGCCTGTGCAATGATATGTATTTGCAGATTCCTGAGGGAATCAGGATGCGAGGACCGGATCGTATGATTCAATATCCCTGTCAGTCAAATCGGCCGTGATTTATTATAAATGCCACTGAATTTTCTTTAAAAGTCCCGACAGCTTCCTTCAGCTTTGAAAGTGAAGATCGGTAGTATCTGTCCCGGCACTAACGTGATCACGATACTGGGCATTGGCAATCAGGCCAAAGGAAAAGAGGGGAGTATTATTCTGCTTTTAAAGAAATTACTTTACTCATATGGACTTCGTGGACCGGTTGGGTGAACAAAGCTGCAAAGATCATTAAAAACAAAATTCTCATAATACTGCAAAATAGATTTTAAAAATAGTAATCCTTATCGGTTTTAAGCATTTTTTTAATTCCTATAAGTTTTAAAACAATCCCAGTAACGGCAGAATTGATAATTATTTCCTTTAACCGCAAAGCACGCAAAGTTGCCGCAAAGTGCGCAAAGCTAAAATTAAGAACTTAGACAGAGTTCCACAGAGGTATCACAGAGTTCCACAGAGAATGGCAGTATCAGGGCAGACAAAGGCAAAATGGAGATCTGCATGTTTATATAGAATATGAACATTTGGATAATCTATATAAGCGCCTAAAAGGCATATTAAATTAAAAAGAAATACATTTTCTTAAAAGACATATTAAATTAAAAAGAAATACGTCTTATAAGACATATTAAAAAAAATAAAAATACGTATTAAAACAGGATTAAATCTGCGAAGATCCGCGTGATCTGCGGGAAAAACAAAAATTTCCCGCTGATTTCGCAGATTTTCGCAGTTTAAAGAACAAATTAAATCTTAGAAGGACTAAAAATGGACCTCGACTTTCGGCAGAAGGTCTTAACAGAGGTAATGACAGACAGTCGCCTCCGGTTGTTAATTCGACTGATGGATCAGTTATCCGTCCCATGAAGAGGATTGAATTGGTAGTACTTCTCTGATAATATAAATAAACGGATGATCAAGCTTAAGTTCAAGGGGTGGCGGCGGAGCTGATGTTACGCCTATTTCCACAATTGTGGCGGCCGCAGCCTCGGTTCCCTCCTCGTTCGTCTCAATGAATGCCTGATGCGTTACATCGTTTATCAAAAGATCATATTCTTCGGAGATGCTTGAAAAATCGGTCCTTCCCGGAAAGTTACTTCCCATGCCCATATCGGTAAGTACGTCAGCTTCTTTAAAAGCGTATTTGAACCTTGGAAAGTAGAGGTCGGTCTCCCTGTTTTTCATCTGGCTGACCCACCTGTAAAGTTTTCGCCGACGAGCCGGATCAGATTGTTTATCCCATCAGGGCTACGGGGAGGATAACATCCATAACGAAATTGCCCTGACCGTATGGGAACTCTGCAAGGACGAATCCGCTTCCTGATAAACTTTAAATTCAGTCTTTTGCCTCATCGTCGGGACATCGACTGAAGAACCACCTGGTTTGTAAAAGGGCATCTCTTCAGTTCCTTGTCGAACTGTGATTTCCATTTTCCTTTAAAGTATATCGCGTTTATCAGGAGCATTACAGTGTTGT
>CAWKIC010000024.1:0-31236 GCA_963849615.1 uncultured Bacteroidales bacterium
CTTTATACTTGAGCAGGGCGCTGATAACAAAACTCCTGCTTTTCCGTTTTTATGTCTGTTGGTATCGGGAGGGCATACCAGGATAATAGTTTTGAAAAATCATCTCGAAATGGAGGTATTAGGCACTACGATTGATGATGCAGCAGGTGAAGCATTCGATAAATGCGGTAAGGTTATGGGCTTCCCGTATCCGGCCGGACCACTTATTGACAAGCTGGCAAAAGAGGGGAACAAAAATGCATTTGTTTTTCAAAGCCATCAGTAAGGGGACTTGATTTCAGTTTCAGCGGATTAAAAACCAGCTTCCTGTATTTTCTGAGGGACAGGATTGTTGACGATCCGGCGTTTATAGAGACCAATAAACCAGATCTTTGCGCCTCGCTTCAAAACACAATCATAGCATTCTTATGAACAAACTTATTAAGGCAGCTCAAATAACCGGAATAAGGGACATCGGCATTGCCGGCGGCGTGTCGGCAAATTCGGGGTTAAGGGAAGCCTACAGGTGAAGGTCAAAAAAGTAGCTGGAATATATTCATCCCCAGGGTAAGTTATACTACTGACAATGCTGCAATGATTAGTATTACAGGATATTATAAGTATCTAAGTGGTGAGTTTACAGGACATGACGTAGTACCTCTTGCCAGGTTCAATTAGGTGATTGTAGATCATTGGATAATTATACTTTCGAAAGAGATAGTTTGGAATGAACGAACTCAGGATCGCACCGACGAAATATTCACCGGAGGTAATTATGTCGCCGGACGGCATTATTAAAATAAAAGGTCGTTCAATACATGAGAATATAGTTGATTTTTACAAGCCGGTAAGTGAATGGGTGAATGAATATATTAAGGTTCCCGCGGATATTACCTGCGCGGATGTCAATCTCGAATATTTCAACAGTGCAAGCGCCAAAATACTGATTCAACTTTTTCAGCGCCTTTCACATGTTCAGTTAAAATACAAGAAATTCATTATTAACTGGTACTACGAGGAAGGGGACGAAGACATTCTTGAACGCGGTGAATATTTTTCTTCTGTGCTGAATATCCACTTCAATTTTATAAAGCTCACCTGACGGAAGTCCGAAGACCGAAGTCCGAAGTCTTCTGACTTCGGTCTTCCGTCTCACACGTACTCACCCTTTGCCCCACCCAGCACGTACTCACCCCCTTCCCCTCTCTGCTTCGCAAAGAGGGGTGCTTTTCTATTAGGCTTTTTAGACTGCTTTTAATTCTTTTTAATTTAATATGTCTTCCGTCTTCGGTCTTCAGTCTTCGTCTTCTGTCTTCTGTGGATTTCTCCTTTTAAAATAGATATAGACCGGCACCCCGAGCAGCAGAAACCCGATTCCAATTGCCATATGCAATGGCTTATTTATCGTTATATTAATAACAAACCAGATATTTATAACAATGAATATCAAAGGAGTAACAGGATATCCGAACGTTTTGTAAGGCCTTTCCGTATTCTTCATTTTTTTTCTGAAGATAAATATTCCGGCGGCTGCAAGGGTAAAGAAGATCCATTCGACAGATACAGTATAGGTTATAAGGTTTTCGAGTGTGCCCCAGAATAGAAGCAGGACTATCGACCAAACCGACTGGACAATAATTGCATTGACAGGTGTCCTGAAAACCGGATGCACCTTTGCAATGCTCCTGAAAAAGAGGCCGTCTGAAGCCATGGCGTAGTAAATGCGCGGGGCCGACAGGGTGTAAATTCCGATTGTTCCGAAAGTGCTGACTGCGATCAATCCTGCAACCAGCATACCTCCAAAGGGGAGTATGGTGCTTACCGCTTCCGCGGCCACTTTTTCTGAGCTGACAATAGTGCTGACCGGCAGCATCATCATATATGATATATTTACGAGAATGTAAAACAGGGTTACGACCGCAGCCCCGGTGATCATCGCCACAGGAACATTCCTGGCGGGGTTTTTAGTTTCACCTGCAAGGAACGATGCGTGCTGCCAGCCTCCATAAGAGAACAGAACTCCTGTAAGGCCACGCCGAATGCCGATAGTCCTGCATTTGAAGGAGTCGAAAATGAGATCTCTCTGAACGATAGATCGCTGTTCCCGAAAATGAAGCCAAAACCGATTATCAATAATATCCCCAGGATCTTAAGTCCTGTAAAGACATTTGAAAAGATTTCACCGAATTTTGCCCTGAAAACGTTGATTGTCGTAAGCAGGGATATCGTAAATATACTCGTGATCATTTTCCATGTATTATCCATCGGGATAAAAAAGCTGAGATAATGCGTAAACGCCAGGGAGAGAACCGCAATCGACCCCGAGGTGATGATTACAAGATATGCCCAGCCATACAGGAACCCAAGCCAGCCGCCGTACGCCTCCTTTAAAAATACATATATTCCGCCGGCTTTCGGGAAGAGTGACCCAAGCTCCCCGAATGTGAGAGCACCTGTCAGGGCGATCAGACCGCCGAGAGCCCAGACAAGCAGGATAAGTCCTGAAGAGGGGATCAGACCTGCAATCTGTGAGGGGGTTACAAAGATACCTGAACCGATGCACGAGCCAATCGCCACCATTATCAATCCGTAAAGCGTAAGCTCTTTAGCAAGGTTTGGCATGGTCTTTACCTGTTTAGATCGCCGGAGTCTTTTATTTAAAAAGGAGAGTTCTGTCTATTTCATTCCCATATCCGTTTATGACAAGCCTGTCAATGTAAACATCGACCAGGGCAAAGCTGTTGATGGATTCGGTTTCTACCATCCCTTTCATGGTAATGAAATGTTTGCCGCTCAGCTCGGTATAATTGCCCGAATGATTATGCCCGTTGAACCAGGCAACAGCGCTTCTGTTTTTTCAACTACCGGGAGTAAGTCTTTGTAATTTAAAAGGTTATGGATATTGTCAGGAGCGATTGGGAAGTGGCAGAATATAATTGCTTTTTCACCTTTTATATCTGCGTCCTTAAGCTCAGTCTCAAGCCATAAAAGCTGATCCCTGCCTATCCCTCCGTTCCAGTCGATTGCATTTTCGGCTCCTTCCTCCCCAAGCTTTTTAATATAGGCTTCCGCCCGGTCAGTTACCTCCTTATTATTTGATGCGTAAGTGCTTATCTCATTGCCGTTTAGGACAATCATCCTGAATTTTCCGGTATTGAATGAATAGTATCCGTTCCCACCGGGTTTAAGCACTGGGATTTGATCTCTCAGTTCCGGTTTTACCGCGTAGTCATGATTGCCTGTGCAATGATATGTCTTAATTCCTGAGGAATTCAGGATTGCGAGGACCGGATCGTATGATTCAATATCCCTGTCGATCAGATCGCCGAGATTTATTATAAATGCCACTGAATTTTCTTTAAAAGTCCCGACAGCTTCCTTCAGCTTTGAAAGTGAAGATCGGTAGTATCTCGTCCCGGCACTAACGTGATCACAATACTGGGCATCGGCAATCAGGCCGAAGGAAAAGAGGGGAGTATTATTCTGCTTTAAAGAAATTACTTTACTCATATGGACTTCGTGAACCGGTTGGCTAAACAAAGCTGCAAAGATCATTAAAAACATAATTCTCATAATACTGCAAAATAGATTTTAAAAATAGTAATCCTTATCGGTTTTAAGCATTTTAATTCCTATAAGTTTTTAAAACAATCCCAGTAACGGCAGAATTGATAATTATTTCCTTTTAACCGCAAAGCACGCAAAGTTGCCGCAAAGTCCGCAAAGCTAAAATTAAGAACTTACACAGAGTTCCACAGAGGTATCACAGAGTTCCACAGAGAATGGCGGTATCAGGGCAGACAAAGGCACAAATGGAGATCTGCATGTTTATATAGAATATGAACGTTGGATAATCTATATAAGCGCCCTTAAAAGACATATTAAATTAAAAAGAAATACGTCTTAAAAGACATATTAAATTAAAAAGAAATACGTCTTATAAGACATATTAAATTAAAATAGAAATACGTATTAAAAAGTTGAAGACCTGAAGACCGAAGTCGGAAGACCGAAGTCAGAAGACAGAAGAAATTTGCAGGGCAGAGAGAGCCTTCCCTGAGCGCAGCCGAAGGGGGACGGCGGTGAAAAACAAAAATTAAATCCCGTCTTAAAAACCTTTCGCGAGGCACCCCTCTTTTCGAAGCAGAGAGGGGCTGGGAGAAGAACGTGAGGTTAAATCTTAAGGGGGGAGGGTGAGTACATGATTTTAATAAATAAGACCTTCGCCTTTCGGCAGAAGGTCTTAACAGAGGTAATGACAGACAGTCGCCTCCGTGTTGTTAATTCACTGATGGATCAGTTATCCGTCCCATGAAGAGGATTGAATTGGTAGTACTTTCTCTGATAATATAAATAAACGGATGATCAAGCTTAAGTTCAAAGGGTGGCGGCGGAGCTGATGTTCCGCCTATTTCCACAATTGTGGCGGCCGCAGCCTCGGTTCCCTCCTCGTTCGTCTCAATGAATGCCTGATGCGTTACATCGTTTATCAAAAGATCATATTCTTCGGAGATGCTTGAAAAATCGGCTCCATCCCGGAAAGCTATTCCCATGCCCATGTCGGTAAGTACATCTTTCAGCTTCTTTTTAAAAGCGTATTTGAACCTTGGAAAGTAGAGGTCGGTCTCCCTGTTTTTCATCTGGCTGACCCACCCTGTAAAGTTTTCGCCGACAGACCGGATCAGATTGTTTATCCCATCAGGGCTATCGGGGAGGATAACATCCATAACGAAATTGCCCTGACCGTATGGGAACTCTGCAAGGACGAATCCGCTTCCCTGATAAACTTTAAATTCAGTCTTTTGCCTCATCGTCGGGACATCGACTGAAGAACCACCTGGTTTGTAAAAGGGCATCTCTTCAGTTTTTGCCTTGTCGAACTGTGATTTCCATTTTCCTTTAAAGTATATCGCGTTTATCAGGAGCATTACAGTGTTGTCCTCCAGCCGGTCAACCATGTTCTTAATCAATCCGTTCGTATTGTCCTCGATCCATGCGTTTATTCTTCCGGGAACCTCAGCATCACTGATTTCAAAAGAGTGAGATTCTGCATCGTAGTAACTGGTAAGAACATCAATAAAGTTCTGTTTTACTGTAAAGTCATTCTCTGTCCATACCGAGTTTGCGATTGAAATCAGTACCCGTGAATCGACAGAAAGAAGCGCCTGTCTGAGATCTTTATATGAACTGTTGATTACTTCGGGGGTGATCCCATTGACTCTTAATGCTTTAAGAATCGAGTCGCGGGTGGCGCCGCCGGCTCCGTTTACAGTCATCGAAAGAGCAATGGAGATACTTAGAGGAGAGATAATTACGTTATCACCTGCTCCGGCTCCTGTAACTTTATTGAAAATATCGAATGCAAACGAATTTTCGGATTCAATGAGTGAAATCTGTTGCTGTGTAAGATCTATAGGTACAGGCTCAGTCGGTAAATTATCATCGGTTTTGCTGCAGGCTGCAAAGAATAGTGGCATAATAAAAAAAATGGCAGCTGCTTTTGGTTTCCAGGTTTTCATAACGTTTTTATTATTGACAATTCAAAATGAACCTCGGGATTCAGTTAAATAATCAGGGGTATTAAGGGCAATGGCTCAAAAATCATGCCATCGGACTATTTGTTTTTACCTCTTTTTTTGCGCGAGTCAAGAAACGCTTTCAGGTAGAGGAAAGAGACAGTAAACAAAAATAAGCTCAATGCCAGAAGCAGTATAAATGAAAAAATTGCAGGAGGTTCTTCAGGCACGGGATTCCTGAGTTTGATGATATACCCAAGTATGGTATAGATCAATACCATTATGGAGATTGCAAAGTTGAATATGATGGAAGAACCGTTCAGTATCCTGGTGGTCCGGTAGTACTTGCTATTCCTGAAGTTCATATATGATTTCCGGGCATAATACTGAGCCCGCTGCCGGGATCTGTCCTGCCGGTATTTTCTCCATTCCTCCATGATCCTGATGGTCTCCTCGTCATCGGCGGGCTTTTTTCCGAAGTTTGTAGTGAGAAAGTCGTATGCCTCAGTCGCCTTTATGAATTTTTCTTTTGCTTCCGGGGAATGATTTATATCGGGATGATACAATCTGGCTTTTTCCCGGTAGGCCTTTTTAATGTCTGCAAGGGAACAATTGACGGCTAGTCCCAGGATCTCGTAATACTCAGAATGTAACATTATTCAAAGATATCTGAATAATAAAACAATTAACAATCAGTTTTTACGGAAGATTTTCAAGAAAAAAAAGCAGGAACTGATTCCGACCAGTTAATTATTTCACAATTCCTGTAAATCCCATAAATGCCAGAGCAAGAATACCGGCAACTACCAGGGACAACGGGACTCCTTTCATCCCTTTCGGGATATCTGCAAGTTCGAGTTGCTCCCTTATTCCGGAGAGGATTATGAGCGCCAGGCCAAAACCGATGGCAGTCGCACCGCCGTAAATTACTCCTTCGAGGAGATTGTAATCCTTCTTAATAACAAGTATGGCAACCCCAAGAACAGCGCAGTTTGTTGTTATCAAAGGAAGAAATATGCCAAGGGCCTGATAAAGTGGCTGGCTTATTTTTTTAAGTATAATCTCCACCATTTGAACAAGCGCAGCAATAACCAGGATGAAAGTAATTGTCTGCATGAAAGCAATTCCAAGCTTATCCAGAACATAAACCTGGACCAGATAAGTCACCATTGTGGCAAGAACAATGACAAAAGTTACCGCAATAGCCATCCCCATTGCTGTCCCGACTTTGTTGGATACTCCAAGGAAAGGGCATATCCCAAGGAACTGGGCAAGTACTACATTATTGACTATTATTGCCGAAATAATTATTAAGATATATTCCATGGCATTCTCTTTTAACTCTTTCTGATCTTATTGACAAGTGCAATCATATAACCCAGTGCCAAAAAAGCTCCGGGGGCCAGTATAAATACCAGGACCCCATCTCCCTGGATGAATTTGTATCCAAAAACCGAACCGCTTCCTGCAATTTCACGGAAGGCGCCAAGGATCCCCAGTGCAAGTGTGAAACCGAGTCCCATCCCGAGACCATCCATTAATGATGAAAGAACTGAGTTTTTGCTGGCAAAGGCTTCAGCTCTGCCAAGTACAATACAGTTAACTACAATAAGGGGTATAAATATTCCCAGCGTTTTGTACAGATCGGGTACATAAGCCTGCATTACAAGGTCAACTATGGTAACAAATGATGCAATTATTACTATAAATGCCGGGATCCTGACCTTATCCGGAATGGTTTTCGACAGTAATGAGATCATGACATTTGACCCCACAAGCACAAAAGTCGTTGCCACACCCATTCCCATTCCATTGAGAGAGGAAGATGTTGTGGCCAGGGTAGGGCAGGTGCCCAGTACCAGTACCAGTATAGGATTTTCCCTCAGGAACCCTTTAGTGAAATTTTGAAGCTGATTCATTTTATATCTCCTTTCTGCAAAGCATTATATGCGCGCTGGACTGCATCACAAAATGCTCTTGAGCTTATCGTTGCGGCTGTAATTGCATCGACGGGTCCACCGTCTTTTTTTACCTTCAGTGCAAACTCCGCAGGATTCTTATCATTGAATTGGTCCTTGAATTCCGGGAGCCCCATTTTTGTGCCGAGGCCGGGTGTCTCTTTCTGTTCAAGCACTGTAATATTAATGATTGTTCCATCAGGTTTAAATCCGGCCATCAGGCTCACATAACCGCTGAATCCTTTCTGTGTATAGGTGTTGATGGCATATCCGACTACAGTCTTATCTTTCATTGCAGGATAAACATCAAGGCTGTCACCTTCGCCTGTAGGCAAACGGAACATCTCATCATTCGGGTTGTTTGTAAACTCCGGGACAACAAGCCTTATGGCATTCAGCTTTTTGTTCAGATTGGAAAGCTCAATCGGTTTCTTTGTCAATTCGTAGACAAAACCCAGGCATGCTGATGCTACCATCGAGATAAGGGTCAGGGAGAGCACCATATTCCTGAATGTAGATTCAGTCTTAGCCATTTTTTACCTCCTCCCCAAATCGTTTTGGTTTGACATAAGCATTCAGAAGCGGCACAAACGCATTCATTATAAGAATTGCAAATGATACACCTTCGGGATAGGCACCATAGACCCGGATAATTACGGTTATGATGCCAATTCCGCATCCATATATCATCATAGCTTTAGGGACCATCGGCGAAGTAACGTAATCTGTTGCCATGAAAATAGCGCCAAGAAGGACGCCACCGGCCAGCAGATGAAACATCGGACCAGCATTTTTTTCAGGATTCACAAACCATAGGATCGCAGTAAAAGCAACAAGGCTCCCTGCAACAGATAGCGGAACGTGCCATGTTATTACCTTTTTGTAGAGCAGCCAGGCAAATCCTAAAAGAAGAGCTACTGCTCCGACTTCTCCCATTGATCCCCCCATATCACCCATGAACATCTGGGCCGGTGTCGGGATCTGATCCATCAGACCCGAAAGAGGTTCTCCGTTCTTTAAACCTTCCTTTATTATTGCCAGCGGGGTGGCTCCGGTGGCTGCATCGATGTAACCCGTACCCAGTCCGGCAGGAACAGGCCAGCTGGTCATCTGAACAGGAAAAGAAATAAGCATAAATACTCGTCCTACCAGGGCAGGATTAAAAGGGTTGTTCCCCAATCCGCCAAAAGTCATTTTGGCAACTGCTATCGAAATAAAGCTGCCGATAACGATAATTAAAACGGGGATGTTGGATGGCAGGTTAAAAGCAAGAAGAATTCCGGTTACAATAGCTGATCCGTCGGTAATTGAAATTGGTTTTTTAAGAACGAATTTCTGTATGACGAATTCGAAGAGGAGGCATGAAGTTATTGAGGTGACTGTGACAATAATTGCTCCGATGCCAAAATAAAATACTGCTGTCAGGAAAGCCGGTATCAGGGCAAGTATAACATTTAACATCAGTTTTTGCGTCGACTCTTTCCCGTATGTGTGGGGCGACGGAGAAACACTTAGCAGATTACTCATATAGGTTTTAAAAGTTCCTTGTCATTTCAGATTCTTCTCACGCGCCATTTTTATTACTGTTGACTTGCCAAGCCTGATATAGTCAAGCAATGGCCTGCCGGCAGGGCAGGTGTAACTACACGATCCGCACTCCATGCAATCGGTTATCCTTTCTTTCCCGGCTCTTTCAAATAATCCTTTTTCGGAAAGGGTGGCAAGAAGATAAGGTTCAAGGTTGAGAGCACAGGCAGCAACACATTTCGCACACCTTATGCATGGCCTGACAACCTCTCTTAACGCTTCATCCTTCGGAAACAGGATTACCCCCGACATTCCCTTTACCACCGGGACATTTGTATTGCTTACAGCTTTTCCCATCATAGGTCCGCCGTTCACAATTTTCCCTGTATCATCCGGCATGCCTCCCGCCGCCTCGATGAGCCTGATAAGCGGAGTGCCGGTCCTGACAAGAAAATTTCCCGGTTTAGTAAGTGATTTTCCGGTTACAGTTACAACCCTTTCAAAGAGCGGTTTATTCTTTTGAACAGCCTCATAGACAGCAAATGCAGTTCCAACATTATGAACAACAGCCCCCACGTCAAGAGGAAGGCGGCCGGAAGGTACTTCCCTGTTAATGAGGGCTTTTATAAGCTGTTTCTCAGCGCCCTGGGGGTATTTAACCTGAAGCGGATGTACGGTTATTCCATTAAATTCTGTTGCAAGGCCTGTCATGTGTGCAATCGCATCAGGTTTGTTGTTTTCAATACCGATCATTGCCCTGTCTACTTTAAGAGCCTTCATAAGAATGGTAACTCCAATAAGCACTTCTTCACCTTTTTCAAGCATCACCCGGTGATCGGAGGTGAGGTATGGTTCACACTCAACACCATTGATGATCAGCACTTCACATCTCTTGCCAGTGGGTATGGTCAGTTTAACGTGTGAGGGAAAAGTAGCACCGCCGAGTCCGACGATGCCTGATTCAAAGCATCTTCTGGTGATCTCGTCAGAAGTAAGCTTTATCTCTCTTTTAATCTCAGCGTCCCTTTCAATAGTTTCGACCCATTCGTCCCCTTCAACATCAATAAAAACAGCATTCTGCTTAAACCCGGTTCCGTCGACTATGAAGTCTATTTTATTTACTTTTCCTGATACGGAAGAATGAATATTGGCTGAAACAAATCCTTTTCCTTCAGCTATTAACTGTCCCACCCTGACCATATCGCCCTTGTTGACAACCGGAGTTGCCGGAGAACCTATGTGTTGCACTACAGGGATAACAACACTTTCAGGCACAGCCAGCCGCTCAATTGGCATATTTGCAGTTATTTTATTCTCTGGAGGATGAACACCTCCAACGGGAAATGTTTTCAAAACAACAATATTATTTTATTTAACTAATTATCCGTTAACAACCTCAGTGTGAACTTCGACCTTTGGCTTCCTTGGCGGGAAATTAAGCTCAATTATAGAATTGGTCGGACATTCCTGAACACATTTTCTGCAGAAAGTACATTTGAATGCATCGATATATGCAAGATTATTTTCAATAGTGATAGCATTGAATTCGCATACCTTAAAACACTTGTTGCAGGCTATGCAGGCTACCTTACATGCCTTTCTTGCAGGAGCGCCCTTGTCGCAGTTGGAGCATGCCACGTAAATTTTTCTGTCTTTCTTTGCTTTTTTGCGTAGTTCAATAATATGTCTCGGACATGCTTTGACGCAGGCTCCGCACGACACACATTTGTCATCAGCTATTACCGGCAGTCCGGTAACAATATCCATATGCATTGCGTCAAATGCACAAGCTCTCACACAATCGCCATTGCCGAGACAGCCATAGCTGCAGTCAGTCTCCCCTATGTAAAGGTTGTTGGTTATCCTGCAGTCGTAAGCGCCATTATAATCCGATGTCTTTGGCCTTGATTCAGGTGACCCGTTGCATAACAGAACTGCAACCAGGGGATCAACAACGGGGGCAATTTTGCCAAGAATTCTTGCAGCTTCTTCCATTACCGGAGCACCCCCAACCGGGCAGTTCAATCCCTCGAACGTATCAGCTTTTACGAGTGCCTCCGCCATGTTCCGGCATCCTGCAAATCCGCAGCCACCACAGTTTGCAGCAGGAAGTGCCGCCTGGATCTCATCAATCCTGGGGTCTTCGAATACTTTGAACTTCCGGGCAACAAAGTACAGGATCACTGCTGAAAACAAAGCAAGAAGACTCAGGCACACTATGGTTATAAAAATAGTAGAACTCATTTATTATGTCTTTAACGTAAACATAAAACTCTTGCTGATTTTTCTTCTGAATAAGTAAAGAAGAAAAAAATAAGGAACAAGAATTGCTATCGAACCTAACCCCGAAGTTAATTCCTGAACACCCAGGGAAGCCATTATTAAAAGACAGGCAATTACTAACACGACGGGGATAAGATAACTAAGGACAATTGCCTTATAACCCATCGATTGTTTCATCAGCACTGTAACCTGATCTCCGGGAGACACCTTATACTTCCCGTCGACGTTAATTGTTTTCTCCTCTTTTCCGGAAATGCTGCACAAACCTTCGGCATGACAGCCCGAGCAGGCTGATGATGATGATATGGTTACAAGTACCGAATTATCGCCAACTTTCTGAACGATACCATCATGCTGAATAGTCTCGTAAATGTCTGCTTCTTTCATACAAATCGACCAGGTCGAAGCCCGCAAAATTACGATTCCTGCAAAATTAGTTCCTGCTTTTTATCAGTTTTTAGTTTACTCGTAATTATTTAGAATGAATCTAAATAACCTCAATCAACTGATATTGCTCCATGACTGCCTGATACTGAAAAGCCTGCTCATTTCGGACTTAAGGGTCAGATTACGGCTCTCTTCGAGCATAGGATCCTTTGAAAGAATTTCTTCGGCGATATTTCTTACATATTCGATTATCTGCCCATCTTTGCCAAGGTTGGCTATTTTAAGGTCGAATGGTATTCCGCTTTGAAGAGTCCCTTCAATATCGCCCGGGCCCCGTAACTGGAGGTCTGTCTCGGCGATTTCAAAACCATCGCTGGTGCTTATCATCACCTCAATTCTTCGGGAGGCATCTTTTGAAAGGTTGTCAGCAGTCATCAGGATACAGTACGACTGGTCAGCTCCCCGTCCAACGCGCCCCCGGAGCTGATGCAGCTGTGAAAGTCCAAACCTCTCAGCGCTCTCAATTACCATAACCGAGGCATTTGGGATATCGACGCCTACTTCTATTACAGTTGTAGCGACAAGAATGTGGGCATGACCATCCCTGAAAAGCTTCATTGAGCCTTCTTTTTCAGCCGGCGTCATATTACCATGGACAACACTGATATGGTATCCGGGAGCAGGGAAAACTCTTGAAATTGTGTCCCACCCGTCCTCCAGATCCTTGTAGTCCATTTTTTCGGATTCTTTTATCAGAGGGTAAACAATAAAGATCTGACGCCCTTCGTCAATCTGATTTCTTATAAATCCGAAAACCTTATTTCTTTCTGAATCTGTAAAATGCATTGTTTTAACAGGGATCCTTCCCGGGGGCAGTTCATCTATCACCGATACATCAAGATCACCATAAAGGGTCATGGCAAGAGTTCTTGGAATCGGGGTTGCTGTCATAACCAGGACATGCGGAGGATTAAGGCTTTTCTCCCACAATCTGGCCCTCTGCTCAACTCCGAATCTGTGCTGTTCATCGATTATGACAAGGCCAAGGTTCCTGAACCTTACGCTTTCTTCGATCAGTGCATGGGTTCCTATAAGAATATTCAGGGAATTGTCCTGAAGTGTTTCATCTATGGTTTTCCTCTCTTTCTTTTTGGATGATCCGGTAAGGAGCCGGACTTTGAGGTCTATACCACTTAATAATTTACTGATGGTGTTGAAATGCTGGGTTGCCAGTATTTCGGTTGGGGCCATAAGACAAGCCTGATAACCGTTATCAATTGCAATAAGCATGCTCATGAGGGCCACAAGTGTCTTCCCGCTGCCGACATCGCCCTGTAGAAGCCGGTTCATCTGCTTCCCCGATCCCAGGTCTTTCCTGATTTCCTTCATTACTTTTTTCTGCGCCCCGGTAAGCGAAAACCTGAGGTTGTTGTAATAAAAGCTGTTAAAGAAATTGCCTACGGTTGAAAAGACAAATCCCTTATACTTCCTGCTTCTGTTGGTTTTGAATCTTAGCAGATTAAGCTGAATGTAAAACAGCTCTTCAAATTTGAGGCGGTATCTGGCTTTTTCTATTTCAACAGGAGTCTCCGGAAAGTGAATTTTGTGCAGAGCATCGTGAAGCTCCATCAGGTGATAGTTCGATACCAGGTAGGAAGGCAGCGTTTCGGGCAGCCTGAATTTAATCTGTTTGAGTAACACACCGATAAGCTTGCTTATAGTTTTGGAAGTGATAAACTGATTTTTAAGTTTTTCTGTAGTGCTGTATTGTGCCTGGAGCGGAGAGGATACCCTTTGAGCCGCCTTTTCCGATTCTTCAATCTCGGGGTGTATAATATTTACAATTCCGTTAAAGACTCCGGGTTTGCCAAAAACAATTAATTCCCCGCCGGGAGGAAAACTTCCGGTAATCCATTTGGCGCCCTTGAACCAGACCAGCTTAATGGTTCCCGTTTCATCCGAGAAATTGGCAACAAGCCTTTTCCCGGCACCGTGCCCCTCAGAATAATATCCTTTAATTACCCCTTTTACCTGGACAAAAGGCAGATCAGGGTCCAGCTCTGCTATTTTGTAAAATCTGCTTCTGTCAATATATTTAAACGGGAAATGGTAGAGCAGGTCACGGAAAGTATTGATATTTAGCTCTTTGTTGAGCAGGTCTGCACGTTTCGGCCCGACTCCGGTTAAATAAGTAATATTTGTATCAAGAAATTCCTGCATAACAATTCTCCCAGTAAATTTTTTAATTGATATCCGAAATTACTTAATTTTGAAGACCTGGCCTAATACTAAAATTCCGGCTACAATGGATTTCCTGCCTGTATTGAAGTATCTCAAGTATTTCCTGTTTTCACGTCACCGGAGAGGATATGGAATTCACAGTCCCTTTGTCTTTAATCTGGTTTCAGTAATATTCCGGAATAAAATTGAAGCTGACGTTGTCTGTAGTATTGAAGCTATCAGACGAAACATGATTTCAAATCCGGGAACCATTGTCGTAAATGATCTGGGAGCGGGGTCAAAGAAAATGAAAAGCAATTTAAGAAAGGTGTCAGATATAGCCAGGTATTCAGCCGTTTCGAAAAAGTATGGGATTTTACTTGCCAATTTGTCAAAAGCCTTTGGCGGTCAGTTCGTTCTTGAATTCGGGACCTCTCTTGGAATAAGCACAATGTATATGGCAGCTACGTGCCCGGAATCAAAAGTGTGCACAATGGAAGGCTGCGCGGCGACTTCAGCCTTAGCTTCGGAGAATTTCCGGGAGGCAGGGCTGACCAATATCAGGTCGTATACCGGAGCGTTCGATGACCTTTTACCTGTGATCAAAGGTGAAAACAGCTCCCCCGGACTTGTTTTTATTGATGGAAATCATAGTAAAGAGCCGTTACTCAGTTATTTCTATAAGGTTGTCGATATGTCGGACCAGAATACAGTTGTTGTAATTGATGACATTTATTCATCACAAACGATGGCTGAGGCATGGGGTGAAATAAAGAAGCACAGGGCGGTGACGCTGACCGTTGACATATACAGAATGGGCATCGTTTTTTTCAGGGAAACAGGTGACCATTTTCATTATGTAATAAGGCATTAACAAAAATTAAGTTTTAATAATTTATTATTTGATATAATTAGCTAATTTCGAAACTTCAAATTAAGTCGTTATGGATAAAGTAATTGAGATTCACGATATTGTTAAAAATTATCAGGTTGGATCAGTGATTGTTAGGGCGTTAAGATCGGTCAGCGTAGATATTGAACGGAATGAATATGTTGCGATAATGGGACCTTCGGGTTCGGGAAAATCAACCCTTATGAACCTGCTTGGCTGCCTGGATACTCCATCAAGCGGGACGTATATTCTGAATGGTACCGATGTGAGCAAGATGGAGGATGATTATCTTGCTGAGATCAGGAACAAGGAGATCGGATTCGTTTTTCAGACCTTCAACCTTTTACCGAGATATACTGCGCTTGAGAATGTTACTTTACCATTGATTTATGCTGGCTTTCCAAAAGTTGACAGGGAAAAGGTAGCAATCGAAACCCTTGACCAGGTAGGACTTGGCGACAGGATGACGCATAAACCCAATGAGTTGTCGGGCGGTCAGAGGCAGCGTGTTGCAATTGCCAGGGCGCTGGTAAACAAACCTTCAATTATCCTTGCCGATGAGCCTACGGGAAACCTCGACAGCAAAACTTCGCTGGATATTATGGGTCTGCTTGATGAAATTCATAAAAAAGGAAATACTGTTATAGTGGTAACTCACGAAGAGGATATTGCAAAACATGCTGCCCGCATTATAAGGCTGCTGGATGGTGAGATTGCACAGGATTTCGTCAATAAGGCCTACGTTAAAGCCTTATAATTAGCGTTTTACGCTATCTTTTTTATAATATTTTCACTTCAACTCTCTGATGAAAATCTATAGCCGTACAGGTGATGATGGACTGACATCCTTATCGGGAGGTAAGCGTGTTCCTAAGTTCGGCCATCGGGTTGAAGCGTATGGCTCTGTCGATGAACTGATTTCCTGGATTGGTCTTTTACGCGATTTCAGGGAGAACAATTCCAGGAGCAATCTGCTCATATACATTCAGGATCAGCTCATGAAGTGCGCTTCGTCACTTGCTACTGAAGCCGACAATGAAAATATTGAGAAACTGCTTCCTGATCCTGATTGCATTTCAGTTCTTGAAGGGGAGATTGAAAGAATGGAGAAACAACTTCCCGGGCAATCAGGTTTTGTCCTTCCGGGTGGGCATATTCTTGTATCTTATTGTCATATAACCAGATGTGTATGCAGGAGGGTCGAAAGGGCTGTATTGAGACTAAATAATTCTGAAAAAATTCCGGGAATAATCCCTAAATTTCTTAACAGGCTATCGGACTACCTGTTCGTTTTGTCCCGTCTCCTTGGTTTAGAGCTTGATATTCAGGGCATTAACTGGCCTATTTAATCTGTTTAAAAAGTTCATATATAATGTTGTTTTTTTAAAATAATATATATATTTGCAAACTTTGTTAAACGAAAACTTAGTCAGAAAAAATGTACTGGACACTTGAACTAGCATCAAAACTTGAGGATGCTCCTTGGCCTGCCACAAAAGATGAGCTGATTGATTTCGCCATTAGGTCAGGTGCCCCGATGGAAGTTATAGAGAATCTACAGGAAATTGAGGATGAGGGAGATATCTATGAAAGTATTGAAGATATCTGGCCTGATTATCCGAGTAAGGACGACTTCTTTTTTAATGAAGATGAGTATTAAGGGAAAGGCTGACAATTGTTGTCAGCCTTTATTTGTTAAAAATATCCAACATTTTCTTTGGTCTTAAAAGATCGTGCCATGAAAAACCTTCCAGGCGCAAAGCTCCGGGCTTTGCCAGTGAGGGTGGATCAATCACACCTTCAGGATTCTGATATTCAATTATTTCGCTGATATCCCCATCTTTAATAAAAATCTCAATCCGTGCACATTTAGCCTGGTTAATGCCTACAATTTTATCGCCGTCGAGCAGGTAGTAGATCGTTTCCCCGTTACCCTCAATATCGATTTTATACAGCTCATTATCCTTGAAGAATCCCGTGAGTGACCTTCCTTTGATCTGATTAAACCTGTCCCTGTCAACCTGGCTTGCAACAAATGCTGAACTATACAGTTCGAGCCTGTCGGCCTGACTGTTTTTAGTAAATATTGCGATCGAATCAGAAGTAAGCTGGTTTTCTTCCGACCACAGGACTGGTGATTTATAAAGTCTGATAACCGAGTCGCGGAATGAGTAGGAGAGGGAGTCGCATTTTGCCTGCAGGTCCTTGCTGAACAACCGGCATCCGTAATACGCCCTCATCAGCCTGTAGTTCTGAAGGGTGGAATCGGATCTGGTGACTGCGCTAATTGTATCGGCATGAAGAAAAAGGGAGTCCTTGTCCGAAACCTGAATGAACACCGCCTTTTCGGTGACCATGAATTGTTCAGGTGTCTTATAATACCAGGCATAGTCTCCCTTCACAATAATATTATTTGTTGTATCAGTTATGCTTGTGTTCCTGAACGATTGACCGTACCCGGTAACCCCGTCATAAAAAAGAGAGTCACCTTTTATAACCTGCTGCCTGTTATCGATGAGGGCATTTTCCCAAATCCTTGAGATGTCATTTTTTGTATCGTACCATCCTTTTTCACAATAGAGGTAAAGGCTGTCGCCTTCAAGCTCCGAGGGACCGGTAAAGAATGCAGTCTCCGTTTTTGTATTATAATCCATTGTGTCAGCAGTCATTACATAATCAGGATTTACTATTTTCACACTATCCTTAAAATGAAAGAGGTTTTCTGACGTATAATAAATACCGATAATGCTTGTCAGGGTGTTATCCCCATTTATAATTTTTCCCCTGTCGTTATACCTGGCGATTTTATTCGCAACATCGTACTTAACCGACTTTGTATAGAGATGAGTCTCTTTATCAATGAGTTCAACGTTGCCGTCGACCGATGCTGTTTCCGTGGTGCCGTCATAAAACAGGCTGTCGCCACGGAGCCTGAGAGTATCGCCCTGCTCCATATTTATCCTGCTGTATGCCTTTATCTGGTTGGAACCTGTGTAGAAATGGGCGCTGTCGCAGGTCATAAAAATTTCATTGTGCTTCAGGGACACGTCTCCGAGGAGCCTGGTGAGCCTCCTGCCTGTTAATCTTTCAATTTCATCGATTCCTTCGTTAGAATGGATTACTTCTATCATCTTCCTCCCCTTCTGGGTTGAAGTCTGGCCGAAGCTGCCGGAGGAAACAAAAAAGATGAGGATCCCGGAGAGAATGTTTCTGACAGTTACAAAAATGGGCAGAGTCCGGGATATTGTTACTGTAACCATCCACTTTCAAGAAATTGGCATGATCTGAATTCGTCGCTTATCTTTATATAGGTGGTTTTGAGCTTTTCTTCTATCCATTTCTGATAAGCAGACTGCCTTTCATACATCATAGTGGCATTGAAAATAAACTGATAATCGTCTTTCAGATTAGCCCTGTGTGCAGGTGTTTCGCCATCAAGCCTTACGACCCTGAAAACAACATTCCCGATTTCATCGCTTGTTGTAAAGGGATCCGAGATTTCACCTAATTTAAGGTCTCTGACCTTTACATACATATCTTTGCTGAGCTGATCGAGTGAAAACCAGTTGGTCCTTTCTCCGGGATCGGTACTGACAAATTTACCACCGTTGATCTTGCTGTCAAGGTGGGTGGAATACCTTTTAGCGGCATCTTCAAATTTAAGACTGTCCTTCCGGATCAGCCTTGTAAGGCTGTCAAGTTTTGAAATAGCTCTTTCTGCTTCCTCAGGCTTGACTTTAGGTCTTATAAGAATGTGCCTGGTATTGACAAGGTCACCTTTCCTGTCGATTAATTGAATAATGTGAAATCCATATTTTGTCTCGATAATTTTAGAGACAGTATTTTTTGATAGGCTGAAAGCTGCATCGGCGTACTCTTTCTCAAGTTCACCCCTTAATTTATAGCCGACCTCTCCTCCTTTTGATGATGATCCGTCTTCAGAATTCAATACGGCAAGGGCGTAAAAGCTTTTTCCTGCAAGGATTTCACTTCGTATATTAAGGAGTTTTTGCCTGGCTTCTGCCTTATTTTCTTCATTTTCAGGTGGATCGAGCTGGATTATGCTGATCTGAGCTCTTGCCGGCACTACCGGAAGACTATCTTTCGGAATATTGGCAAAGTATCTTTTTACGTCATTAGGAGTAATAGCCAGGTCAGATGTGATGCTGTTCTGAACCTCTGATACGATCTGTTGCTCAACCAAACCTTTCCTGATATCGCGTCGGATCTCCACCATGCTCTTTTTAAAATAATCTTCAAGTACCTTTTCACTTCCGGCCTTTCTGATTGCATCGTTCATTTGCATGTTAAGGTCACCCTCAACAGTATCGTCGGAAACCTCAATGCTGTCGATCCTGGCCTGGTCGAGGAAAAGCTTCGAGATAAGCGATTCCTGGAATATTCTGCACCTGAGATCGCCGATTGGGGTCCGGTCGCCATTTCTTTTATAGTCGCTGACTGTATTTTCGATATCAGAGAGGTAGACAACCTCGTTTCCCACTATGGCAGCTACTGATTCCACAAGCTTCTGCGAGTAGGCGTCAGAGATAACGGATACCAGTCCTGTAAGTGACAATAAACCTATTTTTATTATTTTTTTCATTATCAATAAATCTTAAATCTGTTCTCATTCAGGGCTTCTTCGTAAATTCCGCTCTCCAGGTTTTGAATAAAACCGATACGACGGTTATTCCAGATAATTCTTTTTATATCATCCCTGACATATTCAAATGGTGACAGCGAACCTCTCAGCCTGTAATCGTTTATAGCAATAAGATAGACCGAGGATGAATCGCTTGTCTCATAAAATGTATTTCTCCTTAAAAAGTTCTCCTGGTCGCTGATGTCAAAATTCAACTCCAGGGAAAGTCTGTCAAGTGTTACCCAGCTTTCATTGAAGTCGTCAAATTTTTCAGCGAACTGGTAGCACAGGCTCTCAAGTTCCTGAAGATCTTTCTGATTATTGGACCGTGCCAGTGATTTTATTTTATACAAATTCGGAGTCTCAACAGGCAGCTTTATAAAAAGAGCCTTTATGATATTGGAAGTCAGCTTAAGAGCATTCTCATTTGCAGCGTAATAGCTATCGAGCTCTTCCTGAGAAATCAGAGTATCCATTTTCTGGATCATCATCTGCCTCTGGTATTCATAAATCAGCAAATTGACCCTGGTTTCATCAAGTTGTTTATTAATATCATTCCTTATTTCAGGAGTAATGTTGGCTTCAGCCCGCTGGAACATCAATTCCTTCTTTGCCCATCTATTTATGTAACTCTGAACAAAAACCGTACTGTCGGCGCCAGAAGTTCCTTCGATCATCTCAAAGGGAATCTCATCAAGATAGAGGGTTGCATCTCCTGCTCTGGCAACAGCGACCCGCTTTACAGTACCGCCATTTTGCCCGCAGCCTGAAAAAATCAGAAGAATCAACACTACTGTCAGAACCCTATTCATTGTTAATCCGCTCCTTTACTTCTTCAAACACGTTATTGTCGATTTTAACGGTATATTTTTCAGTTAATTGTCTAATCCATTCTTCCGTGAGCCAATCCTGATATTCTGACAGAACATCCGTTTTTGCCTCATCAAACGACTGCGGAGAAGGCTCTGTAATCTTATTGATGACTATAACAGACGGCATTCCATTTTTAATTAATGATTGCACTCCTGTAGTCCAATGGATTTTATCAAGATCCTGGTCATCGCCTTCAGACCACTTTCCTTCGGTGATAAAAAGCATCGTATCGCCAGTCCTGTTAAATCTTTCAGAAAGCTGCTTATCAGCATCCGGTTTAACTGAGTACTCCCTGTAAGCTGCTTCAAGCTCTTCCATCCCTCCACCAGACTTTAAGGAGTAGATTTTTGCTTCTATTCTTTTTCTGGATTTGAAGTTATCTTTATGAAGATCGTAGTATTGTTTTAACCCTGTTGAATCTTCCTGCACAATATTCCAGACCTTTTTAGAAGAGATCTCAAACAATAAAATTCCATCATGAAATTCATTCATAAGATATCTGAAATCCGGATATTTTTGTTCAAGGATTGAATCCTCATAACTTACCAGTTCTTTGTCAATATTTGACTCGAGCAGCGAACTGATGAAGAAGTCGGGATTAGCACCAGGTACAGTGTGTAAGTTCTCTTCAATGAATCCGGCAAATTCCGAAGCTGTAATAAATTGGTTTGCAAATGAGTAAATATTGCCCGGGGGCAGCCGTTTCCTGTCAAACCGTGCCTTGCCGCTCATGATCAGGGAATCGGTGTTTCCGGTAAACCATTTATATATTTCAGGATTCAGTCTGAAATTATACTCTTTTTTTAGTCTGGCTATAAATGACTTTTTGCCAAATGAATTCAGATCAGCCTGGTTCAGCTTACTTTCAAGATATGGTCTGGCCTCCTGAAATGAGGCAGGGGGCTGCTTTTGAAGCAACTTGATTATATGATATCCGTAAATTGTTCTGACAGGTTCTGTGTACTGGCCGGTATCCCTTATTGCAAAGGCGGCTTCTGCAAAATCGGGTATAATTTCTCCGGCTCCGAACATATTCATCTCACCGCCCCTTGCTCCGGATTCCTTATGATCTGAGTATTTTAAGGCAAGCTCGCGGAATGAGCTTCCGCTTCTGAGCAGGGTGTAGATCCTGTCAATTTCGGTCTTTGCTTTCTGAATGATGGTATCATTTGAGCCGGGAGGTGCAGCCTTCATGATATGGGCAACTTTTATTTTACCTCTTGAAGGGCGTTTGTCCGCAACCATGATCAAATGATACCCGAAAGAGGTTCTCACAGGCATTGAGATTGTTCCGGGTTCCAGATTGTAAGCTGCCTCCTCAAAAGGGGTAATCATTTGAAATACAGTAAAATATCCAAGGTTACCATTATTGATTTGAACTGATTTATCATCCGAGATCTCTCTGGCAACTTTTTCAAACTGTTCTCCTCCCATGATCGCTTTCCTTGCTTCCATTGCCTTGGCATATGCTTTGGCCGTATCTCCCGGTGAAGCACCAGGGGCACAGCTAATCAGTATATGGGAAGCTTTCACCTCGAAAAGCGATCTTTCATATGCCTGTTTAACGAGCTTATCCTTAACATCGGGGTCGGTGAGGTAGCTTTGTGCAAGCTGGTTTCTGTATCCATTCAACTCATCCTTGTATGTTTTTGCAGTATCATAGCCTTCCGAGATGGCATCAGCTACTTTAAGCTTAAAGTCGATAAATTGTTTCAGAAAGGTGTCAACATCAGTTTTGTTTCCGGGATCCAGATTCTTGTTGAACATCCTGATGAATTCACCTGCTTCGACATTCCTGCCTGCAACAGTCATAATTACCTCTTTATCAGCATTCTGTGCCAGGCAAAGATTCTGCAGCAACAGTGCCATGATGACTGAAAGTAAGGATATTATTTTCATTGGGTTTTGATGGATCCGTTATTCAAAAGACTTCCTGCTGTAATTCGGGGATTCCCTGGTTATGGTAACATCATGCGGATGGCTTTCAATTATTCCTGAATTTGTTATCCTTACAAATTTTCCATCCTTTTTAAGAATTGGTATTGTCTTTGCACCGAGGTATCCCATTCCTGCCCTGAGTCCGCCGGTCATCTGAAAAATAACTTCGGCCAGTGTTCCTTTATAAGGAACGCGGGCGGCAATACCTTCGGGGACAAGCTTGCGAATGTCATCCTCCATATCCTGGAAATAGCGGTCCTTTGAACCCTGCTGCATGGCTTCTATCGACCCCATGCCTCTGTATGCCTTAAACTTCCTCCCGTTATAGATTATGGTTTCACCGGGCGACTCCTCAACACCGGCAAATAAAGAACCGGCCATTATTGAATCAGCGCCTGCGGCCAGGGCTTTGATGATATCACCCGAGTACCTGATTCCTCCGTCTGCAATAACAGGTATCCCGGAGCCCTCAATAGCCCTTGAAACATTGTAAATGGCTGAAAGCTGAGGTATACCAACACCTGCGATGATCCTTGTTGTACAGATTGATCCAGGTCCGATTCCTACCTTTAGCGCATCTGCGCCTTCGTCTGCGAGTTTTTTTGCGGCTTCGGCAGTGCCGATATTCCCTGCCACCACATCAGTTGATGGATAACTCTTTTTTATTTCCCTGAGTATATTGATCACACTTTTTGTATGGGCATGGGCGGTATCAATGACTATTACGTCAACACTTGCATTTATGAGTGCTTCCACCCGGCGAAGCGTGTCAGATGCAATACCTACGGCAGCTGCAACCCTGAGTCTCCCTTTATCATCCTTGCATGAATTGGGGCGGTCCTTTGTTTTTGTAATATCCTTGTATGTTATCAGGCCTGTCAGTCTGCCATTTTCATCAACCATCGGAAGCTTTTCTATCTTGTGTTTCTGAAGGATCCTGGCCGCGGCAGCCAGGTTGGTCTGGTGCGTTGTTGTGATTACAGGCGAAGTCATTACTTCAGTGATCTTCCTCGTGTGGTTATTTTCAAACCTGAGATCCCTGTTTGTAACTATACCTTTTAGAATTCCCTCGTTGTCGATTACGGGTATTCCTCCGATCTTGTATTCAGTCATCAGGTTGATTGCTTCAGCCACAGTTGCTTCAAGATTTATAGTGATCGGATCAAAAATCATGACATTCTCGGCTCTTTTTACCCGTTTTACCTGGGCTGCCTGTTGTTCGATAGTCATGTTCTTGTGTATTACTCCTATGCCACCTTCGCGGGCTATGGCAATGGCAAGCTCATCCTCGGTTACTGTGTCCATTGCGGCAGAAACTATCGGAGTGTTGATCCGGATGTTCCTTGTAAACATTGAGCTCAGATTTACTTCCCTGGGCAGTACCTCCGAGTATGCAGGAACCAGAAGTACATCATCAAAGGTCAGTCCTTCGTAAAGTATCTTATCCTTAATAAATGACATTGCCTGATCTGTTAATTTTTTGATGGCGCAAATTACTAAAAAAATCAGCACTCTGAAAGCATGTACTTTATTTTTAGACTTTAACATAATTGAATTACAGTTGCTACATTTGTAAATAGTTCAGCATTAAATGGAAATTGAACAATACAGACAGGTTTTAACAAGGTACTGGGGATTCACTTCATTTAAGCCTCTCCAGGAAGATATCATAAGATCTGTTGCTGAAGGAAAGGATACACTTGGATTGATGCCAACCGGTGGCGGCAAATCGATAACTTTCCAGGTACCTGCACTTGCTGCTGAAGGCATCTGTCTTGTCATTACCCCTCTCATTGCCCTGATGAAAGAGCAGGTTAGCCGTCTGAACAACCTGGAAATAAAGGCAATAGCCATTCATTCCGGACTTTCAAGGGAGGAGATAGAGATTGCCCTTGAGAACTGTATTTACGGAGATTACAAATTCCTTTATGTCTCGCCCGAGAGGATCTCAACGCGCATCTTCGAGGCAAAAGTCGGGCGCCTTAATCTTTCACTTGTTGCAATTGATGAAGCCCATTGCATATCACAGTGGGGGTACGATTTCAGGCCATCCTATCTGAAGATCGCCTCGCTCAGGAACCATATTTCGGAGAAAGTACCCTTTCTCGCGTTGACTGCATCTGCGACACCCCTGGTTATTGAAGATATACTGGAGAAGCTTGAATTCCGTGAAAAAAACGTTCTGAAAACCAGCTTTGAGCGCAAAAACATTTCATACCTGGTCAGACAGGTGGAAGAGAAAGGTACATACCTCTTAAAGACACTTCAGAATGTAAAGGGCAGCGGTATTGTTTATGTAAGGAGCAGAAAGAAATGCAAAGAGGTTGCGGAGCTTCTTGTTGAAAACGGGATAAGCGCCGATTTTTACCATGCCGGATTGCCGGATGAGATGAGGGATAAGAAACAAGCTTCCTGGTCGGGCGGCAGCGTCCGCATAATCGTTGCTACCAATGCATTTGGAATGGGAATCGACAAGGCTGATGTCAGGTTTGTGATCCACTGGGATGTGCCGGATTCAATTGAGAACTACTTTCAGGAAAGCGGCAGGGCAGGACGGGATGGGAAACAAGCCTGGGCAGTACTGTTATACTCATCTACCGACAAAAACCGTCTTAATGAATCCTTGCGTCATAAATTTCCACCTGTTGAAAAAATAAAGGACACCTATGAAGCTCTCTGCAATTACCTCCAGGTTCCGCTGGGTGCCGGCAAGGACAACGTTTTTGACTTTAATATGGCGGAATTCGTATCACGGTACAGGATGCCGGTTATTGAGACATTCAACAGTCTTTCATTCCTTCAGAGAGAGGGTTATATTGAATTCACCGAGGAGATAAATAATCCGTCGAGGGTCCATTTCATTATCGGACGTGATGACTTGTATAAGTTCCAGGTGGCGAATGAGTCATTCGATGGTTTTATTAAGCTGCTTTTAAGATCTTATACCGGTATGTTCACCGAGTTTGTGGCAATAAATGAGGAATCCCTTTCGAAGAAGGCTGCAATAACCAGAGATACTGTATATCAGTATCTTGTAAAGCTGTCATCGATGAATATCATACGTTATATTCCAGGTAAAAAAACTGCCCTGGTGATCTTTACCGAGGAAAGACTTGTAAGGAAAGCGCTGATGATTTCACCTGACAACTATCTTCATGTTAAAGAGAAGTACACCCTACGTCTTGATAAAATGATAGACTATGCGGAATCACGGAACAGGTGCCGGTCGGTGATCCTGCTTGATTATTTCGGTCAGGAATCAGACAGATGCGGTACCTGCGATGTGTGCCGGGAGAGAAATGAGCTTGACCTGAGCAAATACGAATTCGATATGATCCTTGAGGAGATAAAGTCAATTCTTACAGATCAGAATACTGATGCTGAAGAACTTGTAAAAAAGTTAGCTTATCCCGAAGAAAAAACGATCAAAGTGGTGAGGTGGCTTCTCGATCATGATAAGATCGTACAAGACAAAAACTATAAGCTTTCGTGGAAGAACCCCCAAACCCCAACCCCCTGGGGAGCTTTAGGGTTGGCATCTTAGTTACAATTCCGTCAGACTGATATTTCTCCACCTGACCTTTATTCCGCCTCCGCTATGGATCTGGAGCATTATACGTCCTTTTCCCTGGCCTATTTTCTCATCGGTCAGATCTGTCATGATTTCTCCGTTCAGCCAGGTTGTGACCTTATCGCCAACCACCTTTATTCTTAATAAATTCCAATCATCTTTTTTCAGAATAGTCTCTTTTTCATCAGGGATCTGGAAAATCCATCCCCTTCCATACGATTCATAAATCCCGCCTGTATCGCGTCCGGGAGGAGCCACCTCAACCTGCCATCCTGAAATCTGAACACCTTTTTTGATATAGAGACCTGATGAAGACTCCACTGTTGCCATCAGCTTCTTCTTTAAACTCAAGGCTCAGGTCAAAGTCGTTATAGTACTTCCGGGTTCCCAGGTAGCCATATTCCTTATCAGGACCGCTCTCGCAAACCAGCTCGCTATTATCAACATACCAGAGCTCAGTTCCGTAAACTTCCCAACCTGTAAGGTCCTTTCCGTTGAAAATTGTTTCCTGTTTTGGCACTCTGGGTACTCCTTTATTTTCATATTTTTGAACCAGACCCGGCTGCCGTGGTCCTGTACGGCAAAGTGACCGCTTCTTGCCAGACCGTATTCCAGGGGCGCAATCTCATTTACCGCTCTCCTTGCGTTTGAACCAGTCTTCGGTCCATGCCTGAAACTCCAGCACTTTCTGTCCGTTCAGCCAGTGCTCAACATGGCCATTGTCAAATATTATCTTTGACGAATTCCAGTCACCTGCCTTGTTCAAAACCTTTTTTGCAGGATCGCAAACGTACATTGCATAATCTGCAGCGGCTTTCTGCCACTCCTCGATCGGATCGGAGAAACCCACCTCGTCAATCAGCTGAAATTCAGGTCCGGTCACGTAAGGGACTTTTAATTCAGGCCGTTCCACAACATGGTAGAGGAGGCCGCTGTTGCCTCCATCGGATATTTTCCAGTCGAAGGCAATAATAAAATTCTCATACTGTTTTTTTGTAACGATATACCCGGTACTATCGCTGCCGAGTCCGAGCGACGTTAGCGTTCCCTTTTCTGTTTTCCATGGAGCGGTTACAGTATCGGCTTTGAAATCACGCCGCCATCAAGTGTTTTGCCGTCGAACAGAAGTGCCCAGCCCTCCGCTACTTCCTGATCGGTAAGTTTGTTATCTCCCTGTTTACAACCTGTGTAGAATAATCCCGGGATGAGGATTAGCAGCCAGAAAAAGATCTTTTGTTTCATAAAGAAAATTATTTAATTGGTTAAAAAATGCGAATAATACTTTGAAGCAGTGTTAAACATTTAAGGGACCTTTGATTCATAATCATCCGGATTTACCCAGCCGGTCTGATACTCTTTAATTTCACCCTTCATAAATCTTTCATAGAAATTCCAGTCAGCAGGATCATCGAAAGGGTAATTGTCAAACACGTCACCATTACCCTTTACCCTTGGATTGTTCTGTTTTTGAAGCTCATCAAGAAGGATTTTTCTTAATTCCCCCTTAAGCTCCTGAAAGCCCGAATCGACGATATTTATCAGGTATTCGGGTTAATTCTCAGGTTGTATAATTCTTCTTCAGGGTGTTTCCCAAAGCATTTCTGCCAGAACGATACATCAGCACCACTGCGCCTCAGGTTTAGAATAGCTGTCTTCGTAGGTGAGCCATCAGTATTCAGATAACCGGTCTCCGGATTACCAGCCGGCCATAGATCCGGCTTAAAGTTGATCTGGTAGAGGTATCCGTCTTTAATAATTGACCGGACAGGATATCCCTGATTCATGGGCCTCCCGTAATCGTGCCTCTCCTGACCGAGTAAAAGATAACTCCTGTCTTTCCCTTCATCCCGGTTCTTAAAAATATCAGAAAGGCTCTTTCCGGGACGATGGAGCCATACCTGATTTATTCCACTTCACCCCGGCAAGGTCAAGAAAAGTAGGTGCAAAATCTATGAAGCTTATATATTTTTCTGAAACTCTTCCGGGATGTGATAATCCTGACGGCCACATTATTGCAAGCGGCATATGGTTCGAGTATTCATATTCCAGTCCTTTGCACCGTGGGAACGGCATTCCATTATCAGATGTGACTACCACAACTGTGTTACTTAGTTCTCCCCGCTTTTCAAGCTCATCCAGCATCTTAACCAGTTGCCTGTCAAAATACTCAATTTCAAAAGCATAGTCGAGCATATCATTTCTGACTGTGTCATTATCAGGCCAGAAACCGGGAACTTTTTCTATCTGATCCGGGCTTTTATCCCCAAGGCGACACCTGAACCAAACTGGTATCTGCGGTGGGGCTCTGTGCTCCCAAACCAGAAAAACCAGGGTGAATTGTTTGGCTTCTGGTCGAGAAAATCGCTGAAGTTAGCTGCATAATCTGATTTGCTTATGCCATCCGAAGGTGGCGTTATTGTTCTGGCATTGAAAGCTTTACCAGTAAGTTCACGGGGTTTGCCGTCACTAATACCAGGATTACCGGGAGCCCACCCTTTGGAAGTGAAGCCGGTGCAATAGCCTGATTCCTTAAGAACTTCCACAAAAGATTTAAAATGTGACGGAAAATTGGAAATGTGGTTACCCGCTTCTTCCAGTTGCCACGAGTTACGGCCCGTAATTATGCAAGCCCTTGAAGGTCCGCATTTGGCATTGGGAGTATAGGCATTTGTGAAAATGATCCCCTCCCGTGCAACCCTGTCAAAACCCGGTGTGGTTACCCATTTACAGCCATAGGCGCTGAAATGGCCGAAGGATGCATCATCAGCAATGCAGAAAAGTATATTTGGCCTCTGCTGTCCCGGGCTGAATTGTGTGTTTTTTGTCTCCTCCGACATCCGCACAAAGGCAACAGTCCTAACCCGAGAATCAATGTCTTATTCATGTTCCCCAATTAAACCGGTCTGTATGGTGATCTATCCGAGAACCTGTGTGTTTCCTCCTTTTTCCAGCAAAAGATCAACCGGCATGTTCGTCTTCCATGATCCTCGGGTGAAATCAGGTACATTAACAGGATCTGACTTATGGGCTACTGACCACTCACTAAGTGGAGCCACAGCACTCCAGAGGGCGGCATCATATACATCCTGATCAAGAGGAAGCCCGTTACGCAGGCAATCGATCAGCCGCCAGTTTTCAAGAAAGTCCATTCCTCCGTGACCCCCAACTTTTTTGGCCATTTCTCCTACTTTCCTGACAATTGCAGGTGTATATTTCTCTTCGAAAGTTTTTAATTCTTCATCGGTCACCCAGCTGTCACCAACCGAGATTTTTGCCGGCAGACGGGTATTTAAGGGCAGCAGCCCTGGTACCGCTAACCTTGTGAATCCTGGAGTAGACATTCGGTGATGTCACGTCGTGCTGGATCATTATTGTCCGGCCTTTGTTTGTCAGGATGGTTGTGGTTGTCATGTTGCCCCTGTAAGGATTATTTACATATTTCTGGTAGAAGTTGTCGGTGGCTGCCAGAGATTTTGCCACTTCATTCATCTGGAAATCACGGCTCATAACCGAGACAAGAAATTCCATTTTATCGCCCCTGTTGATGTCCATAATCTGGCAGATTGGACCTAAGCCGTGTGTCGGATATAAATTTCCTCTCCTGGTTGAGTTTTCACTAAGGCGCCACATATTCCAGTAACCTTTCTTGTTGAAGTTGCTTGACAGCAGATTATGTATGTAAGCCCCTTCACAATGAACTATGTCGCCGAAGAATCCCTGCCGCGCCATATTCAGGGTGAGCAGCTCAAAGAAGTCGTAGCAGCAGTTTTCCATCATCATGCAGTGTTTGCGGGTCTTTTCCGATGTTTCGACAAGCTGCCAGCATTCTTCGAGGGTTACAGCTGCCGGAACTTCTATTGCAGCGTGCTTGCCGTGTTGCATTGCATAGACAGCCATCGGGGCATGCATATCCCAGGGAGTGCAGATGTAGACAAGATCTATATCGTCCCTGTCGCACATTCTTTTCCATGCTTCAGAATCGCCGGAGTATAGTTCCGGCTTGATTCCTTTCGGTTCAAGCCTTTTCCTTACCTTTTCAACCTCTTCAGGTACAATATCGCATAATGCTTTAATCTCAACACCTTCAATAAGGCTCATACTCGACACATGACCTGGTCCCCTGTTGCCGAGTCCGATAAATCCGATTCTGACTTTTTCGAGTTTAGGCGCCGCGTAACCTGACATATTGAACACCGGATCTTTTTCCCGACGGCTGGGGACGTGAAACTCTCATTTATTGATTTGTCACGGATTTCAGTTTCGGCTCCCAGAACTTTCATCAGGCTGGCTCCTGCGAGGCTGAGCCCGGTAAGTCCTGTGATTTTCAGGAAGTTTCTTCTATTATTCTTCATGGGTATATTGGGTTTTTATTGATCCAAAGTGGAAACTTGTACCTCCGTGCTCTGGTGGCAAGATCAGGATGCCATAAAAGTGCCGGGACACAAAGAATGTAAATATATTATAGTATCTTTTTACATCCTGAGATAATGACATTTCAATTCGCTTTTCAGAACAAAAAATCTCTAATTTTGTCCGATGATCAAAAGCTGAGTGATGGAAAACGGTTCCGGGCCCATATATTCAAGGAATGTGGTTGAGTTTGTTGCTGCTGCGAATGAGTTCTGCAAATACCAGGAACATGCCTCAGAGGTAAAGGGCGAGGAAATGCTGAAGATACTGCAACGGCTTCTGCCCTTCCTTTACCTTAAAGCATCGCTTTTGCCGGCGCTGGAGCCAGTCTTTGAGGATGGGAACGAAAGTTTGGTCTAACAGAATCGGACTGGTTCAGGATTCATGACACATTGAAGGAGAAATTTGGCACAGCTGATGATTATCTTGAAGTTTTTGATGAGAGGATAAACGACACAGATGGTCCTGTCGTTTCAAGTCTTGCCGAGAATATGGCTGATATCTATCAGGATCTCAAGGACTTTCTGTTACTTTACCAGACCGGCACACAGGAGGTGATGAATGATGCTGTTTGGGAATGCAGGATGAACTTTGAACAATATTGGGGACAGAAGCTGACAAATTCGTTAAGGGCAATCCATAAGTTTATCTATTCGGGAGAGGAGATAGGTAAGATAGAAAAAGATCATGAAAATGATGACGTATTGGACAAATCCGCGTGGTTTATCTCCCGCCGGCAAAAAGAGTACAGGAAAAATGGTAAATAATAAATACACTGAGACTTTAACTTCTGAGGATCTTGAAAAATATGATGTTTCCTGGTTTAAAGGCGAGATCGTAGTTATCGAAGACTTAAAAACATTCAGGGAATCATTCCCAAAACTCAAGAATTCCCCTGTTTTGGGTTTCGATACGGAAACAAGGCCATCCTTTAAAAAAGGCAAAAAAAACAAGGTATCACTCATTCAGCTGGCAAACGAAAACATGGCCTGTCTGATAAGAGTGAACAAGGTTGGAATTTCCTGCTGAACTGGCCGCTT
>CAWKIC010000025.1:0-5500 GCA_963849615.1 uncultured Bacteroidales bacterium
TATGGTTTTTTCTAATTAACCTAAGTTGCTAGTTACTTGTTGCTGGTTGCTAGTTATTTGTCCACGGATGCTGCTCGTGCGGCTGCCTCCATTATCGTGTTACGTGCCAGCATCCTTCGACAATTTATTATCAGCTTTTGGAAAATCTCAGCACCTTTGCTGTACATGGCGGAAGTTGAAGTTGGAGGTATGGATTTTTAAAGATTTGCGAATCTCCACTTAACAACTCAGTAGATGGGAAAGGCCCGTTTGTTCCTATAAAAGTTGAAAGATTGATCTCGATACTCTGCGGAATGTAAATGTCAAAATTGCATACTACAAGAAATCCGAACTCTTCAGGCCCTGTTTCTTTACGAAATGCTGCGATTATTGCAGGATGCCCGTCATCAACGAAATGACAGTTTTCCCCTCGGCGAAATGCAGGATAATCTGTCAGAATAGCATTGACTTTGCTAATAAATTGTGCGAAGCCGGGCACATCAGGATATGACATCTTCTTTTTCCTGCCGATAAAACTGATCCGTTCCTTCTCTCCAAATTCAACCCCCTGTATGATCCCGGTTGCCCCTGTTCCCAACAAAGCCGCGGCAACATAACGGGGGACAGTTGAATCGGCACTGCCAAACTCCTGGGCCGGAGCTCCGGAATCGTGTGATGTTACTGGCATTAAATATCTGATATGCTTAGAAACACGGTGTATGTAATTCAGATATTCACGAAGCTGAGGTACAAATTTGTAATTCCATGGTGTTGCCAGATTCAGGTTTAACCCCCACCTTGGGCCGGTATGCAGTAGTGTAGTTTCATCGGTGAAATATTCAGCAATGATTCCCACCCCGGGATACTCCGAATGCAAAGTCGATGTAAGTGACAGGACAAAATCCGGATTACTGCTGTGTAAATTATCGAAACGCACAAACCCTCCTGTGTAATTGGCATATTTTGCCCAGAACAATGTGTAGTCGGTCATGTACGCCCATATTTCCGAACGGATCTCTTCCGACGGATGCTCATAGTTGATAAGGATGAGATCGTTCCAGGTGCGCCACCCCTGACCTGACCAATAACGTGCACGCATGAATCCATCCTGCTGATCCGGATCGGGTATGATCCAATCCGGTGCCCGTTGTGCCATAGTGCTGTGCACTCCCACATGATTGAGAACCAGGTCAAAACAGAGCTTGATGTTCAATGTCTTTGCTTCTTCAATATACTCCTCTAATTGCGAAAGACCGTCTCGATTTGACCCTTCCACCAGATAGCTCTGATCAATATCAAACAGGTCCCTGGCTGCATAAGGGCTTTCTGAAGTGTCCAGAGTTGTTATGGGAAGAAGGTGAATGGCATTGAAGCCCATCTGCCGAATACGCTTAAGATCGTCTTTCCAATCAGCCAGTGAACCCGATACATTGGGAATCATGGTATAGAGACATAGGCCATCTACCTGGGGTGGATCGATCAAAATCCAGGCATCAGGGACGGAATCCCTCAGCCACGAAGTGCCCTTATCCAGGGAGAACTCTGCCCGGAAGGAATAGAGGCCAGACCATTTGGGTGTAACCCGACACACCAGTGTATGTGAATCATCACGCACGAAAGGGACTGTTTTCCATGTATTACCATCATTCGAGTTCAGTGTTGTTACCAGGTTTGCCTGAACATTTTCGGGGAGAGGGTCCTCTGTGGTAATTGTCAAGGTTAGAGTTTCCCCCTGACAAGCGCGTGAGAAGCTCTGTCGTCCGACAGGATATGAACGCAAGATTTGACCGGAAATGGGACGTATTGACGGACACTCGGGTAAAACTGGAATTTTGCGGTGCTGGATCGGCATATAAAATTGTTTTAAATTACTGATACAAGAGCTTTAAACCTTTGCAATGGCATTACTTTTCCATTGCTGCACTATATTACCCTGTCGTGCAGCCCGGTTACAACTTGCACGATTATACAGAGCCTGTCGTGTTGTTTCAGGTTTCCTTGTCTGAAAGGTTCCCATATCCATTTATGTTTTTTTGGATGGGTTGTTTTTCTGTTCCTGAAGCAATTCAATGATTTTATCTAATTTATCCACTTCAATTGACTTCAACATTATTGCCAAAGCTTCAATCTCTTGTTTTGCCTCTTTATTCGTTCTATAATCCTGTTCAGCATGCATCCTGTCACGTTCGTTTTGCCGGTTTTGAGACATCATAATAATAGGGGCTGCATAAGCTGCCTGTGTTGAGAAAAGAAGATTGAGTAATATAAAAGGATAGACATCCCAATGAAACATAAAACCAACAAGGTTTGCCCCCATCCAAAGTATTACTAAAACTGTTTGAAGGATTATAAACTTCCATGAACCCATGCCAAATGCTACCGCATCAGCTACACGCCCACCAAAGCCTAGTGTTGCATGATGTTTCTCATGCCAGGTTTTTTGAGTTTCCATTTTTATTGAATTATATTAATTTCTTTAGTGCCCAGTGTCCGGGCAGCATCGACTTCACTGCGACTGTTTTAGCGGCTCTCCCGAAGCAAAGGGTTCTATGTAATATTTTTATCAACAAGATCTATAGGCAATGGCCAATGATGGCCGGAATTGAACAGGACATTAGCTTCTTCCGGCCCCCATGTACCTGATGCATAATTTGGGAAATCGATCGGAGGTTTGGCCTGACCAGGCATCAAGGATTGGCATTATTATTTGCCATGCTGCTTCAACCTGATCAGCCCGCATAAAGAGGGTGGCATCGTTGTTCATCACATCCCAGAGTAAGGTTTCATAAGCGTCGGGTATAGGTAATGAAAAGCTTTCCTGGTAATTGAACCGCATAGTCACCGGTTTTAACAATAACTTCGTTCCCGGTTGCTTTGCCTGAAAACGCAGCACAATACCTTCATCGAGGCTGAATAGACATTATGAGACTGGATGATTGCCAATCGAGCGTTGCTTCCGGAGGAAACGACTTATGTGGAACTGCCCGGAATTGTATTGTAACTTCCGATGTTTGTCGTGGAAGACGTTTCCCTGTACGAAGATAAAAAGGCACATCCTGCCACCGCCAGTTATCAACGAACAGCTTTAGTGCAACAAATGTCTCAGACAGTGAATCAGGCGAAACACCGGTTTCTTTACGATATCCGCATACTTTTTTGCCGGCAATTGAACCCTTGCCATACTGTCCGCGAACAACAGTTTGATCTACCTTATCTTTCGGAATTGGCCGAATTGCATGAAGAACATCCACTTTCTTGTTGCGTATTTCATCAGCGTTAAAAGAGACCATTGGTTCCATAGCAACAAGGCACAAGTAATTGCATCAGGTGATTTTGTACCATATCTCTTAATGCTCCTGCCTTCTCGTAATACTCTCCGCGGTGCTCAACACCTAAATCCTCAGCAACGGTAATTGTTACATAATCCACATATCGTCGATTCCAAAGGGGTTCAAAGAGCGGATTGGCAAAACGGAACGCAAGAATATTCTGCACGGTTTCCTTACCCAGATAATGATCAATCCTGAATATCTGAGATTCCTTGAAACTATCAGTAAGTATCTGATTTAGCTTTAAAGCTGATGCCAAGTCGTGACCAATTGGTTTTTCAACCACAATGCGTGCCAGTTCTCTGTTATTTGCAAGTCCTGCTTTCTTAAGATGTTTCGGAATTTCGCCAAACATGACCGGTGGTGTCGCCATGTAAAAGATGAGCTGAGCTTTGGCATTCCACTCTTTTTCCAGATAAGCGATTTGCTCTTTTAAGATGGTATAAATTCCGGATTTTGTAAAATCTCCCTTTTTATAATAAATATGTTTGGAAAACTTTAACCAAACCTTATCGTTGACCTTGCCATTTCTTGAAAATTTTTCAATTCCGTCACGGAAACGCTTACGCAAATCATTATCGTTGAGTTCTATACGATCCAATGCAACTATGGAAAAATCAGGGTGGCATACTCAAATCCTGAAACAGGTCAAAAAGAGATGGAACCAGTTTTCGCCAGGTCAGATCTCCTGATCCTCCAAAAATGGCAAATATCGTAGGCTGAAGTTTTAATTTGTTTTCATCATAATCTTTTCAGCCATTCAGTATGAAAGGTTCCTTTTGCATCCATACGTTCATATGTATGAGCGCCAAAATAATCGCGTTGTGCCTGAATAAGATTTGCCGGCAACCACGAACTGCGATAAGCATCGAGATAGCCAAGAGTAGCCATTATACCAGGAATGGGAATACCCAGGGTACCCGCCTGGCATACGATCTGACGAAGACTTTCCTGATTCTCTTTAATCTTTTCAGAGAGGTTCGGGTCGAGCAGCAGGTTTAACAGATCCTGATTGGAATGAAATGCCGCCTGAATCTCTTCCAGTAATAGCTGCACGAATTATGCAGCCACCCCGCCATATACGTGCTACTGCTTCGAGATCAAGATGATACCGATATTTATCTGACGCTGCTGACAGGAGTGCAAAACCTTGTGCATAAGTAGTAAGCATTGACACATAAAGAGCTTTACGTAGTTGTGCAAGAAACTTTTTCCGTTCACCTTTGAAATGAGTTTCCGGGTATTGATAGATTTTTTCCGCCATTTGGCGCTGTTTTTCAAATACAGATAAGTCGCGCATTGCAACTGCTATATCGATTGTTGGAACAGGTACCTGCAATTCCATGGCACTTTGAGAAGTCCACATGCCGGTACCTTTTTGCCTGGCTATATCAAGAATTTCATCAATCAGCCGTTTACCTGTTTTCTCGTCTACTTTGCCAAATATATTGACTGGTAATTTCCATAAGGAAACCGTTCAGTTCGCCATTATTCCATTCGCTGTAAATGCTTTTAAGTTGATCATCGGAGAAGCCGAGTACCAGTTTCATCACAGCATAGGTCTCGGAGATAAGCTGCATTAAACCGTATTCAATACCATTATGAACCATCTTCACAAAATGACCGGCAGATAGTGGTCCTAAATATGTAACGCATAGTTCACCATTCACTTTGGCTGAAACAGCTTCAAGAACGGGTTTCACCCTCTCATAAGCTTCTTTTAGTCCGCCAGGCATAATACTTGCACCGTGTCTGGCCCCTTCCTCTCCTCCTGATATTCCCATTCCCATAAAAAGTATTCCTTTTTCTTTCAACCTGATGGTACGCAGATTAGTATCTTTAAAATATGAATTGCCTGAATCAATGATAAGATCTTCCTTCTGAAGATGTACCAACAGTTCGTTTATGACCGAATCGACCGGCGCTCCTGCCGGGACAAGTAAGATTATTGTACGGGGTAAACGTAAGCTTGATATAAAATCCTGAAGGTGGTCTGTGCAGTGAATATCCCTTTTCTCTGCTTCCTTTCGCAGAGCTTCGACTTGCGACAGATCTTTGTCATAACCAGCTACAGAGAAACCGTGATCTGCCATGTTTAATAGTAGATTACGTCCCATGACACCTAAACCTACCATTCCAATTTCATATTGCTGTTTTAAATTCGGATTTTCCATTATAAATAGATTAACGTT
>CAWKIC010000026.1:0-64838 GCA_963849615.1 uncultured Bacteroidales bacterium
CATCGGAATCGACTGTTCGCGTGCGTGCAGCGTCGCCACGAGGCTCGAGGCGCTGCCGAGCTCTTCGCCTTCGCAATCACGCCGGGGGTGATGAGGAGCGCCATCCCCGCCACGACGGCCATGACGGCGCAAACGAAGATAACCTCCAGGAACTGTAGCCGCCCGAACGGCCAGTCCTTCGCGTGGGTTCGGTGCTCATCGCGGTCATGCGAGTCAGTGGGGCAACTCCCGTTCCAGGGATCCCAACGAGTCAAGCCCCATACCGGTCTTCCAGTTACGGATGTTTGGCGCGTGCACCGGCCCTGGGCCGCACTTACGGTTTGGTGTCTGAATCTTCAGATTTGGCGTGGCGGCGCTCTGCGAAGGCGAGGAGGCCCGGCGGCGTCGCGTATAATCCCGCCGGTCGGTTGCATGCCGTCCGCAACACACGTCGCTTTCTGCGGGCTGTAAATGTCGGTGGTCGCAACAGCGTGTCCATGCGGGCGTTGTGCGACGTGCTGGTCGACGCCGGCATGCACGATCCGGACGCTGCTCCAGAGCGGCAACGTCGTGTTCTCCTCGCGGTGCGGGCCATCGCCTCATTGGAACGCACAGTGGAGGAAGCCATCCTCATCGGCTGGGGGTTTCGCGGCGTCTTCGTCCGGACCGCGCGCGAGTGGCAGGCGATCTGTGAAGCGAATCCCTTTCCGACCGAGGCGGCACGGGATCAGGGCATCTGCTGGTCCTCTTGCTGAAGCACCCACGAGCGCGAAGGCGGTCGGCGAGCCCTACGAGCGCGCGATTCTGGGCGCGGAGAGCGTTGTCCGGGAGCTGGCCGTCATCTCTACGCCGTGTATCCCGACGGAATCGGCCGGTCGCGCCTCACGACGAGCCTGATCGAGACCAAGCTCGGAACCCAGGTGACGGGGCGCAACTGGAATACGGCAGTGAAGCTGCTTGCCTTGGCCAATCAGCGGGTTGAGCCGCGTCCGCGCACTGTCGATTACGGAGTTTCGCCGTCGCGATAACCATCCGGTGATTCGGCGCGGGGTCGCTCTTCCTCGGGCCGCGTACGCCAGCGGGTCCAGGCCGCACTCTACCGCGCCAGTCGATGCGCGGAGTGTGGCAGCATTTCTGCACAGGGGTCGGGTGGAACCGTCCGCCATGTCGCCCGATGAGTAAGAACCTGTCGCAACTACTACCGGCTGCTTCACGTGCAGCCGGATGCTCCGACCGCGGTCATCAAGTCGAGCTACCACGCGGTCATGCTCAAGTTGAAGCAGCATCCCGATCTCGGGGGCGAGCCATGATGACGCTGCCGCTGCTGAACGAGGCGTATGCGGTGCTGACCAATCCGGCCCGGCGCGCACAGTACGATCGCGAGCTGCAGGCGCGGGTATCGAATGCTACCACCGGCTCCGGGCCCCTCACCCGGCAAGCCGGCAGCCGGCACACGAGGAATCAGCAGCCGCTGAAGGAGAGGTCACAACCGACCGCCAGCAGGGCCCGACGTGTGCGTTTTGTGACGCGCCGAGGCCCCCTTCGGTGCTGCCGCGGGATCGCGCTGCGTCCGGTGCGGCAGTCCGCCTGTGCTCCCCTGACCGCCGGCACCAGGGCGGGGGACGAACGTACGACGCCGCGCGTCGCACGTGGCGGCGCGGTCACACTGACCGAGCGCGCGTCACGCGCGCGGGTGCGCGCGGTCATCCGCGACTTGTCACCGTCCGGCATGTGCGTGAGCGTGCCGGAACACCGCTGGCCGAAAACCACGTGGTGCGCGTCGACGGCGCCGCGCTCACCGCGGTGGCCCGAATCGTCAGTTGCCGCCGTGCGGACGCCCGGGGCGCAAAGGGCTACCTGGTCGGCATCGAGTTCATGACACTGGAGTTCGCGCGGCCCGCGGCTCGCTCGTCGACTTGCGGACGTAACGACACTGCTCCCGCTGCGACCGAAGGCCGGCGTCCCGACACCAACCGGCGCCCCTTCAGCGCCCGTGGTGTTCGCGCCAGAGCATCGTCGCCAGTGTTCCGGTGACGATCATCGCGACGCCACTCCACCACACCGGAATCGGCATTCCCGCCGGCGACCGCCTGGACGTCGAAAATGACGCGCAGCAGGTGCGCCACGGTCATGAGCACGAGCAGGACGAAGGTGAGCAAGGTTGCCGGTTTCATGGTTCCTCCTGGCGTCCTGACTCCAGTATGCACCCGCCATCATCCCGGTTACGTGATGTCCGAAATGCTATCACCGAAATAAAAAGTGAACACAAATACCTGGATTGTATCTTCATTAATGCAGGTTTGGGTTATGCGGCAAACAGGGTAGAAACTGAGGACGGAATGGATTCACATTTCCAGGTGAAATATTTGTCTCAGTTTATGCTGACTTTAAACCTGTTGAGCTTGCTGGAGAACTCGGAGAATGGGGGGAGGGTGATATTCAATGTAACCCGTGGCGGCAAAATATTCTGGGAAGATATCCAGATGAAAAATGGCTGGAGTTTTGAATCGGGTATTCATCAGGGCATGGTCGCCAAAAGAATGTTCCTGGTTAAGTTACATGATTTATATAAAGGAATTAATGCTCCAAAGGTATCCTTCATCGGGTTTGAAATATCTAAAACGGTGTGGAGTAATCAGCTTAATATAATTCCTGTCTCCATGAAAATAATGGCAACTGTAATGAAGTTTTTCGGGACATTCATTTCGATTGAGAAATGTGGTATGATAATGTCTCCGTTATTCACGGAAAGCCAGGAAGAAAGCCTGAAGAAGTCAGGAAGATTTGTCACCTGGAAGAAAAATGAATTTATCGGCATGAAGGAGGAAGAAACAGTCTTTAACCCTGAATTTCAGGAAAAACTCTGGAAGATCAGTCTGGAATTATGCAATGATGAAACAACTGCCAGAATTTCGGAAAGCCTGCAGAGTCAAAGTTTTCCTCTTCAGCAACATTAGAGAAAGTTAAAAACAGATCAAATTAATAAAGAACTGCATATGAATAAGATAACATTTATTATAATTCTTTCTATACCCCTGGTCTCCTGTGCGAATGAACAAAGAAAGAGTAAAGATGAGTTTTTTGTATTCGAACCCGATATAAGACTCTTTACCAGCTACGCATTTATGAATGCCGCAGGTTATGGCCATGACTGGAATGCTACAATGCATCCGGTCAGGACTGAAGTCAGGGAATACCTAGATTCAATACTGACCGATGACTATAAAAATGAAATTCGGCAGTATTATGAAAAATTTGGAGGTGGAGATTTTTACGGATATGGCGTATATGCAATCAATTCGAAAAATCCGCCGGAATTCGGGTTGATATCTGATTCCTGCCGTAATGAGGATATAGCCAGGTTCGAATCTTACGATTCCCTGCTACAGGATTTCTACGAAAGAGCAAAAATAGCTATACTATGGGAACGGTATTATCAGAGACTCTATGAGATAAACCTGCAATATAAACCGTTTGCAGAACTCGCCATAAAGCAAATAACGAAGTATTGCGGTGTGGATTCCGGTTATTTCCGGAATAAAGCCAATGGTAAGTTCCACTATCAGCAAATTCCCTTAATGTCGCACTTTACGGCCTTCTTTCATGAAACAGGGAATGATTACTGGGTTATAAGCGGCCCCTCAACCGGAGCACCAGATGCAAGCGCATTTTATCACGAACCTCTTCATAAAATAATAAATCCGATCGTTGAGGGAAATTCGGAGATTAATATGAAGATAACTGATCTGGCTGATCTCGCACAGGAAAGACTACAGGGCAACTATAATGGTGTTACTTCAATACTATGTGAATCATTTGTAAGAACAATTGACAGAATTTTGTATGCCCGGTATAATAAACTCTCTGAAAATGAACTCCGGGAGGTAGTAGAGGATGAATACAGGCTTGGCCATATTCTGTCGTTTTATCTGTTGGAAAATCTCCCCGAGTATGAGGCTGGCAATAAAACACTGCAGGAATACTATCCGGAATTGATTTCAAATATTGATGTCGAATATGAAAAAATGAGATGGAAATCCTATTGGAAAAGTCGGGAAGCTAGTTAGTTATGATTTTCAATCAAACATTAAGTCTGACAAGGCTATCTCCAACAGGGATCGGACTATTCCTCTTCTGCCTATTTATTGCTTCCTGCCGCGGAATGAAAAACACTGATCATCGGTTAAGTACAGTAGCCGGAGACACTGATCTCCACTCTCCGGAAAAGATTAACCACTTAAAACCGGTGTTAATCGCATGATCTAAAGATAAATCTAAGATAAAGACGTAAAGCTTAATGGCTTACTGTGGTCAAGAATATTGTCTTTTACAGACAGGTATCAGAAATCAAATTCCAGAAGTTCTTCCTCCTTATTAACTTCATTCCACAGCCTGATGGACATTATCTCATCAAATTCCCTGTTATCAGAGAGACTCCATAAAACAGGAGCATCTTTCAGCATTGTCTGACGGACAGTGATTATTTTATTCATGGAGAAGAAAAACAAGCTGCAGTACAGGTATCTTCTTTCTGTGTGGACATTGGTAAGTCTTACAATTTCAACATTATCTCCTTCCTTATAGGTATAGATTCTATCTAACTTTAATACTTTGCCTGGTGTACAAATGCAATTGTTATCGATGAAATACCAGGACGAAAAGAAATGACAGCCAAGCCTGAGCAGGCAACCTTTTATTTGTTCCTTCAAATAAAGGATATAGAGTCGTACTTTGTAGTTTATTTTCATCATAATAATCACTTTAAGGGTATCCCCCGGTATCCCTCCCCCCTGGGTACCCCCCTGGAATTAGCCTGAGGGTGCTACAGAAAGAAATTCAACAGAGATTTACATAAACTTTATTTTAATATAAATACCTGACTGATTCTGATCTGACACCTAAATCATGAAGAAAAAAAATTCTGGAAAAGAAAATAATTTGGCCAAAATTGTCTTTCGAAAATTTTTTATAAAAATTATAAAATATTCCAGTTAAGCGCTTGAAATACCAGCAGATATCTGAAAATATTTATTCATTGATATGAATTTTGGGGCCAAAGAAGGAAAAAAGTTTGTGGCGGATTTTGCGGATTTTGTGGCGGATTTTGTGGCAGGAAGCACAAAACCCCTTGATAATCAAGGGGTTTTGAGGGCTCAAGGGCGGTGCGGACGGGACTGATCTCCTCGCGGAGATCGGACCCTTTCATCCACAGGTTACCCCGCAAGCGCTGCAAAACCCGGCTGCTGCGCAGCCTGGTTTTTTATTTTCCTTCACTCTTATGAAAGCAAGCATTCAACGAGTTCGGAAAATAAAAAACCCGATGATGTCTCATCGGGTTTTGCAGCGCTTGCGGTGCGGACGGGACTCGAACCCGCGACCCACGGCGTGACAGGCCGTTATTCTAACCAACTGAACTACCGCACCAAATTTTTAACGCGATGCAAAAGTATAAGCATTTTTTAATTATTCAAAATTAATTCTGGTAAAACTTCCCGCTCAAATGAACAGAGAAGAATACATTATAACTTTTCTCCGGTCAATTTTGTGCCTGTCCCATCCTTTTCAATTACATCAATAATCCTGTTGAACAATAGCTGTGCTGCTTTGGCTGCAAATTCTCCATTGGGATGGGAATCCCGCGGGAGAGGAGGCATACTCTTCCTTAAAATATAATCCTCCCCCGGTTTCCAGGGTATAAAGATCCCATATATGAATATTATCACCGGGTAAGTCCCATTCGCTTGTTACCCATCCGAAAAATTCTTGCGCTCTTTTGGCTTCATCTTCTTTTACAGCTCGATTTCACCTGAGCAGCACCGGTAAAGAGGATAAATTTTGTGTCAGGAAATTCATGAAGCTTTATCTCTTAAAGCCAGCATATTGCAAGCTTATAGTTTGCCAGCGATTTGTAGTCAGAGTTGATGTCAGCCGGTGTCCTTATCAGCCTGGATATTGCTAACGGGAAAACAATGTTTGAAAATTATTACCTGGTATTGCTTTGTCAGCATTTCCAGGGTCGGTTCCTCCATAAAAGGCTTATTACCTGCATTCTTAACCCATATGTTGTAATAATCATAGGGATAGTTATGCCATCCGTAGGAGATGCTTTCGGAAATATCATCTCTTTTAATGAGATAGTTCTTGTTGTTCTCTTCATTATACTTATCAAACAATTGGGCAAACGGCTTTAGCATATAAGTCTGCTGCTTTGTACTCAACTATTCTGCGTGCACTAGTTTCGAACTGACTTTCTTTGACACCACCGGTACTGTGATAACAAGTGATATTCATATCAGATGTTCTTTCTTTCTGCCAGAATAAGCACCAACCAGTACTAAGTGATGAAGATAAATTAATGTTCATATATAAGTCTTTCATTTTACTTGGATGAACCCTCTAAGCTTTATAATCAAATTAGTCAAATAACTATTTCGGTTTAAGAGATCAACATAAGGTATTTCAATGAACCACGGCCTTCAGGCCGTGGGTAGGAACGGTCTGACAATAGGGATTAGGCGTACAACCATCATAGGTTTAGAAAAAACTGAAATTAACACTACCGTAATTCCGGTGCTCAAAAAACAGTTTGTGACTTTTAAATTCCATTGCCCTCGGATGTTCAAGAATAAAAAAACCATCCTCTTTTAAAACTCCTGATCGCAATAACCAGATCCGGAATCTCTCTGAGCCATGACAGATTCATAAGGCGGATCGGCAAAAACTATGTCGTACTTAAACCTGCAGGTCTTTAAATATGCTTTTACATCAATATGGATAGTCTTTATGTTGTGAAATCCAATTTCATTTATTGTCCTCCTTATGCCTCCTAAATGCTTAAGTCTTTTTCAACAAGATGAACAGCCTCAGCCCCTCTTGATGCAAATTCAAAGGCTATGCTGCCAGTCCCCGAAAACAGGTCCAGTACACTTATGGACTCAAAATCAATGCGGTTGTTCAGAATATTAAAAAGACTCTCCCTGTGCAAGATCTGTTGTAGGTCTTGCTTTCAGACCAGATACCGGACTGATTATTCTTCCCTTGTATTTGCCCCCGATTATTCGCAACCTGTTACGCTGAAAAGATTCAGAAACCTGTGAAGATCAGTATCATTGAATACATAACTGAATGTAAAATTCCCGGTCGGACCGGCAAACCTTATGCTTTTCATAAAATCAGAAAAACCAGTTATAATTTCTTTGGACCCATTTGTCCTGCCGCTGAAATAAATAACCTCATCCTGACTTATATTCATCCTTTTGAGAACATAAAAAACATAGTACTGGATATCAGAGATTGTCTTGTAATGAAATGTGTTACAGAATTCCAGTGCGTTCTGATCAAAAATAATGAGATTAAAGAAGCCTCTTTCAAGGTGAACATGGATATAATATTTACCTGCTGTCCTCCTGTTTCCAACGATGTACTGGAAGAGGGGTTTTAACTGATGGCTGCAATCCGATTTTGGAAAGAATCGCTTTAAAAGTTCTGAGGTTGAGCCGGGAAGTGAGAAAATAATAACGGCATCCGGATCCGGAAGCAAATTTGTAGCAATAATTTCTCCTTCACGACTTATCTGATTGAATGTAAAGAAATCTTCTTTTTTTGAGTACGTCAAACAGCGCCGACGGCACCAGCGTGGATCCGGGTGAAGGGGTAATAAGGTTAATTTTTTTATACCGTCTGGTAAGAAAATCATCGTTTGCTATTATTTCACCGATCTTTCCATTATCCAGATAGCCATTGTCATCTGGTTCATAATCTCTTAACAGGATAAACTTGTTACGGAGGGTATCAAGAATAGAGTAGGAGAGGCCATCATAGCTTACCTGAACGGATAACTCATAGTTCTCAGTTGAGTTTATATCAAGAGTTTCATCGAATAATTCCAGAAAAGGCATGAAGGCGGTAATATTAATTATTTTTCTGTTTCCAACTTTTTTTTACCCCTAAATCCCCTGCCTACCGGCAGGCAGGCCTAAAGGGGACTTTTAAACTTACAGTATATCAATAGCCCCCTTTAGGGGGTTGGGGGCGGTTTTACTGTAGAGTTATACAGAGATATACATTTTTTAATTCTTGAATGGAATGATTAAGTTTACAAGCAAAAGTAGGAAAAATATCCTTGCTGCCTTTCTATTACTTTTAAATTACTATGAGGGAAACTATTATCTATAATCAGTTATGCAAGAATCTTGGTTATGACCCAACTGATGATCAAGCTGCAGCATTGAAGAAAATTGCATCCTATATCGTTGAGAATAATAACGACATAATTTTCCTCCTGACTGGTTACGCCGGAACCGGGAAAACAAGTGTTATCAGCGCTGTTGTCAGGACCCTCGACGCCCTAAGAATGAAGTCTGTCCTGCTTGCCCCAACCGGAAGAGCCGCAAAGGTTCTTGGATCTTACTCGGGCAAACAGGCTTTCACTATCCATAAAAAAATTTACAGGCAGAAATCATCAAAAGATGGGGTAGGCAGCTTTTCTCTCGACAGAAACCTTCACAGGAATACTTTTTTTATTGTCGACGAGGCTTCCATGATTTCGAATAACTCGTCTGACATTTCTATTTTTGGCAGCGGTAAACTTCTTGATGACCTTATTGAATACGTATATTCAGGTATCGACTGCAAACTTATCCTGGTAGGCGATACTGCCCAGCTGCCGCCAGTTGGCTCTGTTTTAAGTCCGGCGCTTGAAGAAAGGGCTTTGAAAGATTTTGGGTTCGGAATTGTTTTCTCTGAACTTAAACAGGTCGTCCGCCAGAGTGAGACATCAGGAGTTCTTATGAATGCAACACGGGTCAGGATGCAAATCGCAGAAAATAACCTGACACATCCGTCAATTGATTGTATCAACTTCAGGGATGTAATAAGATTGGGCGGTCAGGACCTGATCGAAGAGATATCAACTTCCTATGGAACCTGCGGACTTAATGGTACCATAATAGTGGTCAATTCTAACAAGCAGGCGAATAAATATAATCTCGGGATCCGGAACAGAATCTTTTTCAGGGAAGAAGAGATCAGTTCCGGAGACATGATAATGGTAGTTAAAAACAACTATTTCCTGATAGATGAAGAAGAGTCGGGCCCGGGATTCATCGCCAACGGCGATATCGCTGAAATAAGAAAGATATGGAAAGATGAAGAGCGCTACGGATTCAGGTTTGCACAGATGACGCTTTATTTTCCTGATTATGACCTCGAACTGGACTCAAAGGTTATGCTCGATGTCCTTCATCTCGATACTCCTGCCTTGCCACCGGATAAAAGCAAAGAACTGTTTCAGGGTGTTTTGGCCGACTACCTCGATATTAAAACACGACGGAAACAAATTGAGGCTGTAAAAAATGATCCTTATTTCAATGCCCTTCAGATCAAATTTTCATATGCGGTAACATGCCATAAAGCCCAGGGCGGACAGTGGGAGAGGGTCTTTATAGATCAGGGGATGTTCAACAGGAACGAAATCACGATCGATTACCTGAGGTGGTTCTATACGGCGCTTACCAGATCAACTGACAGAGTTTACCTGGTAAATTTTGCGGATGATTGGTTTGAATAATGCAGTCAAGCGGTCTTGCAGTCATGCAGTCATGCGGTCTTGCGGTCTTGCAGTCATGCGGCCTTGCGGTCTTGCAGTCTTGCAGTCATGCGGTCTTGCAGTCATGCGGTCTTGCAGTCATGTGGTCTTGCTGTCTTGAATAATTAAAAAATTGTTGTAATTTAGGTAAGGAATTTTTATGTCTTACTTTCTAAAATGTGCTAAAATGACAACAATTAAGAATTTTGAAGAATTGGATATCTGGATGATGTCCAGAGAATTAGTTAACCTGGTATATTCTGATTTCAGAAAATGTAAGGATTTCATTTTTAAGAATCAAATAACGGGTGCCGGTATTTCTACTATGAATAATATATCTGAGGGTTTCTGCAGAAATAGTGATGCTGAATTCCGTCAGTTTCTTAACATATCTAAAGGATCAACTGGTGAAGTTAAGAATATGTATTATATAGCTGAAGACCAAGCATATGTCTCCTCGGATATTGCTCTGGACAGAAGACAAAAATGCCAGAATTTGATAAATGCCACCAGCAGCCTCATGAAGTATCTTAAAACCGGCAGATAAGCTGACCGCATGACTGCAGGACCGCACGACCGCAGGACACCAGGACCGCAAGACTTTAATCTCCGATTATCTTGACCAGAACCCGCTTGCGTCTCTTGCCGTCAAACTCACCGTAGAAGATCTGCTCCCAGGGGCCGAAATCCAACCTGCCCCCGGTAACCGCAACAACTACTTCACGTCCCATCAGAGTCCGCTTAATGTGAGCATCAGCGTTATCCTCAAATCCATTATGCTTGTACTGGTTGTAGGGTTTCTCCGGAGCCAGTTTCTCAAGCCAGACCTCAAAATCATGATGCAATCCTGCTTCGTCATCATTGATGAAAACACTTGCTGTAATGTGCATCGGGTTACAAAGCAGAAGCCCTTCTTGAATTCCGCTTTCGGCAAGACATCTTTCAACCTGATCAGTAATATTTATAAAACCCCGTCGTGTTGAAGTCTCAAACCAGAGTTCTTTACGATATGATTTCATATTTTGCGATATTTATTTGAAATCCAATTTACAACTGATGGCACAGGTTATCACGGAGTTAGGCTCAGAGTTCTTAATCCGTGCAAATCCGTGTAATCCGTCCTGAAAATATTAATCAAGCTTCATATCTCTGATAATATCAGCTATTCGTATTTCGAGAAGTTTATCCCTTTCATCAAACTTGTTTGCGGATTCCAGTTTTGTATTAACACTGAAATAAAACTTGATCTTGGGTTCGGTTCCTGAAGGTCTTACGGAGATTTTTGATCCGTCTTCAAGGAAGAATTGTAGTACATCGGATTGCAAAAGGTCAATTTTGCTTTTTGCACCGGTCAGGCAATTGGTAGAGATCAGCGGTCTCGTAGTCATTGATCTTAATAACTTTACTGCTGTTAATGGATTCTGGCGGATTATTTCTGTACTCATTCATCATTGCTTTGATTTCCGAAGCGCCCTCCTGACCTTTACGAACGATATTATGGAGCTTTTCTTTATACAATCCATACTCAAGATAAATATCAATCAACATTTCGTAAAGTGACTTCCCGCTGCTTTTTGCCCATGCTGCCACTTCGGCTGTCATGGCACATGAACCGACAGCATCTTTATCCCTTACATAATCGCCCGGAAGGAATCCGTAACTTTCTTCGCCACCCCCTATAAATTTCTCTTTCCCTTCAAGATTCCGGATGAGTTCAGCAAAGAACTTAAATCCAGTCAGAACATTATAGCATTTAACATTATAGCTTTCTGCGATCCTGTCAAGCAGGTCTGTTGTCACTATTGTCTTGATGATGTACTCATTGCCTTTATATTTCTTCTTTTGTTGAAATTGCGAAAGGATATATTTAGTAAGCAGAACACCAGTTTGGTTCCCGTTTAGCAGCACAAATTCTCCCTTTCTATTTCTTACGGCTATCCCTAACCTGTCAGCATCGGGATCCGTTGCCATTACCAGTTCTGCACCGGTTTCTGTTGCCTTTTTAATAGCAAGAGAAAGAGCAGCAGGTTCTTCCGGGTTTGGTGACTTGACTGTCGGGAAATTCCCGTCCGTGATATCCTGTTCAGGAACATTCTGAATATTCTTAAATCCAAACATCCTGAGCGCTTTAGGTACTAACGTTCCACCAGTACCATGTATTGGAGTGTAGACAATCCCGATATTTTCATTCTTTCGGATTATTTCAGGATTAAGGCTCATTTTCAGGACTTCCGCAAGAAAGAGATCATCGGTTTCTTTTCCGATTATCCTGATCTTCTCTTTTTTGCCGTTAAACTTAATTTCAGATACTGATTTTATTTTCCTGACTTCTTCAATGATACCTTCATCATGGGGCGCAACAACCTGGCCGCCGTCATTCCAGTAAGCCTTATATCCGTTGTACTCCGGTGGATTATGCGAGGCAGTAATAACCACGCCGCTCTGACATTTATAATGCCGGATCGCAAATGATAATTCAGGGGTCGGACGAAGTGCTTCAAAGAGATAGACCTCAAACCCATTTGCTGTAAAGATATCGGCAGTAGTCTCGGCAAAGAGTCTGCTGTTATTCCTGCAATCATGGGCAATTGCAACCTTAATTCCGACTTTGCCGCATTCCTTTATTATATAATTCGACAGTCCCTGGGTAGCCATACCGAGTGTGTAAATATTCATCCGGTTTGTGCCGGCTCCCATAATGCCTCTGAGTCCGCCTGTGCCGAATTCAAGATCCTGGTAAAAAGCATCAATAAGCTTTTTTTCATCCGTTTCAAGCATATTCCTGACTTCCTTCCGGGTCTCCTCATTGAATTCAGGTCCAAGCCATTGCAGTGGCTTTGTTTCTAATTTCGTCTGTTGATGGCATATTTTTGAAATTTAAATTTTTACCTGCTTATAACTTTTATTTCTCGCAGAGTTCTCGCAGATTTAAATCCGCAGAGTCTCGCAGAGTCCCTCGCTCCCTCGCTCCCTCGCTCCCTCGCTCAAATCGGAAATCTCCTGTTATTTGAAAAGCCAAAAGTCCCCTTTAGGGGATTTAGGGGTGGTCTGTTGTTTGGTTCTCGCAATTCTCGCTGATTTAAATCCGCAGAGTCCCTCGCTCCCTCGCTCCCTCGCTCCATCTCTCCCTCTCCCTTTCTCCCCTTCTCCCTTTCTCACCTTCTCTCCCTCGCTCCCTCGTTCCCTCGCTCAAATCGGAAATCTCCTGTTATCTGAAAAGCCAAAAGTCCCCTTTAGGGGATTTAGGGGTGGTCTTCTTTTTATTTCTCGCAGATTTTCGCTGATTTAGAGTCCGTCGCTCCCTCGCTCCCCCGCTCCATCTCTCCCTCTCCCTTTCTCCCCTTCTCCCTTTCTCCCACTCTCTCCCTCGCTCCCTAGCTCCCTCGCTCAAATCGGAAATCTCCTGTTATCTGAAAAGCCAGAAGTCCCCTTTAGGGGATTTAGGGGTGGTCTTACCTCATCAGAAGTCTCATACATCTACTCAAACCCGATCTCCAGTGAGGTATCTCAATAGTGTAATTCTCCTTTATTTTACTTTTATCAAGAACAGAATAAAACGGTCGTTGAACGATTGATGGATACTCTTTCGACAGGATCGGGACAACCCTGCATTTTAATCCTGCTTCAAGAACTATTTCATTTGCAAGATCATACCAGCTGCATACACCCTCATTTGAATAGTGGTAAATTCCGGCATTGAAGGCAATCTGGTTCCTTATCACCCTTGAGATTATTAACATGATTGTATCGGCAAGATCAGCCGCATAGGTGGGAGTACCGGTCTGATCAAATACAACCCTGAGTGAATCTTTCTCCGCACCGTTCTTTAGAATTGTCTTAACAAAATTATTGCCCCAGGAAGAGTATAGCCATGATGTCCTGAGTATTATGGACAGATAGTGGGTTAATGCAAAACGTTCTCCTTCGGACTTTGATTTTGCGTAGGCTGATAATGGATTGGGCACTGAGTATTCGTTATATGGGACGTTCGATTTCCCGTCAAACACATAATCTGTCGAAATATGAATAAGCCTGCACTCTGATCCTCTAATGGCGGTTACAATGTTTTTAACACCGGCAGCATTAACCAGCATTGCTTTATCAGGCTCTGACTCAGCCTTATCAACAAAATTATAGGATGCACAGTTAATAATCCAATCGGGTTTGTTTTTGCTGATAAATTCTTTGACTTCCTTTTCGATTGTAACATCAAGTGTTTCATTATCAGTGAAGATATACTCATAACCGAAATAGTTCTTCGATGAAACCCTGAGTTCACTTCCGAGCTGACCCGATGCACCTGTTACTAATATGACCGCCATTTATAATGTTTCTAGTGAATATTAATGTTTCCAAATCAGTCCGTCTCCTCTCCACCTCTCCCCTAAATCCCACTCCCCCGTGTGGGAGGGGCTTAAAAACCAGTAGTTAAGCCCCTCTCACTCCGGGAGAGGGGGATTTAGGGGGTGAGGTGGAGGTCTCAGAAATTATTCTCCGCATCCCTTAAATTCGGATGCCTTAAATCCTTGTCGCTGATTATCGACTTTACCTTGCCAAGTTTCCAATCGATATTCAGTTCAGGATCAGCTAACGAAATACCACATTCATATTTTGGATTATAAACATTATCACATTTGTACTGAATTATAGTTGTATCACTCAATACTGAGAATCCGTGAGCAAATCCCCGTGGAATAAAAAGCTGATTCTTGTTTTCCGAATCAAGCTCAATTCCGAACCATTTTCCAAAAGTAGGGGAGTCCCTTCGCAGATCCACAGCAACATCAAGCACTTTACCAATAACCACACGTATCAGTTTCGCCTGATCAAAAGGCTTTAACTGGTAGTGAAGGCCTCTTATCACACCCATAACAGATTTTGACTCATTGTCCTGGACAGGTAAAAAAGAGATACCTGCCTTTAAAAAGATATCATGTCTATAGCTTTCAAAAAAGTAACCTCTGCTGTCAGTAAAAACTTTAGGTTGAATTACGCATAAACCGACAAATTCAGTCTCGATTATTTTCATTTAGTTTGTTTAAAAAGTTTTACTTGCTGTGTACTGGTTTCTTGTTGCAACTGAACCCGCAACCCGCAACACGCAACCAGCAACCAGCAACCAGCAACCAGCAACCTGATTTATTCTACTCCACAAATCCGCTGCCTTCATCCAAAGCGATTTTAAGCAGATACTTCCCATACTGGCTTTTCTTTACCGGTTCGGCGAGTTCAATCAATTGTTCTTTATTAATGAATCCTCTCTTATAGGCTATTTCTTCGACGCACGAGGCTTTCAGGCCCTGCCTCTGTTCAAGGGTTGCAATAAAATTAGCAGCCTGCAAAAGACTCTCATAGGTTCCGGTATCAAGCCAGGCCATTCCTCTTCCCATTATACGGACCTCAAGGTTACCCTCTTCCAGAAAAAGCCTGTTCAGGTCTGTGATCTCAAGTTCACCTCTTGGAGAGGGTTTAAGTGACTTTGCTTTTTTTACTACCGAGTTATCATAAAAATAGAGACCTGTTACAGCATAATTTGATTTTGGCTTTGAAGGCTTTTCTTCAATGCTTATTGCTTTCCTGCTGCTGTTAAATTCCACAACGCCATACCTCTCGGGGTCTGTGACATAATATCCGAAAACACAGGCCCCTTTCTCCAGTCTGGATGTTTTCTGGAGAATATCCCCGAATCCGTGACCGTAGAAAATATTATCGCCAAGGATCATGCAGACGGAGTCATTGCCAATAAATTCCTCACCGATTATAAATGCCTGTGCCAGGCCGTCAGGGGAGACCTGTTGAAGATAGCTGAATTTAATCCCGAGCGAGGAGCCATCCCCGAGGAGGCATCTGAAACCCGGAAGGTCCCTTGGAGTTGATATGATCAGAATATCCCTTATGTCCGCCAGCATTAAAACTGATAAAGGATAATAGATCATCGGCTTATCATATACAGGAAGCATCTGCTTCGATATCGCGCTGGTAATCGGATATAGTCGCGTCCCAGAACCCCCTGCAAGTATAATTCCTTTCATCTTTTCGATACTTTTATCTTTGGTTTCATCATCAGGCTGAAACTTTCCCCTCGTCTCTTAGTCCCTTAGTCTCTTAGTCCCTTAGTCTCTTAGTCGCTCCCTCGCTCCATCGCTCCATCGCTTTCTTCCCCTCGTCTCTTAGTCCCTTAGTCTCTAGTCGCTCCCTCGCTCCCTCGCTCCCTCGCTCCCTCGCTCCCTCGCTTTCTTCCCCTCGTCTCTTAGTCCCTTAGTCTCTTAGTCTCTTAGTCCCTTAGTCTCTTAGTCGCTCCCTCGCTCCCTCGCTCCCTCGCTCCCTCACTTCCTCCCTATCCCGAAATACTCAAACCCCTGTCTTTTAATCTCCGCAGGATCGTAAATATTCCTGCCGTCGAAAATGACTCTGGTGCTCATCAGCTCAGACATTTTCCTGAAATCAGGAAGGTGGAACTCCGCCCATTCAGTCATAAGCGCCAGTGCATCAGCCCCTTTAATGGCATCATAGGGATCGGTAGCATAATAGATCTGGTTCCCGCGCTGCTTTTTGGTTTCTTCCATGGCTTCCGGATCATACGCTCTGACAGTTGCTCCTGCGGCGATTAGCTTGTCAATGAGGTGGAGAGATGACGACTCCCGGATATCATCAGTTTTGGGTTTAAAGGATAATCCCCAGATCCCTATAGTCCTGCCCTTCAGACTATTGTTGAAATACTTATTCATCTTGTTGAATACCACATTTTTCTGATATTCATTTGCTTTTTCAACTGCTGTAATGACTTTAAGTTCATAACCGTGATCGGATGCTGTTTTAATAATTGCCTTAACATCCTTTGGGAAACACGATCCGCCGAATCCGGCGCCGGGATAAAGGAACTTACTTCCGATCCTGGAGTCGCTTCCTATGCCCTTTCTGACATTATTGATATCGGCTCCGAGGATCTCGCAAAGATTGGCAAGCTCATTAATGAAGCTTATCCGGGTGGCCAGCATTGAATTTGCAGCATATTTCGTAAGTTCGGCTGAGGCAATATCCATCAACAGAACAGGATGGTTATTGAGCACAAAAGGATTATAGAGCCTTTTCATAAGCTCTCCTGCTTTTTCATTATCAACCCCGATTATTATCCTTTCAGGTCTCAGAAAATCTTCAACAGCTGCTCCTTCCTTCAGGAATTCAGGATTTGAGGCCATGTCAAAAGAGACATTAACTTTCCTTTTATCAAGCTCCGCCTGGATTGTATGTCTTACCTTTTCGGCTGTTCCAACGGGAACTGTGCTTTTAGTGGCTATTACGACATATTCATTCAGTAATCTTCCTATATCGGCGGCGACAGCCAGAACATGTTTCAGATCAGCGCTGCCATCCTCACCCGGGGGGGTACCGACAGCAATGAAAATTATTTCAGATCCGGTTATATCTCCGATATTGTTTGTAAAAATAAGCTTTCCCTTTTCAACATTCCTTTTTAAAAGCGGCTCAAGACCCGGTTCAAAGATGGGAACTGTTCCGTTTTGAAGAAGCTGAATTTTCCTGATGTCATTATCTACACAAACGACATTTACTCCGCTCTCGGATAAACAAGTGCCCGTGACCAGTCCCACATAACCGGTACCAATAACTGCAATCTTCATAAACCCCGATGATTTGTTGCTAAATTTTAATCTTTGTACAAAGATAATAGAACATATTAATAATGGAAATGAGCTTTCATTTGTCAACGGAGTCCATCCCGCTCCCTCGCTTCCTCGCTCCCTCGCTCTGGGTTATCTACCTGGAACTTTTTATTTCTCGCAGAGTATCGCAGATTTAAATCCGCAGAGTTTCGCAGAGTCGCTCAAGTCGGAAATCTCCTGTCATCCGAAAAGCCAAAAGTCCCCTTTAGGGGATTTAGGGGTGGTCTGGCGAATCCGAAAAGTTTCGCAAAGTTTAATCCGCATATTTTCGCAGAATCCTTCTCCCTTTCCTTCCCCTTCGCTTCTTCGCTCCCCATAGCCGATCTTAAGTGGTTGTCTGTCGTGGGTTACAGTGAAAGTAATTTTAACTAGTTAACTCAAGTTGCTAGTTGCTGGTTCCTTGTTACTGGTTAGTTGTTGATTAACAGAATAATAAGCGATTTTGTTAAAATGTATTAAATATTTTTGCATTTATCATGATGCTCATTATCAAATAACTAGCAACCAGCAACAAGCAACTAGCAACTTAGGTTAGTTAGTATATGATTGATTTCTCGCAGATTTTCGCAGATTTAAATCCGCAGATTTTCGCAGAACGGAAGCTCCTCTTATTGCAGAAGCCAAAAGTCCCCTTTAGGGGATTTAGGGGTGGTCTGGGTAATCTGCAGAGACTCTTTGAGTTATTGGATAAAGCCAAAAGTCCCCTTTAGGGGATTTAGGGGTGGTCTGTGTAATCCGCAGTGTCTCTTTGAGTTATTGCAGAAGCCAAAAGTCCCCTTTAGGGGATTTAGGGGTGGTCTGTGTAATCCGCAGTGTCTCTTTGAGTTATTGGATAAAGCCAAAAGTCCCCTTTAGGGGATTTAGAGGTGATCCGGGATAAAGCCAAAAGTCCACTTTAGGCCTGCCTGCCAGTAGGCAGGGGATTAGGGGTGGTCTGCTTCTTCCTGAAAGCTGATACCTGTCATATGAAAATCCCATATTTTGTTAGCTATATTTATAAAAAACTGATATCTTTGCAGACTATTTTTTACAACATAATGTCTAACTTATTAATTATTAGTACTTTTTAATTACAATTATGACTGAAATCAAGAAAAAACCGACCAAAAAAGAAGAGGTTGAAAACAATGAGGATGGCTTAAAGCCGGCAAAAAAAGTGAAAATAAAAGAGATTAAGGAAAAAGCCGTAAAGCAGGAAATTGAAGAAGAAACCATGCTCGACGATCCTGAAGCTGTTGTTATTACCCGAAACAGCAGAAACAGATGAGGAAGCTGCTGAAACCGTTGAAGCCGAAACCGAAATTCCTGTTGAGCTTCCCGTTGAGAAAAAAACAAGGATATCTGCATTAGTACCTGAAACTGAAAAGGAAGTTGAAGCAGTTGAAGACAGGCTTGATGCGAAATATTATCCCACAGCCCAGGAATTTGACTGGGAAAGCTTTGAAAATGAGGAACTCCGGACTTCACCAAAATATAAAGAATACGAAGCATTATACGATAAAACCCTCTCAACTGTTGCAGTTGATGAGGTAGTTACAGGTAGTGTAATCCAGATGACACCCCGTGAAGTGGTTATCAACATAGGTTATAAGTCGGAAGGTGTAGTGAGTCTGAACGAATTCCGCTATAATCCAAATCTGAAAGTTGGCGATATAGTTGAGGTTTATGTGGAAAGCCAGGAAGATAAAAAAGGACAGCTTCTTCTGTCACATAAAAAAGCCCGTGCAATAAATTCGTGGGACCGTGTAAACGCTTCTCTTGAGAAGGATGAGATCATAACAGGTTACATTAAATGCAGAACAAAAGGCGGTATGATAGTCGATGTTTTTGGCATCGAAGCATTCCTCCCCGGTTCACAGATAGATGTTAAACCAATCCGGGATTATGATGTTTATGTTGGTAAGACAATGGAATTCAAGGTAGTAAAGATCAACCAGGAATTTAAGAACGTCGTAGTATCCCATAAGGCTCTTATTGAAGCTGAACTCGAATTGCAGAAGAAGGAAATAATCGCCAAACTTGAAAAAGGACAGGTCCTTGAAGGAACTGTTAAAAATATAACATCATATGGCGTATTTATCGACCTTGGCGGCGTCGACGGCCTTATTCACATCACCGATCTGTCGTGGGGTCGCGTTAACCATCCGGAAGAGATTGTACAGCTTGACCAGAAACTCAATGTTGTAATTCTCGATTTCGATGATGACAAGAAAAGGATTGCCCTTGGTTTGAAACAGCTTACTCCGCATCCATGGGATTCAATCGATCCTGATCTCAAGGTTGGTGACAAGGTAAAAGGGAAAGTTGTTGTCATGGCTGACTATGGCGCTTTTGTTGAGATAGCTCCCGGCGTTGAGGGACTGATACATGTATCAGAAATGTCCTGGTCACAGCATCTTCGCAGTGCACAGGAGTTCCTTAAAGTAAGTGAAGAGGTGGAAGCAGTAATTCTTACCCTCGACAGGACTGAAAGGAAAATGTCACTCGGGATCAAACAGCTTAAGGCAGATCCATGGCAGAACATTGATGAAAAATATACTGTTGGCTCAAAGCATACTGCCAAAGTCAGGAACTTTACAAATTTTGGTGTCTTTGTTGAAATTGAAGAGGGGGTAGATGGATTAATTCACATATCTGACCTTTCGTGGACCAGGAAGATTAAACATCCCGCTGAGTTTACTTCAATCGACTCCGAAATAGAAGTTGTGGTTCTTGAAATTGATAAAGAGAACAGAAGGCTCAGTCTTGGACATAAACAGCTTGAAGAAAATCCATGGGATGTTTTTGAAAGTCTGTTTTCTGTTGACACAGTTCATGAAGGAACCGTAGTTGAAGTATTTGACAAAGGTGCAGTTATAGCTCTTCCTTACGGTGTTGAAGGTTTTGTAACTCCTAAACATCTTGTAAAAGCGGACGGTACGATTGCAAAAGTTGATGAAAAACTACAATTTAAAGTCATCGAATTTAACAAATCAGCCAAGAAGATAATTCTTTCCCATAGCCGTGTGTTTGAGGACGAAAAGAAGGTTGCTGAAACCACACCAAAAAAAGCCGATTCCGAATCTCCAAAGAAATCTTCAAGAAAAGCCAAGCCGAATGTTGAAAAGACAACGCTCGGAGATATTACACAACTTGCTGCTTTAAAAGAAGAAATGGAAGAAAAAGAAAATAAAGCTTCCCGGAAATAGAAAAAATAGTTAAATTTATGGTATTAAATATATAACTATGGACTTCAATATTGAGAGTCGGAACAACAGCACGCTAATTCAGATTCAGTCGGAAAAGCTTGATACACACATAGCTCCTGCTCTTAAATCGGAACTTGTGCTTGTTTCTGGTAAAGGTGAAAAGAACATAATTCTTGATCTCGAAAGATGCCAGTATTGCGATTCCTCCGGTTTGAGTGCGATCCTGGTTGCTAACAGGTTGTGCAAAAATGCCGGTGGCACCTTCGTTCTCTGCGGTCTAAGCGAAGCAGTTGAAAGACTAATAACTATTTCCCAGCTCGATACTGTGCTCACCATAACAGCATCTGTCGCTGAAGCCGAAAAGATGATATCATAAAATAAGACAAGCATTGCAGGGTGCCGATGAAACTGACCATACTGGGGAGCAGTTCTGCATTGCCGACGTCAGAAAGATATCCTTCCGCTCATGTGCTTAATGTGCATGAGCGTTTGTTTTTAATAGATTGCGGCGAAGGAACCCAGATGCAGCTCCGGAAGTGCAGGTTGAAATTCGGGAAAATCAATCACATATTTATAAGTCATCTCCACGGTGATCATGTTTTCGGGCTTTACGGATTACTGTCGACATTTAACCTGATGGGACGGGTAAGCCCGCTTCATCTGTATGCTCCCGAAAATTACAGAATGATGATGTTGTCACATCTCAGGGATTTTGACATCAACCTTAATTTTGAGATCATTTTTACACCTCTGAGGGGCAACGACCCTGTCATAATCCTTGATGAAAAGCATGTTACGGTTACATCTTTCCCCCTTAAGCACCGGATTGACGCTTTTGGATTCATTTTCAGGGAAAAACAGCCAGACAGAAACATAAGGAAGGAAGCAATTACAGAATACGGAATTCCTGTTTTAAGGATCCGTGCCATTAAAAAGGGAGAAGATTTTGTCACCGGCGATGGAAAAATAATCCCCAATGAACAGTTGACAATTCCACCGCTAAAGCCTTTATCCTATGCATATTGCAGCGATACAATGTATTTCAGCCGCCTTGCCGCATTCGTAAAAGATGTGGATGTCCTTTACCACGAATCCACCTTTGATCAAACCCTGACAGAACTTGCCCTGACAACGGGCCATTCCACGACCCTGGATGCGGCAAAGGTTGCCCGCGATGCAAATGTTAAAACCCTGATAATAGGTCATTTCTCCGCCCGGTATAAGAATATTTCGTTTCTCGTGGAGGAAGCCAGATCAATATTCCCAGCCACAATTCCTGCAATAGATGGCGCTACCTATGACATTTATAAGCTATCCCGTCAATAAAAAAAGAATCGTTATCTTTGCAGACTATACCGCTTCCCCCTGAAAAGGGGTTGAAGAGATTGATTGATTAAATAATATAAGTTGGTGCAGGAGAAAATACTGATCCTTGATTTTGGATCTCAATATACACAGCTGATAGCCAGGAGAATACGGGAAATAAATGTTTATTGTGAAATTCATCCCTTTAACCATTTCCCGGTTCCTGATAAATCTGTCAGAGGCGTAATTCTGTCAGGAAGTCCGTTTTCGGTGCGCGATGTGAATTCCCCAAAACCCGACCTGTCAGCAATCAAAGGGACAATACCTCTCCTGGGTGTTTGCTATGGCGCACAGCTTCTTGTACAAAGCTACGGCGGTGAAGTGCTCCCTTCCGCAACAAGGGAATATGGAAGGGCTAATCTGGTGCATCTTGATCGTACTGATCCCTTTTTTAGAGATATTAAGCAGGGAACCCAGATCTGGATGTCACACGGAGATACTATCGAGAGGATCCCTGATGGTTATGAAATAACGGGTTCGACAGCTACTGTAACAGCAGGAGCTTTCAGGATAATCAATGAAAAAACCTGGGGAATCCAGTTCCATCCGGAGGTATATCATACCACCGAGGGGCTTCAGATGCTCAAAAACTTTGTTGTGGATATCTGCAGCTGTTCTCAGAATTGGACACCTGGATCGTTTGTTGAATCGGCGGTAAGTGATCTGAAGAAAAGGATTGGTAATGACAGGGTTATACTCGGTCTTTCGGGCGGTGTCGATTCCTCAGTGGCATCTATGCTGCTTCACAGGGCTATCGGACGGAATCTGACGTGTATATTTATAGATAACGGTCTCCTGAGGAAAGGAGAATATGATAAAGTTATAGAGTCATATAAGGGACTCGGACTTAATGTCATTGGAGTTAAGGCCGGCGACAGGTTTCTCGATAATCTCGAAGGTGTGAGCGATCCTGAGAAAAAAAGAAAGATAATTGGCAGGGTGTTTATTGATGTTTTTGATGAGGAAGCAAGCAAAGTTAAAGATGTAAAATGGTTGGCCCAGGGAACCATTTATCCGGATGTAATTGAATCTGTTTCGGTTAATGGTCCTTCTGCCACAATAAAATCGCACCATAACGTGGGAGGACTCCCCAAAAAAATGCATCTTAAAGTTATTGAACCGTTACGGCTTCTTTTTAAGGATGAAGTCAGGAAAGTCGGACAGGCGCTCGGATTACCCGATATTATTTTAAAGAGACATCCGTTCCCTGGTCCGGGTCTGGCAATAAGGCTGCTTGGGAAAATCACAAGAGGGCAGCTTGAAATATTGAAGGATGCTGATCAGATATTCATTGATGGCCTTAAAAAACACGGTTTGTACGATTCTGTCTGGCAGGCCGGAGTTATACTGCTACCGGTGAAGTCAGTAGGTGTTATGGGTGATGAAAGAACTTACGAAAATGCTGTTGTTCTGAGGGCTGTGGTCTCGACAGACGGGATGACTGCCGACTGGTCAAAACTGCCGTACGATTTTCTTGGACTCATTTCAAATGAGATAATAAATAAGGTCAGGGGAATCAACAGGGTAGTTTATGATATAAGTTCAAAACCACCCTCAACTATTGAATGGGAATAATTTCCAACTGAGGCAACATTTAGCTTAAGATGTTGTTCTTAATATGATATAAGATTAATATTTACGCGTCTGTGCAACTCTGTCTCATGGTGGTTTTGAATAATTTTTTAAAACTTTCTTATTACACAGAGAACCAAAGAAATGAGGCAGTGAACCACAGAAAAGAAATGGAGTTTATATGAAAATCAGAAAAATTGTTTCAATTATAGGATTTGTAGCATTCATTTTACTTAGTCAATCGGTTTTATCTCAGGAAGTTAGCGAAAACACTGCTAAAGTCGGAAGAGCATTGAGCCTGATTGATAATTTTTATGTCGATACAACAGATATTAACAAAGTAACTGAAAAAACGCTAGTTGAATTACTTAAAAGCCTCGATCCTCACTCTGTTTACATCTCGGCAAAAGATGTAAAGGAAATGAATGAGCCGCTGAACGGTAATTTTGAAGGTATTGGTATCCAGTTTAACCTTCTGCGCGACACCATTATAGTCATTGACCCGATATCGGGAGGACCCTCAGAAAAAGTTGGTATTCATTCAGGTGACAGGATAATCACTATTAATGGTGAGAAAGTGACGGGAATCGGAATTTCGACCACCGGCGTGCGGACAAGGCTCCTGGGAATGAAGGGAACCAAAGTTAACCTGAGCGTATTCAGGAAGGGGGAAAAGGATGTCCTTGATTTTACAATTGTCAGGGATAAAATCCCGATTAACAGCCTTGATGCAGCTTACATGCTTGATAAAGAGACTGGTTATATTAAACTTAACAAGTTTGCCGCAACTACTGATAAGGAGTTTTCAGGTGCTGTTATGCAATTGCAGAAGAACAACATGAAAAATCTGATACTCGATCTCCGCTCAAATGGTGGCGGTTATATGATCGCGGCTACCGACGTGGCAGACAATTTCTTCCCTGATAAAAAATTGCTGGTCTATCTTAGCGGTCGTAAAACCCCCAGGCAGGATTTTACTTCAACCGGAGCAGGAGTACTGGCCAATGCAAGGGTAGCTATACTGACCGATGAAGGATCTGCCTCTGCAAGTGAAATTCTTGCCGGCGCTATCCAGGACTGGGACAGGGGTATAATTGTCGGACGTCGTACTTTCGGCAAGGGGCTCGTTCAGAATGGTTACTATCTTCCCGACGGTTCCATGATCAGGCTTACAATTGCAAGGTACTTTACACCTACCGGCAGGTTAATTCAAAGCCCTTATAATGAAGGGTATGATAAATATCTTGCCAACTTTTACAAGAGGTATACCGATGGCGAAATGATATCTGCCGACAGCGTTCATTTTCCCGATTCACTGAAGTTCAGGACTATGGTGAATCAACGAACAGTCTACGGTGGGGGAGGAATTATGCCCGATCTTTTTGTGCCTGCCGATACTTCCAATTATTCGGATTATTACAGAAACCTTGTAAGACGGGGGATAATCAGTTCTTTCACTCTGGAATACGCCGATAAAAACAGGGACAAGCTAATTTCCCAGTTTAAAACATTTAAGGATTATAAGGAGAATTTCAGCTTCTCAGCCGAAGATATTGCGGGGTTTATAAAAAAGGGCGAAGACAGCGGTGTGAAATACAATGATGCGGAGTTTTTAATTTCAAAGGAGGAAATATTGAGGTCGTTGAGGGCTCTTGTTGCCTCAAATATCTGGAAGACAAATGAATACTGGCAGATTCTTAATGAAGGTGATACAGTTGTTGAAAAAGCATTGCAGGTAATTTCTGAAAAGACAGTATACAATAAAATCCTTGGATACTAAAATCCTGATCGGGAGATTTTTACATGAGATTAATAGCAAAGACCCTTTTCGGCCTTGAAAATATCCTTGCAGCCGAGCTGAAAGGTCTTGGTATACAGGATGCAAAACCGGCAAACCGTGCTGTAATTTTTGAAGGCGATCCCGGCATTTTGTATAAGGTGAATTACTGTGCCAGGACTGCAATGTCGGTACTAATGGAGATTGCAGAATTCCGGATCAGGTCTTCTGACGATCTTTATCAAAATGGCCTTAAGATAGAGTGGGAAAAGTACCTCGATACGGAGATGACATTTTCGGTGGTTCCTGTGGTTCATTCACCAGTATTTAATCATACAGGTTATGCCGGATTGCTTCTCAAGGATGCCATCGCTGACCGGTTCAGCCAAAAAACCGGAAAGCGCCCCTCCGTTGGAACCGCCAATCCTGATATCGTTTTCAATCTTCACATTAGTAATGATCAGGTTACTGTCAGTGTCGATTCCTCAGTTATTCCGCTTTATAAAAGAGGATACCGCAGGGAACAGGGTCTGGCTCCGATAAATGAAGTTCTCGCCGCAGGGATTGTTTTGCTGTCAGGGTGGGACAGGACAATACCGCTGTTGGATCCAATGTGTGGTTCAGGTACAATACCTGTTGAAGCTGCGTTGATTGCTTCTCGAATTCCTCCCGGAAAGTTCAGGAGTTATTTTGGTTTTCAGAGATGGATGGATTATGACGAGGATCTCTTCATCAAAATAAAAGAAGAATCCGAAGCGGGAATAAATAAATCCGATATCAGGATCAGTTGCAGCGATATAGATAAAAGTGCAGTTTTATTTACTAAGAATAATATAGAATCTGCGGGTCTTTCTGATATTATATCCGTGGAACAGCAGGATTTCAGTAACCTTAAGGGGACAGGCGACAACGGTTTTATTATAATGAATCCTCCTTACGGTGAGCGCATGAAACAAACTGAATCCGAAAACCTCTATGGCATGATCGGTACGACGTTAAAGCATAATTTCCCTGGTTATAAAGCCTTCCTGATAACCTCCGATAAAGAAGCTTTGAAAAAGGTAGGACTGAAACACAGGCAAAAACTAACCCTTTATAACGGATCGCTTGAATGTGTTCTGGTGAAATATGAGCTTTATGAGGGATCGAAGAAAAATCGTGGATAGAATAAATCTGGTCTAAACCTGCATTCATCATCCTCCGGGTATTTTTGATCAAAATGTCGGGACAATTATAAAATCATGAAAAAACAAATGGTTAGATTTTTTATATATTTGTTACCGTATTATTATTGCAGTCATAAAAATGAAGCTTAATGGGCTTTGATGTTGAAAGTTATTTCTCCGGTCTCTTAAACGGAATTAGTATTGTTTATTACGAGGGTAATATCGATTCGGATATAATCAACAAAGTCCTTGATACTGTCGAGGAAAAGCTCGGTAAGGAAAACGAACAATCAAAGCTCAGAAAAAGAGTCTACAACGTTCTTGTTGAAAGTCTTCAGAATCTTTATCATCATGTTGACAAAGTCCCGGAGGACTTTAAGGATCAGACCTATGATAAATACGGGTTGCTGGCGATCAACAAAGTTAAAGGTGGTTATAAAATTGTTACCGGGAATTTCATCCGTTCCGAGAACGTTGAGAAACTTGAGGAAAAAATAAAGAGGATAAACAGATCCAGTCACGAGGAGATAACTGAACTTTACAAATTTATTCTCAACCATCAGAGAATATCCTCAAAAGGTGGTGGCGGTCTGGGCCTTGTTGATATTGCACGGAAAACAGGAAATAAGCTTGAATATACTTTTAAGGAGTATAATGATAAATTATCATTTTTCTACCTCAACATATTGGTGGGAGAGACTAAATTAAGTACACAGACTGAAACAAACCTAAAAAAAGCAAATATGGAACCGATCATTATTGAAGGAACACCAAAGACCCCGACAATTAAATTTGATGCTACAGAGGGTGTCTTTGAAATAAAAAGGACGTTCAATACCCGAAAACTCCGTAGAATTTTATAAACCGTTGGTCGACTGGCTCGACAGTTATAAGGAATCTCCGCTTGGCAAAACAGTTGTGAATATCAAGCTGGAGTATTTCAACACCAGCTCTTCCAAGTGTATCCTTGACGTATTCAAGAAACTCGAGGCCATACATAAGGCTAAGAACGATGTTGAAGTTAACTGGTATTATGAGGAGGATGATGAAGATATGCTTGAGGCAGGTGAAGATTATGAATCAATAATCAGGGTGCCTTTCAAGATGATCGAGATCACCGATTAAATCTTCTTCAAAGCTTTGTTTTAAATGATTGATTTAAATTACCTTACTAAAGAGGCTGTCTCTCCTGAGGCAGCCTCTTGTCTTACATAAGTTCCCTGTCGGTTCCTTTTGTTTTCCTCCCGGTAAGCTTTTCACCCAGGCTCAGTATTTTCTTAAGGATCCTGAAATATAGTATCAGATATAGAAGCAGAGTCATAATCCAGATGACAAGTACATTTATTACAAAAGTGCCTGCATACCTGCCAAAAATCCGTTTTGTCGGCGAGTAGAAATGAGCTTTGATGAATTTGTTTCCTGGATTCAGATATATTGGATCCAGCTTCTGAACCAGTTCCCCGTTATATTCAATTGTTTTCTGGGTGTCGTTTTCTGCAGTGACTGACTCTTCCAGGGAGATGTTGAAATAGTTGTTCTTAAGCTCCCGGAATCCCGTCTTGTTTTCAGATTCCAGCATTGTAACCAGATTGTCCCGCTGGTTGTTGGCGACATTGTATTTTTTAATATAGTACCTGCGGACTGACTCGATGTATTCCAGGGCACCTGTTACAATTTCAGGAGTTATTTTTTCGGGAGTCAGCTCTGCGGCATTTTCAAATTTTATTTCAGGAAGCAGAACCAGCTCTTTTTCAATTTCATTCGAAACAAGCAAAAGATCATCATCGAAATCAACATTCCTTGAACCCTTCTGGAGATCGATCATTATTTTATCAAGGTTCCCCTTTATCTTTGAGTTCCAATAGTCCTTCTTAAATCTTGCCTCGCTTATCGACTTGTCGAATACATAGAAATTGCGTTCATATTTGTTGTCAATGAACTGTTTGACAGCCAGCGCTTCATAACCCCATCTTGAAGTTATCATCTCCCCGTAGAAAGGTATTGTTACCGGTGAAGAAATATTTGGATTCAGTTTCTCGAATTTGACAAGGACTCCGCTCAGGATGATCTGTGGAATTACAAGGAAAGGGATCAGGATATAAATTGTAACAACTGTTTTAAAACTGTCTGAAATGACGAGCCCAAGCATATTTGCCGAAGCCCAGCACGAAAAAAGGACCAGCCAGTATTCGAATGTCATTCCTTTGATCCCCATAATTACGTTGCCAATAATAACAAAAGTGAATGCCTGGATTGCCGATATCCCGAACTGAACAAATACTTTGGACATGAGATAACTGTTCCAGCTCAGGTTCAGGAATGTCTCCCTCTTAAGTATTTTCCTGTCTTTGATGATCTCCTCCGCGCTTATTATCAATCCCATGAAGATGGCTACAATGACTGAAATAAAAATATAAACGGGCAGATTACTGTTATCGATCAGGTTATACTCTGGATTTTTAACGCTCTCATCAAAATATCTTATAAGAAAAGAAAGAAAGAACGCAAGGACAGGAGCCTCGAGCAGCGTTATCAGAAGGTACTGCAGGTCGGCAATTTTTGAAAAAACATTGCGCTGGATGAATACAATAAATTGTTTGAACTTACCCGGGGTTTTAAAATTGATCTCCGGCAGTGGGCCTCCCTTTTCAGGATTATCCTTTTTTGTTTCGGTCTCATATAGCCTGCGCCACTCTCCCGGTGAAATCCTGCGGGTTTCGGTCGGTTCTCCGCTTTCATTGAAAACCCTTGTTTCAACAATATTGAAGATCTGTTCCGGGTTAACATTCCCGCAGGCATAACACTCACTCTCATTGTAGTTTGCCTGACCGATGCTCCTTTTAAAGTACTCAATCGAGTCGACAGGATTCCCGTTATAGATCATGAATCCCCCCGTATCAAGAATAATGAGCCTGTCAAACATCTTGAAAATATCAGAGGATGGCTGATGGATAACGACGAAAAGCAGCTTGCCTTTCCGCGACAATTCTTTGAGGAGGTCAAGGATGTTTTCAGAATCTCTTGAGGACAAACCCGAAGTAGGCTCATCAAGGAAAAGGATAGCGGGTTCTCTTATCAGCTCAAGTGAGATATTGAGTCTTTTTCTCTGACCGCCGCTTATCTTTTTATTTAGCGGCGATCCGACTTTCATGCTTCTTATTTCATAAACTCCCAGGTTTTTCAGGACATTTTCAACTCTTTCCACAATCTCCTCCTCTGTCAGGTTTCCGAAACAGAGCCTGGCATTGTAATAGAGGTTGTCAAAAACTGTTAGTTCCTCTATAAGAAGGTCATCCTGTGACACATACCCAATAAGGCCTTTTATCTTCTCCTTTTCTTTATGAATAGGGATGCCATTGATCAGAACTTCCCCGTCGTATGGTGGATTAATCCCGTTCAGAACGCTGAGAAGAGTAGTTTTACCTGCCCCGCTGGCTCCCATAATTCCAATCATCCTGCCCGACTCACCTCTGAAGGTCATGTGATGTATCCCCACTTCCCCGGTCTTAAATCTGTATTCCAGGTTATTAACTTCATAAACGACCCTGGAGGAAAGGAACTCCTCCTTAAGGAATTGCATTGTAATGTCCCAGTAATAAACCGGAGAAATATTGTAACCCTTAATAGAAGAGCCCTGGCTGATAGGGTAAACTTTATTCTCCTGGAGCAGCTGACCATTCATTGTGAGCTCTCCCGACCTGATGAACTTCATGAAATACACATTCACGGAGGGGACAAAAAGAACCCAGATCTGGCCTTTAAGGAGTTCCTTTGTAACGAATTTTGCCTGAGAATCAGCTTTTGATTTTTCTCCGTTTATTATAAGGATATTTGGTGAAGATGGGATCTGTGTAAAAGGATTCAGGACGAATTTCTCAATAGTGTCATATTCTTCAGCTGAAATATTCAACCCATCGGCTAAAGTAGCTATGAACCCCAATTCCAGTCGACTTGCAGTTTCTTTTCCTGTCTTGCAGAATTCAAGAGCCTGAATTACAACTACGATCCTTTGTTCCTGATCGAGCTGCCCCTGGTCATTGATCTCCTTGCAAAGTTTTGTGATCCTTATTGCAATGGCCCCTTCACGTCTTTCGGGAGTGCTTTTTTCAAGCTTCTCCTTTGCTTTTTCGTAAGCATCTTTATAAAGCGCAAGATATTTCTTTACCAGTTCCTGATTTAGTAACCTGTTGAGAAATGCTTCAACAACACCTCTCTTATCTGCATCATCCTGCTGTGGTTCTGCAATTAATGCAAACAGCTGCATCAGTGTTTCAAGAATCCGCTCACTCATCGCATATCATAAAATTATAACAGACACACCGTCGAAACCATTCGCTAAATCAGAAATAGAGACCTTTTTAGACTAATTTCGAGATCAGTTATTTTCCAGATGAACTGTTAATTTATTAACAGATGAAGTTAACTATTCGATTTTAACTAAATAATGCAAGTTTTCAACAATCAGGTACTATTTTTTCCTGTTCTCAGACTTCTTCTTTTCAACAGAGAACCCGAATTTGCCTATGAAATCGCCGGTTTCAAAATATTTACCGTGTGAATAGCATATAGGATTAGCGTCAAATAACCTGAAAACGCCTGTCTTTTCATCAAACAGTTCTTTCTCCGCATTTATGGCCACTACTTCTGAAATGAACATGTGGTGGGTTCCCAGTTCTTTTATCTCCTTTACAACACACTCTATGTTTACAGGTGATTCCATTATCATTGGCGCCTTAACTTTTGTCGCGGCAACAGGAGTAAGGCCCATTTCTTTGAATTTATCAAGCTCAGCCCCTGATTTAACACCGCACCAGTCAGTTGCAAAGGCCAGCTTTTTTGTCGTCAGGTTTATAACGAACTCGCCGTTTTTCTTTATGATCCCGTAAGAATGCCTTGACGGTCTGACTGAAATATAACACATCGGTGGATCGGTGCAAATCGTTCCTGTCCAGCTTATCGTAAGTATGTTATATTCTTCCGGTGTTGCTCCGCAGCTAACCATTACAGCGGGTAGCGGATAGATCATGGTTCCGGGTTTCCATAGAAGTTTGCTCATTCGGCTTTTTTCTTTAAAGATACCTTTTTATTTAAACGCAAAGGTTCTCACCTATAAGGAATCTTAGGAACATTCCAGGACCTCTCCCCAACCCCTCCCCCGGGTGGGAGGGGCTTAAAAACCAATAGTTTAAGTTCCTTTTATAAATACATGGAAGATTTGGGTTTAAGTCCCCCTCTCACACCGGGCTACCCTTTATACACATCTTTTTAAATTCTGAATTTACTCTGTCGTTTTTAGTCAAGCTGGCTCTGAAAGAGCCAAATATGAATAACCCCTGGCGCAGCCAGTGGTGATGACCACCAAACACTTCCAGCTCTGAAGGAGCTGAATATATTAGTTATGGAAAAAACTTTTCATCCGGCGTTATTCCGTAGTCCAGGAGAAGTTTTCTATACTCTTCCTCAAATGATATTTTTTGATGATGCTCCTGTTGATTCTTTATGTATTCAATTAGCCTGTTTATATCCATATATGAACAGGTAAAAGAACCATAACCAACTGCCCATCCATTAAATAAAGGAAATAAATTGCTTCTTTTCATCCAAATTGAGGAAGATACCTTGATGTCCTTCACAAAATCTATAGGAGCAATAGATGGATTCATATCTGTAAGAATATGGAGGTGATTTTCAACTCCATTTATACGATACAGGTGACTCTTTTTTTGCCTGATTATCCCTGTAATATAAGAATAGAGTTCATGAGCAGTATTCTGTCTGATTGTTGGCAGGCTGTCCTTTGTCCTGAAAACAATGTGATACAGATGTTGACGATAGCTTGACATAAAGCAAAATTTTAAAATTAAAAATATAGCGAGAGAAGACTAAATTACTCATTTACTTTATTAATTCCAATTATATTAAGCCCTTTCAGGGCTTGAGATCAGAGGGTTAGCCGTACCCCCGGCTGGCGCCGGGGGTTATTCATATTAAGCCACTTCGTGGCTTTTAAAAGAAACTAAATTCACAAAACTTTTTCAATCTGCGAGATAAAAAATGGTGCCATCTGAGGCCTGTAAATTAACCCCTGAACTATTCTCAACGCTCTGTGAAAAACGTAGTCAGTATGGTGAAATTGACTTCTTTCATAGCCGTATGAGATAATCTTTAATAATGTTCAGAGATGTGTATAAAGATTAGCACACCGGGAGAGGGGAATAAAGGGGGTGAGGTGTTATTGAGATCTTTATCCTTCCTTTTGCCATATTGACATTCCATCCCCTCGAAATAATGCCAAAACGGCAATTAATTTAGCTGGCAGAATAATTGTATCTTGAAACAAAAGTCATAAATATGAATCTGAATAACTTCACCCTTAAAGCCCAGGAATCAGTCCAGCAGGCGTTTAATATTGCCAGTGCAAAAGGACAGCAGGCAGTCGAATGTGCCCATTTACTTCACGGAGTGCTAAGCGAGGCTGAAAATACAACCGAGTGGCTGCTGGGAAAGATCGGTGTCAACACCAATGCTGTTTTGACAGACGTTGAGAAGCTGATTGATACATATCCCAGAGTAACAGGCGCTGAAACCTACCTGTCATCAGGCGCTTCCGAAGCTATTCGTAAAGCTAATGACAATGCTGCAAGGATGAAAGACAAGTTTGTCACCACCGAGCATATCCTGATGGGCATTCTTGACACTTCGGATGAGGCATCCCGGATCCTTAAGGACAATGGAGTTACAATGAAGGATCTCAGGTCGGCTGTAAGCGAATTGAGGAAAGGTGCAACTGTCGAAAACCCGACATCGGAAGAGTCATTTAATTCCCTTAACCGGTATGCCATAAACCTGAATGAACGTGCAAGGTCAGGTAAGCTTGATCCCGTTGTGGGGAGAGATGACGAGATCCGGCGTATACTTCAGATCCTCACACGCAGGACAAAAAACAATCCTTTAATGATCGGGGAGCCGGGAGTAGGTAAAACAGCTATCGCAGAAGGTATTGCACACCGTATAGTAAGGGGCGATGTGCCGGAGGACCTTAAATCGAAAACCATTTATTCACTCGATATGGGCGCCCTCATTGCGGGAGCAAAATACAAAGGCGAGTTTGAAGAAAGACTTAAATCGGTTGTGAATGAGGTTATTGCATCAAATGGTGAGATTATTCTTTTTATCGATGAAATTCATACCCTTGTCGGAGCCGGTAAATCGGAGGGGGCCATGGATGCGGCCAACATACTTAAACCTGCTCTTGCAAGGGGCGAGCTCCGGGCTATAGGAGCAACAACAATTAATGAATACCAGAAGTATTTTGAGAAGGATAAAGCCCTTGAACGAAGGTTTCAGGTCGTAATAGTTGACGAACCGGGAAGGGAGGACACAATCTCAATCCTGAGGGGGGTGCGTGAAAAATACGAAACTCATCACAAGGTTATAATCAGGGATGAAGCAATAATTGCAGCCGTTGATCTTTCAACACGTTACATTACCGATCGCTTCCTTCCTGATAAGGCGATCGACCTGATTGATGAGGCTGCTTCACGATTGCGTCTGGAAATGAATTCAGTTCCCGAAGAGATCGACGAAACCACCCGTGCAATAACACGCCTCGAAATTGAGAGGGAAGCTATACGCCGGGATGGGGATACCATAAAGGAACAGCAGATCTCAAAAGAGCTTGCCGAACTGCAATCAAAAAAAGATGAGCTGATGGCTGCCTGGAAATCAGAGAAGGAGATGATTGAAAATGTTCAGGATAAAAAGGAACAGGTTGAAGCTCTGAGGTTTGAAGCAGATGAAGCAGAACGTAAGGGGGATTATGGTAAGGTCGCCGAGATCCGTTATGGAAAAATAATAGGCATGGAAAAGGAGATTTCCGGGCTGAAGGATAAAATTGAAAAGAAAAGGAGCAAGGGGTCATTGGTGCAGGAAGAGGTGAGGTCGGAAGAAATTGCAGAAATTGTTTCAAGGTGGACAGGCATTCCGGTGACAAGGATGCTTGAAAGCGAAAAAGAGAAACTCCTGAGGCTTGAAGATGAGCTTCACAAGAGGGTTGTGGGACAGGATGAGGCAATCAGCGCAGTGGCTGATGCAGTGAGGAGATCCAGGGCAGGACTTCAGGATCAGAAAAAGCCGGTGGGCTCCTTTATCTTCATCGGCTCAACGGGCGTTGGGAAAACTGAGCTTGCAAAGGCTCTTGCCGGATTCCTGTTCAATGATGAAAATCTCCTTACCCGTATCGATATGTCGGAGTACCAGGAGAGACATTCTGTATCCAGACTCATAGGCGCCCCTCCTGGATATATCGGATATGAGGAGGGTGGACAGCTGACTGAGGCTGTAAGGCATAAACCATATTCTGTCGTTCTGCTTGATGAAATTGAAAAAGCACACCCCGATCTATTTAACCTGCTTCTCCAGGTGCTTGACGATGGCCGGCTTACCGATAACAAGGGACGAACTGTCAATTTCAGGAATGTCATAATAATAATGACCTCCAACCTGGGCTCTGACATTATCAGGGACAGGATGGAAAAATGGAAGAATAACATGCCTGAAGCCGAGACTGAACAGCTGAGGAAAGATATATTCATGCTTCTGAGAAGATCATTAAGACCTGAATTTCTTAACAGGGTGGATGAAATCGTTATGTTCAGACCATTAAATCTCGATCAGATAAGGGAAATAGTCAGAATTCAGCTCGATAACCTGAAGAAGATGCTTGAAAATAACGATATGCAGCTTGAAGTCTCTGAGGAGGCAATCGACTGGCTCGCAAACCATGGTTATGATCCCCAGTCAGGCGCACGGCCTGTAAAAAGACTTATTCAGAAGACAATAGTTAATGAATTGTCAAAGGAAATAATTGCCGGTAAGATACAGAAGGACAATTCAGTCAAAATAGATGTTGTTAAAGACCATCTCACTTTTACCGGCAGTAAAAGCCAGGAACTGGCTGTATAACTTGCAACCCGCAACCAGCCTTCGCCTCCCTCCGGTCGGCTATGGCTGGCAAAGCCCGCAACTCAGCAACCTGGACTTTCGTCACCTGAACGACCGGATGCAGGCTTCGAGATCATCAAAAATCTCAAAGACGGTATGAAGGTGAAGGGTATGGAAGAGCTCTGTAGCCCTGGGCTCGGGATTAGCAAATTTTAACATGCCAAAATTGTTCTTGGCAGCCTTGTGAAGTGAGAGGAACCAGGCAAAGCCTGAACTGTCGATATATTCAACACCTTTCAGGTCAATAATGACTTTGGAGTTGGGATTTTCGAACGCCTTCGTTACACCTTCCTTTATCTCATCAATTGTAGTAGCATTTATCTTGTTGACCGTGAAAGTAATGATGTCAATCTTGCCTCTTCTTTCAATATTGATCATTTAAGCCGGGTTTTATAAATTATTAATCAGAGTATCGAGCTCAACCAATGCCGATTTAGTGTCGTCTCCAAACCTGGCGATATACGATTCATATTCCTCCGGATCCTTTCCATCTTTTGCCTGAAGTTCAAAGTTTTTAAGTATTTCAGCAAGATCATCCATTCCCATGATTGCAACAGAGGATTTTGCTTTATGAGCCAGAAGACCAAGGGCCTGATAATTTTTATTTATAAGATGTGTTTTCATCTCAGAATACATCTCCGTTACCTGCTCCCTGAACATTATTACCAGCTCCTTAACAAGTTCGTTATCTCCACTCGCAACCATTTCAAGGTAGTCTGTCTTTATGAATTTATAATCCATGGTGAATAGGTTGATCCTTTTCTATACACTAGGTACTTAGTGTCTAACAAATATAGTAAAATTTTATCTCCTATCCGGCTATAAATATCTTGTTAAAACCAATTCTTTTGTAATAGGGAAATATATTCTAATTTTATGCAGTTAAAATAATCTGGAAATCAGGAATTACCTGAACTCTGACAATAATCAGACTTAAAAACAAAAAACTTTGGGTTCTTTGCAGACCAGGTTGAGACTTCCCAGCGCAAAACCTTTTCGGTTAATGGATGCCGGGCAGATTATTTTTTTAATATATAATTGATGAAGAACACAGCTTTTACAAAATTTCACGAGGAGGCAGGAGCCAAAATGGTTCCTTTTGCCGGTTACAACATGCCGGTTGAATATACCGGTATCACGATGGAGCATATAACAGTACGTGAGGGCGTTGGCGTCTTTGATGTTTCACATATGGGTGAATTCTGGGTCACCGGTCCGTCCGCGCTTAAATTCCTTCAGTATATAACTTCAAATGATGTATCCGCACTGGTTGACGGGAAAATCCAGTACTCATGTTTTCCCAACGGCAAAGGCGGTATCGTCGATGATCTCCTGGTTTACAGGTTCAACGACGAAAAATATCTCCTTGTTGTTAATGCAGCAAATATTGAAAAAGACTGGAACTGGTGTGTTTTGAACGCCGGGAAATTCGGGGTCATCACAGGCCGCGATCTTATAAACGCTTCAGATGAAATTGCCCAGCTGGCTGTTCAGGGCCCGCTGGCATTAAAGGCAATGCAGAAGCTTACCGCTTCACCCATTGAGGATATGGAATATTACACCTTTAAGATAATTGATTTTGCCGGCATAAAGGATGTCATCTTCTCAGCTACCGGGTATACCGGGGCAGGAGGATGTGAAATTTATGTAAGGAATGAAGATGGTCCGGCTCTGTGGAAAGCTGTTTTTGAAGCCGGGAAGGAATTTGATATCAAACCTATTGGGCTGGGGGCAAGGGATACATTACGCCTCGAAATGGGATATTGCCTGTACGGTAATGATATCAACGACGAGACTTCACCGATCGAAGCCGGACTGGGATGGATCACCAAATTTGCCGATTACAAGGATTTTATTGATAAAGATCTGCTGCTTAAGCAAAAGGAGGAGGGCGTTTCAAGAAGACTGAAGGGATTTGTAATGATCGACCGGGGTATCCCACGGCAGCATTATGAGGTTGTGGATGCAAAGGGATCAGTAATAGGGGAGGTAACTTCGGGTACTATGTCGCCTATGATGAAGCAGGGCATCGGAATGGCTTATCTTCCAAAAGGCTATTGGAAACCTGGCGCGGAGATTTTTATACGGATTAGAAATAAAGATCTGAAAGCAAAGGTGGTTGACCTGCCGATATATAATAAAGGTTAAGACCCTTAGAATATCTGCGTAAATCTGCGCGATCTGCGGGAGATAAGAAAAAATAGTTTCCCGCAGATTTCGCTGATTTTCGCAGATAAAGTGAATAAAATAGTCCGATAATTAGTGATGATAAAAGAGATTACTTGAAACTTGTTTCTCACCTGCACTTTACGAAACTGAAGGGCACGATGATTCAATAGTGGTAATTATCGATATCCTGAGGGCTACTTCCGCAATTTGCACGGCTTTTGAGAACGGGGCAGCTTCAATTATTCCTGTTGCAACTATAGAGGAAGCAAGGATTTATAAAAGCAAAGGATACCTGGTGGCTGCTGAGCGTGATGGTTATGTCCTTGATTTTGCTGATTTCGGGAATTCACCTTTCAATTTTACCCGCGAGAAAGTCGCCGGAAAGACTATTGTTTACAGCACTACCAACGGAACCGGGATTATTAACCAGGCCTCGAATGCCGGTAATATTGTAATTGGTTCCTTTCTTAATTTAAGTTCGCTTGTCAGATGGATTTCAGATCGTGACAAAAATGTAATTCTGTTTTGCGCCGGCTGGAAAAACAGGTTTAACCTTGAAGATACCCTCTGTGCAGGGGCTATTGCAGAGCAAGCTGTTGGATACATCTTTATACTCAACAATATGCGATTCGACACTTGCTTCTGTTGACCTGTGGTCGATGGCAAAAGACGAAATGATGACATATATTGAAAAGGTCGCACAACGCTCGAGGCTGAGGGATAAGGGGCTTGATGACTGCATTGAATTCTGTCTTACTCCTGATTTTACTGATAAAATACCGATAATACGGGATGGCATCCTTGTCGATGGCTCCTTACCGGTTTGATTCTTTGATGTTAAATAATTAACAGATAAAGTTGTATCCTTCGTAACATTAAAATAAAAAGGTTAAAGACAATTAAAACTTATAATTATCTATTCTCATCATGAAAAAACACAACTTTTACGCAGGTCCTTCAATTCTTCCACAGTACACTCTTGATAAAACGATTGAAGGAATCAGGGATTTTGCAGGTTCAGGACTGTCTGTCCTGGAGATATCGCACCGCAGCAAGGAATTTGTCGCATGTATGAACGATACGATTGCCCTTGTAAAAGAATTGCTTGAGATACCGGCCGGATATCAGGTGATCTTTCTGGGGGGTGGCGCCAGTCTTCAGTTTGCAATGGTCCCGATGAACATGATGAACAAAAAGTCGGCATACCTGAATACGGGCGAATGGGCTAATAAGGCTCTGAAAGAGGCTAAATTATACGGAGAAGTTGTAGAGGTTGCCTCTTCAAAGGATAAGCTTTACAACTTTATACCAAAAAACTATACCGTTCCTCCGGACGCCGACTATTTCCATGTTACAACAAACAACACAATTTATGGCACCGAATTGAAAAAAGATCCGGATGTTACGATTCCGCTTGTAGCAGACATGTCGTCCGATATCTTCAGCCGTCCTGTTGATGTGTCGAAATACTCCCTTATTTATGCAGGTGCACAGAAAAACCTGGCTCCGGCAGGAGTAACGTTGGTCATTATAAAAGATGATGTTCTGGGTAAGGTAACGCGTCCTGTTCCGACGATGCTGGACTACAGGACCCACATCAAGGCTGAATCAATGTTCAACACTCCGCCTGTCTTTGCCATATTTGCCGCACAACAGACACTGCACTGGCTGAAGGATCTGGGTGGTGTTAAAGGCAATCCAGAAAAGAAATGTTGAAAAGGCAAAAATGCTTTATGATGAAATTGAGAGGAACAGGCTTTTTGTTCCTACTATCAAAGATCCGGACGACCGTTCGCTTATGAATATCTGTTTCGTTATGGCCGATGGTTACAAAGAGCTTGAAAAACCATTTGCCGAGTTTGCAAAATCAAGAGGGATGCTTGGTATTGAAGGTCACAGGTCTGTGGGTGGTTTCCGCGCTTCAACATATAATGCCCTTCCGGCAGAGAGTGTTAAAGCCCTTGTGGACACTATGAAGGAATTTGAAGCAGCATCATGAAGATACTTGTTGCAACCGAAAAAGCTTTTGCCCCGGTGGCTGTTAGACAGATACGTCTGATTGTTGAGTCGGCAGGCTATCATTTGCGACTCCTTGAAAACTATAAGAGTACTTCTGAACTACTTTCAGCCGTGACTGATGCCGATGCTTTGATTGTGCGCAGCGATATTGTTAATCCTGAAATCCTGGATGCTGCCACAAAGCTGAAAATCGTGATAAGAGCCGGCGCCGGATATGATAACCTGGATCTTGATGCCTGCACGGCACATAATGTGGTGGCAATGAATACTCCCGGCCAGAATTCAAATGCAGTCGCAGAACTCGTGTTTGAGTTAATGCTCTACCATGCACGGCTGGGATTTAGCGGTAAATCAGGATCGGAACTCAGGGGGAAGACAATGGGGGTACATGCTTTTGGGAATGTCGGAAAATTTGTTGCGGGAATTGCAAAGGGTTTTGGCATGGATACGTATGCACACGATCCTTTTGTACCGGGTGAAGTAATAAGAGCCTCGGGTGTCAAGGTCTGCTGGAGGGCTGAAGAATTGTATTCAAAATGCCGTTATGTTTCACTGCATCTGCCTGCAAATGACATGACAGGTAAAACCATAGGGTACGACCTGTTAAAAAGAATGCCGGATGATGCCGTCCTTATCAATACAGCCCGGAAGGAGATTATTAATGAAGATGATCTGTTGAAAATTTTTGAAGAACGTCCCGACTTCAGTTACCTTGCAGATATTGAACCCGATTGTAAAAATGTTTTTGAGGAAAAGTACAGGGGAAGATATATTTTTACGGAGAAGAAGATGGGCGCCCAGACCGAGGAGGCTAACTTAAATGCCGGCGTGGCGGCGGCCCACCAGATCGTTGACTTCTTCAAGACCGGAAATCAAAAGTTCAGACTGAACAATAAATAGTAGATATAATGGCCGTTGTCAAACCTTTCAGGGGGTTAAGACCTCCCCGTGATATTGCCAAAGATCTGGCATGCCTGCCTTACGATGTGATGAGTACTGAGGAGGCAATGAAAATGGCAAAGGGGAAGGAGTGTTCGCTTCTTCATATTACACGTTCAGAGATCGATCTGCCTCCGGGTACGGACGTTCATTCTGAAGAAGTTTATAGGAAATCAGTTGATAATTTTGCCTTGTGGCAGGAAAAAGGCTGGCTGAAACAGGATGAGCAGCCTCATTTTTATATCTATGCCCAGACCATGCAGGGCAGGACACAGTATGGAATTGCAGGATGCGCTTCAGTAGATGATTATCTGAACGGCATCATAAAAAAACATGAACTTACCAGGCCTGATAAAGAACAGGACCGCATGATCCATGTCAGAGTCAATAACGCAAATATTGAACCCGTTTTCTTCACTTATCCGGCAATAAAAGAGATCGATGATGTCGTCAGCTCAATAGTTCTTAGCGGGAAGCCGGAATATGACTTCGTCGCCGGCGACGGTATCGGACATCATTTTTGGGTAGTAAAAAATCAGGATACCAACAGAGAGATAGAAAGGCTTTTTGCAGAAAAAGTTCCGTTTACCTATGTTGCCGACGGCCATCATCGCACTGCGGCCGCGGCGCTTGTCGGCAAAGAGAAGCGCGAAAAGAGCCCCTGGTATAATGGTACCGAGGAGTTCAATTATTTTTTAGCCGTGCATTTCCCCGACAACCAGTTGAGGATCATGGACTATAACCGCACTTTGAAAGACCTCAATGGTCTTACCGTGGATGAATTTCTTTCAAGACTCTCCGACTGGATTTGTTGTTAATGAGAAAGGCGCCGGGGTCTATAAGCCTGAAAAGCTGCATGATATTTCAATGTACCTCGAAGGTAACTGGTATAGCCTGTCGGCAAAACCAGGCACTTATAATGACAATGATCCGATAGGAGTGCTTGATGTTACAATCCTGGCTGAGCAGGTACTTAAACCGGTTCTTGATATCCAGGACCTCAGACGGTCAAAAAGAATCGATTTCATTGGTGGTATCAGAGGACTTGATGAGCTTAAGAGAAGGGTTGACAGCGGCGAGATGAAAGTAGCATTCGCCCTTTATCCGGTTTCGATGAAGCAGCTTATTAATATTGCGGATTCGGGAAATATAATGCCTCCAAAAACAACATGGTTTGAACCCAAGCTAAGGAGCGGACTTGTAATTCATCTTCTTGATTAAGTCGGGCCCCCTGCGAGCCTCTCTTTTACCCCCCTGCCCCCTAAAGGGGGTTCTTATAAGGAGCAGTAAAGATTATAGAGAGAAGAAAATTTTGATAAATGGCTGAAATTGCTTCAAATATCAGATTACTCAAAGAACAGCTGCCTGTATCTGTAAAACTGGTTGCCGTATCCAAGACAAAGCCGGTGAGCGATATTCTTGAAGCGTATAATTCAGGTCATAAATGTTTCGGTGAGAACAGGGTCCAGGAGTTGCTTTCTAAAAAAGATCTCCTTCCCGGTGACCTTGAGTGGCATCTTATCGGCCATCTTCAATCCAACAAAGTAAAATATATTGTGCCTTTTATAAGCATGATCGAATCTGTTGATACCTTTAAATTATTGATACAGATAAACTCCGAAGCTTCTAAGATTCAGAGGGTAACAGACTGTCTTCTGCAGATCCATATTGCAGAAGAAGAGGCAAAGTTTGGTTTTTCCATGAAGGAACTTCATGAAGCAGCAGGTTCGGATTTCCGGAAAATGAACTTCATAAGAATTTGCGGTGTAATGGGAATGGCAACATTCACGGATGATACTGAACAAATCAGGAAGGAGTTCAGATATCTTGCTGCTTGCTTTCATGAACTTAAAGAAAGTTATTTTAAAGACAGCCTGAGTTTTAAGGATATATCAATGGGAATGTCGGGTGATTATAAAATTGCGGTGGGCGAAGGGAGTACAATGGTAAGGATAGGAAGTCTTATTTTTGGAGAAAGAAATAACCTCCATTCCATAATGGAGGCTGATTAATAGTCCTTTGTGTGCCTTTGTGTTTACCTTTGTGAGACTTTGTGGTATTGATTTATTTTTTTACCACAAAGGACACAAAGGATTTCACTAAGGTTCGCAAAGGTAAATTTAAAACCTAAGTGAAATAATATTGGTATGGAAAAGCTTAATACAAAGTACCTCGGATTTACTCTTCAAAGCCCGCTGATAGTCAGCAGCAGCAGGCTCACCTCAACAATTGGCCAGCTCAGGGAAGCTGAGGATTCCGGGGCAGGGGCGGTAGTTCTGAAATCGCTTTTTGAGGAACAGATTAACTATCATATTAATTCAATCCCTTCATCTCCCGGATTCCCGGAAGCCGAAGACTATATTGCAAACTACATACGATCCAATTCGGTCGATACTTATCTTGAACTCATAAGGAGTGCAAAGGAAAGCCTCAGTATTCCGGTTATCCCGAGCATAAATTGCTATTCCTCAAAAGGATGGACAGGATTTGCAAAAAATATTGAGGATGCGGGCGCTGATGCGATTGAGATCAATGTATTTTTTATGCCTGTCGACAGGAAGAAGTCATCCGCCGAATCGGAAAGACTTTATTTCGACCTGATTGAAAATCTTAAAAAGACAATTACTATCCCGGTTGCACTGAAGATCGGATTCAGATTCTCAAACATCCTCTATATGCTCGACCAGTTCTACATGAGAGGAATCAGTGGCGTTGTCATGTTTAACAGGTTTTATGAGCCTGATATCGACATAAACAGGATGGAAGTAATTCCCGCATCGATATTCAGCAACGAAAGTGAAAAAAGATATGTCCTCAGATGGATCGGAATGGCCAGTGCGCAGGACATTAAGCTTGATATTTCTGCCTCCACAGGAGTGCATACCGGGCAGGATGCTGTCAAATATCTGCTTGCAGGAGCTAATACCGTTCAGGTCTGTTCGGTACTATATAATAAAGGTATAGGGTATCTCAGGACTATGAACAAGCAGATATCGGACTGGATGGTTGCTAACAACTTCAGGAGCATCGGGGATTTCAGAGGCAGGCTGAACTATCTTAATTACCCCAAACCTGCGATATTTGAAAGAACCCAGTTCATGAAGTACTTTTCCTCTTTCGAATAAATAGCGGCACGAAGCGACCTCTGAGCCGATCTTAAGAATACAGTTTTTGAATGAGATTACTGTAATTGGCTGAATGCAAATATAATATAAGTTTCCCCTCCTTTTCAAGGAGGGGTGGCCGGGACATTGATTTTAAAGCGTTACAATTTGCTTTCCGGCCGGGGTGGTTGATTTATGTTTCAAGACTCTTTGAATAAACTAATAAGAAAGCCTAGTCAACCACCCCGGCCAGACGAATTTAGTTACTGCGGTTAAAATATTTCACCGTCTGGCCACCCCTCCTTGAAAAGGAGGGGAAAGTAAATTGATTGTATCTCAGCTAGTTGGATTTCTAAGTCTATGGCATTCCTTAAGATGCAGCTATGGACCGAACCCCCCTTCTTACTTTAGAACAGAAATGAGTTCAGTTTCCAGGGCTGACATCTCTTCCGACCTGAGGGCAGAGCCTTCTGTTATAATTCTGATGATCTCATCTTTCTCTTTAGTTGTCATATTTTGGACTGACGACTCAATTACAGTAAAACATTCAATTGCAGTCATATAATCATCTGTAAGAAGAAAGATGCCTGCAAAGTCGGCTGAATAAGCCACATAATCCAGGCCCGACTGCCAGCACGATGAGATTAACATTCTGAGAGTATCGGGGAGTATCTCTTTCTTTATTTCCTCCATCACCTCCCGGCATGCAGCCTGATCTTTAAGGTCATTCATGAAATTTGTGATCTGTTTCCTTATTGACGAATTATCACTTCTGTTAAAGTATGAGGTCAACAGCCCAATGGCACCTTCGAAAGGCTGGGTATTCCTTAGAACTTCAATCGCATCCTCTATCATCAGGGGATTATCCCTGGTCAAAACGAGAGCAAGTTCCTTAAGTCTTTTTTCAGATCGGATCATTTGTAATTATTTGTTACAAAGTTAGAAATACCATTTATTAGATTTTAGCGTTATTGATAAATAAAAATAATGTACTAATTTAGCACTGATTACACAGAGAATCTTAAAAAAACCTCGAAAATGAATAAACTTCTTCTGACTACCAACCGTGTTCTGGCACTGACATTTCTGTTTGCTTTATTTCTTACAAGTTGCAATTCGGGCGGTAAAGGCACAAAAAAAGAAGCAGATTCTTTGGATGTGTCAAAGGACAATGCCGCTGTTTATGATGAAATAAAGAAAGCAGAGACGATCTTCTATACCCTTCCTTCTCCACTCGAATCTGCCATGCTCATTAAATCTGCCGGAGCTTTATTCGATGACAACCTTCTGAATCCAGTCGGAAACACAAAAAACTACAATACCAATAAGAGCATGGCGCTCAATCTTGGTATTTATACATGCGACCTGAGTTTTGCGAGCCTGTACGATCAGACACAGCTTATAATCAACTACATGAATGCCGCAAAAACGATGGCGGACGGTCTGGGTATCCTCGATGCTATCCAGCAGGAAGATATCGACAGACTGGAACAGAATATTCATGACACCGAGGTTATTATGGATGTTGTTTCCCAGACATACCTTAATTCAAATTCCTATCTCGAGGATAATGGCCAGCCCGCAATTGCAGCCATCGTTCTTACAGGCGGATGGGTGGAAGGTCTCTATATCTCCACCCAGCTTATCGATATGAAGGATTTTAATGGCAATAAACTTGTAGGAAGGATAATTGATCAGAAACTTTCTATTGATATTCTTATCAACCTCCTGGGAGACAGCAAGGGAAATCCGGCCATAGATGAGGTTTTAGCCCAGGTGACCAGAGTTAAAACTGTTTTTGACAAGATTACGCTGAAGACAACACCAATCAGACCAGAGTATGATAAGGCTGCCAATGTTACGGTCCTGAAATCAGAAGTGCAGTCAGATCTTACTCCGGAAGTATTTAAAGAGCTCGCAACTGTTGTTGGTGAGATCAGGAACAGTTTCATCAAATAGCATAATAACCTGCATGGTATGCTGATGGCGGACTGAAAAGCTCAGGAGCCCGCAACCATGCTGATTCGATCATAACATTATAAAACAAAATCAAATAATAATGAAACTATTCAGGACTTTTTCAATACTGGTTCTATTCTTGATTTTTTCCGGCTCTAGTGTTACTGGCCAGTGCAAGATCTTTGCCAAAAAAACCTGTCTTCCTGAACTTGGAGCCTACGTCCACGACGGGAATTATCACGCAGCAGTTCTTGTGGAAGGTGAAGAGGCTGAACTGTTTAAAACTTTCTATTCCGATATGGAATACCGTCTTGCCATATGCTGTGAAGAAATACTGCCGGGGATTGAATTTACGGTTCTTGATGCAAATAAAAATGTTCTTTATTCCAACAAAGATTCAAACTTTTCAGGCGTCTGGGATTTTAAGCTCGAGTCAAGCCAGCAGCTCAGGATAGTTATGAAAGTCAATACCGCAGCAAAACAGGAGGCCGCTCCTGCAAGCGGTTGCGTTTCAATTATGTTTGGATTCAAAATAAAACAATAGGTAGAGACGTCGCACACGACGATTCTATGTTTTTTTGTTCAGTTTCGGCGCCAGGAAGTGCCCTGTATACGATTTCCTGTGTTTTGCCAGATCCTCAGGCTTCCCTTCAAATACCACGTATCCGCCTTCCTCTCCACCCTCCGGACCAAGGTCTATAACCCAGTCGGCACACTTAATAACTTCCTGGTTATGTTCGATAAGTATTACCGAATGACCATGATCCACAAGTGCATTTATTGATTTGAGCAGCTTGTTGATATCATGAAAATGAAGCCCGGTCGTAGGCTCGTCAAAGATGAACAGAATATGACCCGATCCCTTTTCCTGGCTCAGAAAATAGGCAAGCTTTACCCTTTGGCTTTCTCCGCCTGAAAGTGTGCTCGATGACTGCCCCATCTTGATATAACCCAGTCCGACATCGGCCAGCGGCTTAAGCTTTTCAATAATTCTCTTTTCATTTTTCCCCGGATGACTTTCAAAGAATTCAATGGCTTCATCAATTGTCATCTCGAGCATGTCATAGATATTCTTACCATGATACCTGACCTCAAGTATCTCCCTCTTGAACCGCATGCCCTTACAGCTTTCGCAGGTCAGCTCAACATCGGCCATAAACTGCATCTCAACCCTTATTATGCCTTCACCCTGACACTCTTCGCATCTACCGCCTTCAATATTAAAAGAAAAATGAGATGCTCTGAAATTATTCTGTACCGAGGCCTGCTGCTCTGCATAAAGCTTCCTTATCTCATCATAGGCCTTGATGTAAGTCACCGGATTCGACCGGCTTGATTTCCCGATGGGATTCTGGTCAACAAGCTCGATGCCGGTGAGCCTGGATACATCACCCGATATTTCCCGGAACTGACCCGGCTTCAGGTTGTTGCCGTTTATTCTGTTCGACAGGGCATTATAAAGGATATCGGTGACGAGGCTTGATTTGCCTGATCCGCTTACACCCGTTACTGCCGTAATGGTATGCAGCGGAAATTTTACATCTATGTTTTTAAGATTATTCTCCCTTGCGCCCTTTATCTCGATATAACTATGCCATTTCCTGCGTGTGGAAGGGATTTTTACCGCCATCCTGCCGCTAAGGTAGGATGCCGTTAAGGAACGGTTTTTTTCAGAAAAGTCAATGCCCCCCTGGAACACAACTTCACCGCCAAGCCGCCCGGCTTCAGGGCCCATATCTATTATCTCATCAGCCGCCCTTATTATTTCCTCTTCATGTTCAACAACAAGCACCGAATTCCCGAGATCCCTGAGCTCCTTAAGGACTTTTACGAGAAGATTTGTATCACGCGGATGAAGGCCGATGCTCGGTTCATCAAGGATATACATCGATCCCACCAGATTACTCCCGAGAGATGTTGCAAGATTTATCCGCTGTGATTCTCCCCCGGATAAGGATGATGACAGCCGGTTAAGCGTCAGATAGGGGAGACCCACATCTATAAGGAATTTTAACCTCTGGCTGATCTCTTTGAGAAGCCGCTCTGCGATTTTTGCCTCTGACTTTGTCAGCTCAATATCGGGGAGAAGTGAGTAGAGCGTCCCTACCGGCAGGGAGACAAGCTCCTGTATTGTCCTTCCCGATACCTTTACATACGATGTCTCTTTTTTCAGCCTGTTCCCTTTGCATTCCGGACAGATTGTCTTACCACGGTAACGGCTCAGCAGAACCCTGTACTGGATCTTGTATTTCTTTTCTTCGAGATGTTCAAAGAACCGGTTCAGCCCGTAGAAATACCTGTTCCCCTTCCAAATAAGCTGTTTCTGCTCATCGGTAAGCTGATAATAGGGTTTATGTACGGGGAAGTTAAACAGGTCGGCGCTTGATACCAGGCGCTCTTTCCATTTTTTCATCGATTCCCCTTTCCAGCAGGCAATGGCATCCTGAAAGACAGAAAGATTCTGGTCGGGTATTACAAGATTCTCATCAATGCCAATTATTTTTCCATACCCTTCACAAACCGGACATGCACCAATGGGATTGTTAAAACTGAAAAAATATTCTGACGGTTCCTCAAATTCAATTCCATCTTCTTCAAATTTGACAGAGAAATTTTCTCTTATCAGCCCGGTGTCTCCAAAAACAACAGCCTGACAATGTCCTTTACCTGTCTGAAATGCTGTCTGGGCTGAATCAGCTGACCGGCTCATGTTATCTGAATCGTGGCTGGTAACCAGCCGGTCGATCACAATATTAACCTTCTGGCAGGGACTGAACATGTGTTCATCAACCGGGCCGTCAATCCTGATCAGCTCACCGTTTTCCTCCAGGCGGCTGAATCCCTGTTTTACAAGAAATGAGAAGTATTCCTGCATTTTAATGGTTTCAGGGATGGTCCCGGGTGAGGTAATAACTACTTTTGTACCCTCCGGGAGGGAGGTCAGGTAGTTAACGAGATCGTCGGCGCTGTGACGCTTAACCTCTTTTCCCGAGACAGGCGAGAAAGTCCTGCCGATCCGCGCAAACAAAAGCCTCAGATAATCATAGATCTCAGTGGAAGATCCGACTGTCGACCGCGGATTCCGTGAGTTTACCTTCTGTTCTATTGCAATGGCAGGCGGGATCCCGTTTATGAAATCAACATCAGGTTTGTTCATCCTGCCCAGAAATTGCCGTGCATACGATGAAAGACTCTCAACGTACCTTCTCTGCCCTTCGGCATAGATTGTATCGAATGCAAGAGACGATTTCCCTGATCCTGAAACTCCCGTAATTACGATAAACCTGTTTCTTGGTATGCTGAGACTTATATTTTTCAGATTATGAACCCTTGCTCCTCTGATCTCAATATTCCCTTCCATAACTTATTTTGAAACTTTTTTTAAAATTTTTCGTAAAAATCAAAAGTAATGCTTTCATATTAAAAATATTTTACTTTCTTTGTACTCATTATTAACCAAAAACCAGGATTGCCTATTCAACAACTCTACTCTTTAAACCAAATTAAAAAGAGAGAGCTATGAAGAAAATGATGTCCGATTACGAACTTATTGAGAAGTTTGTAAAAGGTGAGCAAACCTGTTTCGAAACACTAATCCACCGTCACAAAAACAAAGTCTACGCTTATATAAGCCTTTATATTCGCGATCAGGCTCTTGTTGAAGATCTTTTCCAGGACACTTTCCTTAAAGTGATCCAGTCGGTTAAATCTGGTAAGTATTACGACAACGGGAAATTTATTTCCTGGGTTATGCGAATTGCCCACAACTTAATAATAGACCATTTTCGCAGGATCAAACAACTCAACACCGTTTCAAACGACGATTATGAATCAGATCTGTTTAATTCCAGGAAGTTTGCCGAATCGAACATTGAAGATCATCTTATCAAGAAACAAATCCAGAAGGATATCAGGATGCTGATCAGTCAGCTCCCTGACGATCAGAGGGAAGTTGTTATCCTCAGACACTACTCAGGCCTGAGTTTCAAGGAAATTGCTGATATTACGGAAGTTAGCATTAATACGGCACTTGGACGCATGAGATATGCCCTCATTAATATGAGGAAAATGATGGAAGAGAAAAAAATATCACTCACATTTAACTGATAATAATACAATTTTTGAACCCATCGGGCGTTTTCTATTAAATAATACATGAACAAGCCTATGGGAACAAATTTTACTCCTTTTCTTTCATATCCTGAAATTTCAACTGATGAAATAGACATCTACGACGATGCCTGGGGTTTTTACCCGCAATTTCACGATGTGATAGATCTCCTCAGACAGGTTAAACCAGTTCCGGGGAAAAAGCTTACAGACCGTTTAATAAAGCGGGTCAGGAGCAAACATTAAAGAATCAACGGACGCAGGAAATTTTTCCTGCGTTTTTTTTGTTTTTGTAAAATCAAAATGATATATTTGTAATATTAAAATAATATCATAAAGCTATGAAAAACGAATCTATTGTTCGACCTGTGTCAGGTTATCTGGCTACTCTGGCTGCAGTATTGCTCATTGGCGGAACTATTATCGCATTTAACAGCGACATTATCTGGCTGGGAGCTGTTATGTCACTTTTAACAGTGCTGACACTTATTGGCTTCACAATCGTGGAACCTAACGGATCATGCGTAATGGTCCTCTTTGGAGCATACCATGGGACAATCAGGGATAATGGTTTCTTCTGGGTAAATCCTTTTTACCTCAAGAGGAAAATATCCCTCCGTGCCCGCAATTTCGACAGCGAGCCGATTAAAGTAAATGACAAACTGGGGAATCCGATTAAAATAGGGTTCGTCCTTGTATGGCGGGTTGCGGAAACATATAAGGCTGTATTTGAGGTGGACGATTACCAGCATTTTGTTCTTGTGCAGAGCGATGCTGCCCTGAGGAAACTTGCAGGATTGTATCCATATGACAATCTGGAGGATCACGATGCAGTGATGACCCTTCGCAGCGGTGGGGAAGAGGTCAATGATGAACTTGAAAGGGAGATACGTGAGAGATTGATAATTGCGGGGATTGAAGTTATCGAAGCCAGAATAAATTACATTGCATATGCCGAAGAGATCGCAAATGCCATGTTAAGGCGTCAGCAGGCTACTGCTGTTGTCGCGGCACGATTCAAAATTGTTGAGGGAGCAGTATCAATGGTACAGATGGCTCTTGAACAGCTTTCAGATAAGAAGATCGTCGAACTCGATGAGGAACGGAAAGCTGCGATGGTAAGCAACCTTATGGTTGTCCTGTGCTCTGATAAGGATGCTACCCCGGTAGTTAACGCAGGTACTTTACATTCTTGATTATGAGCGATAAAAAGCCATTTGTTCTAAGGATTAATCCCAGAAAGCTAAGAGCCGTTGAGAAGTGGGCTGCTGATGAATTCCGCAGCACAAACGGACAGATCGAATATATTATCGATCAGGCTCTTCGCAGATCTGGCAGATGGACTTCCAGAACGGTAGAGGAGGGGGAAGCGGGGGATGATGAAAAGGGAATAAACCAGGAAGAAGAAAAGGCAGCTGATTAGAATCACTGGTTAATGAAATATATGGAATGGCAGGCACAGATACCTGCCGTTTCTGTTCTTAACCTGCTCATCCCCAGGTGTACGGGCTTATACCCGTTGTTCACGGCCCTGGCGACCTCTTCTTCGGTGAAATCTCCTTCCGGACCTATCAGTATTACGGCATCTTCACCCTTTCTGCAGACCTGGTCGATACGGCTTCTTTCACTTTTCCTGCAATGTGCGATCATCCTGTTCCCCGGAAGATCAAGATCCTGAAATTCTTCAAAAGTGACCATTTGGTTCAGAACCGGCCTGAAAGCTTTGACCGACTGTTTCATGGCTGAAATAATTATATTGTTGATGCGGTCAGCCTTTATTCCGGGCTTTTCAGTATTCCTGCACAGGATGGGCGTGATCTCGTCAATGCCTATTTCAACGCTTTTCTCGACAAACCATTCAAACCTGTCATAATTTTTTAATGGCGAAATTGCAATATGGAGTCTGTAATCCCTTTTCTCAAAGTCCTTTTTGGTTTCCGTAATTGTTATTTCGCATCCATGAGGGTTGGGATCGCTTATAAATCCCTCATACAGATTACCTTTTCCGTCAACAAGCGTTACGGAACTTCCCTTCTTCATCCTTAATACTCTTACACAATGTCCCGACTCGATTGGGTCAAGGACGCAACCCGACCCCTTAACTTCGGTGGCATAAAATATCTGCATCTGAATGTGCTGTGAAATTACTAACAATCACCTGATTAGATTATCAAGTGGGGAAATATCATCAACATTGTCTCCTGCCATGCGTCTGAGAAATCTGCCGAGCCTGTCCTCAACTGCTATCATATAAGTGTAGGGTACCTTGACCGATGAATCGGGGTGCCTCCTGTCTTTGGCTTTCAGGTTGGTTATCAGGGTATTGAAATTGTTATTTGCTGCCTTAGCCATCATTATACCCTTAAAGTATGAGAAATAATACCAGGTCGATTCATCAGCTTTCAGATAAATATCAATCAGATCGCCAGTCCTTCTCCGCTGGATTTCAATAAAGCCGTCAACATAAATATTCATTGGCTGGCTGCCAATAAACCCTAATCCGATCTTCCCCTTCGATCTGAATGAAGATGTCGTTTCGTTCCAGCTGAGATTAACCTCATTAAGAAGAATTTCATAGTTATACTCCCTTGGCAGATTGCCTGACAGACCGAACAGGTCGGTTTCTGTTTTAAGCTGTGTTGCCGCGCTGGTGCCAAGTAGATCAATCATTCCTTTGTTTATGAAATCGGAGTTCATATTAACCGGTTTGAGGGTTGGCATCGTTCTGAACTCGTCACTCATGATCTTTAGTGCATCGGCTGAGAAATAGAAATCGAACGCAAGAATTGCCTTGATATCAATTTTACCTGAGTCAGCTGTCTGAACAAAGCTTCCCGCACCAGCCATCCTGACAAGATCAAAGTTTGCGCCGAAATTAAGATTCCCTTCACCCGACAGTGTGCAAAGATTTCTGGCAAGCGAAACCATATTCCCGTTCATGGCCGGATTGGCTACCTTTTCAAGGGAGGAGATCTGATAAGTCCCTTTTGCCTTGTTGTAATAGAGCACCCCGTTGGCAGTCACAAGGCCGATGTCTGTCCACGCCTTCTGTTGTGACAGGAAGGCGGGATAAACAATAGCCGAATCAATATTTATATATGACCCGGAAACCACCAGGTTATCGTTCGAATCGCGTGGTTTTTCAGTTAACGGGATCATGACATTTTTCGGATCAATGAGCGACTTGAATTTTACCGGGTAGCTTTTAATTGCACTGCAGTCGTGTAAAATGCCTGCCGATCCCGTAAACAACAATTCGCTTGTCCTTGCCGAGAGAAAAACATCACCTGCAAAAGAGAAGGCCGGACTGAGCATGAATTTTTGTTCGGGAGCAATGAAACCTTTGGCGCTGGTTGTCAGTGTGTCGACAGTGAGCTCCGGAAACCTGACAGGCATCCTTTCATTATTCTCCTGAACATAATCATAGACAGCGCTGCCCGAATATCTCTTTGTTGATTCAATATCGATGTCTGCAGAATGAAGCAGATGGCGGTTGTTTACTGCAATATATGCATTCCTGAGTCTCTCTATTTTCCCCCTCCTGTCGATTGTGATCCTGCCGTTTTCAGGCTGGATCAGGGCATCGGCAATTGGGATATAACTGATATTTTCGGCTTCAATAAATTCCTTGTCAACATTGTATTTTGCCTTCAGGGAGGTAAAAGCTATGGTGTCGCTCAGGCTGTTAGTGGCAAAAAAAGTTGGTTTTGAAACTTCGTTCCTGTTTATTCTGAGTAGCTTATCGGGAGGGATCAGCCCCGGAGATGCGGTTTTTCCCTTCTGCTCCATATTCAGTATCCTGTTGTTCATATCATACTCGAAATCAGTCATTGTACATATATACTGGATCTCGGGGAACTTAACCACCGAAGAATCGGTATTAAGACGGAACCGGCTTACCTTACTGTCAAAATTGATATCCAGATTTGCATTTTCAGCAATAAAGGCATAACCGGTTGTTGAAGGCGATTTCAGGGTATAATCAGCAGTATCGGCCCTGATGGAATTTGAAGTAAAGGAAAAGGAGTTGGAGTTGATCCTTGAATCGGGAGTGTTTAGAATGCCCGTCCCGCTAAGCCGCGAGGGTGAGAGTTTAAGGCTCCCGTCGAGGGCAGTCTTGTTTTCGAACATATCAAAATTCTTACCTGCTGAATTATAAGCCAGCCATTGATCTTCCCATGGCAGCCATTTTATCCTGACGTCCTCACTCTTCAATTCAGGATATAATCCCGAACCGTCATTTGTAAGATTGAAGGTAGCAGCATGCGTCAGCATCGAATCGGGATAGAATTTAAAGTCATCAGATACAGTTGTTGACGACAGGTGTTTAAGGGTCCCTCTTCCAGTAAGTCCGCTGTTCGACATTTTTATGAAATCATAAAATCTCCCCCTGCCGTCATAAAGATCGACTCCTTCCTTTGGGATATCCATATTAAAACCAAGTGAATTGTTCTCCTGAACAGTAAGGTACTGCTTCATGGGCTTTAATATATTCCCGGCAAAAAACTCACCGGAAAGGCTAAAATCACCCTGCGTATAGTGGTCTATGTTCTCAAACGAAAAGCGGTCGACTCTGAAAAAGTAATCCTTTCGCTTGTAAATCCCTTCCATCCCGGGTATGCTGTCATAGAAAATGTAAGAGTATGCAGTGGCATTTATAATGGGATACTGGGCAAGACTCTTTAACCCCGATTTGTTTTTAGGGTCGTCAATATAGAGTTCACCGGTTGAGAGCTGGATCATACTGTTTATATCACGAATCAGGGAATTCCCAAAAGCATCTTTCTTATCCGTCTCGACCGCCACTTTTATTGAATCTATATTAGTCAGCCTTATCTTGAAAGTATCATAGCTGAATTGAAAATTGTGACCGAATATTGTGAAGAGGCCTGCCTCAACCACCCCGTCGAATTTAAAGCTTCTGTTCCTTAGAATTGTAAGCTGCCTGTTATAGGGGTATATTGCAACTTTCTGTGAATCGCTCAGGAATACATTTTTAACGCCGTTAACTGTCAGCCCGTAAGTCTTAAGATCGAGTACCGCGTTATCGACCGGTGCTTTTGTTTCGCTGTAGATAGAAAGCACATCATAATCAATTTTGCCGGAGAAAGAATCGATATAGTCCGTGATCTTGTCCTTCAGGGTAACCTCACGATTGGCTCTGTCATAGAACACGAATCCCTTGTTAGCCATGTCGATGCACATTCCGATAACATAATCTTCAGATTTGTTCAGCCATTTTGCAAATTCACTTACCGGAAATGTTGTGGAATAATAATATTCAGCAAACTGCTTTAATCTTGTTAACGGATGATAATTATCAAGATTCATCAGGTTGAGGAAATAGTCAGCATTAAAAAAAGAGACGGACTGGAACAGAGCCTGACCCATTGCTGCTCCCCGCGGTCTTGATATGAGTACCTTCGTACTGTTCATATCCCACGAGAGGCTTTCAAAATACATGTCAAGGTTGTGGAAGGTGTTGAAGTAAGGACTCGGCGAAACCGGATTGTTTGTCCGGAAGAGGTTCACCTGCCTGGCGGCCGAATTAAATGAAAATCCCAGGTTTGTGTGAAATATGGAGTCTTTTTCGAGGTAGAGGGTTGCAGCTGTTTCCTGGCCATTCAGACCACTGCCTGAAAAGACAAACTCATTGGAGGTAATTTTGATGAAGAGGGAATCATTTCTGAAAAATCTCATGGTTGCTGGGATACTTCTTTCACCCATTCCTTTAACATTTGCCCCTTCGAATAAGAGGCCGCCTTCATAGTCTACATCTTTAAAGATGTTCCGGATCCTGAAATTCCTGGTATAGGTTTCAAAATGAGGGAATACTGCTTTCTCTTTACTTATGATGCTTACAGCCTGATCGCTCAGAACGCCGTAAACAGATTCCTTAAAATAGCCTTTATGACTTAGTCTTGCCGAGTCGCACGTGAAGCCGTTCTTTGTAGTATTGATAGTGTACTTTCCCAGAGTTGCGAAGACATCCACTCCGGCATAACCTGCCTTCTCCCAGGTAACAGTGCCTCCCGTGCCCCTGAATTGCTCAAGTGAAGGATAGAATGTTCCTGAAACGTTGTAAATTTCAGTGCTGTCTCTCTGAGAGTAACAGGTAAGTGTGGCGTTTCTCAAAATTGCTTTAAAGACTGTATCATAAATGAGAACAGGAACAACATTTTTTACTTTCCATCTGACTGATCCTGAATAATAAAGTACATTTTCACTTATCAGATAATTTGTATTCTGAATGTACCTCATTATATTATCATTTGTTAATTCAGGCTTGAAAAGCATTTCGCTTAGCCCTGTAAGCCAGCGGTCAAAAAGATCGGAACTAATGTTGGATTCTGTAAAAGCATAAATTGTCTTCAGGAGTTGATTGAAGTGTGGAACACCTCTCATCTGCCTTGTGACCAGCTGATTTGATATATTAATTGTCAACCGTTTAATGTTAATGTTGATACCGGTGCTATCCCATTTTGCCAGAAATAGATTGAGATTGGATGTTTGTTCCCCGTTAAGGCCCGTTCCCATTAATGACGTAAGCTCCTGACGGTATTTCTCAGGTTCACCGCTAAATACGGGCTTTACCTGTGGAAACAATGTTCCGGCAGTTAAAAAAAGGAATGTGAATCCGGATATCAGGAGCCTTCCTGCCATTTACAATTTAATTAGAATGATTCGACTATAGCGCAGAAATCTTCCTTTTTCAATGATGCTCCGCCGATCAATCCTCCGTCTACATCAGGCTTTGAAAACAACTCCCTTGCATTCGAAGGTTTGGCGCTTCCGCCATAGAGTATCGTCAGGTTCTCTGCACAGTCATCCCCGTATTTTTCCTTTATAAGACCACGGATATATTTATGCATTTCCTGTGCCTGGTCTGGGGTTGCCGTCAGACCGGTCCCGATAGCCCATACAGGTTCGTAAGCAATTACTACTTTTTTGAATTCTGCCTCAGGAATATTAAATAAGCCTTCCTCAACCTGTTTTTTCACGACAGCAGGATATTTCCCGGATTCTCTCTCCTGAAGCACCTCACCACAGCAGAATATAACTTTCAGTCCGGCAGTCAGGGCAAGTACCGTTTTTTTATTCAGGATCTTATCGTCTTCATGATAGTATGATCTTCTTTCCGAGTGGCCGATAATAACATACCCTGCCCCGGTGCTTTTTATCATCTGCGGGGAGACTTCTCCCGTAAAGGCGCCTGCCGGCTCTGATGCACAGTTCTGAGCGCCGCACAACACCTTGCTTTTCTTTAAAATTTCAGAAACACCTGCAAGGTGGATAAAAGGGGTGCACAGGATAACTTCAGCCTCAGGAGGCCTGGTAACAAAATAAGCGTTAACTGTCTCTGCAAATTTTAGTCCCTCAGCCAGATCCATGTTCATCTTCCAGTTCCCGGCAACAATTTTTTTTCTCATAATGGTTAAATAAATAAATAATTTGATAGAAATATCATTGTAAATCAATACGGTTACAAATATCACTTTTCTGAAGAACCCTGTTTTCTCCTGTAAAAAGAACTTATCAACAAAAGTAGTACCATTAATGATAGAACCGCAGTATAAACGATCAGGACCGGGCTTTTGTTATCAGCCTTTTCAACGTCTTTGCCCGAAACGTAACCTTTAAACTCTTCTGCGGATGGTATACCTGCCCACGACCATTTTCCTGCCACGGTTCCGGCCCTGAGGAGAAGATAGCCGGGGTTTGCACGAACAATTGTTTTCAGGGTCGTTTCATCAGCGCTGCAGATTGACAGGCCATTATTGTAGTCTTTTAAAAGGCCGGTTCCGGACGAGGTCACAGTATAAAAATCAATTCCCGCTGAGAGACAGGCAGCTCCAAGATCAAATCCGGTTTTAAGCCGGGAAGGATCCGCCTCCTCAAGCTTTTTTGAGATCATAAGAAGAGTAAAGCCCTCGTTGCCAAGTATTCTGCCGGTTATATCTTCTCCTTCAGCGGTTGTGATGACAAAGTCATGGACCGGAGGAAGATACCCCTTTTTGATCAGTACAGATTTCTGGTCAACAAATTTCCAGGTTGAATCATTGGCAGGATAATTTTCAAGCGTGAATTCCTTCGTCTGGCCCTCCTTTTCATATATAAATGTTGTTTTATATTCATCGACAGGCTTTCCCTCAGGAATAGTCATTTGCTCAGGTATATTATTCCCTGTTTTGTAAGGCAGAAAGTCGAGCAGGGGTAAATATTTCAGGTTCAGGAGGGAGAAAACAACAAAAAGAACGGCTAATCCGGAAATTAATGTCCATTCCTTAACCGGGCTGAAATGAACCGCAACATTCTTTCTTCCGGCAAACAGGATCAAAGTGAAGATCAACAGGAAAATATTCTTCCCGAAAGTCTGCCAGTTGGTGAGATGGATTGCATCGCCGAAGCAACCACAATCGGAAACCGGATTGTTGATGGCCAGAACCAGTGTCAGGGGTGTGAATATCAGCATAAGGATAAGCACTCCCCAGATTCCGGTCTTCTGCCTGTAACCCGATAAAACCGCAAAACCTGATACAAACTCTGCAGTACAAAGCAAAATCGCCAGCGGAAGAGCAAGGGGCAGCAAAAAATCCATGCCGAAAGCCTGAAAATAATCCTGGAATTTATATGTAGAACCAAGCGGATCGACAGCTTTCACGATCCCCGAAAACATAAATACGAGTCCGGTTACTACCCTGGAAATCAGCCATGCGATCTTCATCAAATAAGTTTTTTATCGGTGATTATTTTAAGGATAAGTTCCGAAATAGCTTGCGGCGACAACATTTTCCCTTCCCTTCCGCTGCAGTTTACGACAACCAGGCGATTGTCGGTTTCTGCGACCTTCAGGTAGATATCTCTTACTTTTTTCTGGAAGTTAAGGCTTCCTTCATGAATATCCCTGCTGCCTTTAAGGTAATCCCTGTCGGTTCCTGATCGGGAGGAGGATAATTTCTGTCCGGTGAATGAAATTGGTACGTCAAGAAAGATGTTCAGGTCGGGCTTCGGTATTGCAAAATGGTTAAACTCAAGCGATATGATCCATTCCATCAGCTTTTCCTGTAACACGCGATCTTCAATTTTAGCACACTGGTAGGCAATATTTGAATAGGTGTACCTGTCAAGGAGGACAATTTTTTTGTCTTTGAGCCAGCCGGATATTAAAGGTGCGGCATCTTTCCGGTCGCCGGCATAAAGCATTGCAACCAGGTACGGGTCGACATCCTTAAGGCTGCCAAACTCGCCCCTGAGGAACCTGGCAATTAATTCTCCGAAGTAGGGTGAATCAGTCCTGGGGAAGTGCAGATATTTGCATTCAAAGCCTTTTTGAGCTAAAAAATCTTTTAAAAGATTAAGTTGTGTTGATTTTCCTGATCCATCAACCCCCTCAATTACAAAAAGCTTCATTGATTTCTGATTTCATTCGGTACAAAAGTAATAATGCCCTGTCAAAGAAGGAAACTTATGTTCAGTTTTTTATAACTGCAATCCCCGGAGTACTTTCGTGATCCCTGGTAAGCATGATTGCAATCACTGCACTGCCCTATTACCCCCTGCCCCCTAAAGGGGGTTCCATAAGTTTTTGTTAATCAATAAGTCCCCTTTAGGGGATTTAGGGGTGAAAAATGAACGAGTTACTTTTGATTTCCCAGCCGATGCATTGTAACTTAACCTGTTTAATCCATAATTGTTTATTTTATTGTATTCCTTTGTGTTACCTTAGTGACAACCTTTGTGACCCTTAGTGGTTATTCTTTTTACCACAAAGTCACACAAAGGAGCACAAGGATTCACAAAGGATTCACAAAGTACTTGAATTTTAAAAGTTAAATCAGTTAAATTAGATGAATAAAAAAACCTGGCATGGATTTAAAGGTGCGATACATCAACGTTAATGGAACACTCCTTGATCTTTCGGTTCCAAAGGTAATGGGGATTGTGAATACAACTCCTGATTCATTCTACCCGGGGAGCCGGTATACTGACGACGAAAGCATAATAAAAGCTGTACTGCAGATGATTATTGACGGCGCGGACATTATTGATGTCGGAGGTTATTCCTCCAGGCCGGGAGCGCAAAACATTTCGATCGATGAAGAAAAAAACAGGGTACTTAAAGCAATCAGAGCCATTAACCGTGAATTTCCGGATGTTATTATTTCTGTCGACACATTCAGGGCTGAGATAGCAAAGGAGGCTGTCCTGGAATGCGGGGCCGGAATAATAAACGATATTTCAGGCGGAGAGTCGGATGCGAAGATGTTCGACTATGTCAGAGAGCTTGAAGTTCCGTATATCCTGATGCACATGCAGGGTGAACCGGCCAGCATGCAGAAGAGTCCGGTTTATGATGATGTGGTTGCTGATATTCTCAGGTGGTTTGGAGAAAGGATCTACAGGCTGCATTCAATGGGTGTAAAAGATATAATCCTGGATCCCGGCTTCGGATTCGGTAAAACCACACAGGATAATTTCAAGTTACTGGATAGCTTAAGTGATTTTTCAGTTGCAGGACTTCCATTGCTGGCAGGTGTGTCGCGGAAATCAATGATCTGGAAAACACTTGAAACAACACCGGAAGGGGCTCTTAACGGGACCACCGTTTTGAATACCATTGCTTTGATGAATGGATGCGATATTCTGCGGGTTCATGATGTTAAAGAGGCGGTCCAGGCTGTAAAACTTGTGGAGCAGCTTAAAAAATCAGTTAATTAAGCGAAACCCGGGACAGGAATTTGACGGCGCCTGATTTTTATTCTGATTATTTCGGAGGTTTTCATATTTTTACCTTTTATTGATCTGTAAAATGGTGCTTGATATCAAGGTTCTGGATATAATAGATATTTTCCTTGTGGCATTTATTCTCTTTCAGCTTTATAAGCTTATAAGAGGGACTGCAGCATTGAGCATCTTTATCGGCATCTTCTTTATTTACATGTTCTGGCTTTTGGTCAAAGCTCTCAAGATGGAGCTGATAAGCGCTTTACTCGGCCAGGTAATTGGCGTTGGGGTTATTGCCCTCATAATCGTATTCCAGCAGGAGGTGCGGAGGTTCCTGCTTGTTATAGGGAACAGATATATGAGCAGGCGAAGATTTTCGTTCGGAAAAATATTTTCCGTCGTCGAAGATGAAGAGAGTAATCCGAAAGAAGCTGAGGAGATTGTCAGGGCTGCCGAATCAATGGCCTCCAAGAAAACCGGAGCCCTTATCGTTCTTGGAAGGAAAAGCAGCCTCGATATTTATTCAGAAGGGGGAGAAAAACTCTATGCAGAGATTAGCGCAGAACTTCTCGAAACTATTTTCTTTAAAAATTCTCCATTGCACGATGGAGCAGTTTTAATTGAGGACGGCAAAATATTTGCAGCCCGCTGCCCTTTGCCTATCACCGACAGGGTGTCGCTTCCCTCGCATTTCGGTATGAGGCACCGTGCCGCTCTGGGCATTTCAGAACATACTGATGCGCTGGTAATTGTCGTATCAGAGGAATCGGGTACAATAACCGTAGCCGAAGCAGGCGAGGCAAGGGAAAGGATAACTCCAAATGAACTCCGTCAGATCCTTCTCAAAGAAAAGATCTGAGGAATACCTGGTACCTGTAAACACGTACTCACCCCCTTTTTCCCCCTCTCTACTAGCGTAAAGAGGGGGATGCCCCACACGTACTCACCCCCTTTTTCCCCCTCTCTACTAGCGTAAAGAGGGGGATGCCCTGGTATATTTAATTGATATTATATATATATTTATGGGTCGTTAGTTATTGTACACACGTACTCACCCCCTTTTTCCCCCTCTCTACTAGCGTAAAGAGGGGGAGGCCCCTGGTATATTTAATTGATATTAATATATTTATGAGTGGTTAGTATTGTACACACGTACTCACCCCCTTTTTCCCCCTCTCTACTAGCGTAAAGAGGGGGATGCCCCTGGTATATTTAATTGATATTAATATAATTATGGGTCGTTAGTATTGTACACACGTACTCACCCCCTTTTTCCCCCTCTCTACTAGCGTAAAGAGGGGGATGCCCCACACGTACTCACCCCCTTTTTCCCCCTCTCTAAGCGCAGGCTGGCTCCTTCGCTAAATTTGCCCACCGGGCAAATTTTTAACGCTCGGCCCTGTAAAGAGGGGGAGGCCTTTGGTATACTTAATTGATATTCTATTATTTATGAGCCGTTAGTATTGTACACACGTAGCTCACCCCCTTTTTCCCCTTCTCTAAGCGCAGGCTGGCTCCTTCGCTAAATTTGCCCACCGGGCAAATTTTTAACGCTCGGCCCTGTAAAGAGGGGGAGGCCTTTGGTATACTTAATTGATATTAAAATATTTATGGGTCGTTAGTATTGTACACACGTACTCACCCCCTTTTTCCCCCTCTCTACTAGCGTAAAGAGGGGGATGCCCCTGGTATATTTAATTGATATTAATATAATTATGGGTCGTTAGTAATTTACACACGTACTCACCCCCTTTTTCCCCCTCTCTACTAGCGTAAAGAGGGGGATGCCCCTGGTATAATTAATTGATATTTATTTATTTATGGGTCGTTAGTATTGTACACACGTATTCACCCCCTCTTTTTCCCTCTCTAAGCGCAGGCTGGCTCCTTCGCTAAATTTGCCCACCGGGCAAATTTTTAACGCTCGGCCCTGTAAAGAGGGGGAGGCCTTTGGTATACTTAATTGATATTAAAATATTTATGAGTCGTTAGTATTGTACACACGTACTCACCCCCTTTTTCCCCCTCTATACTAGCGTAAAGAGGGGGATGCTCCTGGTATAATTAATTGATATTTATTTATTTATGGGTCGTTAGTATTGTACACACGTACTCACCCCCTTTTTCCCCCTCTATACGCGTAAAGAGGGGGATGCCCTGGGTAAGAGTTAGAATATTTAGGAATGCATATCCTTCGAATTAAGAATGAGGAGTTAGTCGATTTAAAAAGTGTCATTAACAAAATAGAAAACTATCTTCTTTCAATTACCTAAAGTAATTATTATCTACAGGGCTATCGCCCCCTCTTTACGCAGTAGAGAGGGGGCAGGGGGGGTGAGTACGTGGGGCGGCTTGAGAAGGGATTTTTCCTGCGAAAGGGTGTTAAGGAGAAGAAATAGATTGCTCCTGGATCACACGTACTCACCCCCTTTTTCCCCCTCTCTACTAGTGTAAAGAGGGGGATGCCCCTGGTATATTTAATTGATATTAATATAATTATGGGTTGTTAGTATTGTACACACGTACTCACCCCCTTTTTTCCCCCCCCCTACTAGCGTATAGACTGGTATATTTAATTGATATTAATATGATTATGGGTCGTTAGTAATTTACACACGTACTCACCCCCTTTTTCCCCCTCTCTACTAGCGTAAAGAGGGGGAGGCCCCTGGTATATTTAATTGATATTAATATATTTCGTTAGTAATTTACACACGTGGTCACCCCCTTTTTCCCCCTCTCTACTGCGTAAAGAGAGGGGGAGGCCTTTGGTATACTTAATTGATATTCTATTATTTATGAGCCGTAATTATTCTTGTAGTAAAATCAAAGAAACTTGATTTCAAAGAGATCCAGGACCATTGCTTCATTTTCAGACAAAATATGACAGAGTTATTACACAAAGCTATCACCCCCTCTCTACGCAGTCTACCCTTTATACACATCTTTTCTTTTTAAGTATTCTAAAGCCATTTGGAACCCGTCAGCCTTATCATAAAATCTATCAGTTCCATCTTTAATATGATATATATCCAGGTGGTCCCTGAGATTGATAGCCACTCCATCCACCTAGTCTTCCCATGGCCCAGGTAGCCCATTGAAGAGAACCTTTTTCATATGGATTTTTGAGCTTTTCGGTTTTCCCTTCAAGCTTCTCCATATAAATTGAAAGAAAATGTAATTGTTCTTTTGAAAAGATAATATTCGCATTAACCTTATGAGTATTTGATGAGTGATAATTTCAATGTCATGGTTGTCAATGCTACTTGTAAAGCTATGACAGCAAGTTTTTTAAGTCCTCCACCTGTCTCTAATTGAGATTCTTCAATAGCTAATCCTTTACTCTTTAAAACACGGAATAACTCTTCTATAAACCATCTTTGACTGTACCATTCAACACATTTAAGTGCATCCTCAGCACATTCAATTGAATGTGTTGTTAACAATCTCCATAAAACAGGATCTTCTTTGCCAGGTACACTCTCTGGGAGCTCTCTTGCTTCAATGGCCCACATCTCAACATAGCTTGGCTTATTCTCAAGAGGTCTGTTCTTAGGATGTTTTATTTTTACTTTCTCATACTTTAAGGACATCTTTGCTTTTCGTTTTACCCTTTTACGATTATTGCGGATATCAAGCTCATAACTTGCTCTTCTGCTCTGAAGAACTTAACTTTTCAAATAAATTTTGATCTTCTCCCCACAACTTTCTATTGATCTTTGACCTGATCAATAAATGGGTCCGTTGATCAGGAACTGTCACAAACTCATCGTAAATATCAGATTCTCTGTCTCCTATAATTGTAAGACAAGATGCTTTTGTGAGCAATTTTTTGGTCTCTTCAGCACTTGTGATCCACCTGTATGACTCTTTATCTTCTATATTCTGATTATGATAATCCCGTTCATGCTTATTCAGCTTATCCCATGATCGGTTCCATATATCTATGGAAGATATGCCTATGGGAAGTTGATTAGAAGGATCTATTACCAACATAGGGTGACAAAAAAAGCCTGCATTGTTCTTTTTTGTAACAGGTCCAATATCTTCATCATCAGTTATTCTGCCCATATGATGACTGAAGTTTACCTCTGTAGTATCCTGAATACCAAGCAATATGCACTGCGTGGTCATTGTTTTTACATGCCCGGTACACCCCCTTGGCTAGATCATTATGGTCAATACTGTCGTTTCCCAGCATCCTGTAGGCTCCTATTTTTTCTGTACTTGTCGGACAGAATTTATTTACTACAACGTTACCAAAATCTAACATATCTACCATAATTTTTTCTGCTCGTTTTTCAATTCTTGAATCTGGCAGAATTTCTTTAAAAAAACCTTCGAACTGTTTGTCTTTCATGCAGTTAAGATACAAAAAACAAACAAAACAACCAAATCTAATACATTGATATATCAGATACTTATATTAACAATTCAAACTAACTTATCAACACCCCAAATCCCTCCAAAAAAGATGTGTATAAAGGGTAGCCAG